>CAVQQM010000047.1:0-64243 GCA_963714915.1 uncultured Gammaproteobacteria bacterium
TCACGCCAATCATAGGGGACGGGAGCCGCCCGGGCGCGCGCGATCAGACAGCTCAGGCGCCGGGACCCGGATCGAGGTCCAGCAGTTCCTGCTGCCAGCGCGCCTTGTCCGCCGCCCCGGTGTCGCGGTAGGCCGCCATGTGGCCCACGAAGGCCCCTGCGTAAGGGATCAGATAGGCGTTCTGTTTCAGACGGAACTCGTCGCTGACCACCTGGAGACTGGCCTTGGACTCTTGGTCGCCGTAGTCCCGGCCCAGGCTGATCACCATGTCGCCGTAGTAGGAGAGGCTGTTGTCCAGGCTCGCCCGGATCTCGTCGAGCTGGATCTTCCATTTCTCCATCTTGTCTCTCAGCGACGCGCGCGCCTGGTCGATGGCCTCGTCGGCCCCCGATTTGCCGGATACCTCTGCCACGAAGGCCTGGAAGCGGGTCTCGGCCAGGGTCATGAGCTGCTCGATGGCCTTGATCCGCTGCCGGTCGGTGACCACCCGCTTGCCGAGGAAGGCACCCATGCGCAATAGGGCGCGCAGGGTGCGGATGCGCGCCTCGTTGACCTCGGCCTGACCCTTTTCCATGTTGCGTTGGATGAGCTCGAGGCGCGCCCGCAGGGCATCGTCGCGCGATTGCTCGGCCAGTTGCTGGAGGTCCTTGAGGGCCTGTTCGGCGTCGCCGCTGGCGTCGGTCGTCAGGTCGGGCAGCACCGACCATGCCTGCTTGATGGCATCCAGGCGTTGGGCGGAGACGATCACGGGGGCCGTGAGGACGAGTCGGAAGCCGAGGCTGTCCAGGGTCTTGGCGCGTCCGGTCGCCGCGTTGAAATAGTTGTGCTCCTGGCGCACGGCACTGCCGAGCTGGCCCTCCGGGGTGAATATGTCTCCGCCTCGGCTCACGAACCCGCCCGCCTGGCCATGGGGGCGTCCCCGTCGATCGAGATGGAAGGGGACCAGGGTCATCTCGGCGGCGTTGCCGAGGATGTCGAAGAGGCCGAGCGGGTTGGGCTTCAGCAGGCCCACCGGGTGCAGCTCGCCCTCCGCGGATCGGGTGCTCTCGAACCAGGCATAGAGCGCGAGATCCCCCTCCGTCATGGGGAAGACCGGCGCCAGGAAGTCGGCCTCGTCGACCTTGAGCCCGCCGCGGGCCGCGAACTCCCATTCCTCCTCGGTCGGCAGCCGCAGGAACCCGGGCTCCCGGTCCTCGTTGGGCAGGGCGTCCGGTGTGTTGGTGAGCAGCCACTCGGTGTAACGGCGCGCGAAGTCCAGGGCGTCGAACCAGCTCAGGTCGGTCGCGGGGAGGCGGCCGCGCATGGAAGGCTCGGGACAGCTCGCCTGGGTCAGCGCGGCATACTGGTCCCGCGTGGTCTCGTATTTCGCGATGTAGTAGCGGCGCGCCGACGAGGCGGGGTCGGTGAATGAGCCGGCCAGGTGGCTCAGACGCCGACCTTCCTTGTATCCGCGATCCGCGTCCGTCTGGCCGAGCTCCACCGGCCGGTCGTCCAGCAGGTCGCCAGAGGGGATGTCCACGGCCCGAAAGACCATCGCCCCGCCGCAGGCCAGCGGCAGGACCAGGTCGTCGTCGGCGGGGGCCGGGTTGTAGAGCTTCTCGGGCCAGGTGATCTCGGTCTGTGCGGCGGAAGGGGGGATCAGACCCAGCCAGAGTGCGGCGAACAGGAGCAGGGCGCGGGTACCCTGCCGTTGCCCTCTCGCGGGGCGGCCGCGCCTAGCCGGATGCCCCGCCGGATGCCCGCGCCGGACCCGTGGGCCCGTGCACGGCATGGAGTCGGCGACCCGTTCTCTGGTTTGAATGAGGCATGTCAGACATCCCGTAGTCCCTCCGCGGGCTCGATACGTGCCGCACGCCAGCCGGCCCAGGCGGCGGAGCAGGCGGCCCCCAGCAAGGTCGCCCCGAGGGCGATCAAGACGTGGTGAGGCAGCAATCGGCAGATGGACTCGCCCGGCTGAAGGCTGGCGGCGAACCAGCCATTCAATGCGGTGGCCACCGGCAGATAGACGGCGAGTGCGGCAGCGGCCCCCAGCACCGCCACCAGCACCGCCTGGGCGACCGGGAACAGGACCAGGCTCGCGGTGGGGAAGCCGATCAGGCGAACGATGGAGAGCTCGCGGCGCTTGCGCTCCACGTTGGCCAGCAGGTTGGCCGCCAGCGAGGCCAGGAATCCCAGGGTGCCGATGAGGGCGATCAGCCAGAAGACCCGGGTCAGGTTCTGGTCGAGCGACTGCATGGTCGCGATCTCGGCGGCCTGGGTGCGTACCTCGACCCCTTCGGCGGCCAGCTCCGACTCCAGCCCCGCGACACTGTAGATGCTGGTCGCGTAGAGCCGGAAGCGGGCGTAGCTTCGTGCGGCATCAAGCGGTGGGTCGCCCTCCCAGGCCAGCTCGGGTACGGCGACCCCGTCACGGTAGTCCTCCGTGGCGGTCAGCAGGGTCAGCGGCACCAGGGCGGCGTCGTCCACCAGGGACTGCGGGGGGATGACCCCGGCGACGGTCAGCTCCCACACCACGCCCTCGTCGCGTCCGTTGCGATGCCGGTCGATGCGCGCCACCAGCTGGTCGCCGGGCCCCGCGGCCAGCTTGCGCGCGGCGGATGCCGAGAGCACCACCTCCGCGAAACCCTCGGGGGCCGAGACCGAGTCGCCGAGCAGCGGATCACCCGCCCCCGTGGGGATCATCTGAAGGGCGCGGATGTCGCTCCCCGTCTCGGGGTTCATCAGTCGGCTCAGACTCGCGGCGATCCGCCGGGTGTTGGGCACCACGAAGGCCACATCGCCTCGCGCGGCCATCCGCGCGAACCAGGCCTCGTCGAAGGTTCGGCTGCCGACCGCGATGATCTCCCGGTTGGCGGGCGACTCCACCAGGCGGCTCGCCAGGGTGTCAACCAGACCGAACTTGAGCCCGAACAGGACCAGCAACGGGGTCAGGACCGCCATCAGGGCCAGCACGAAGCACAGTGAGATGCGTCGC
Organism: uncultured Gammaproteobacteria bacterium; assembly: GCA_963714915.1. Classification (GTDB taxonomy): domain Bacteria; phylum Pseudomonadota; class Gammaproteobacteria; order Chromatiales; family Chromatiaceae; genus Thiodictyon. The sequence continues at coordinate 2,975 of CAVQQM010000047.1, forward strand.
TCGTAGGCGAAGTCCCGGTAGGCGAGTCGCAGGATCTCACGGGTCGGGCGCATCGCGTCCTCAGCTCCAGAACAGGGAGCGCGTGGTCTCCCCGTCCGGCTCGATGCGATGCCTTAGCACCTGGACCCCGGGGATGCCCTCGGGTTTCCAGTCGTGGCTGGCGATCACAGCGGTCACGCCGGCCTGGCTCACCAGCTCCAGGAGTAGATCCAGGATGGCCGCGGCGTTGACGGGGTCCACGGAGGCGGTCGGCTCATCGGCCAGCAGCACGCTCGGGCGATGGGCCATGGCACGCGCGATGGCGACACGCTGGCGCTCTCCCACCGAGAGCTGGCTCGGGTGCTTGTCCAACTGGGCGCCGATGCCCAGTCGCTCGGCGAGTCGCTCGATGAGCCCCCCCGGGTCCCGACCCAGGAGTCGGCAGGACAGGGCGATGTTCTCCCGGGCGGTGAGGAACGAGAGCAGGCCCCCGGTCTGGAGGACATAGCCGATATGGGCGCCCCGCAGGCGTCCCAGACCGTCGAGGTCTCCTCGCTCCCAGAGTAGGCTCAGATCGGCGGGCTCCCGGTTCTCCGGGCGGAAGCTGAAGGTGCCGGCCGTGTCGGGGCGCAGTGCCAGGGCCAGTATGTCGAGCAGGGTGCTCTTGCCGCAGCCGCTCGCGCCCCGCAGCACGACGACCTCCCCCGGGCGGATGCGCAGCTCCGGCACCGACAGCTCGAATCCCGCACCGCCCGCCTGGCGGCGCTTGACCAGGTCCCGGCAGAGATAGACGGGCGGTGACGGGGCCATCAGGGCAGGGCGTCCAGCGGCATGGTGGTGACTGAGTCGCCCTTGGAGGCCCGCCCGCTGAGGTCGACCCAGCGGTCAGTGTCGTCGTGGATGCGCCGGTAGAGACGGATCTTCTCCTCGATCACGTCCAGCACCTCCTGCTGTTCAGCGTAGGAGCGGGACAACCAACGCGACTCCGTGAGGTTCATGATCTGGCTGGTGTAGGGCAGGTCATCGAGCCATTCGCCCACCAGCCCCACGTCCGCGAGACGCTTGACCTGCAGGGCGCTGACCTTGTCCGGGTCCCGGGCGAGGGCCGCGGCGGCGCCCCGCAGCTGGCCGAAGAAGTCCTTGGCGCTCATGGTGGTGCGCTCACCCGCCGCGAAGATCGCCTCGAGGGTCTCCTGGAGGTTGCTCAACTGATTCTTGCTGATCAGCACGCGCACCTCCAGGACCTTCTGGGTCGGGTCCGTCAGATCCCGGTCGCTCACCCAGGCGTCGATCAGGCGCGGGGCGCGACTGCCCGTCTCGCGGCCCAGGTAGGCGAGCTGCATGGCCCGCCCCACCAGGGCCGTCTTGCGCTCCAGCTCGCTCGACTCGGGGCCCGCGGGGACCTGGATCAGGCGCCCCGCCCGCACGCCCTCGAGCTGCTTGAGCAGCACGTCGGCCAGGGCGTCCACCTGCGCCCCGAAGGCATCCACGGATCCATCCTCCACCGGGAAGTAGAGGTCTCCCGCATCGCCCCAGCGGGCGAGGGACCGATACTGGGTCGCCGCGAGCTGGTGGGTCTGACGTCCCTCTGGGGTCAGCAGGTGCAGGACGGCGATGGCGATCTTGCCGCCGCCCACGGCCTGGTCCTTTTCCTGGGCCAGCATGCGCAGGCGCTCGGCGCCGAGGTGGGTGCGCGCAAGCGGGTCGTTGGCCTCGCGTGCGCCGGCGTCGGTGATCAGCACGATGAAGCGCCCGGAGTAGCCGCGCCAGTCGATGGACTCGATGGCATCGTAGACCCCGGCGTACGCGTCCTCGTTGAATCCCCGGCTGGACGCGGTGGCCGCCTCCACCCGGTTCATCTTGGCGAAGAACCCGGAGGGGTCGCGGCCGTCCTCCAGGGTTGCCGCGACCCGGCTTACGTACTCCAGTCCGGGCGCGGCCTCGGTGTTGTCGCGAAAGGCCACCACCCCGAAGCTCAGGGCGTCGCCCATCCGGGAGCCCCTGAGCCGGTCATAGATCCGCCGAATGGCCGCGCGGGTCCGCTCGATGTAGGGACCCATGGACGAGGTGCTGTCGATGACGAACACGATCCCGGCTCGGTAATCCGTGGCGGCTCCTTCCGGGGTTGGCGTCGCGGCCTCGGCGGGGGCTCCGCCGTCCAGCACGTCCTCCGCGCCGGCTTGAAGGGTGACCGCCGCGACCTCGAGGAGCGTGGCGCGCAGTCCGCTCTCCAGATAGGCCTGCTCGTGGCCGAGGATGGGCAGGAGATAGAACTGGCGGTTGGGATCTACATAGGTGTCCGGCTCCTTGGCGATCACCGGGAAGTCCTGCGGGATGCTTGCGTCCCGGATCAGCTCGCGGAAGCGCTGGGTATCCCGGACCAGGCCCTCCGACTCGAGGAGATTCACCAGTGCCGCCCGATCACGGAAGAACAGGGCCGGCTCCCGGTTCCCGGTGCGTGTGAAGGCCAGGGTCAGGGTCTGGCGCCAATCGATCGCCTCGTCCGCCGGCAGCCAACCGGCGGCGGCGTCCTCGGCCCCCAGGCCGAGCTCCACCCACTCCCGGGTATCGACCCTCTGCCGATCGTAGACATAGAAGAGGCTCAGGGGGGGCAGCTCCTTGCCGGTCTTGGCCGTCTGCGATGGCGCATCCCGCAGCGCCGCGCCGGGGCGGGTGAGCATCCGCTGATAGAGTCCAGTCTTGCCCGGCATGAGCAGGGCCTGCCGCTCGGCGGCCATCGCGCCGGTGCTGCTCGGCCCCGGCCAAACCACGAGCCCAGCCGCGATCAGTGCCCACGACAAGAACCACCTCAGGCGGGGGGCGGTTGCGGGGTGGTGGGAGCGACCCTGGATCACTGCTGTTCCTCCAACCCGTCGAGTGCTTGCAGCCGCCCACTGGCCTCGGTCATGCCGGACTCGGAGGCCCGCCGGTACCACTCCCGCGCCTTGGTCGGATTCGGACGGGAGAACGGTGAGGTGTCCGCGGACCAGTGGAGCGGGTCGTACATCTCGGCGAGGCCCAGGGCGGCCGGCCCGTAACCGCCGTTTGCCAGCTCGCGCATCAAGGCAAATGAGTGGTCTAGCCGACCCGATCCGCGCAGGGCCTGGGCGAGTGCCCAGGTCTCATCGCGCGGGGGCGGACTGCCGGACCCCAAGAGGCCCTGGGCCCGCTCGAACGCCTCGTCCAGCCGTCCGGCCCGGGTGAGCTGGCCGAGATCCTCGGGCGACGGTGTCGAGACCGCGGGTGACGCCGCGGGCTCCTCAGCCAGCGGACTGATCTCTCGGGAATCCGGGGGCGGCAGCCCCGTTTGCGGCTCCACCACGGGTAGCGGCCGCAACAGCCAATAGAGACCCCCGGCACCGCCCGCGAGCACGACCACGAGCAGCGCCCACAGCGGCCGGCGCGGGACGCCGGCCCGAGGCCCCGAGCCCGTCGGCGACCTCGGCGCGGCGCCGCCCGCCCGACGGTCGGGCGCGGTGGTCCCGCCGGCCGGCCAGCGCTCGAGCAGCTCATCCAGGCTCCCCGGTCGGGCGGCCGGGTCCGGCTGGAGCATGGCCGAGATCCAGTCGCGCAGACTGGCCGGGACCTTGCTCAGATCCGGCACGGTCTGGCGGCTGCGCAGGGCTGCCTCGAAGCTCTCGCCCATCTCCAGCGGCCGACCCTGGGCGGCGGCCCCCAGGATCAGACCCAGGCTGTAGATGTCCGAGCGTGCATCGATGGCACCGCCGTAGAGCCCGAACTGTTCCGGTGAGGCATAACGATACTTGCCGGCGAAGGAGGACCCGATGATGGTCTCTTGGCCCGGGTCCGTCAGCTTGCAGAGCCCGAAGTCGATGAGCTTGGCCGCGTCGATCTGGTTCCCTGGGAGGATCACATTGTCCGGGGAGATATCGCGATGCACCGCGCCCTTGCGGTGGGCCTCGGCGAGTCCAGCCGCCAGACGATCCCGCAGGGTGATGACATCCGAAGGGGACAGGGGGCCGCGGCGCAATCGGTCGGCGAGCGACGGGCCCTCGACGTACTCCATGACCAGATAGTCGCGGCCCTGATCGTCGCGCACGAAGCCGTCGTAGCTCACCACCGCGTCGTTGCGCACCCCCCGCAAGACCTTGGCCTCGCGGTAGAAGAGGTCCATGACCTGGCGGTTCAGGGCCATGGCGGGGCGGATCACCTTGATCGCGTGGCGGGTGCCGAGCCCGGCGTGGCTGGCGAGATACACCTCCCCCATGCCCCCACCGCCGAGGAGTCGCTCCACCCGATAGGTGTTGACCAGCAGGGTGCCGGGAGGGATCCCGTGGATGGGGATGGTCTCCGGCCGCAGCACCGTCGCCGCGCCCTCCGCGGGGACCTCGGGGGTCGTGATGCGGGTATCGTCTGAGCGCATCGCCAAGCTCCGTTTCGTTCACCTCGACGGCACCGATGGTGACGGCGCCTGACGCCCGAACGTTCCCCAAAGGTCGTGCGGTGCACCCGATCCCTTGGGACTGATCCGGGGGCACACCCCTCGTCCTCGTCACATGAATCGGGACGCCGCTCGCAGCGTGCCTTGTCCGGGTGTCGCCCGATTCACGTACCCATCAGAATAACGCGATCCTCGGTGTCCGGTTGGTTTACGGCCTGGCACAGACAGGCTTCAAGGCGTCGGCCCGAGGACCCATGGTCAGGGCGTCCATCCCGGAGCCTGGCCGTGCGGGGGCATGGGCGGCCCGGGTATGGGCGACGTAACGGATCCTGACCTTCGCTATACTCACTGCGGTCCAGCGGCATCGCCACCCGCGTGAGGCCGTCCGGACGTGTCCCTCCCGAATCGATCCAGGCCATGCCCCGGTCCTCGAGTGGCGCGCGAGGCCGGTGGCCGCACTACGCCGAGAGGTTGCTTAAGAGGTTCATGATCGGGATGGTGCTTCACCTCGAGGTCACTCGCCATGTGGGTCTGCCCCCAGAGCAGCCCGCGAGCCTGAACCTCGACGAGGGCGCCTGCCAGCTCGGGCGGAGCGCGGACAACGACCTGGTGCTGACGGATCCGGAACGGATGGTCTCTGGACACCATGCGCGTATCGAGCTGCGCGACGGGGCATTCTGGCTCACTGACCTGAGCACCAACGGGACCTTCCTCAATCAATCCCGCGAGCGGCTGGAGCCGAACCGGCCCGTGGCGCTGAACGATGGCGACACCCTGCTGATTGGGCCTTACGAGCTATCGGTCTCGATCGAGTCTGACGCCATCGCCTCGCCCGCTGACCCCTTTGGCCTGGATGACCGGCCTCTGCCGGGGATGGAGCAGCCGGGAAGGGCGGCCGACATCATGGAGCTACTCGGGGGCGGCGGGACCGGACCTGCCGACCGGGATCACCCGCCCGCCGAAGACCCGTTCGCCGATGCCCAGGCCCTGGATCCATTCCTCTCGGGTCCCGTCCCCGAGGACCAGGGGCCCCGGGCCGCGGAGCCCCGCCTGACCCCCGTCGAGCACGTGCATTTCCGCCCGCCCGATACCGCCCCCATCCCCGAGGGCTACGATCTACTCGCCGATGAGCTCCTGCCGCCAGTGCCCGGACGCCTGGCAGAGCCCGGGCAGTCGGGTCCTCCGTTGGGGCCGTCGCAGCCGAGCGCGGACAGTCGGCAGGGCGAGGGCCCACCGCTAACCGACGCGGATCTGGGCTGGGGTCCCGAGCCGCCCGCGGTCCCGGATGCCGGTCCGCCGGGCCCCGCGTTCGGGCGTGAGCCCCAGGTCCCGGAGGCTCCGGAGAGACCGGCAGGGCAGGCAGGCTCACCCCCGCCGCCCCGTGCTGATGTTCCGCAACCGCCGGCGCCGGCGCCTTCACCCGAGTCTGCGCGGCCCATCCCGCGAGGGACAAACGCGGATGCCCTCTCGGCCCTGTTTGCCGGTCTGGGCATCGGTGATCCGCCGTCCGTCAAGGATCCCGAGGCCCTGTTGCGCGACACCGGGGCCCTCCTGCGGACCCTGACCGCGGGACTCACGACCACGATGATGGCCCGCGCCCAGTTCAAGAGCGAGCTGCGCCTCGGGGTCACCACCATCCGGCGCGCGGAGAACAACCCGTTCAAGTTTTCGGCGAGCACGGACGAGGCCCTGGAGCGCCTGCTGCTGCGGCCGAACCCGGCCTTCCTGCCGGCGTTGGATGCGGCAGAGGAGGCCTTCGAGGACATCCAAGCCCATGAGATGGCGATGATCGCCGGGCTGCGGGCCGCCTTGCGCGCACTCCTGGCCCGCTTCGAGCCGAGCGCGCTGGAGGCACGCCTGGGTAGCGCGTCCGGGCTCGACAGATTGCTGCCGATGGCGCGCAGGTCGCGCTATTGGGAGTTGTTCAACGAGACCTACGGGCAGGTGGCCACAGATGCGGCGGAGGACTTCATGCAGCTCTTCGGTGAGGCCTTCGCCCATGCCTACGAGGATCAGATCCTGCGCCTGGCCCAGGCGCGGCGGTCGAACCGGGAACGGCCGGTCTGAGGGGTTGCGAACGAATCGTAGCGAGCAGCCTCGAGCGCAAGGAGCCGTGCAGGGAACGGTCAGGCATCTCAGATAGATAGAGGAGGCGAGCGAATGGGATTCTCGATGCGAGTGCGACGACTGTGGAGCTGCCTCCTGATCGCGGGTGTTGTAACGGGCCTCGCGGCCTGCGGCGGCAAGCCCCCGAAGGTGGAGAAGCCGCCAGCCCCCAAGGCGCCCCCCGAGCTGACAGTCGATCTATCGGCGGCGTCGAACGTCAACCGCGGCCCCGGCGGCCAGGCCTTGCCCATCGTGGTCCGTCTCTACGAGCTCAAGGCGCAGGGCGCCTTCAGCGGGGCCGATTTCTTCAGCCTCTACGACCGGGAATCCGAGACCCTGGGCGGTGAGCTGATCGGCCGGGAGGAGCTGACACTGGCGCCTGGTCAATCCAGTCAGGTTCGCAAGCCCCTGAGCCCGGAGGCCCGCTACCTGGGCGTGCTCGGGGCCTTCCGTGACATCGATCGCGCCAGTTGGCGGGGCCTGGTGCCCCTCATCAGCGGAAAGGACAACACCCTGGACGTCAGGGTGGACGCCACCGCGATCCGTGTCGAGCCACGCTGAGGGGACCCATCCATGTCTTGGGACAACCGGGTACTCTGGGCCGAGGGCCTCTTCCTCCAGCCTCATCACTTCCAGCAGCACGACCGCTATCTGGAGCGGTTGACCCGAGCCCAGACCGGGGTCGGAACGCCCTACCCCTGGGGCTTCAGACGCCTCGCCATCGACCGGGATCTGCTCGGCCTGGGCAAGCTGTCCATCACCGATTGCGCCGGCATCCTCCCCGACGGCACCCCCTTCGACGCCCCCGCGAGTGACCCCTTGCCGCCGCCCCTGGATCTGGGCGACGACGCGGCGGGCCAGACCCTCTATCTCGCGTTGCCGCTGGGCCGTCCAGGCGCGCCCGAGAGCGGTGGGCCCGAGGCCCGCGAGGGCATGCTGCGCTACCGTGCCGGCGAGGTCACCGTGCGTGACAACACCCTGGGCCCCGGCACCGAGACCCTGATGGAGGTCGGGCGCCTGGACCTGCGCCTGCTGAAGGAGCGCGACGCCAGGGACGGATTCGCCTGCTGTGGTGCGGCCAAGGTGTTGGAATGCCGCGCCGATCGCCAGGTGGTCCTCGACCCGGGCTACATCGCTCCCTGCATCGACTACCGCGCCACGACCCGCCTGGCGGACTTCGTCGAGGAGCTCCAAGGGCTGCTGCACCGCCAGGCGGAGTCCAGGGCCGCCCGGGTGCGCGGGGCGGGTCGGGGCGGCGTCTCGGACTGGGCCGACTTCCTGCTCTTGCAGTTGATCAACCGGGCCGAGCCGGTGGTGATCCACCTGGCGCGGGTCCAGGGTCTGCACCCGGAGGCCCTCTATCGCCACCTCCTGTCACTCGCTGGCGATCTCGCTACCTTCGCGAGCGACACCAAGCGCCCGCCGGACTTCCCGCCCTATCGGCACGACGATCTGGAGTCGAGCTTCACGCCCCTGATGGAGCGGCTGCGCGAGTATCTCAGCCGCGAGACGGTGGAGCGGGCCATCCCCATCCCGATCCAGGAGCGCAAGTTCGGTTTTCGCGTCGCCCTGGTCTCGGACCCGTCCCTGCTCGCCGGCGCCCGTTTCGTGCTGGCCGGTCAGGCGCAGGTGGACTCCCAGGTCCTGCGCAACCGGTTTCCGACCCAGATCAAGATCGGGCCACTGGACAAGATCCAGGAGCTGGTGAAGCTCGCGCTGCCGGGGATCGCCCTGCGCCCCATGCCCACAGCACCGCTGGAGATCCCCTACCACGCCGGGTTCGACTATTTCGAGCTGGACCGCACCAGCGAGTTCTGGAAACAGCTCGCCGGGGGGGGCGGCTTCGGTCTGCACATCGGCGGCGAGTTCCCGGGCCTACAGCTCGAGCTCTGGGCCATCCGGGAGTAGCCAGTGACCGACGACGATCCCTTCTTCCAGCCCGGCGACGGTGGTCCCACAGTCATCCGGCCCATGCCCGGGGGGCGTCGACCCCAGGTGGGCGCCCCGCCGACCCCTCCGGCGATGGGTGTCCCGCCCGATGTGAGGCCGGTCCAGGGTACGCCGCTGGCGCCGGCGACCACGGACAATCCATTGGTGGCCTGTGCCACGGATCTGCTCAGCGTCGCCGCCCAACTGCGCGGCTCCCTCTCCCACCCGGACCCCGAGGGGTTGCGGGAGCAGATGATCGGTCAGATCCGCGCCTTCGAGCAGTGTGCCAGGGCCAAGGGTCTCACCGATCCGGTGGTCCTCCCGTCCCGCTACGTGCTCTGCGCCCTGGTGGACGAATCGGTGCTCGACACCCCCTGGGGCAGCCAGAGCGTGTGGGCCAAACGCGGACTGCTGATCAGCTTCCACAACGAGGCCTGGGGCGGCGAGAAGTTCTATGACGCGCTCGATCGGCTGCTCGCCTTCCCGAGCGGCAATCTGCACCTGCTCGAGCTCATGTATCTGTGCCTGGCGCTCGGGTTCGAGGGCCGCTATCGGGTCCGCGACGGTGGTCGCGAGCAACTGGAGCGGGTCCGCGAGAACCTCTACCAGGTGATCCGCACCCAACGCGGGGACTCGGAGCGCGAGCTCTCCCCCCACTGGCGCGGGATCCGCGAGCAACGGGATCCGCTCATCCACCAACTGCCCCTATGGGTGTTCGCGGGCCTGGCGGCTCTCCTGCTGTTGGGGCTCTTCGCCGCCTTCACCTTCGCGTTGAGCCGGGATTCAGACCCGGTGTTTCTCTCGTTGAGCACCCTGGACAAGCGCCTGCCTGCCATGCCCGAGCGGCAGGTGACGCCCATCGCGCGTCCCGAGCCGGTGGTGACGCAAACCTTGCCGGAGCCGCCGACACCCTTGGTGACCCTGCGCACCCTGCTCGCCGAGGACATCGCGTCCGATCGGGTCGAGGTCATTGACCGACCGGGAGGCCAGACCGTGATCGTCCGCGGGGACGGTCTCTTTGCCTCCGCCCGTGACACCCTTCAGCCCAACTTCGTGCCCGTGGTCCGGCGCATCGGCGAGGCACTGGCGCAATTGCCGGGCCGCGTCCTGGTCACCGGCCATTCGGACAGTGCACCCATCAAGACCCTGCGCTTCCCGTCCAACTGGCATCTGTCCCAGGCCCGCGCGGAGTCCGTCACCACCCTGCTCGCGGAGGTCACCGGCGAGCCCGGGCGATTCACCGCGGAGGGCCGTGCGGACACCGAGCCGCGGGTCCCGGACGACCCCAGGGATGCACGCAACCGCCGGGTCGAGATCACCCTGGCACCGGCCCGAGCCGATCTGGCCTCAGGGGCATCCAGACCATGAACCGGTTGCTCGGCTTGCTCGGTGCGCGCTGGTTCCTGACCCTGCTCGGCACGGCCGCGCTGGCCGCCCTGGTGTGGTTCCTCGGGCCGCTCCTCGGATTCGCCGGCCGCGAGCCCCTGGCCTCCGAGACCGTCCGCTGGTGGGTGATCGGCGTCCTGTTCCTCATCTGGGCCCTGGTCCAGATCATCTCGGCCGCCGTCGCGCGGATGCGCAATCGCCGGCTCATGGACCAGCTCGCGGCTGCCCCCGAGGCCCCCCCTGATCCCGCCCGGGTCGCCTCCGAGGAGGAGGTGCAGGCCCTGCGCGGACGCTTCGACGAGGCGATGGCGGTCCTCAAGCGCAGCGATGGCCGGCGCCGCTTGGGCGGGCAATGGGTCTATCAGCTCCCCTGGTATCTGATCATCGGCCCGCCGGGTTGCGGCAAGACCACGGCCCTGGTGAATTCGGGGCTGAGGTTTCCGCTCGCCGAGCAGTTCGGCCAGGACGCCATCCACGGCATCGGCGGCACCCGCAACTGCGACTGGTGGTTTACCGACGAGGCCGTGCTGCTGGATACCGCCGGTCGCTACACCACCCAGGACAGCTATGCCGAGGTGGACAGCGCCGCCTGGGGCGGCTTCCTCGCCCTGCTCAAGGAGCATCGGCCGCGCCGCCCCATCAACGGGGTGCTGGTGGCCGTGAGCCTGTCGGATCTCCTGCAGCAGTCCCAAGGCGAGCGGGACTCCCACGCCCGGGCGATCCGGGCACGCATCCAGGAGCTCTACACCACCTTCAAGGTCCGCTGCCCGATCTATGTGATCTTCATGAAGGCGGACCTGGTCGCCGGTTTCAACGAGTTCTTCGCGGATCTCGGTCAGGAAGGGCGTGAGCAGGTGTGGGGCGCCACCTTGGCGTACGACGCTGAGCAGGACGTCAAGCCACCACTGGACGCCTTCCCGGGCGAGCATCGCGCCCTGGTGGAGCGCCTCGACCAACGGCTGCTCGGGCGTATGCAGCAGGAGCGCGACCCCGGAAAGCGCGCGCTCGTGTTCAGCTTCCCGCGCCAGTTCGGCTCCCTGGGCGAGACTATCTCCCGCTTTCTGGGCGATGTCTTCTCTCCCACCCGATACGAGCAGCGGCCCCTGGTGCGGGGGGTCTACTTCACCAGCGGCACCCAGACCGGGACCCCGATCGACCGCATCCTGAGCGGCATCGCCGCGAGCTTCGGCCTCGGCCGGCGCGGCCCCGCGCCCTTCACCGGCACGGCCAAAAGCTTCTTTGTCACACGCTTGCTCAAGGAGGTGGTCTTCCCCGAGGCCGGGTTGGCGGGGCTCGATCCGCGCCTGGAGCGACGGCGCCTGTGGTTGCGCCGTGGGGCCTACGCCGCCGCGGCCGGGGTCGCCCTGCTCGGCGCCGCCGCCTGGACCACCAGCTACATGAGAAACCGGGCCTATGTGGCCGACGTGGCGGGGGATGTGACCGCGATCGAGGCCCAGATCGACGCCCTGGCCCCCGGGGACCGCAACCCCTTGGGCGTCCTTCCACTCCTCGACCAGGTCCGGGCCGTCCCCGGCGGATACGCGGACCGGGAGGCGGGCACGCCCTGGTCCCGGGGGCTGGGTCTCGATCAAGGCAAGAAGCTCGGCTCCCAGGCCACCCTGGCCTACCGCCGACTGCTCCACAAGGTGCTGCTGCCGCGGGTCATGTTGCGGCTCGAGGAGCAGATCCGCCAGGCGGGCACCGATCCCGACTATCTCAACGACGCCCTACGGATCTATCTGATGCTGGACGATCTGGATCGTTACGATCCCGCCGCCGTGCAGCTCTGGGTCACCCGCGACTGGGAGGGCAACCTGCCGCGTGGGACCACCACGGAGCAGATGGAGGCCCTTAAGGCACATCTGTCTGCATTGCTGGAGGAGCCGCCGGTCCCGCTGCCGCTGCCCCTGGACGGGGGTCTGATCGAAGACGCCAGGGAGATCCTCAATGATCAACCTCTTGCCACCCGCATCTATGGCCAGTTGCAGCGTCAAGGGGTGGACGACGCCATTCCCGATTTCACCATCGCCGTGGCCGCCGGCGATCTGGCCATGCTGGTCCTCACCCGTCCTAGCGGCAAGCCCCTCAATCAGGGCATCCCGGCCTTGTATACCTTCACCGGCTACCATCGGGGATTCGATCCCGCCATCACGCGGATGCTTGGCGCCGCTGCCGAGGAGGCCTGGGTGCTCGGGCCCCGGGCCCAGGTGGAGCCCGACAGTCCCGAGGGCGAACGTCTGATCGCCGAGGTTCGCGACCGCTATCTGCAAGACTATGCCGAGCAATGGGATGCCCTGCTCGAGGACATCTCCCTGGTGCCCGCCCGGGACATCCAGCACGCATCCGAGATCGCCCGCATCCTGGCCGACCCCAAGGAGTCACCCCTGCGCCGCTTGTTGGAGGCCGCCGCGGACGAGACCGAGCTCGATCGTCCAGCGGAGACGGACGCGGACAAGACGGGCGAGGCAGTGCGCGCCGGGGTGACCGGCGCCCTGGACAGGGCGGGGGGCGGCGTCGCCAGCCTGCGCCGGCGGGTGGAAGGCTATTTCGGCGACCAACAGGGCGACGCACCCGAGGCTGGTAAGGCGCCCGAGACCTACGTGAGCCGGCGGTTCGCCTGGCTGCGCGACCTGGTTCGCGGCGGGGAGGACAGGCCCGCGCCTATCGATGGACTCCAGCAACAGTTGGCCCAGCTTCAGCTGCACCTGAGCTCCGTCGCGGCGGCCGAGTCCAGTGGACGGAGCACCCTCGCCGCCGGGGAGGGCAAGGAGATCCAGGAGGCCAAGCAGGCCGCTGCCCGTCTGCCGGGACCAGTGGGCGGACTGGTGGCGACCCTCGCCCAGGACAGCGCCACCCTGATCGCGGGCGGGGCGCGGGCTCGGCTGAACAACCTCTGGACCGCCCAGGTCTTGCCCTTCTGCCGGGAGGCGATCGGCGGGCGCTATCCCTTCGTGCGCGCCAGCCCCCGCGATACCACCCTGCACGATTTCGGGCGCCTGTTCGGACCGGGCGGTCTGCTGGACGGCTTCTTCACGGAGCACTTGAGCCAGATCGTCGATACCACCCGGCGCACCTGGCGCTGGGCAGGCGGCGGGATCGGCATCCCCGACTCGGTCCTGGTCGAGCTCCAGCGCGCGGCGACCATCCGGGAGGCCTTCTTCGGCGGTGGCGGGAAGCTCCCCGCGGTGACCTTCGAGCTGACCCCGACGCGGCTTGACCCGAAGGCCGCCCAGCTCATCATCGACCTGGGCGGTCAGGTCCTGGATTACCGGCATGGCCCGCTCAAGTCCCAGGCCATGCAGTGGCCGGCCCCCGATGGGATCGGTCGGGCGCGACTGGTGCTGGTCGGCCTGGACGGCCGCGAATCGGGGATCACCGAGGATGGCGCCTGGGCCTGGTTCCGGCTCCTCGACCGCTCCCGGGTGAGCCCCACCGGCCAGGAGGAGCTCTATCGGCTCAAGGTCTCGGCGGGGGGGCTCTCGGCGGACCTCGATCTGCGCGCGGCCAGCGTCCGCAACCCCTTCCAGCTCGAGGCCCTGAGGGGCTTCAGTTGTCCCGAGCGGCTCTGAGACAGGCCGCGATGGAGACCCCCGCATCCGATCCAGCCGAGGCCGCCGTCACGGGTCTCTACGGCAAGCTGCCCGGACTGGGCGACTTCGTGACCCGCCGCCTGCCCAGTCAATTCGTTCACTCCTGGGACCGCTGGCTGCGCGAGTGTATGGCGGCCAGTCAGTCCAGTCTGGGCGGTGACTGGCTGAGCGTCTATCTCACCAGTCCACTGTGGCGCTTTGCGCTGACCCCTGGGATCGCCGGCCAGTCGGGCTGGATCGGGGTCCTGATGCCGAGCGTCGATCGGGTGGGGCGTTATTTCCCGCTGACATTGGCCCGGCAGCTGCCCGATGGGGCCAACTGCGTCGCGGCGGTGAACGCCGGGGACTGGTTCGAGGCGGCCGAGGCCATCGTGCTGGCGACCCTGGACGACGGTTTCCGGGTGCAGGACCTCGATCAGCGGCTCCTCGCACTGCCCGAGCTGGACCTCGGTGTGCCGGCGACCGCCGCGGGGACACCGGGCCAAGCCTCGGGGGACGCCTGGCAGCTCGATCTGCCGTCCTCCGGGCGTCCAGGCGACGCCTACCCGCTCTTGCTCGCCCGGGCACTCGAGGACCTCTATCTCGCCTACAGCCTGTGGTGGACCACCGGATCGGAGCGGGTCGCCCCCTCCCTGCTGTGCTGTCAGGGGCTGCCCCCGCCCGAGGGATATGCCGCGATGCTCGCGGGTTGCTGGGCGGACCAGGGATGGGCCCGGCTCCCGGGTGCGTCATGAGGGTTCCCGCCAGCCGCGAGCCGCGCCTGCGGTGGGATTCAGGCGGCGCGACCGATCAGGGGCAGGTCCGTACCATCAACCAGGACGCCTTCCTGGATCGCCCGGACCTGGGTCTCTGGGTCGTGGCCGACGGCATGGGCGGACACGCGGAGGGTGCCCGGGCAAGCCGCGCGCTGGTGGACGCGCTCGGGGGCTATACCCATCAAGCCCATATGGGCAGGGCGGCGGTGAGGGTGTGCGCCCTGATACAGGAAGCGAACCGCCAGCTCCTGGAGCTGGCGGATGCCCTGGGCCAGGGGGTGGTCGGCAGCACCGTCTGTGCCATGATCGCGCTTGAAGGTCATTGCGCGCTCCTGTGGGTCGGCGACAGCCGGATCTATCGCCTGCGGGGCGACGAGCTGGTGCAGCTCACCAGCGATCACAGCCAGGTCCAGGCGATGGTCGATGCCGGGCTCCTCACCCCGGAGCAGGCCGAGTCGCATCCGGCGTCGAATGTGCTGATACGGGCGGTGGGGAGCGATCCGGACCTCGAGATCGACCTCGGCCTGGAGCGCCTGCGGCCAGGCGATCGCTACCTGCTCTGTAGCGACGGACTCTATCGGGAGCTCCCGGGTGACGGCATCGCCGCCGTCCTCGGCGCGTCGGCCCCCGCGGAGGCGGCCCGCTCCCTGGTCCGCCAGGCCTGCGAGCGGGGCGGCCGCGACAACGTGACCGCGGTCGTCGTGGGGATCGCCGCCTGCCGGCCCGGCGAGTGACCGGCGCCCTCGGCGATAACCGGCCGCATCCGCGAGGACGCGCTCGGGCATCCGCGATTCACATGGTCTGAGGGAGCAGCAGGGCGACCACCGCGCCTGTCATGAGGGTCGCGAGGGTGCCGGCGAGGATGGAGCGCATCCCCAGCGACACGATCTCATCGCGCCGCTCCGGCGCCAGTGCCCCCAGACCGCCGATCATGATCCCCAGGCTGCCGAGGTTGGCGAAGCCGCACAGGGCATAGGTCATGATGAGTCGGCTGCGCGGGCTCAGCGCCCCTTCGGGCAGGGCGGCCAGCTCCACGTAGGCCACCAGCTCGTTCAGCACGGTCTTGAGACCCATCAGGGCCCCCGCGGTGGTCGCCTCGCCCCAGGGGATGCCGATCAGCCACACCAGGGGCGCCATGATCCATCCCAAGAGGCGTTGGGCGGTGAGGGGCTCGCCCCATACCGCCGGCAGCAACCCCAGCCCCTGGTTCAGGAGTCCCACCAGGGCCACCATCACGACCAGCATGGCCAGGATGTTGAGCCACAGGGGGATGGCGTCGAGGGTCCCGCGGGTGATGGCGTCCATGGCCCCGCGTGACTGGTCGGCGATGGGGGCGGGGGCCTGGTCCACCGGACCCGTCTCGGGGATCAGGATCCCGGCGATCAGCAGCGCCGCCGGGGCGCTCACCAGTGAGGCGGTGAGGATGTGGCCCATGGCGTCCGGGATGGCCGTGCCGAGGATGCTCGCGTAGAGCACCATCACCGTGCCGGCGACCGTGGCCATGCCGCACACCATGAGTCCGAACAGGGCGCTGCGCGACAGGCTCGCCAGATAGGGACGGATCAGGAGCGGTGCCTCGGTCATGCCGACGAAGACGTTGGCCGCCGCGGCGAGGCCGAGGGGTCCGCCGGTGCCTAGGGTGCGGCGCAGCATCCAGGCGAATCCGCGTACCAGCACCGGCAGTATCCGCCAGTGGAAGAGCAGGGCCGAGAGGGCGCTGATGACCAGGAGTAGGGGCAGGGCCTGGAAGGCGAGTACGAAGGCGTGCTGTGGATGGGCCATCTCGAAGGGTGCCGGGGCGCCGCCCAGGTAGCCGAATACCAGGCCGGTCCCCGCCTCGGTGGCGCGCTGCACGGCGAGCACCAGCTGGTTCAAGGCCAGGAAGGCCTGCTTGGCCGGGGGCAGCTTCAGCAACAGCACGGCGAGGCCCACCTGAAGCGCGAGGCCCGCCAGGATCAGGCGCGGGGGCACGGCGCGGCGGTTCTCGCTCAGGGCCCAGGCCAGCGCGAGGATCACGATGATCCCGAGGAGCGGCTGGAGGGTCGCGGCGAGACCGCTCATCTGCGACGGTACCTGGCGTGCGGACTACGAGGATCCATCGGTCGGGTCAGTGGTGGGCGGGCGGGGTCTCGTGACGCGAGATCTCGGCGAAGATCTGTCCGGCGTCCACCACATCCAGGCGATAGACCCGGTTGCAGAACTCGCAGGTGACCTCTATTGCCCCCTGCTCGGCGACGATGTCCATGGCATCCGTCTCGCCCAGGGCGCGCAGCATGTCGTCGATCCGGCCCCGGGAGCACCCGCAGCGAAACGCCAGGGGCTCGGCCTCGAACAGGCGCAGGGTGTCCTCGTGGAAGAGCCGATGAAGCAGGTCGGTGGTTGGTAGGGAGATGAGCTCGTCCGGGCTCAGGGTATCGCCGAGCAGCCCGAGCCGGATCCAATCGTCGTCGGCCTGCGCCTCCGCACTGGTCGGCGCGGCGGGGAGTCGCTGCAACAGCAGCCCGGCCGCGCGGCGCGTGTCCGCCGCCAGCCAGAGCCGGGTCGGCAGCTGCTCGGAGTCCTGGAAATAGCGCTCGATGGCGGCCGTCAGGTTGGACCCGGCCAAGGGGACGATGCCTTGGTAAGGCTCGCCCCGGCCGCGCTCGATGGTCAAGACCAGGCGGCCCTCTCCGAACAGGGCGGCAAGGTCGCCCTGCTCCGGGACATCCCCCTCCCAGCGGGCGAGGCCCCGCACCGTGCGGGAGCTGGTCGCCTGGGCCACCAGGGTGCGCAGGGGCCCACTGCCCTGGGCCTGCAGGATCAGCGAGCCATCGAGCTTGATGGTGGCCGCGAGCAGGCTGACGGCGGCAAGGGCCTCACCGAGGAGTGCGCGCACAGGCGCCGGGTAGGGGTGCGCATCGAGCACGGCACGCCAGCTCGCGTCCAGGTGGACCAGGTTGCCGCGGATGCCGAGCCGCTGGAAGAGGAAGCGGTGGAGTGCATCGGGATCGTTCATGGGGGCTCCCGGGCCGCTCTGGGGCCCGCGGCTGTTGCGCTGTTACAACTCGTTGCAATTCTGTTCCAAGGGCGGCACCAGGCCGGAAGGCGGGACTCGGGGCCAGCAACCGCGCCGTGCGAGCGACACTTGGGATCGTATCTATTTGTTTCTAGAGATCAGAAATCCCTGATCCGGGGCTCCTTCGGCGGTGCATTGGATTGCTTATTTATAAGTAACGTCTAATATAGTATCCAGCGTTGTTTGAAGGAGACAGTTATGATTCCATTGATGGTTGGTCTTGTGAGCTCCCTGCTCTTCCTGGGTCTCTCGATGCTGGTCTATGGCATCGGGGCCCCTGTCGAGAACCCCTGGGTCGCCCTGGTGTTCTTCGCCCTGATCGGCTCGGGCCTCCTGGTCTACCTGACCAGTCGTCCCATGCCGGACTGGCTGTGCCGGCTCCGGGCGCGCATGCGCCCGGCGCGCGGGATCGGCGGCGAACCCCTTCCCTGTGGTCGCTAGTCCCTCGGCAGTCCCTAGGCTCAGGCGGCCAGGGCGACCTCGGTCATGAAGTCGCCCACGGCCTCCTCGAGGTCCCGCTCCCCGGCGAGCACTGCGGGCTCGTAGTCCCGTCGCCAGTAGGGCATCAACAGACGGGCCTGTCGCCATTCCTCGTACAGGATGCGCGCCAAGGGCCCGCCGCCCTCGATGAACCCCGAATTGAGGAAGTCGCGCGCGGCGCGCGCGCGATCATATTCGAACCGCACGACTCGCCAGCCCCAGGCGCCCCGGGTCCAGGTGAGCTGGGCGTAGCTGCCCCGCGGGTCGCCGTCGAACGGCGAGCCGACCGAGCCCACGTTCAGCACGGGGATCCCGTCCACCATCCGCTCCAATGGGCGATGGGTGTGGGCGGTGACGAAGAGCGCGATGTCCGGCGGGAGCTTGCCGACCAGACGGTCGTCGGGCGTCGAGGCGGTGATCCCCTCCCGGTTGCTGGCCATGGTGCCGTGGGTCACATGGACCCAGCTCGCGTCATCGGGTCCGGAGAAGCACAGATGATCCGGCCAGTCGCTGATCGCCTCCATGCGCCCGGCGATCTGTGCCTGGGTCCAGTCCGCGAAGGCGCGAGTCTGGGCCTCCAGCGGGTTGCGCGGTGCCTCACTGGCGCAGCGCCTCACCCAGGTCTCGTGGTTTCCCTGCACCGGCAGCCAGCCCCGCTCGCGGCGCAGCCGGTCGAAGAGCTCGACGCACTCCAGGCTCTTGGGGCCGCGGTTCACCAGGTCACCGGCCATGATGACGAGCTCCGGGCCCCACCCCAGGATGTGCTCGACCGCAGTCTCCATCGCGGGGAGATTGGCCTGGACATCGGAGAAGATGGCGACCTTCATGGGGGCGGTTTCCTGAACTGCGGACCGAAGGTCACGATACCGGCTTATGGGCCGAGGCGGAAGCGCGCGGCCCGGCCTTAGCTGCGCGCGTTGTGATGGGGCGGTCCGGGCACGTACACTGGATTCGGTCGCCCTTTACCGCCGATCGCCGCGGGCGCCCAGGAGCGCATCGTCATGAGCCCAGAACCCCCCGACCCGACCACCAGCGGCGAGCCCGATTGGGAGACACCGCTCAGCCTGACCCTCACCCCGTCGCTTCTGATGCACGCGCTGATGGGCACCGCGAGCGCGGTGCACACGGGCTGGACAAGCTGCGTGGACGACACACTGGTGCTGTCGAACCTGGTCGCGATGGACGACTCCGCCGGTAACTATGTCCGCCTGGCCGAGCTGGAGTTCGTTGAGGACGGCAAGCCGGACGTGTTCTGGCACGATTGGACCCTGGAGATCCGTCTCGGGCCGGTGCTCACCACCGGGCACTGGCAGTTCGAGACCAATGCCCATCCTTCCGATTGGGATTGGAACGCCCGCGAGGCGCGGACGGCCTTCGAGCGTGCCTGTGTGCTGCTCGGCCGAAGGGTCAGACCGGCCCTGGTGGTCGATGAGCCCGTGGGCCCGGAGCCGGTCCCCCGCGCCAGCCGGCACTGACCCGCCCCATCGGCCCCCGGCGGCCCGGATCGGCCGCCACCGGGCGCCGGACCGGCTTGCGCCGGGCGCATGGGTCGTCCAAAGTTCGACCATCGCCCGCAACGCCGAGGAGTGCCGATGAAGATCACGATGGATATGGAGATCACCCCCGAGGAGGTCAGGAAGCTGTTCGGTCTGCCCGACGTGGAGGGGTTCCAGCGCCAGATGATGGACGACATCCGCGAACGTATGGCGGCCGGGGCCGAGGGTTACGACCCGATCAAGCTCTTCCAGCCCTATGTCTCGGGGACCATGGCCTCCTGGGACCTGTTCCAGAAGATGCTGACCGGTGCCGCAAGTCTCTCCGGGACGGGCGCCAAGGGCGACGCGGCGACATCCCCGGCGGGCAAGAAGTAACCGGCACGGGTGAACTGCGCACGCAGGGGCCTCGGCCGGGCCCCGGCCCTGATCGAACCTTATTGACCCTGACCGAAACGGAGCGGACCCATGGCGAACAAGCTCTTGGTGCTCGGCTGCAAGACCATGCGCGAAGGCGTCGTGGTCTCCGCCGTATTCTTCCTCGGGGCCATCCTGTTGTTCCTCGCCGCGCGGCATGTGGTGCCGGACGTCGGCTCGATGCAGACCATCGTGCTGGGCCTGGCCCTGGTGCTGATGGTGATGGCCCCGGTGGTCCTGGTGTCCACCTTCCTGCTGACGGTGCTGCCGGGGGCGCGCGAGCGGTTTGATCAGTGCGAGCACTGACGGCCCCGCTTTCAGGGGCGCAGCGCGCCGACATGGATCTTCCGCCCGGCTGGTCATTCCTGCGGCGACCCACCAAATGAACAGAGCATCGCCCTCATGCCCGCCCCGGCCCGATCCCGAAACTGCGTCCACTTCGCGACCGCCGCCTGTCTCCTGCTCTTGAGCGCAGCGTCCGCAGCCGAGGCGCCCCTGCCCAGCTATCGGGAGGCACTCGAGGCCTTCAAGGCCGAGCGGGCGACGGGCAAGGGTCCAAAGGTCGACGCGGAGGATCGCGCCGCCATGGAGCGGGCGGCGGCGGATCTGGCCGCCGCCATGCCGGACCCCGGGATCCGGGTTGGCGAGGTCGCGCCAGGGTTCGCCCTGACCAACGCTCGTGGCAAGACGGTGAGACTCGCCGATCTGCTTGTCGAGGGACCCGTGGTGCTCAGCTACTGTGGCGCCTGGTGCCCCTACTGCAACCTCCAGCTCCGCGGTCTGACGCAGAGCCTGCCCGCCATCGAGGCCGCCGGCGGCCGGCTCGTCGCCATCACCCCCAGACCTCCGACAAGTCACTGGAGCAGGTGACCAAAGACGGCCATCCCTTCGAGATCCTGAGTGATCTCGACTGCGAGACCATGCGCGCCTACTCACTCTATTTCGAGGTGCCCGATGCGGTGGTCGATGTCTATCGGCGCAACTTCGACCTGGATCTCGCCGCACACAACGGAGCGGGACGCCATGTCTTGCCCGTGCCCGGGACCTTTGTGATCGACGCCGCCGGCGTCGTGCGCTTTGCATTCGCCGATACGGACTACTGCGCCCGGGTCGAGCCGGCCACGATCGTCGAGGCCCTGAAGGCGCTCTGAGGGGCGGTCGACTCAGGCCGGCCGGACGGGCGTGCCGTCGGCGTCGAGGGTCAAGGGCGCGGTCAGGGGTGTGCCGTCGAACAGGGTCTCGCCGGAGGGCCCGAGTCGCAGGCGGCCCTGGGCGAACAGCCGCACCGCCGCCGGATAGATCCGGTGCTCCTCGGCGAGCACCCTGGCCGCCAGCCGGTCCGGATCATCATCGGGCAGCACCGGCACCCGTGCCTGGATGATCAGCGGCCCCCCGTCCAGCTCGGCGGTCACGAAATGGACGCTCGCACCGTGCTCGCGCTCCCCGGCCTCCAACGCCCGCTGGTGGGTGTGCAGCCCGCGGAACCTCGGCAGCAGCGAGGGGTGGATGTTCATCATGCGCCCGGCATACCGGGCGACGAGCCCCGGGGTCAGGATGCGCATGAAACCGGCGAGGGCCACCAGCCCCGGCTCGAAGCGGTCGATCAGGTCCGCCAGGGCCTGGTCGAAGGCGGGGCGGTCGGCGAAGTCCCGGTGGCTCAGGGTCTCGGCTGGGATGCCCGCCCGTCGCGCCCGCTCCAGCCCGTAGGCGTCGGCGACGTTGCTGATCACCCCCGCCACCCGCACGCTGTCGCCCTGGGCGTCGATGAGCGCCTGGAGGTTGCTGCCGCTGCCGGAGATCAGCACCACCACCCGCAACGGCCCGCCGACGCCCAGCGTCATGGGGCCGGGTTCCCGGCATAGACGACCCGAGGCGGCCCATTGGTCGCGCCGATCTCACCGAGGCGCCAGGGCTCCTCGCCAGCCTCACGCAGCAGGCGCAGGGCCGGGTCCAGGTCCTCCGGGGCGACGCAAACCACCATCCCCAGCCCACAGTTGAAGGTGCGGCGCATCTCCGTCTCGGCGATTCCCCCCTCGGTCTGGAGCCAATCGAAGATCGCCGGGCGCCGCCAGGATCCCATGTCCACGCGGGCCTCGGTGCCGGGGGGCAGGACCCGCGGCAGGTTCTCGGTGATCCCGCCGCCGGTGATGTGGGCCAGGGCGTGGACCTGCAGGGCGCGGGTCAGTGGCAGCACCGATCGCACGTAGATGCGGGTCGGTGCCAACAGCCGTTCCCACAGGGGGGCGCCGTCCAGCTCGGCGGCGAGATCCGCCTGGCTCAACTCGATGACCTTGCGGATCAGCGAATAGCCGTTGGAGTGGGGCCCGGAGGAGGGCAGCCCGATCAACTGGTCGCCGGGTCTGATGCGATCGGGCAGGATCAGGTCGGCCTTCTCGGCGATACCGACGCAGAATCCGGCGAGGTCGTAGTCGCCCTCGCCGTACATCCCGGGCATCTCGGCGGTCTCCCCGCCGGTCAGGGCGCAGCCGGCGAGCTCGCAGCCCCGGGCGATGCCGGCCACCACGGTGGCGGCGGTCTCCACGTCGAGCCGTCCGCTCGCGTAGTAATCGAGAAAGAACAGGGGCTCGGCGCCGCTCACCAGTATGTCGTTGGCGCACATGGCGACCAGGTCGATGCCGATGGTGTCGTGGCGCCCGAGCTGGATCGCGAGCTTGAGCTTGGTCCCGACGCCGTCGGTGCCGGACACCAGCACGGGCTGGCGGAAGCGGTCGACTGGCAGCTCGAAGAGCGCCCCGAACCCACCGAGCCCGGTGATCACCCCGGGGCGGAAGGTGGCGGCCGCCAGGGGCTTGATGCGCTCCACCAGGGCCTCGCCCGCGTCGATGTCGACGCCCGCGTCGCGATAGCTGAGTGATGGCGGCTGGTGGGCTTCCTGGGTCACGCGTGGCTCCTGAGGGTTTCGGGGCGGGGGTTCGGGGTACCGCGATTCTATACCCGACATGCGGTGGATTCGGTGTCGTGCGAGCAGTCGTAAGGGCGGCCGGGGTGGACGGTGGCGCCCAGTTTGCCGCAACCGTCCGCCTGGCCGGTCCTCGGCTTGTCCCAAGTCATGGGGCGAGGATGGGGGAGCCGTTACTCTGAGCGGTCATGGCGCAGGGTCTCTTCCACCCGCTTCGGCAGGACCCAAAACACCCGATTGATCACCATTCTGGACGCAGGTGCATCAGTGGTTCTTAATATGCCGTTCCCGTCTCGGCGCCGAGGTGGCAGATCGCCGGCGGCTCCCTGATAACGGAACGCACCGACACCCGGATTTCGATGGAACACATCCTGACCGCTGCCGGTTTCATGGCCGCCCTGGGCCTGATCCTCGCTGCCGTGCTGGTGGTCGCCAATCGCCAGCTCTACGTCTACGAGGACCCGCGTATCGACGAGGTGGAGGACCTGCTGCCCAAGGCCAATTGCGGGGCCTGCGGCACGGCGGGCTGCCGGCAGTTCGCCGAGATGCTGGTCGAGCGGCGCATCGAGCCGGGCAAGTGCACCGTCAACGCCCCGGCGATGAACCAGCTGATCGCCGACTTTCTGGGGGTGGATCTGGGGGCTGGCGAGCGGCGGGTGGCGCGTCTCGCCTGTGCGGGGGGCACCCATGTCGCCTTTATCCGGGCCTCCTACGGGGGCGGTGTCGCCTCCTGCCGGGGCGCGGCTCTGGTCGCGGGGGGCGGCAAGGGCTGCAGCTGGGGCTGCCTAGGATTCGGGGACTGCGCCGAGGTGTGCGAATTTGACGCCATCCATCTGGATGCCCACGGCCTGCCGGTGGTGACCGAATCCAAGTGCACCGCCTGCGGGGATTGCGTGACCGTCTGCCCGAAGCAGCTGTTTTCCCTCCACCCGGTCAGCCACCGGCTATGGGTGGCTTGCAGCAACCAGGCCTTCGGTGACGAGGCCGAGCACGAGTGCCGGGTGGTCTGCACCGCCTGCGGGCGCTGCGCGCAGGACTCGCCCGAGGGGCTGATCACCATCCGAGACAATCTCGCCACCATCGATTACGACAAGAACCCCCTGGCCTCCAAGGTCGCCATCGAGCGCTGCCCGACCGGCGCCATCGTGTGGCTGGAGAAGGACGGTGGGGTGATCAAGGGCCGGGATGCGCGCAAGGTGATCCGCAAGGGGGCGCTGCCCGCGGCCGGTTGAGCCCGCGCTGGCCGACCGACAACTCACGACTGTGGACTGAATCCAGAGAAGGGCCATGTTCGGAAAGAAAGACGAGACGAAACAGGTGAAGTATCCCGGCACGCGCATGGCGATGGACGGTAACTCCGCGGTGATCATGTGCGAGCGGGAGGCCTCCGACGCGGCCGGCGCCTATCCCATCACCCCGTCTACCCAGATGGGCGAGTACTGGGCCGAGGAGACGGCCAACGGCCATATCAATATCTCCGGTCATCCGCTGATCTTCGTCGAGCCCGAGTCCGAGCACGCCGCGGCGGCGGTGACCGCGGGCATGTCCATGTCGGGTCTGCGGGCGGTGAACTTCTCCTCGGCCCAGGGCATCGCCTTCATGCACGAGTCGCTCTACGCGGCGGTCGGCAAGCGCCTGCCCTATGTGCTCAACATTGGCGCCCGGGCCATCACCAAGTCGAGCCTGAATGTCCACTGCGGTCACGACGACTATCACTGCATCGACGACACCGGCTTCTGCCAGATGTTCGGCAAGAACGCCCAGGAGGCCGCAGACCTCGGCCTGATCGGGCGCAAGATCGCCGAGCTCTCGCTCACCCCGGCCGCGGTCGGACAGGACGGCTTCCTCACCACCCATCTGATCGAGCCCCTGATGGTCCCGGAGCGCGAGCTGATCGCCGAGTTCCTGGGCCGCCCGGACGACATCATCCCCTGCCCGACCCCGGGCCAGCGTCTGGTCTACGGCGAGACCCGCCGGCGCGTGCCCCTGGTGTGGGACGTGGACAACCCGCTGCTCTCCGGACCGGTGGAGAACCAGGATGCCTACATGCAGTCCGTGGCGGGCCAGCGCCCGTACTTCTTCGATCATATCGAGGCCATCGCCGACCGATGCATGGCGGAGTTCGGCGAGCTCACCGGCCGCCACTACCAGCGCGTCAGCGGCTACGACTTCGACGATGCGGAATATGTGATCCTCGGCCAGGGCAGCATGATCACCCAGGCCGAGGCGGTGGCCGACTATCTGCGCGCCACCCGTCGCATCAAGATCGGCGTGGTCAATCTGACCATGTGGCGTCCGTTCCCGGGCGACCTGGTGGCCCGCATGCTTCAGGGCAAGAAGGGCGTGGCGGTGCTCGAGCGGACCGACCAGCCCCTTGCCGAGGACCTGCCGATCATGCGCGAAGTGCGCGCGGCGCTCACCAAGTGCCTCGAGAACGGGGCAATGGTCAAGGGCGAGGCCCTGCCTTATCCCGACTACCCGGTCTACAAGCAGGGCGAGATGCCGCGGCTCTATTCCGGCTGCTACGGGCTCGGCTCGCGTGACCTCCAGCCGGAGGGCCTGATCGCGGCGGTGGAGAACATGCTCCCCAACGGCGCCCATCGGAAGTTCTTCTATCTCTCCATCGACTTCGTGCGCGAGCCGGCCGATCCCAAGGACGAGATCCGCATCCAAAAGCTCCTGGACGCCTATCCCCGGCTCGGCGAGCTCGCACTGCGCGGCAGCGAGAACCCGAACCTGCTGCCCAAGGGCGCCATCACCGTGCGCATGCACTCGGTGGGCGGCTGGGGCGCCGTGACCACGGGCAAGAACCTCGCTATGACCCTCTACGAGCTGTTGGGCTTCGACATCCGCGCCAATCCCAAATACGGCTCCGAGAAGAAGGGTCAGCCGACCACCTACTTCCTCTCCGCGGCCCCCGAGCCCATCCGGCTCAACTGCGAGTACACCTATGTGGACGTGGTGATGTCGCCGGATCCCAATGTCTTCACCCATTCCAACCCGCTGGCGGGCCTCGACAACGGCGGCTCCTTCATCATCCAGTCGTATTTCGAGGATCCGGCGGAGGTGTGGGCGAGCTTTCCGCTCCAGGCGCGCAAGTACATCGTCGACCACGGGATTCGCTGCTATTTCATGGACGGCTTCAAGATCGCCCGCGAGGAGGCCTCCAATCCCGAGTTGCAGTACCGCATGCAGGGCAACGCCTTCCAGGGGGCCTTCTTCGCCGCCTCGCCCCTGATGGAGCGGGCGGGTCTCGATGAGGCCGGTCTGTTCGCGGCCATCGAGGAACAGCTGCGCCACAAGTTCGGGGCCAAGGGCGAGCGCGTGGTCCAGGACAACCTGCGCATCGTGCGTCGCGGCTTCGACGAGGTGACCGAGATCCCCGAGGAGGTCAAGGCGCAGCCACTCAACGTGGGCCACGCCCTGGCGCGCCGGGCGCCGACCCTGCCGGTGATGCTCAAGCAGCTGCCGGAGGGGGAGGGCGGGGTCTCGGACGTGCATCGCTTCTGGGAGCAGACCGGCGTCTTCTACGCGACCGGCCGCGGCAGCGACAACCTGGCCGACCCCCAGATGGCCATGTCGTTCATGCCCGCCTCCACGGGCGTCTACCGGGACATGACCCAGATCCGCTTCGAGTACCCGAAGTACGTCCCGGAGAACTGCACCGCCTGCGGGAACTGCTTCTCGGTGTGTCCCGACAGCGCCATCCCGGGTCTGGTGAACAGCGTCTCCGAGGTCTTCGCCGCCGCCATCGCGCGGGTCGAGCGCGGGATGCCGACCCAGCACCTGCGGCGTGAGACCCGCAACGTCGAGAAGCGCCTGCGCGAGCTGATCGAGCCCGCCGGCGACTCCGCCGACATGGGCGCCCTGATGGACCAGGCGGTGCTCGAGACCCTCGCCGCCTTCGCCGGCGAGCCGGAGCAGAAGGCCGCGGCGGAGAAGGAGTTCGGCCTCATGATGGAGGCCCTCGGCGACTATCAGTTCTCCATCACCAAGCCCTACTGGAGCAACCGCGAGAAGAAGCAGAAGGGCTCCGGCGGGCTCTTCAGCATCACCGTGAACCCCTACACCTGCAAGGGCTGCATGGAGTGTATCGAGGTGTGTGATGACGCCGCCCTGGTGGCGGTGCCCCAGACCACGGAGTCGATCGCCCAGATGCGCGCCAAGTGGGACACCTGGCTCGATCTGCCCACCACCGCCCCTGAGTTCATCCGCATCGATGACCTGAACGACAAGATCGGCGCCCTGGAGACCCTGCTGCTCGACAAGGCCAACTATCAGTCGGTGGTGGCCGGAGATGGCTCCTGCATGGGCTGCGGCGAGAAGACGGTGATCCATCTCTTCACCGCCACGGTGACGGCGCTCATGCAGCCGCGGGTGAAGGCCCATCTCGCCGAGATCGACGACCTCATCAACCGGCTCGAGACCCATGTGCGCCTCAAGCTCGCGGCCGCCATGGACCTCAGCAACACGGCGGCGATCGCCAAGGTGATCGAGGGTCACAAGGACTCGGACCTGACCCTCACGGATCTCACCGCCGGGCTGGACCCGGGCCATCGGGCCGATCCCGTGGACCCCGAGTGGCTTAGATGGGTGACCGGGCTGCTCGACAAGCTCCGCCATCTCAAGACCCAGTACACCAAGGCCCAGCCGCGCGCGGAGATGGGGATCATCAACGCGACGGGCTGCTCGTCCGTATGGGGCTCCACCTGGCCGTTCAATCCCTACCCCTTCCCCTGGTCCAACCATCTGTTCCAGGATTCACCATCCATCGCGATGGGTGTCTTCGAGGGGCACATGCGCAAGATGGCCGAGGGCTTCAAGGCGCTGCGCATGGCAAGGCTGGAGCTCGAGGGCAAGTTCAAGGACGGCGAGCACCGCGACTTTTTCACCTACTTCGACTGGAAAAAGTTCAGCGATGAGGAGTGGCTGCTGTGTCCGCCGGTGGTCGCGGTGGGCGGCGACGGGGCCATGTACGACATCGGCTTCCAGAACCTCTCGCGGGTCTTGGCCTCCGGGCATCCGGTGAAGGTGATGGTGCTCGACACCCAGGTCTACTCCAACACCGGCGGCCAGGCCTGCACCTCGGGCTTCATCGGCCAGGTGGCGGATATGAGTCCTTACGGCAAGGCCTGGAAAGGCAAGACCGAGATCCGCAAGGAGATGGCCCTGATCGGCATGGCCCATCGCACCAGCTTCGTGCTGTCCAGCTCCATCTCCCACATGACCCATCTGCTGGAGGGTTACATCGATGGTCTGAACAGCCGCCGTCCGGCGCTCTTCAACATCTACTCCGCCTGTCAGCCGGAGCACGGGATCGGCGACGACATGTCCAACCACCACAGCCGGATGGCCGTGGAGTCGCGCGCCTACCCCCTGTTCTCTTACGACCCGGACGCGGGCACCACCTTCGAGGACTGCTGTTCCATCGAGGGCAACCCGGATCTCGAGAAGGACTGGATCGACTGGACCATCAAGTACACCAACGAGAAGGGCGAGGAGGCCTCCATGGAGGTGCCCTTCACCTTCGCCGACTTCGCCATGACCGAGGGGCGCTTCCGCAAGCACTTCCGTAAGGCGCCTCCCGAGACCTGGAACGACTCCATGGTCCCGCTCGCCGAGCTCCTGGAGATGGAGCCCGATGACCGCGAGGGGCTCTTCCCTTACGTCTGGGCGGTCGATGCGAAGAACCGCCTGATGCGGGTGATCGTGGCCGAGGAGCTGGTGCGCTCATGCGAGGAGCGCCAATCCTTCTGGACCCAGTTGCGCGGTCTCTGCGGCGAGCTGGGCAAGGTCGATGTCGAGGCGGTGCGCAACCAGGCCAAGGCGGAGATGGCGCAAAAGCTCACCACCAGCCTGCTCGCTATGGCCGGCGGCGACCCCGGTGCCCTGGCCGCCCTCACCGGCGCCGGCGGCAATGGCTCGAGTCCCATCTCGGCGGGTGCCAATGGGGGTGGCAACGGCGCGGCCGCCGCGGGCTGGGAGCCAGTCTGGGTCGAGACCCCGGAGTGCACCGCCTGCGATGAATGCACCACCATCAACCCGAAGATCTTCAAGTACAACGCCGACAAGAAGGTCGAGATCGTCGACCCCAAGGGCGGACCCTACAAGGACATCGTCAAGGCAGCGGAGAAGTGCACCGCCGGATGCATCCACCCCGGCACGCCCTGGAACCCGAGCGAGGCGGGGGTCGACAAGCTACTGAAGCGGGCCGAGAAGTACCAGTAGGGCCAAGGTTGACTGAGGGACGCCATTGGAGATCCGACATGTGGTCTGGCTCGAGGACATCGTCGACAAGCTCCGATGGAAGCACCAGGTCGGGGAAGGTGAGGTCATCGAGGTCCTCGAGAATCACCCCCGGTTCGTTCTCAAGGAGGCCGGATTCACACCGGGTGAGGATGTCATTGGCGCCTTCGGACGAACGGCCCGAGGGCGACCCCTGGCGGTGTTCTTCATCTACACCAGGGATCAACGGGCGATCATCGTTTCCGCCCGCGATATGTCTTCGAAAGAGAAAAAGCGCTATGACACCTAAGACACCCATCTCCAACTCGGACTCCTATCGGGACGTCGGGGCCTTTTGGGATAACCATGATGCCACCGAGACCGGAGGGCAGGAGGAGGTGACCTTCGACGTGGCCATCGCGTCCCAGAGGCGTTACCTGGCCGTGGAGGGCAGCCTGTCGGAACGCGTGCGTCGTGCCGCGGATCGCCGCGGAATCAGCGAGCAGGATCTCATCCAACAGTGGCTCGAGGAGAAGCTCGAACAAGATCAAGACCTTGGGCGGCAACCCTAGGGAACTGGATCGGCCGAAACCATGGGTGTCTTTTCCTTCCTCCAACGCCGCAAGACCTTCGACCACGGCATCTACCCGGTCGAGCACAAGGAGCTCACGGCGGATAAGCCGATCCGCCGGCTGCCTTTCGCCCCGGAGCTGATCATCCCCCTCGCCCAGCACAAGGGCCGCCCCGCCGAGCCGATCGTCAAGCCGGGTCAGGAGGTGGTGCGCGGCGAGCCGATCGCCCGTGCGGCGGGCTTCATGTCGGTGCCCATGCACGCCCCGGCCACCGGGGTGATCCGCACCATCGACCTGGCGCCCACCGCCGAGGGCCCCAAGGCCCCGGCCATCTTCCTCAAGGTCTACGAGGGGGCCACCCAGCAGGTGCTCTACGACGAGGAGCGCGACCTGCGGGCCATGACCCCGGACGAGATCGTCACCGCGGTCCAGGACGCCGGGCTGGTAGGGCTGGGCGGCGCGGCCTTCCCCAGCCACGTGAAGATGAAGCCACCCGCCGGGGCGACCATCGACACGGTGATCGTCAACGGGTGCGAGTGCGAGCCCTATCTCACCTGCGACCACCGCATCATGCTCGAGCACACCGACGCCCTGATCCGAGGGGTCAGACTGGCGCTCGCGGCCACGGGCGCCCGGAGGGCCATCATCGGGGTGGAGGACAACAAGCTCGACGCCGTGAGCCATATCCGCGAGCGCCTGGCCCGGACCCCGGACCTGCCCATCACCGCCGAGGCGGTGGAGACCAAGTATCCCCAGGGCGCGGAGAAGATGCTCATCAAGAGCCTGCTGGGCAAGGAGGTCCCGGTGGGCGGCCTGCCGGCCCATGTGGGCGTCGCCGTCTACAACGTCGGCACCCTGGCGCAGATGGGTGATCTGCTGCCGCGCTCCCGAGGGCTGATCGAGCGGGTGGTGACCGTGAGCGGTCCCGCCGTCGAGCGCCCCGGCAACTTCATGGTGCCCATCGGTACCCCGCTGCGGTTCCTGTTGGGGCAGGTGGGGACCCGGGAGACCCTGGGCGAGGTGATCCTGGGCGGGCCCATGATGGGCATGGCCGTGGCCAGCCTGGACGTGCCCGTGACCAAGGCGGTGTCGGGCGTGGTCGCCCTCGAGCGCGACGACGCGGATCTCGCCACGCGCAAGGTCTACCCCTGCATCAAGTGCGCCGAGTGTCTCAAGGCCTGTCCGGTCCAGCTCAACCCCTCCATGCTGGGCCAGCTCGCCCAGGCGCGCGATTACGAGCGGATGGCCGCCGAGTTCCATCTCGACCAGTGCTTCGAATGCGGCAGCTGCGCCTATGTCTGCCCGTCGAACATCCCGCTGACCCAGTACTTCCGCATCGCCAAGTCCATCAACCGGGACGCCAGCCAGTAGCCCATGGCCCAGCCCATCGAGATCCGCACCTCCCCGCACCTGAAGCGGGCGCGCAGCGTCGACCAGATCATGGCCAACGTGGTCATCGCGTTGCTGCCCATCGCCGCCTTCGCGGTCTATCAGTTCGGCCTGAGCGCGCTGCTCCTCTTGCTCACCACCACCCTGGTCGCGGTCGCAACCGAGTGGGTCTTTTCGCGCCTGGGCGGGCTGGGCGATACGGTGAGCGACCGCTCGGCGGTGATCACCGGACTCCTGCTCGGTCTCACCCTGCCACCTGGCTTCCCCCTGTGGATGGCGGCGGTCGCCGCGATCATCGGGATCGGGCTCGGCAAGGCCCTGTTCGGCGGCCTCGGGTTCAACGTGATGAACCCGGCGCTGGTGGGGCGGGCCTTCGTCCAGGCGGCCTTCCCGGTCGCCATCACCACCTGGACCCCGGCCTTCGCCCCGGGCGGCTTCGCCGAGCTGATCCCCTCCACCCTCACCGCGCCCTTCATGCAGCCGGTGCCGGTCGCCGATTGGATCGCGGGTCTTCGACTGGATGCCTGGAGCGGCGCCACGCCCCTGGCCCTGCAGAAGTTCGAGCACATCGAGCCGCCCATCGGCGAGGTCTTCACCGGGATGGTGGCGGGCTCCGCGGGGGAGACCTCGGCCCTGCTGATCCTGCTGTGCGGGCTCTGGCTCGCCTGGCGGCGCTGCATGGACTGGCGCATCCCGGTGGCGGTGCTCGCCAGCGCCGCCCTCACCGCGCTGCCGTTCTGGCTCTACGACGGGGCGGGCTATCCGTCCCCCTGGTTCGTGCTGTCCTCGGGCGGGCTGATGCTGGGGGCCTGGTTCATGGCGAGCGACATGGTGGCCTCGCCGGTGACGCCGCGCGGGGCGGTGCTCTACGGTGTCCTGATCGGCGTGCTGACGGTGGTCATCCGGCTCTTCGGCGGCCTGGTCGAGGGTGTCATGTACGCCATCCTGATCGCCAATGCCGCCAGTCCGCTGATCTCGGACTGGACCCAGCCGCGTATCTACGGCGCAGGTCCGGGCCGGCGCCCGGCGGCAGGGCAAGGAGGTCGGCGGATCATGAGTGCCAGCGGAGAGGATCTGAAGCTCGAGCGGTCCAGTCGCCCCAGCCGCCGGCAGGGACCAGCCCGCGGGCGCAGCGACCCCGAGCCTGTCGATGTTCGCCACCCTGGGCGGCATCGCGACCATCTCGGGCCTGCTGGTGGTGCTCGTCTATCAGGCGACCCTGCCGATCATCGCCGAGAACCAGCGCCTGCGAACCGAGCACGCGGTCTTCCAGGTGATACCGGGCGCCGTGGCGAAGCGCGACTTCGTGATCGCGGAGGGTCGATTGGTGCCCCCAGGCGAGGGGGTTGTGGGCACCCCGGTCTATGCTGCCTTCGACGCCGCCGGGGCGCTTAAGGGCATGGCCTTCCCCGGCGCCGCCCAGGGCTATGCCGGCGTGATCGAATTCCTATTCGGCTACGACCCGGGCTGCGAGTGCATCGTGGGAAGCCGGGTGCTGAAGAGCACCGAGACCCCGGGTCTCGGGGACAAGATCGAGAAGGACCCGGCCTTCCTCGAGAACTTCCGCGCCCTGGACGCCAGACTCAGCGCCGATGGCAGCGGGCTCGCCAATCCCATCGTCACCGTCAAGCACGGCACCAAGACCGAGCCATGGCAGATCGACGCCGTCTCCGGCGCGACCATCTCGTCCAAGGCCATGGGTCGGGCAGCCGATCAGGCGGCCCAGGTGGTGGTGCCGGCCGTGGCGCGGAGTCTTGACCTGCTGGTTGCCCAACCGTGACCCGGGTGCCGAGCTCGCGAGTCATTCAACCAACGCCCCCGCGTGATTGAGCCATGTCTAAGCTGCCCAACCGTCAAGAGGACCTGACCCTCGACACCTTCCTGCGGGGTCTGTGGAAGGAGAACCCGGTATTCGTGATGCTGCTCGGCATGTGCCCCGTGCTGGCGGTGACCAACTCGGCGATCAATGCCATCGCCATGGGTCTGGCCACCACCTTCGTGCTGCTGGGGTCGGGCGCACTGGTCTCGCTGCTGCGCCGCTGGATCCCGAAGCAGGTGCGCATCGCGAGCTACATCGTCATCATCGCCACCTTCGTGACCATGGTGGACTACGGCATCCAGGCCATCAGCCTGGACCTCTACGCCGCGCTCGGCGCCTTCATCCAGCTGATCGTGGTGAACTGCATCATCCTCGGCCGTGCCGAGGCCTACGCCTCGAAGCAGCGGCTGGTGCCGACCCTGGTGAACGGACTGGGCATGGGCATGGGCTTCACCCTGGCCCTGCTGGCCCTGGGATCGGTGCGCGAGATCCTGGGCAATGGCACCCTGTTCGGGGTGCAGCTCTTCGCCGAGGGCTTCCAGCCCTGGGTGGTGATGATCCTGCCGCCCGGGGGCTTCTTCGTCCTCGGCGGTTGGCTCCTGTTGTTCAATTGGATCAAGGCCCGAGCGGAGCGCAAGGTCTTGGAGAGCGGGGCACGCACCAATGCAGCCTGAGTCACTGCCCAACATCTTCCTGAACGCGGCCGTGGTCAACAACTTCGTGCTGGCCATGTTCCTCGGGATCTGCCCCTTCCTCGGCGTCTCCGCGAAGAAGGAGACCGCCTGGAACATGGGGCTCGCGGTGATCTTCGTGATGCTGGTGAGCTCACTCTCGGCCTATGGCATCAACCGGCTGCTGGTGGCGCTCGACCTCGAGTTCCTGCGCCTGATCTGCTACATCGCCGTGATCGCCTCGGCGGTCCAACTGGTGGAGATGTTCGTCAAGCGCTACAGCCCGACCCTGTTCCGCTCCCTGGGCATCTTCCTGCCACTGATCACCACGAACTGCGCGATCCTCGGGCTCGCACTGTTCCAGACCGCCAAGGAATACGACCTCGTCCAGAGCCTGGTCTACGCCCTGGGCGCCGGCGCGGGCTTCACCCTGGCGCTGATGCTGATGGCCGGTCTGCGTGAGCGTCTCGCCCTGGCGCGGGTCCCCAACGTGAGCCAGGGGGCGGCCCTGACCCTGATGCTCGCCGGACTCCTGTCGCTGGCCTTCATGGGCTTCGCCGGGCTCGGGGGCTCCCATGGCTAGGTTCCTGGTCGCGTCCCTGGTGATCTTCGCCGTGCTGATCGGCTGGATCTGGGTGCAGTCGGTCTATGCCCGCTTTGCCGCCCGACACCCTGAGCTCGGGCCCTATCGATCAGGGAGGGCGGCTGCGGCGGGGGATGCTCCTGCGGGAGCGGGGCCTGCGAGCGGGAGGCGATAGGCCCGACGGCGCGAGTGCCAAGTAGCGAGTCGCGAGGTCTCCTGTTTCGATCATCAGGGCGCTCGCGCGGGAACGAAAGACTGACATCGGACCGGTTACACTCGCCCTGGGATGACAACCATCGACTGCGGGGCATCCTGGGCTGAGCGCCAACCCGGGCGGCGCAGCCAGACGACGTCGCGACAACCGCAGACGAGGCAGGCCCGCACGCGGGCCGCTGGACATGACAAGGCGATTTGGAGCAGCACCATGAGCGATCTTCCGGCCGAGATCGGCCCGACCACCGAGGCGATCATCGAGGAGACCCGGCGCATCACCCCGGCGACCTCGGATGAGGTACGGCACCTGGTGATCCAGGTACTCGACCCCGCCTTCCAGTTCGTCGAGGGCCAGAGCATCGGGGTGGTCGTTCCCGGCCCGCATCCCTTTGGCAACCCCTACCACCTGCGTCGTTACTCCATCGCCAACGCGCGCAACCTCCCCGATCAGGAACGAGATCATCATCGATCTGCTGGTTCGGCGCTGCTTCTACCTCGACGAGGTGAGCGGCGAGCGTTATCCGGGGATTGCATCCAACTATCTGTGTGACGCCAGGCCCGGCCAGACCATCACGATCAGCGGGCCCTATCTCAGCCCCTTCAAGATCCCCCGCGACAATACCGTCAACCTGCTCATGATCGGCACCGGTACTGGCATCGCCCCCTTCCGGGCATTCGCCCAATCCATCTACGAGCGTCGGGGCGGCTGGAAGGGCCAGGTGCGGCTCTACTACGGCGGCCGCACGGGTCTCGACCTGATGTATGCCAATGACGAGGAGAGCGACCTCGCGAACTACTACGATGACAAGACCTTCAAGGCCTTCAAGGCCATGGGCACCCGCCCGCTGATGTCGTCGTCCCAGGCACTCGAGCAGGGGCTGAAGGCCAATGCGGCGGACGCCTGCGCCCTGATCGCCGAG
This sequence comes from uncultured Gammaproteobacteria bacterium, assembly GCA_963714915.1. Taxonomy (GTDB): domain Bacteria; phylum Pseudomonadota; class Gammaproteobacteria; order Chromatiales; family Chromatiaceae; genus Thiodictyon. The sequence continues at coordinate 37,879 of CAVQQM010000047.1, forward strand.
CCCAATACCTACGTCTTCGTCTCAGGGCTGGGCAAGATCGCCACGGTGCTCGACAAGGTGATGGCCGAGCAGGCGGGCTCCATGGAGGCCTGGCGCGCCCGCAAGCAGGAGTTGATCGACGCCGGGCGCTGGTCCGAGCTGATCTACAACTGATCCCCGCGGGTCCGGTCGCGACTCCCGACTCCGTGGCTCAGCCTTGAATCGGTCGCCCCGGTGCGGGCCGGGAGGGCGGCCGTGCTCGGGATTGCTGAACGGAGTCGCTCCGCTGCGGGACACGGGGCGCCTCCGTCCTTTGCGCACGACAGGGCGCGCGCCCACGGCAGAGCGGCTCATGCCCTGGCGAGGCGCCCTGCCCGCGCCTGAGCGATGCCCAGTCGCCGTCAACCCGCAACCTCGATTCGGGGCGCGCCTTGGGGGCCGCGAGCGCCTGATCGGCGGTGGCCCGCGGCGCGACCCATGCTCTTCAACTCCTACGCCGTTCATCCTCGGGTTCCTGCCCCTCACCCTGGGCGTCTTCTTCTGGGTCGGTGCGAAGGGGCGTGCCCGAGCTCGCGATCGGCTGGCTGGTGCTGGCGTCGCTGTTCTTCTACGGCTGGTGGAATCCACTGTATCTCGGGCTGTTGGTCGCGTCCTTGGTGGTCAACTTCGCCCTGGGGCGGCAGTTGGGGCCCGGGTCTGGGATCGGGTCGAGGGCGTCGACGCGCGCTGCTCGCGACTGGTATTGGATCGAACCTCGTCTTACTCGGCTATTTCAAGTACGCGAGCTTCGTCGTCGACTCGGTCAACTCCCTGGCCGGCACCCATTGGTCCATCGGCGTCATCGTGCTGCCCTTGGCCATCTCCTTCTACAGCTTTCAGCAGATCGCCTATCTCGTCGACGTCTACCGCGGGCGAGGCCCAGGAATACAGCTTCCGGCACTACGCCCTTGTTCGTGACCTTCTTCCCCCAGCTCATCGCAGGGCCCATCGTCCACCACAAGGAGATGCTCCCCCAGTTCGCGCGCCCCGAGACCTTCCGTTTCGATCACGGGAATCTGGCGGTCGGGAGCACGCTGTTCGCCATCGGGCTGTTCAAGAAGGTGGCGCTCGCCGACGGCGTCGCGGCCTATGCGACGCCCGTCTTTGCCGCGGCGGCCGAGGGCGCCCGGCTCAGCTTCTTCGAGGCCTGGGGGGCGACGTTCGCCTACTCGTTACAGCTCTATTTCGATTTCTCCGGCTACTCGGACATGGCGCTGGGTCTGGCGCGGCTATTCGGGATCGTGCTGCCCTTGAATTTCTTCAGCCCTTACAAAGCCTTGAACATCATCGATTTCTGGAGGCGCTGGCACATGACCCTGTCGCGCTTCCTGCGCGACTACGTCTATATCGCGCTCGGAGGCAACCGGCACGGTGCGGCGAGGCGCTATGCCAATCTGATGATCACCATGTTGCTCGGCGGTCTGTGGCATGGTGCGGGCTGGACGTTCGTCATCTGGGGCGGGCTGCATGGGACCTTGCTGGTGCTCAACCACGCTTGGCATGCCTGGCGGCGATGGATCGGCTGGCAGCAGGGAGCCATGGGCTGGTTCGGCCGGAACGGCCGCTCGGGGTCTGACGTTCCTGGCCGTCACTGTGGCCTGGGTCCCGTTTCGGGCCGAAGACCTGACGAACCAGCGGCTCGATGCTCGCGTCGCTCTGCGGGATGAACGGCATCGGCCTGTCTGCCGGCCTGGAGTCGACCGTCCTGCACGCGGCCCCTTGGTCCGTCGGCCTGCTCGGCCTCGATTTCGGCGGGGACCTTTCCGCACGACCTGGCGCCCTGGGGCAGAGGGCCTGCCCTGGATCGCGGGGCTGCTCGCGGTGGCCTTGCTCGCGCCAAACAGCGTGCAGCTGATGCGCCGATTTCGCCCGGCTTTGTTGCCGCGCGCATTGGATGTCGACGACGGTGCCTGGCGCTGGCCGGTCTGGCGTCCGTCGCCGATCCATGCGTCGCATCGCCGCCGTCCTGTTGGTGTGGAGCCTGTCCTGGATGACGAGCGTCAGCGAGTTCCTGTATTTCCAGTTTTGACGTGCATAGCCTACCGGAGTCAGCGCGGTCCGCGTCCGACCTCGCGCGTTGGCCGAGGTCTGAATCAACCATGCGCTTTCGGGGTTACAACCTGGTGTTGTTCGGCCTCGTCGGGACCTTCCTGTCCTTGGCCGCCTTTCTGGCGGCGACGCTGGAGCCGAACACCGGAGACCTCACCCGCGTAGGCGGTCTGACGCGAGCGCGCCTTCGGCTGGCGCGGAGAGAAGCCGCGTTTCGGGAGCGAGCTGTCGGGCTACCAGCAGGATGGCCGACCCTATGAGGGTGCCGAGGTCTTGGTGCTCGGGGACTCGTTCTCTCACCAGGCACACTACGGATTCGGCTGGCAGAACTGGCTCGTCGCCGCGACTGGACTCGAGCTCGCGACCTTCGACCTGCACCGCCGCGGTGCCCTGGAGATCCTGGGCAGCCGGGAGGTGCGGGCCAAACCGCCGCGGCTGATCCTCTTCGAATGCTCTGAGCTCAGCGCCGCGGAGCGGCTGCCCACCTATCCCGGCGATTGCCGGGTGCCTGCCCCCAAGGTCTGGGCGCCTCTGTCGGTGGCGCCCATGGCGGTCGCGACCGAGCCCTTCCGTCGCCGGACGTCCATGGGCTGGAACATCGAGGGTCGGGTCGACCTCGCCATGCATGTGATCAAGCTGCGGGTGTCCGCCCTGCTCGGCCAGTCAGGGGTGCGCATCCTGCCGATGGGGGATCTGCGCCGTTTCACCAGCCGTGACCAGTCCCTGCTGGTCTATGGCTACGCGGTCCCGCGGGGCGATTCGGGGTCTGTCGACATCCCTCGATCGGCCTGTGGCCTGCGCAACCTGGTCGCGTTCGCCGCGCGCGAGCTCGGCGCCCCCTTGGTGCCCTTCTTCGCCGCCAACAAGCTCTCCATCTATGCCCCCGACATCCCCGGCGCGCCCGCGAGCTACCAGGGTTTCCTTCCCCGTCTCATCGAGGCCAGCGGACTCCCCGTGCCGCGGCTCAGCGAGGCCCTGCGCGAGGCCGTTGAGGCCGGCCGCCTCGACGTCTACCTGCCGGACGACTCCCACTGGTCAGACGCGGGCCATCGGATCACCGCGGAGGTGCTCTTGGCGTTTCTCCTCGACCGGGGCCTGATCGCCCCGGCCGGCGGGGCCGACCCTTTGGCAGAAGGGCAGGCCAGCGCCGACTCGGCCCCCTGAGCTTCCGCTGTCCGGGTTGTGGCGTTGCGGACGGACGCCGGGCAACCCCCCACGGCCAACGGTATCCGCGCCGGCGCTCCCGTCCGTACTTTCCCGACCTCCGCACTCAAGTTTGCGTTGACACGGCGGCTGGCCGCGGCTCAACACTGCGGCCGCGCGCCGGCGGTTTGCGCGTTTCAGTCGTCGATTCGGATCCCCAAAAAGACCCATACGAGAGACACACACGATGATGAAGCCTCAGCTTGCCGCCTTGGCCCTGATCGCGGCCGTCGCCACGGCCCCCGCCCACGCAGATGGTGGTCAACTTCACCTATTCGGGTTTCTTCGGGTCCCAGGACAGCCTGACGCCGGCCGGTGGCGCCGAGGGCTTCTTCGCGCCTGCGACACCGTTCCAGCTCGTGGCCAGCTTCGACGACAGCAGTCCTAATCTCGTGGCCGGACTAGGCTACCCGGGGTTCATCGCCCACACGCCGATCTCCGCCCGAATGACCATCGACGGCACCGAGTACAGCGTCGCCGCCTTTCCGGACGACCCGACCGGTGGCATCACCATCGCGATCTTCGATCAGACCAACCCCTTCGTGCCCGGAAAATACGGCGTTGGATTCATCGTCGATCCGGTGCTGGACGGCGCCGGCATCATCGGCCGCTTCGCCGATGCAACCACCAACTTCACGGTCGACGCCTTGGTCGAGACCGAGCTGACCGACTTCATCGGCGCCGGGTTCAGATCGGGGCCTGGCGCGCCTCCTGGTGCCTGCTACGCGAACCCCACACTCTGCGCGATCGTCCCCATCAGCTCTCTCGGACATGAACGGAGCGCAGTACGAGCTGAGACTGGGGACGCGGGCCGAGAATGTGTGGACACCGACCTGGTGCATGCCGCGACCATCGCCCCGGTTCCGCCCCCGGCAGTCTCGCGCTGGTGCTGGCCGGGATCGCGGGTGTCTCGCTGGTGCGCCGGCGACGGGAGGACTGAGATCTCACCCCCGGCCCGGATCTGCATTCGGGCCGAGTTGACCGCACTCCCGCGTTCGTGGCTGGTTCATCCTGAGGTCCAGCAGGCTGCTAGACTTCCCTCCCCACCCGGATACGAGGCCGCCCATGACGGGCCTCGGTGATCCGGTCCCCAGACGACAGTGGATGGGCGCAGCTCCCGTCCCGTGGAGGCAGTCATCCATGGACATCGGTCCGCGCGAGATCGTCACCCCCTTCAGGCCCATCCCGCTCGATGTGCCCGAGGGCATGAAGCCCAACGAGTTCTTCAACAGCACGGAGAACCTGAACGACCTGGTGCACAACAACGGGCTTCTGGTGAACCAGGAGGACCTGCTGCTCTACCGCAAGGCACTCGGGCACTCGCTCGAGTTTGATTGCTCGATCATCTACAACAGCTCCAAGCGCATCCTGAACCCGCTGGGGCGGCCGGTGCGCCGCACCCAGGTTCCCGAGCCGGTGAAGCGGGTCTGGAACCGCATGAACCAGGTGATCATCGGTTTCATGATGGAGCAGTACCCCGATCCCGCCGAGCATCTGGTGCTGGCCGGTGAGGCGAGCCTGGACGCCACCTGGCCCCTGACCTCGCCCGGCGTGCCGAGCATCCGCATGCTGCACAATCATTTCATCTCCTTCCCCATGGCCGATCTGCGTGCGGCCGGGTTGGCCCAGCCGGACAACCCCAATCTCACCGACGGCGGTCAACACAGCCTGTTCCAGGCCCACATGCGCGACGTCTACCGGCGCTTCTTCGACGAGGCCCTGGACCTGCGGATCCTCAAGACCGTGCCCACCGGCGAGTCGCGCCTCGGGCTCACGGGCTATCCCGAGGGCCTGCCCTGCTGGGAGATCACCGGCGGGGTGGAGCGCCTGAAGGACGTGCGCTTCTGGCACGAGTACGACGCCATCCTGGAAGGCTTTCTCGACTTCTATCGGACCTTCTTCTCCCAGGTCTCGACCCGCAATGCCGACATCCTGCCCGACGTGCATTTCCCACGCGCGGTGGAGGAGGTGTTGCTCTTCGACGACGACTTTCTGGCCACTGCCCGCAAGGTGCGCGAGCGCTGCATCGCCGAGCCCGCCTACGCCAACTCCATCCGCTGGGAGCCGGCCTTCAAGCAGCTCATCTTCCGCAACGACGCCGGGCGCCTCTTGGTCACCATCAGTCAGAACTCCATCGGCAACGCCATCACCGAGCTCCTCGGGGTGGTGGTGCGCCGGGTGCCCGATGCCGAGGCCTACGCGGCGGCCGAGCCGCGACTGCTCGAGCGGCTGCTCGAGGTCCGCCGGCGGCTGATGGAGGTGGATCTCGGCGACGGCATCGCCACCGCTTACTGGGAGGCCGCATGAGCGCGGACGCAGAAGACAACCGGGCGATCGTGACCTTCGAGGTCGATCAGCCCTCATGTATTGGCTGCGGGACCTGCTGGGTCGCCAGCCCGGATCTCTTCCGGGAGGTCAAGGTCGGGAACGACTACAAGGCCGCGACCGTCACCAGTGAGGTAACGGACGCGGCGAAGCTCCGGCTGGCGGCGGTGGGCTGCCCGTCGCTCTCCATCTATCTCATCGACGCAGACGGCGAGGTCGCCTTCCCGACCGCCGAGGCCCGCGCCGAGCGCGACCGTAAGACCGACTGGTAGGGCGAGCGCCCGTTCAGCCCCGCTCCCAGGCGAGCCCGCGGGTGCTTCCGGCCAGGCGGATGCGCCAGCAGTTGTGGATGCGCGGGTTGCGGGCGAAGTCCCGCGGCAGGGTGCGTGGGCTGATGTCGGCGATATCGAGTCCCGGCAGGGCGTCGGCCTCCATCCGGAAGCGGCGCAGGTTGTTGGAGAAGATCAGCAGGCCGTCGGGCTCGAGCAGTCTGCATGCGGCGCGGATCAGATGGACATGATCGCGCTGGATGTCGAGGGTGCCCTCCATCCGTTTGGAGGCCGAGAAGGTCGGGGGATCGAGGAAGATGAGATCGAAGCGCCGTCCCTCCGCGGCCTGCTCCAGCCAATCGAGACAGTCCGCCTGGATCAGCTCATGGGCGGGTCCCTCGATCCCGTTCAGCTCCAGGTTGCGGCGCGCCCAGTCGAGATAGGTGCGCGACATGTCCACCGTGGTGGTGGACGCGGCACCGCCCCTGGCGGCATAGACCGTCGCCGTACCCGTATAGCCGAACAGGTTCAGGAAGTGCCCACCGGCGGCCTCCTCGCCGATCAGCCGGCGGGTGTCACGGTGGTCGAGGAAGAGCCCGGTGTCGAGATAGTCCTCGAAGTTCACCAGGAACCGAAGACCGCCCTCGCGCACCTCGTGGAAGCGCCGGGCCTCCCCCTGGCGCTCGTATTGACGCGCGCCCTTCTGCTGGCGGCGGACCTTGAAGGCGATGCGCTCATCCGGGATCCCGAGCACCTCGGCGATCACCCCCAGTGCCTCGCGCAGGCGCCGGCGGGCACGCGCCGGATCGACGCTCGGTGGGGCGGCGTATTCCTGGACCACGGCCCAGGTCTCCTCGGATTCGTAGACGTCCACCGCCACCGCATAGTCGGGTAGGTCCGCGTCGTAGACCCGGTAGCAGGCGATGCCCTGGGTCTCGCGCCACTTCCGCAGGTTGCGCTGATTCTTGATCAACCGGTTCTCGAGCCCGGCGGCGCCCTCGCCGCGCTCCTCCCTGTGCATCGGCCGCGGGCGGTTGGAGACGAACCACTTGGGGTCCACCTCGAAGTGCAGCAGCACACACTCGATGGGGCCGTTGTAGAGGGCGTGGCTGCGCCGGGCGCGCAGCCCCATGACCTTGCCGAGCTCCGGGTTGCCCGTGAAGACCGCCGCCCGCCAGCCGGTGAAACGCTCGCGCAGCAGGGCCCCGAGCCCCGCGTAGAGCGCGGGCAGGTCGCAGTCCGAGCCCATGCGCTCGCCGTAGGGCGGATTGGTCACGATCAGACCGGGCGCCTCCTCGGCCCCGGGCCTGACGTCCGAGAGCTGGCCCAGGTCCAGGCGCACCCGTCCCGTCAGACCGGCACGCTCCAGGTTGGCCCGCGCCGCCCGGATCGCCGCGGGGTCCTGATCGGACCCGCAGATCACTGGCAGCCGGGCGAGGCCCGCCTGGCGGCGGACCTCGGCCTCGAGCAGCAGCTCCCGCCAGGGCGCCGGGTCATGGTTGAGCCAGCCCAGGAAACCGAAGGCCGCGGTCTCGCCGGATCGAAGCAGCCCAGGCGCGATGTCGGCGGCGATCATCGCCCCCTCGATGAGCAGGGTGCCCGAGCCGCATAGGGGGTCACGCAGGCTTGCGCCGGCGGCGGCCAGGTCGGGCCAGCCCGCGCGCAGCAGGATGCCCGCCGCCAGGTTCTCCTTCAGGGGCGCCGCGCCGCCCGCCTCGCGATAGCCCCGCAGGTGCAGGGAGTGTCCCGAGAGGTCGATGGCCAGGGAGGCGACGTCCTTGAGCACATAGCAATGGATCAGGACATCCGGAGCCGCCGCGTCCACGTTGGGCCGGTAGCCGATGCGCCTTGTGAAGCGGTCCGCGATGGCATCCTTGACCTTGAGGGCGGGATAGCGGCTGTCCGTGACCCCGGAGAGCTGGCCCTCGAAACGCACGGCGAAGGTGCGCTCCGGGTGGAGGTGGTCCTCCCAGGGGACCTCGGCTGCCCCCGCGTACAGGGACTCCACACCGTCTGCCGGGAACTGGGCGATGGGCAGCAGCACCCGATTGGCCACCCGCGACCACAGGCAGGCGCGATAGCCGTCCGCGAGGGACCCCTCGAAACGGGCGCCGCCGCGGGTCTCCACGGCTTCGCGCAGCCCGAGTCGGTCCAGCTCCTCGGCGAGCAGGCTGCCGAGGTGTCTGGGTGCGGTGACGAAGAAGCTCAGCGCCGACACGTCCGCGTCCCGGGGGCGGTCCGTCGCGATGGGACACCTTGGTGCCTCCGTTCGGGCCCTCCCTCCCATGACCATCGGTTCCCGATGCCGCCCGAGGGTCGCCTGATTCGGGCGCCGGTCACCGACGGCAGACCGATCCGGGTGTCATCCCCGCCCCTTGAGCAGGTCAGCGAGTCCCTCGAAGGGATTGTGGGTCGTCTGGTTCGCGGTGCCGGTCGTGCCGGGGGTGCCCCTGTTCGCGGCCAGGGAGGCGAGATGCTCCTCGTATTTTTGATGCTCGTTGTCATGACAGTAGAGGCACAGGAGCTCCCAGTTGCTGCCGTCCGGGGGGTTGTTGTCATGGTCCATGTCCTTGTGATGGACGGTGAGCTCGCGCAGGTTGGTGCGCTCGAAGGTGCGCCCGCAGCGCCCGCACACCCAGGGGTAGAGCTTGAGGGCCTGCTCGCGGTATCCGGCCGCGCGCTCGTCGGCCGCCTTGCGGGCCTGGGAGACGACCCGGTCGAGCTTTGCCGTATCGATGGGTTTGCCGGTCGTGCCGTGGCGGGGTGCGTTCGGGTTCGACATGGGCTGGGCTCCTGGCGCAGGAAGACCGCCATCCTAGCCAAGCCGCGGGCTCGCGGCGAGTCCCCCGTTGCCTTGATCTGGCGGGGGCGTGACGGCGTGCGCGTCTCCGCCGCAGGCCAACCCGCGTGACCCCGAGGTGAATCCGCGGCCGCGACCGGCTAACCTGCGTGTCAAGCCAGGCCCTGGATGCCCCTCGCGACCGCCCGACCATGACGTCCATCACCCGCCCGCGCGCAGACCCGCGCCCCACGGACGCACTCGCTGGCCCCGGCCAGTCGGTCGAGGTCCCCGCGGACCAGCTGTGGATCGAGGTCATCCGCAAGATGGACGAGACCTACGCGGACCTGGTGCGCTATCAGGTGGAGTTGGAGGCCAAGAACGGCGCCCTCGAGGACGCCCATCAGTTCATCTCCAGTGTGCTGGAGTCCATGACCGATGTGCTCATCGTCTGCGACATCGACGGGCGCATCCAGGAGGTCAACCAGGCCCTGCTGGCCGTCACCGGCCGCACCGAGGAGTCGCTCATCGGCCGTCCCTTCCAGTCGCTCCTCACGGCCGACTGCATCCGTCTCGCCGACGGCTTCGCCGAGCGTATCCGCTCCGACGCCGTCCACGACTGCGAGCTCTCACTCGCCGCCGAGCCCGAGGACGTGCCCCTGGCGGTGAACTGTAGCTCCCGCTACGACCCCCGCGGCAGGCTGGTGGGCATGGTCCTCATTGGCCGTCCGGTGGGCGAGCTGCGCCGCGCCTACGAGGCCCTCAACCAGGCCCACGACGAGCTCAAGCAGGCCCAGGACAAGCTCGTGCGCTCGGAGAAGATGGCCTCCCTCGGGCGTCTGGTGGCGGGTGTGGCCCACGAGCTGAACAACCCCATCAGCTTCGTCTATGGCAATGTCCACGCCCTCGGCCGCTACCGGGAGCGGCTGATGCGCTATTGCACCGCGGTGGACGCCACCGATCCCCCCGAGTCACTGCGCGCGCTCAAGGAGGAGCTGCGCATCGAGAAGATGCTCAATGACCTCGACCCCCTGATCCGCGGCACCCTGGAGGGCGCCGAGCGGGTGCGCGACCTGGTGCAGGACCTACGCCGTTTCTCGTCCGGTCAGCAGGGTGAGCGGGTGGTCTTCGACTTGGTGCACGTGGTGCGCACGGCGGTTCACTGGGTCACCAAGGAGGCGGGGCGGGGGCTCGACCTGCGGCTGGATCTGCCCGATCGACTGGAGATCCACGGCCACCCGGGGCAGATCCATCAGGTGGTCATGAACCTGGTGCAGAACGCCCTGGACGCCACCGCCGGGGTGACTGGACCGCGGGTGCTGGTCGGCCTGTGGGGACGCTCGGGCTGGGTACGGCTCACGGTAGAGGACAACGGCCCCGGCATCCCGGCCGCGGACCTGACCCGGATCTTCGATCCCTTCTTCAGCACCAAACCGGTGGGGCAGGGGACAGGGCTGGGTCTCTCCATCAGCGACGGGATCGTGCGCGATCATGGCGGCAGCCTCTCCGCCGAGCCGGGCACGGGCGGCTGCGGTGCCCGGCTGGTGATGGAGCTGCCCAGATGAGCAGGCCGCTCGAGGTCCTCTGGCTCCAGTCCGGCGGCTGCGGTGGCTGCACCCTCTCGCTCCTGTGCGCCGAGTCCCCCGACCTGCTCTCCACCCTCGAGGGCGGCGGGGTGCATCTCCTCTGGCACCCGGCGTTGAGCGAGGAGAGCGGGTCCGAGGCCCTCGGGCTGATCGCGCGCCTCGCCGATGGCGAGCGGCGCCTGGACGTGCTGTGCGTGGAGGGGGCCCTGTTGCGCGGCCCCGAGGGCACCGGGCGTTTCCATCTCCTGGCGGGGACCGACACCCCCATGACCGACTGGGTACGCCGGCTCGCCGCGCGCGCCCGTCTGGTGGTCGCGGTGGGCAGTTGCGCCGCCTTCGGCGGCATGACCGCGGGGGGCTCTAACCCGACCGACGCCTGCGGGCTCCAGTACGAGGGGCTGCATCCCGGCGGGCTCCTCGGCGCCGGCTATCGCTCCGGGGGCGGGCTGCCGGTGATCAACGTGGCCGGCTGCCCGACCCATCCGGACTGGGTCACCGAGACCCTGCTCGCCCTGGCCGAGGGGTCCATCGGCCCGGCGGACCTCGACCTCTATGGGCGCCCGCGGCTGTTCGCCGACCATCTGGTCCATCACGGCTGCCCACGCAACGAGTTCTACGAGTACAAGGCGAGTGCCCGGGCCCACTCCGACCTGGGCTGCATGATGGAGCACCTGGGGTGCCTGGGCACCCAGGCCCAGGGCGACTGCAACACCCGCGCCTGGAACGGTCACGGCTCCTGCACCCGCGGCGGATTCGCCTGCATCAACTGTACGGCCCCCGAGTTCGAGGAGCCCGGCCATCCCTTCACCGAGACCCCGAGCATCGCGGGCGTGCCCGTGGGTCTGCCGACGGACATGCCCAAGGCCTGGTTCGTGGCCCTGGCCTCCCTCTCCAAGGCGGCGACCCCTGAGCGGCTGCGACGCAACGCGGTGAGCGATCACATCGCCGTGCCGCCCACCATCCACCGGCCGAAGCGGCGCTGAGCCGGGGGCGGGTCATGGCGCGGATCACCGTGGGGCCCTTCAACCGGGTCGAGGGGGACCTCGAGGTTCGCCTGGAGGTGGAGGACGGCCAGGTGCGGGAGGCGCGCGTGGTCTCGCCGCTCTACCGGGGTTTCGAGCAGATCCTCCACGGCAAGGATCCGCGGGATGCACTGGTCATCGCCCCGCGCATCTGCGGTATCTGCTCGGTCTCCCAGTCCATGGCCGCCGCCTACGCCCTGGCGGATGTCCAGCGCCTGGCCATGCCCCCCAACGGCGAGCTGGCCACCAACCTGGTGCTGGCCTGCGAGAACCTCGCGGACCATCTCACCCATTTCTATCTCTTCTTCATGCCGGACTTCGCCCGTGAGGTCTACGCCGCCGAGCCCTGGTTCCCGGCGGTCGCCGCGCGCTTCCGCGCCCAGCAGGGCGAGGCCGTGCGCGAAATGCTCGCGGCCCGTGCCCAGTTCATGCACCTCATGGGCATCCTGGCCGGGAAGTGGCCCCACAGCCTGAGCCTCCAGCCGGGCGGCAGCACCCGTGCCGTGCAGCCCCAGGAGCGCATCCGCCTGGGCGTGATCCTCGCGGGGTTCCGGCGCTTCCTGGAGCGCCACACCTTCGGCGACGCGCTGGAGCGGATCGCCGGTCTCGACAGCCAGGCGGCCCTCGCGGCCTGGCGCGACCGCGATGGGGGCGGGGACCTGCGCCTCTTCCTGCGCCTGGCGGACGGCCTCGGGCTCGATCGGCTCGGCCAGGGACCGGGCCGCTATCTGAGCTTCGGCGCCTATCTCATCGATGGGGATCGTCTGTTCCCCTATGGTCACTGGCGCGATGGTCCCCAACCGCTCGATCTCGACAGCATCCGCGAGGATGTGAGCCATGCCTGGCTGGCCGGCCACAGGCCTCTGCATCCGGGCGAGGGGGTCACGCGTCCCGACCCCGACCGGCCCGGCGCCTATACCTGGTGCAAGGCCCCGCGGCTCGGGGGCGAGGTGCTCGAGGTGGGGGCCCTGGCCCGGCAGATGGTCCATGGACATCCCCTGATTCGGGAGCTGGCGGCCTCGGGCGGTGGCGTGACCGCCCGGGTTCTGGCCCGGCTGCTGGAGCTTGCCCTGGTGCTGCCTGCGATGGAGGACTGGGTGCGCCGGCTGCGTCCCGGCGAGCCCTTCTGCACCTCGGCCGCGCTGCCCGGCGAGGCACGCGGAGCGGGACTGGTGGAGGCCGCCCGGGGCAGCCTCGGACACTGGCTGCACGTGCGCCGGGGCCGGGTGCTCAACTATCAGATCGTCGCCCCCACCACCTGGAACTTCTCGCCCCGCGACGCCGACGGCAAGCCGGGGGCGCTGGAGCAGGCGCTGGTGGGCGCGCCGGTGAGACCCGGTGAGCGGACTCCGGTGGCGGTTCAGCATATCGTGCGGTCGTTCGATCCCTGCATGGTGTGCACCGTCCATTGAACCGCGTCTCTCTCGGCCGGCATCCCGGCCGAACCCTCGCCGCGGCCCGCGTCCGACATGACCGAGGGCCTGCCCGATGAATCGCGCCGAACGGATCTTCCGCCTCCACGGGCTCCTCAAGGCGAGGTCGCGATCGCTGGAGTGCCTGATGGGCGAGCTGGAGATGTCCCGGGCGACCCTCAATCGGGACATCCGCTACATGCGCGACTTCATGGGTGCCCCCATCGAATACGATCGCGCCACCAACGGCTACCGCTACGCGGCCGGGGCCCCGAGCTTCGAGCTGCCGGGGCTGTGGCTGAACGAGAGCGAGCTCTTTGCCCTGCTCGCCACCGAGCAGCTGCTCGAGCAGATCCAGCCCGGCCTGCTCGCGCCCTACATCGGGCCCCTGCGTGGGCGCATCCGCTCCCTGCTCGCCCAGAGCGGGCACAGCCCGGAGCGGGTCAGCGAGCGCATCCGGCTACAACCCTTCGCCGCGCGCCGCACCCATCCCGAGCGTTTCGGCACGGTCACCGGCGCGCTGCTCGAGGGGCGCAGGCTGTGCCTGCTCTATCACGGGCGCGAGCGCGACCGCGAGAGCGAGCGCGAGGTCCATCCCCAGTGCCTGCTGCGCTATCGGGACAACTGGTACCTGGTGGCCTATTGCGAGACGGCCCGCGGGGCGCGAATCTTCTCCCTCGACGGGATCCGTCAGGTCACCGTGCTCGCCGAGCCCGCCGCCGACCTGGACGCCAAGGAGCTCGATCGCTTCCTGGGGGCGAGCTTCGGCATCTTCTCCGGGACGGCCAGCGCCTGGGCGGTGCTGCGCTTCAGCCCGGAGGCGGCCCGCTGGGTGGCCGACGAGCACTGGCATCCGGACCAGATCGGTGTCTGGAGCGCCACGGGTTATGAGCTCCAGGTGCCTTACTCCGACCCCCGCGAGCTCCTGCGGGACATCCTCAAGTACGGGCCTGAGGTCGAGGTCCTCGCGCCCGCCGCCCTGCGTGCCATGGTGGCGGCGCGCCTGCGCGCCGCCGCCACGGCCTATGAGTACGATGCCGGGGCCGAAGTCGAGTCCGATCGCGGGTCCGGCGGCGGGGACGGCTCCTGATCGTGGACAGGCTCAATCCCTGAGCCTGCGACCGTGCTACATAGAGGGCGTGGCTCGCCCGGCCCTCTCTGGCGGGCGGCCACGCCAATAAACCCAAGGGCCAAGGAGGACACACCATGCCCCACGACGCACCGCACCCCCTATCTCAAACCATCCAGGTCGCCTTCCCGGTCCGCGGCGACGGCATCCCCCTCGACCACGGACACGTACTCTTCACGTCGCTCTCCCGTCTCCCCGGTGTCGGTCCCTGGCTGCGGGACAGTGACTCCATCGCCATCCATCCCATCCACGGTCAGGATACGGGCGCCGGCTGGCTGCGCCTCACCCCGGTGAGCCGCCTGGTCCTGGGCATCGCGCCGGACGATCTGCCCCGAGTCCTGCCCCTGGCTGGTCAGCAGATCCGACTCGAGGGGCGGTGCATCGCCCTCGGCGATCCCCACACCCGGCTCCTCGATCCGGCCGCGTCCCTCCATTCCAGGTTGGTCACCCTGGGCGAGGACGCCGACGAGCCTCGCTTCTTGGCCGAGATCGCACGCGAGCTATTCAGCCTCGAGATCCAGGGCGAGCTGGCGCTCGGCACACGCCGGGCCCTGAGGATCCTTGACCAGACCCTGATGGGATTTGCGGTGACCGTGCATGGCCTGAGCGGCGAGGACTCCGTCCATCTCCAGGAGGCGGGGCTGGGCGCTTGGCGTAAGCTCGGGGCCGGGGTGTTTACACCAGCGCTGGGGTGACCGCAGGGCGCGCGCCACGGGCCGATCGGAGCCGGCCGATACGGGGATGGGCCGGACGCCGGTCAGGGGTTGCGCTTGGCGCGCTCCCAGAGTGACTCCATGGCCTCCCGGTGCTCCGGCGCCGGGGCCTTGCCCTCGGCTCGCAGCCCCGCCTCCACCTGGGCGAAGCGATGCTCGAAACGGTGATTGGCCGCGCGCAGGGCCTGCTCGGCGTCCACGCCCATGTGACGGGCCAGATTGACGCAGGAGAAGAGCAGGTCGCCCAGCTCGTGGACCCGGCGGGTCGGGTCCGTCTCCTCGGCCAGGGTCTCCTCGCACTCGACGAGCTCCTCGCGCACCTTGGCGAGCACCCCGTCGATGGCGTCCCAGTCGAAGCCCACGCAGGCCGCGCGGCGCTGGAGCTTCTCGGCGCGCACCAGGGCGGGCAGGGCCTGGGCGACCCCGTCGAGCACGCCATCGCCCGCGGCGGCCCTGCCGGCGCGCTCGGCCGCCTTCTCGCGCTCCCAGTTGGCGCGCACCGCCGCCTCGTCGGCCAGATCCGCATCACCGAAGACATGGGGGTGGCGCCGGATCATCTTGGCGCAGATGGCGGCCACCACGTCCGGGAAGGCGAACGCACCCTGCTCCTCGGCCATACGGGCATGAAACACCACCTGCAGGAGCAGGTCGCCGAGCTCGTCGCGCAGACCATCCATGTCCTCGTTCTCGATCGCCTCCGCCACCTCGTAGGCCTCCTCGAGGGTGTAGGGCAGGATGCTTCGGAAGTCCTGCTCGAGGTCCCAGGGGCAGCCGCCGTCGGGGTCGCGCAGGCGGGCCATGATGGCGAGCAGGGTATCGATCCTGGGGGCGTCGGACATGGTGTTGGGCGGGGTCGCGGCGATCAGGCGTAACCGTTGAACAGGAGCCCGAGCAGCAGGGAGCCGATCCCGCCCCAGATCCAATAGGGACGCGGGATGCCGATGATCTCGTCGGGGCGCGACTGGGAGGGGTCCTTGAGGACCGCCCACAGATGGGGTCCGGCGAGGAACCAGGGCAGGAAGCCGAACACAACGGGCACCGCGAGCCATAGGGGCACGGGGGCGCTGAGCAGCATGGCCACTGCCAGGGCCGGCCAGGCGAGGATATAGGCGGCGGTGAGCCGGGCGTCCCAGGACTTGTCCATGGTCCTGGCGAAGGCAATCACCGCCGCGACACCCCAGGCGGCAGCGATCAGGATGATGACGAATCTCACGGTCGGCGGGGGCTCGAAGGGTTGGCCATCAACGCTGCTTCTTGACCATGTCGACCAGGCGGCTGTCCGCCACGTCGGTGAACTTCGCGCAGTCTCCCGCCTCGGCCGTGAACGGATTCAGCTCCCCCAGGGTGCAACGTCCGGGATCGCTCACCTCTATGCGGTCGATCTCGTCGCAGGTGACCTGCTGAAAGGTCATCTCCCGATACTGCCGCTCGCCCGGGCGGATCTGATAGAAGTTGCGGGTGAGGGTCTCGAAGGGGACGTCCCCGCGCATGTAGGCCGTCAGGCGGAAGGTGAGGTTGGTGACCTTGAAGGGCAGGTTGTTGGTCAGCGTCATCCCGTACTTACAGGCGTTTTGGTAGGACTTGCGCATGTGCACGTGCAGCACTGCCGCCGGGCGGCCGGTCTGGGTGACCGGCTCGATCTTCTCCACCTCGGCCTCGATGCTCGCCGGCTGGCTGCTCCCCATGCCCAGATCGGTGGCCATCTCGGAGCAGCCGAACAGCACGGGCAGCGCCAGCGCGGATAGGCAGCAGGCGGGCTGTCGGACGACAGGGGGGCGCGACGCATGGATTCTCCTCGGCTCAAGCTGTGGTCGTTCTCGCGGGGGGCGGCGGGCTAGAACTGACTGGTCCGCAGCAGGACCAGGGTGCAGGCGCGCTCGCAAGGGATGCGGGCGTTGGCCAGGGCCACCTCCAGGTCGTGGGACTCGGCGCCCGGGTTGAGTATCACCCGTCGCGGGCGCAGCCCGACGATGGATGGGATGTGCGGGCGCACCCGTTCCGGGCCCACATAGACCGTGAGGGTGTCCACCGGCCCCTGGATCGAGGCGAGGTCATGGACCACCGGGATATGATCGATGCGCTGCGCCTTCGGATGCACGGGGATCACGCGGTAGCCCCGATCCGCCAGCAGTCGGACCGCCTGATAGGCGTAGCGCACGGGCTTCGGGCTGGCACCGAGCACCACCACCGTACGCTCCTGGGGCTTGGGTGCTGCATGCACGCGACGGATCCTCCAAGATCGAGCCGGCGCTGAAAAAGCGGCACGGCCTCGATCAGGTCATGGTAGCGGAATGGCCGCTGCCGGGTCCATGTGAGCGCAGACGGGGGAGCACAGACAGGGGCCAGCCGATATGTGCGGACGCTTCATCCAGTATTCCGACCCCGAGGTCTATGCCGAGCGGCTCGATCTCGAGCTCGAGCCCGTCCCAGCGGCGGCCGCAGGTCCGCGCTACAACCTTGCGCCGTCGCAGCAGGCCCTGGTCGTACGGGTCGACGCCCGGGGGCGGCGGCTGCTCTCGCCCATGCGCTGGGGGCTCGTGCCCCACTGGTCGAAGGACCCCCGGCCGCGCTATCAGATGATCAATGCCCGCGCCGAGTCGCTCGCCGAGCGGCCCGCCTATCGGGCAGCGTTCCGCGAGCGGCGCTGCCTGGTGCCGACGGAAGGCTTCTACGAATGGCGGACCCAGGGGCGGGTCAAGCAGCCCTTCCTCATCCGGCGTGCCGACCGTGAGCCCTTCCTCATGGCCGGGTTGTGGGAGGCCTGGTGGGCGCCCGAGACGGCACGCGATGGGCCGCCGGACATCACCTCCTTCACCATCGTGGTGACGGGCGCCAACACCTTGATCCAGCCAATCCACGATCGCATGCCCGTGATCCTGGACCGCCAGGACCTCGATCGCTGGCTCGACCCGGGCCCGGTCGCGCCCGAAGACCTGCCGCGGCTGGCCGCGCCGGTCTCGCCGAACGGCTGGGTCGTCGAGCCGGTCAGCACCCGCGTCAACAGCCCGCGCAATGACGATCCCGGCCTCATCGAGGCCCTCGGCGACCCTGCCTGCCCGGCCGCCCCCCGCTGACCCGCGGCTCACTGCCGCCGCGCCCCGGGGCGGGGAAACGGTCATCGCGCCAGATTGACACGGGCCACCGTGCTGAGGATAATCTCGCGCTCGCTCGGCCCTGGGTCCGAGCGCCGGTCAATCAGCCCGCAGGCATGCCGGGCTGGATAGAGCCTCCACGGACGGAGCCAATTTCAGCGCCCGTAGCTCAGCTGGATAGAGTACCTGGCTACGAACCAGGTGGTCGGGAGTTCGAATCTCTCCGGGCGCGCCATATAAATCAAGGGGTTGCGATTTACGTCGCGACCCTTTCTTTTTGCTACACGGATTTCTAGTCACATTTTAGTCACTTTCACGCAAGCCTTGGCGGGCGACTTACCGCTCTTGCTAGCGGCTCGCGTTCTGAGCCACCGGTCAGGCTAGTCTCCGAGGACCCGCCTCCAACGGACCCTCTCTTGTGCCCACCAACGGCAACGACCCCGCCGGTCTCAGGAACCGACCGGGCGGAACAAAGCTCCACCACACGAACGTCAGCTGGTGTTGCACAACTGACGATGACTCCGCCGCCTCGGAGACCACCCACATCCGTTTCAGCGGCAGTTCCGTGCGGATCTCTTCGTCCAGCTTGTCGTAGTGGGCAAGGACTTGGTCGATTAGGTCGCCCTGATCCCAAAGGCGCACCCGGAAGAACTGCGTGGCCTCCTCCTTGTCAACGGTGGACTTGAACCCGCCCCAGGAAACCAACAGGCCATGGCTGGCTTGGACGTTCTGCATCACGCCGATGAGTTGATCCAGCGTCGGGCGGTCCAGGGCAGAATCACCGGATTTCACCTGTACGCAGACACGCGGCGCGCCAAAGCCCATCGGCTCCGGTGCCGCCAGGATGTCGATGCCCTTGTCCGGACCCTCGGGGCTCAGATAGGTGGTGTAGCCCCTGGCGCGAAGCACCGCGTCCACCAACCGCGCCATGCCATGTCCCTGGAATCGGGCGATGATCAGCTTGGCGATCTGATCCCGCGCGGCCTGGGCCAGGTCCTCCAGTCCCTCGCCGCTCACGGCGGCTTCGGCTTCGGCTTTCTTCTTCGGGCTGGCCGGGGCGCCCGAGGACTTCCAGCCGTGCTTCGCCATCTGGTGAACCCGTTGCTCGGCGTCGTTGCGGCTCACCTGGCAGACGGTCATGAAGGCGCCGAAGGAATACAGCAAGTCCTGATCGAAGTTGGTGCGCGGCACATCCTGGGCGATCCATTCGACATCCCGGAAGTGGAAGAACGGATCATCGCCGTCGGGGTTGAAGGTGTAATCCCCGGTGACCTTCGCGACATGGATGGCGGGCTTCTGCTTGCTGGGCAGCACGATCCAATCGCCCTTGGCGATGGCCTGGCTGAAGGCCCAGATCTGCCCCAGGTTGTTGGTGATCCGGCCCTTGGGCGCGTCCGGGTAGACCTTCTCCAACAAGGCGCGGAGTTGCCCGCGATTCTTGAGCGCGCCGAGGTCGTGCGAGAGCCCGTCCCAGGTGAGATAGACGCGGTTTTCACCGAGGAACTTCTTTTCATACTCGCCGTGACGACCGGCGCGAACCAACCACAGTGCCATAGCAAGTCTCCCGTCAATCGCTCCGTTGCTCGGCTGCGTACGTCATCCGATTCTCGCGCACTGGTAACGGCTGCGGCAGTCGCCCTTCCGGGGTGCGCCTCGACGCTTGCCTACGCCAGTTCACGCAAAGGAGCAGCTTACTCTTGCTCTCGCACCCGGCGGAAGATCTCCTGCGCAAGGTGCTCATGCGCCGCCGAGCGGAACTCGGCATCCGTCATCACCCGGGAGAAGATCTCCTCGTTGCCCTCCATGCGCGCGATGAACAGCTCGTCCAGCATGCGATCCAGATAGGCGGCGAAGTTCGCGAAGTTGTTGGCGCGGGCCGCCTCCGCGATGTTCTCGTCGTTCTCCGCCGAGGCCCGGATCTGGTCGAAGAACAGCTGATCCGCCTCGGTGAAGTCGGTGCCGAAGCGCTCGTTGAGGCGGTCGATCAGGCTCGATAGGGCGACCGCTTCGTCTTTGACGCCACCGGTGCCGACATCGGTCGGCCCCTTCAAGGGATAGGCGTCCCCCTCCGAGAGGTCGATTGAGCCCTCGGTCATCTGCTGGAGCCGGAAGAACCGCAGCGCCACCTCGTCGTCCAGCACGAACTTCTGGCCGTCACCCGGCGGCGGCAGCTTCGCCAGCAGGTTGCGCACGAAGGCATAGAGCCGTTCGAGGTCGCTATCCTGGTAGGGGATGATCTGCGACAGGAAGGCGTAGAGGTTGCGATAGGCCGTCAACTGGCCGCGAAACTCCTCCCGCTCTTCCTCTTCTCGTTCCTGCGAAGCGCTGCACGACGGCATCGAGCACGGCATTCATCATCTTGTGATCGCTCGCCGAGTGGTCGCGCTTGTGCGCTGTACCAGACCTCGGCGAAGGCGGTCACATCGGCCGGCGTGAAGATCGCCCACTCCAGCAGGCGGTGTTGCAGTTCCGAGAGGCGCTGCGGATCGGCGTTCTCGCCGACGGGCGTCGTCTCGTAGTAGGGCTTGAACGCCTGGTAGATGTCCTCCTCCTCGTTGGCGAAATCGAGCACGAAGGTGCGCGACTTGCCCGGCGCGATACGGTTGAGCCGCGAGAGGGTCTGCACCGCCTGCACGCCGGCCAGCCGCTTCACCACATACATGGTCTGCAGCAGGGGCTGGTCGAAGCCGGTCTGATACTTCTCCGCGACCAGCAGCACCCGGTAATCGTCGCGCTCGAAGGTCTCGGGCAGCTCGCTTTCGGCCGAGTCCGTCGTTCATCGCGACTTCGGTGTAGGACGACCCGGGATCGTCCGGGTCCTCGACCGTGCCCGAGAAGGCCACCAGCGAGCGAATGCCGGTATAGCCCTGCTCCTTGATGTAGCGGTCAAAGGCCAGCTTGTACTTCACGGCGGCCAGGCGCGAGCCGGTGACGACCATGGCCTTCGCGCGTCCACCCAGCTCGTGCATCACGTAGAGCCGGAAATGCTCGACGATGACCGGAGACCACCTGCTCGATGTTGACGGGATGCAGCTCCAGATAGCGCGCCAGCGCCTTCGCGGCCTTCTTGCGCGGCACATCGGGATCGTCCTCGACCTGCTTGATCAGGCCGAAGAAGCGCTTGTAGGTGGTGTAGTTCGCGAGCACGTCCATGATGAAGCCTTCCTCGATGGCCTGGCGCATGCTGTACTCGTGGAAGGGTGAGGCGCCGGACGGGCCGGGCTCGTCGAACAGGGCCTTGGTCTTGAACTTCGGCGTGGCGGTGAAGGCGAAGAAGCTCAGGTTCGGCTGCCGGGCGCGCTGCAGCGCATCGCGCAGCACCGCCGCCCTGGCCTCATCGGACAGAGCTCGTCGTCCTCCTCCTCGGAGAGCTGCGCGGCAATGGCCGCCTCGATCCCGTGCTTGTTCAGCATGCCCTTCAGCGCCGTCGCGGTCTCGCCGCTCTGGGACGAGTGCGCCTCGTCGACGATGACGGCGAAGCGCTTGCCCGCCGTGTCGATGGTCACGCCGCTGCCCTTCTTCTCCAGGGTCGAGAGCGCCTGGGAGATGAAGGGGAACTTCTGGATGGTGGTGATGACGATGGGCGTGCCCTGGGACAGGGCGCGGGCGAGCTGCTGGGTGTCCTCGTCGATCTTCTCGACCACGCCGGTCTTGTGCTCGAACTGGTAGATGGTCGCCTGCAACTGCTGATCGAGCACGCGCCGGTCGGTGACGACGACGACCGAGTGAAACACCTTCTCGTCCTGCGCGTCGTGCAGGCTGGCCAGCCGGTGCGCGAGCCAGGCGATCGAGTTCGACTTGCCGGAACCGGCCGAGTGCTGGATCAGGTAGTTGTGGCCCGAGCCATGGGCCTTCGCGTGGGCCACCAGCCGCGAACCGCGTCGAGCTGGTGATAGCGCGGGAAGATCATGGTCTCCTTGCGCACCGTGCGCACACCCTTGTCGGTCTTGACCTGCTTCTCCTTCACCTCCAGGTGCATGAAGCGTTGCAGGATCTCCAGCAGGCTGTCGGCCTGCAGCACCTCGTCCCAGAGGTAATGGGTCTTCCAGTTCCCTTCCACGGGCGGGTTACCCGCCCCGTGGTCGTGGCCCCGGTTGAAGGGCAGGAAGTGGGTCTCCTTGCCCCTGAGCCGGGTCGTCATCCACACCTCGTCCGGGTCCACGGCGAAGTGGACCAGGGCGCGCTTCTTGAAGGCGAAGAGCAGATCGCGCTCGTCCCGCTCGTGCGCGTACTGCCGCATCGCATCGGCGGCGCGCTGGCCGGTCAGCGGGTTCTTGAGCTCGGCGGTGACGACGGGGATGCCGTTGACGGCCAGGGTCACGTCGATGATGCAGCGGCGGTGCTTGTTTCCATTCGGGCCGTCCGGCTCTCTTCATCACCGAGGTGAAGGCGACCTGGCGCGTGATGGTCAGCCGGTTCTTGGCGTAGTTCTCCGCCGCCTCGGGATTCATGCGGGTGTTCGGCCGGAACTAGGCCATGCGGAAGGTCTTGCCGTAGCACTTGAACCCATGGCGCAGGACGTGCAGCGTGCCCTTGAGCTCCAGCTCCTTGGCCAGGCTGTCGAGCACGGTCGCGGCCGGTCTTCGGCCCGAGCAGCGCCTCCAGCGCGGCCCACTTGGTCGGCTGGCTGTCCTTCAGGAAGCCGGTGACATCCTCGGGGAAGAGGGCCAGGGCCTCGTCATAGGCGGTCGGGTCTCGCTTCTCATAGCCGCCCGAGCTGGTCAGCCCGGCCTCGATCGCTGTCTCGAAATCGCGTTCGGTGTGGCCGGACATCGTTGCCTCAAACCGTTCTCACAATCGTGTTCTCAAGATCATCGAGCCCAAGTCCATTAAGCTCGTCATAGTGATAATGCCTGACGGACGGATCCCGTGCGAGGTACTTGTTAGCTGCATCAAGGTAAGGGTCAGGATTGTTGTTCTCGCTGAGCACAAATTTCTTGATCTTCAGAGGTCGTGTATCACCCGTGTATTGCTCGATTATCTTTCTAAGGCTACCGCACCAATGAACACCGGATTTTAATTGATCGATTATCGAGCCAGCATCAAGACTCTTGGTTTTGAACTCAAAGAGAAACACGTTGATACGCCGATTGAAGCACTGAAAGATCACGAAATCACAGCGTTTGGACCATTCCTTTCCATTGTCATCGAGAAAATGAAAAAGGCGATCTTTTTGGCCGTCTAACTTGATGGCGAACGCCTTCCCCTTGTATGCGAGCGAAACTTTACGAGTGCTTTTCTTTGTTTCGCCCTCGCGAAAGTATTTCTCTTTAAGGACGATCTCACCGCCTTCGCCCCGATGCACGATATAGTCGTCACTCAGGTAGGCTTGAATATGATCGAAATAGCTGGATGCTTCGAGGGGCATTACAGCACCGCGAGTTGCCCTGTGACGGCTGCTGTGATTAATGCAGCGCGATACTCGGTCAATGCCTCAGTTGACTGTTTCACCTGCGCCGATATCTTATAGATTTCATCAGTCTTTTCCCTGAGATACGCGACGATCTCGGATTGCTCCTTGTTTGGAGGTATCGGAAACTCAATCAGCGCATACCGCGACGGGTTGAGATTGGCTTGGCCAATGCTGGGCAGAGCGAGTGTGCGTCCAAGCGCCATGAGCACCTGCGTCCCCATGACGTAGTTGGCATATTCTGGGTTATAGCGCTCGGTGAATCGAAAACGGACAAGATAGGAAGCCAGGGAGACGGGAAAGCCTGGACTGCTACGAAAGATCGCCGATTTGCCAACCAGGTCGAGGCTATTGGTACGATTGAAGACGACATCCTTTTCGGCGAGTAGCAGCTCTTCAGAAATTTCATCAAGGAAGCGCAAATCGCCAAAGTCGATTTCTCCTTCGACAAGGTTTCCCATACGGAGTACAGCGACCTCCCCCGACGGTTCCAAGGAAGCCGAAACACCGTATGTGGAACTGGCCAACACCCGTTTCAGAGGCAGCACATCCCAATGCGCCGGGATGTCACCAAGCCAGTCGATGCCGGAGGGTTTCAGGGGGGCGTCGGGGTTGAGGCCCTTGGTGACGGCGCGGGTGATGAGGGCCTGGCGCTTCTCGGCCAGCCGGTCCAGAAGCGCGCGCTTCTTCTCGATCAGCCCGTCGATCCGCGCCGTCTTCTCATCCAGAAACCGCGCGATCCGTCGCTGCGTGTCGAGCGGGGGTAGTTCAATCTCAATAGTCTCCAAGTGGAATGTCGCAGATCGCCTGGGATGAGCTTCCTGTCGGATATGGCATTCAAAAAGCCACTTTGGTTCAAGAGTACATAACCAAGGTAACCGTGATCCGCTGCGTCAGGGTATGCCGCAGCCAGAACCGCGGCCGATGCAATAATCTTGATCCGTCAGCTTTCTTGAGCCAACCGGAGACGTCGAACTGAGATCAGCCATCGCCTTTCGTGCTGTTTTCGGCGGGTCGGCAGTATTTTCGGAGTTGGCGAAACTTCGCGCCAAATTCGGCGAGTCCTTCCGAGAATGGGAACCCCGATCTGAAGCGTAGGTAATCGTCTAGCCCGTGGATCTGCAGAACGCGACGTGTACAGCTGCAGGTTCATATCCGGGCGACATGCTTGGAAGCGCGGACCCGCTCATGCCACCAACCCCTTCAGCAGTCCCGCGATCTCCGCCTTCGAGCTTCTTGATGTCCGCCTCGATCTCCTCCAGCGGCCGCGGCGGCTGGTAGACGTAGAAATGGCGGTTGAGCGGGATCTCGTAGCCGACCTTGGTCTTGTTGTAGTCGATCCAGGCGTCGGGCACATGGGGCAGCACCTCGCGCGCCAGGTAGGCCTCGATGTCGTCCCGGAAGGCCACGACCAGCCGGTCGTTGGGCTTGTCCGGTCCGAAGCCCAAGGGCAGGGGCAGCGCGGTGCCGGCGGGCAGCGGCACGATCTCGGTGTCGCGCAGCTCGCTGTCCGGCTCCGGTCGCCCTTGCTGTCGCGGCAGATCTCGGCGTCCGGGTCGCGCTCGCCCAGGGCGGCGAAGACGGCCTTCTTGATCGGCGCCGGGAGCTTGAGGCCGGCCGCTTTGCGGCCCGCGTCAGCTCGGCCTCGAACTCCGTGCGGTCCATGTAGCGGCCTTTGCCTTCGATCGTCGCAAGCAGCTTGCGGATGCGCCTGCTGCTTGCGGCCCTCCTCCTCCTCGCGCTCGGCCTGGGCCTGGTCCTTGCGCTTCTTCGAGACGGCCAGGTTGACGAAGGCGGTTTGGTCGTCGAGCCGGCGATGCGCTCGGGGCTGGCCTGGAAGTTCATGCGCAGCGGGCGCTCCACCGTGACTTGAGAAAGCCGAAGTCCGGTTGTCGAAGATGCGGGAGCATGACGCGGGTCTCGGTCTCGCCGTTGATCGGCACTCTCGACGCGGTCTCGCCGTGCTGCGTAGTCGCCGTAGAGGCGCACCAGGTCGCCAATGTGGTCCTCGCCGAGTCTCGTTGCGCTTGTTGCCCAGGCTCTTCTTCATCTTCTGGAAGAAGCGGGTGCCGTCGATGAGCTGCACCTTGCCGCGGCGCTGCGCTGGCTTGCGGTTGGTGACCATCCAGATGTAGGTGTAGATGCCGGTGTTGTAGAAGAGCTGGTCCGGCAGGGCGACGACGGCGTCGAGCCAGTCGTTCTCGATGATCCAGCGGCGGATGTTGCTCTCGCCCCGTGCCGGCGTCGCCGGTGAAGAGCGGCGAGCCGTTGAAGACGATGGCGATCTTGGAGCCGCGCTGGCCTCGTCCCCGTCGGCTGGGGTGCATCTTGGAGATCATGTGCTGCAGGAAGAGCAGCGAGCCGTCGTTGATGCGCGGCAGGCCGGCGCCGAAGCGGCCGTTGAAGCCCAGGTCTTGGTGCTCGTCCTCGACTGAGTCTTCTGTGGTCTTCCACTCCACGCCAAAGGGCGGGTTGGCCAGCATGTAGTGAAAGCGTCTTGCCCTCGAATGCCATCGCGGGTCTTGCCGTCGCCCAGGGTGTCGCCGAAGCACGATGTTGTCGGTGTCCTCGTCCTTGATCAGCAGGTCGGAGCAGCAGATGGCCTAGGACTCGTCGTTGTACTCCTGGCCGAAGAGGTCGAGCTCGGCGCGCTGCGTTCTGCGCGAGGATGTAGCTTCTCGGACACGGACAGCATGCCGCCGGTGCCGCAGGCCGGGTCGTAGATGGTGCGGTAGATGCCGGGCTTGTAGACGTCCTGCTCGTCGGTGAAGACCAGGTTGACCATCAGGCGGATCACCTCGCGCGGGGTGAAGTGATCGCCGGCCTCCTCGTTGGCCTGCTCGTTGAAGCGCCGGACCAGATCCTCGAAGATGTAGCCCATCTGGAGGTTGGCGATCCTGTCGGGATGGCAGATCGACGGCGGCGCAACTCCTTGACGATGGTGAAGAGCCGGTTGGCTCGTCCAGCTTCTCGATCTCGATCTGCGAACTCGAAGCTTCTCGAAGATGCTCCGGCGCCGGCGGCGAGAAGCCGTGGATGTAGGAGACCAGGTTGGAGGCGATGTTGTCCGCGTCGCCGAGCAGCTTCTGGAAGGTAAAGGGGCTGATGTTGTAGAGCGGCTGTGTGCGGTCCGGATCAGCGGCCTTGCCGAGCAGGCGATCCATGGCCGCTTCGGGCATCTGTTGCGCCTCCAGTCTCTCCCACTGCGCCAGCACGGCATCCTTGGTCGGCTCCAGCACGCAGTCGAGCCGTCGCAAGCACGACCATGGGCAAGCATCACCAAGCGGTACTGAGGCGGCCGGTACGGCCCCCGGAGCCGGTTTGCGATCTCCCAGATCTTGCCTTTCAGCTCTTCGTG
>CAVQQM010000048.1:0-77446 GCA_963714915.1 uncultured Gammaproteobacteria bacterium
TCGGCGGCGTAATCGGCCAGGCCGCTCAGCAGAAAGCGGACATTCATCCGAGGATGGAGGCGAGGTCTGCCCCCCTCCCCCCGCGCGGGTTGAACCTGCCTGCCTCTAGTGGAACCGGACCCGCCACAGGACCCGTCGCAAGCGGACAGCTTCGTGGACCTCGGCGGCATCCTCGACCGGCTCGAATACCCCGTCGATGACACAGGAGTGGTAGTGGACGTGCCGGTTGAGGGGGGCGCCGAAGCGGTGGATGAAGCTCAACGCCCCGAAGCGGGCATGCGAGCTGGCGCCGCTGCTCGGGCGGGCACCATCGGACTGTCGGGAATCGGGTCGGATCGACACCCCCATCCGCTCGCTGGCACTTTCATACCAGCCGGCACCGGGGTGCCTTCCAGGCGTCATTCGAAGGGGGGTCGATTGATCCACCCTGCGACTCAATCGAATGCCGCCGGCAACATGACCACCCGCAACGGCAGCACGATCGGCTACACCAGCTACAACCTGCCGAACGTGATCATGGCCGGGTCGAACTCCAGTACGCTGTACTATGGGGCCTTTCGCAACCGCTAGAAGCAGGTCGCTGTAACGAGCGGCGTCTCGGAGACGACGATCTACGTCGGCGGCCTGCTGGAGAAGGTCACCCGGGGGTCAGTGACCAAGTACCGGCATCTGAACCGCTGCGGCAAGGGCGTGGCGGCAGCGCTGGGCATGTCGCTACGGACCCTGAACCGCCGCCTGGGCGTGGAGAAGGTCTGTTTTCAGCAGCTGCTGGACGAGGTCAGGAGTTCGATGGCAATCGAGTACCTGCAGAACACGCTCATGCCGGTCGAGGAAATCGGCCATCGCATCGGCTTTACCGATGCCTCCAATTTTTGCAAGGCGTTCAGGCGATGGACGGGCAAGCCGCGGAGTGCGTATCGCCGGCCCGGCAGCGCAAATTGACCGGCAAGGAACAACCCGGCGCCTGGCTCTTGAAGGCCTTCGCCAGGGGCGGTGTCGATACCCGGCAGCTGTTCCAGCGGCTCCCGGGGCCGATGGATCTGGCGTTGCGTACTCCCGAGATGGTCACGCCTGACATGGTCAACGCCATTCTCCTGGAGTGCGCGTCCCTCAGCGGGGACAGCAACTTCGGTTTGCGCATGGTCGAGCTGACGGACACCGCGGACCTGGGCATCTACGGATACCTCCTGATGAACGCCCCCACCGTGGGCGAGGCCCTGGAGATCGCCTGCCGGTACTACCCGACCTTTTATCTGGGTGCTGCATTGGATCTCTCCGTGGCCGGCGCAACGGCCCGGCTCACCTACCGCGTCAAGGCGCCCGCGACCGTCTCGACGCGCCATGACAACGAGTGGACGCTGGGTTTCCTGGTGCGCCTGATCAGGCGAGGAGCCTCTGCCGACTGGACTCCAGAGACCACCACGTTCACGCATCCGGCACCACGGGACCGGAGGGAGCTGCGCCAGGTCTTCGGTTCGAATCTGCACTTCAAGCATGCCATCAACAGCACTGAGTTCTCTGCCGATGTTCTGCGTTATCGCATCAGCGAGACCGATCCCGGTTTGCTGCGCGTGCTGACCCAACATGCCGATACGCTGCTGGCCGGAATCCGTGACCAAGACGACCTGGTGCGCCAGGTCAGGCTGCTGATTCTCGAGCGCCTGGATCGGGGGCAGTCTGACGAGGCCAGTATCGCCAGCAAGCTGGGGGTCTCGGTCAGCACCCTGAAGCGACGTCTGAAGCAGAGGGGATTCACCTACCGCGAATTGCGTGACGGCGTCGTGGAAGACATCGCCAAGTCGGCACTTGGCCAGACCAAGGTGCCGATCAGCGAGATAGCGCTTAGGGTCGGCTACTCGGAGCTCAGTGCGTTCGATCGCGCCTTCATGCGGTTGACCGGCATGAGGCCGCAGGAATATCGGGCAGGAGTCACCCAAAGGGACCGTTAGCCTGTTCGACCAGCGGTTCCCCGTCATGGATCGCCGGAAGCGACGGCCGGGCAGTTCGAGCTAAAATGTCAAATTGCTGATCTGAATTGTCAGGTTGGCATGGCCACAATGCGCCAGAATACGGGGCTAGGCGGTAGGAAATAAGTGTGCCCTGCGCCTGCCAGATCGAGCCAGCCGGAACCCATCCTTAGCAGCCGTCCCGGGCGGCCTCCGGGTTCCGCAACCCGCGCCAGCAGTCACAGCCAGTCTTTGGGGAAATGGACTCATGAAATTCAAGGCAATCACAATCCCTGGACTCGTCGTTGGCTGCGCGCTCGCGGCAGTCTGCACCAGCGCCGCTGACGCGCCGAAGATGAAGATGACGACGGGCATACCCGAAGGCATCACCACGCCGGCCAGTGTCGAGACGCGTATTGGCACGCTCTCATATTTCGACGGATTTCCTGACGATGCCACTACCAAGAAGGTCTACGACAACCTCGACTTCATGCGCGGGGTACAGGCGTTCCTGAACGCCATGCCGGGTGCGTCGGCTGAAGCGATCCGTGTCGGCTGGGCCAGCCAGGGGGCGGTCAACAACCAGACACTGCTCATCATGGAAAGCCTGATGGACTCGAAGTCGCTCTTCCTGACCCCCAATACGGAGAGCATCTACCACATGGCGTGGCTCGATGTGAGCGACGGTCCGCTGGTGATCGAAACGCCGCCGAACGTGCTGGGCATCATCGATGACCACTGGTTCAGGTACGTGGGCGACTTCGGCAACGCGGGTCCGGACAAGGGCCAGGGCGGCAAGTTCCTGCTGCTGCCGCCAGGTTACGAAGGTAATGTGCCGGAAGGCTATACCGTGCTGCGCACGAGGACCTTTGGAAACCTCATGTTCTATCGTGGCTTCCTCGACAACGGCAGCACGAAAACATCCCTCGACAACACGAGGAAGTTCTACAGGGCCTACTCACTCTCCGATGCGGGCAACCCGCCAACGATGAAGTTCATCAATGTCTCGGGCAAGGAATTCAACACGATTCACGCCAACGACTTTCACTTCTACGAAGAAGTGAACGCGATCGTGCAGTCCGAGCCGAACGAGGCGCTGGATCCGGAAACGCTGGGCTTGCTGGCCGCGATCGGCATCGAGAAGGGCAAGGAATTCGCGCCGGACGTCCGCATGAAGAAGATCCTCACCGAAGCGGTGGCCGTGGGCAACGCAACGGCGCGCGCCATGACGTTCCGCCCCCGCCTGGAGGGGGTCTATTACTATCCGGATCGCAAGTGGTTCACCAGTTTCCCAGGCGGCAGCTACGAGTTCCTGCAGCAACCGGGCGTCCGCAACCTGGACGCGCGCGTCCTGTTCCACTACTACGCGACCGGCATCACGCCCGCCATGGCGATGAAGATGATCGGCGTCGGCTCGCAATACGCGGCAGCGACCACTGATTCCGAGGGCAGGCCGCTGGATGGCAGCAAGACCTACAAGATCCACCTGCCTCCCGGCATCCCGGCCGAGAACTTCTGGTCCTTCGTGGTCTATGACAACCAGACCCGCTCGATGCTGCAGACCGATCAGCAGTTCCCGAGCATCAGCAGCCTGAAAGAAGATGTTGTCATCAACGACGACGGCTCTGTCGACGTCTGGTTTGGCCCGACCGCGCCCAAGGGCCACGAGTCCAACTGGGTGCAGACCGTGCCTGGCAAGGGATGGAACTCCCTGCTGCGCCTCTACGGTCCCGGCCAGGCATGGTTCGACAAGACCTGGAAGCCGGGTGATTTCGAGCTGGTGAAGTAGGCTGGCCGGATGACGCCCAACAAGGAAGCAAACAGGACATTGACATGAAAACCAGCCACTCACTTTCGATGGGTATCGCCGCTGCGGCATGGGCGACCACGCTGCTCGCTTCGACCGCCGTTGCCGAACCCAAGTACAAGGCCGATGTGCCGCAGAGCCTGATCACACCGGACAAGGTGCAGACGGAGATGCTGGGTGAACTTGACTTCACTGACGGCATGCCCAGCGAGGCCACGGTCAGGAAGACCTACGACTTCATCGACCTGTCTCGCGCCGTCGACGCCTTTCTCAACGGCATTCCGGCCACCTCCATTTACGCCATGCTGGAAGGCCTGAAGCAGGCCGGCGCGGAACCGGGAGACCTGGTGCTTTGGGAAAACCTCTACGACGCGCGAAGCCTGCTCCTGACGCCCCAGACGACCACGCCCTATGCCTTTGCCGAGATCAACGTAAAGGATGAACCGGCCATCGTGGAAGTGCCTGCCGGGCGTCTCGTCGGTGCGGTGG
Source organism: uncultured Gammaproteobacteria bacterium (assembly GCA_963714915.1). Lineage (GTDB taxonomy): Bacteria > Pseudomonadota > Gammaproteobacteria > Chromatiales > Chromatiaceae > Thiodictyon. Next base: position 4,243 of record CAVQQM010000048.1, read on the forward strand.
ACGATGCCTTCTTCCGCTGGGTCACGGACCTCGGGGTAACCGGACCGAACCAGGGCAAGGGCGGCAAGTATGTCTTTGTCGGTCCGGACTACAAGGGTGAGCTTCCCGACGGCCACCGCGTCGTGAAGACCCCCACCTACCGCAACTGGATGTTCCTACGCGCGCTGGTCCAGGACGGCGACTTGGAGGCGGCCACGCTGGGCCTCAGGACGCAGTTCCGCATCTATCCCCTCTCGAAGTTGGACAACCCGCCCAAGGGCAGGGTCGTGAATGCTTCAGGTGCGAAGATCAACACCATCCATGCAAACGACTACGACTACTGGGCGGAGTTGAACGCGGTCGTCCAATATGAGCCGGCCGATGCCTTCAATCCGGAAATCGTTGGCCAGTTCGCCGCGATTGGGATCAAGAAGGGCAAGCCCTTCGCGCCGGATGCCCGCATGAAGAAGATCCTTACCGAGGGCGTGGCTATCGGCAACGCCACGGCCCGCTCAATCACGTTCCGTCCCCGCTACGAGAGCGCCTACTTCTACCCGGGCAAGCGCCAGTGGTATTCCAGCTTCACGGGCGGCAGCCACGAGTTCATGAACAACGGCGAGCGGGTGCTGGATGACCGCATCATGTTCCACTACTACGCCACCGCCATCACTCCGGCCATGGCCAAGCCAGCGGTCGGCACCGGCTCTGCCTACGCGATCGGTGCGCACGATTCGGAAGGCAACTATCTCGACGGCGGCAAGACCTACAAGGTCACGCTTCCTGGTCCCGTTCCCGCCAAGGACTTCTGGTCCTTCATGGTCTATGACAACCAGACTCGCTCGGTACTCGAGACCGATCAGAAGACCGGCGGGCTGGACAGCAACAACCCGTCCGTAAAGGCCAATGCCGATGGTTCTTACACGATGTGGTTCGGCCCGCAAGCGCCGAAAGGACACGAAGGCAACTGGATCCAGACCATGCCCGCAAAGGGCTACAACGTGCTGCTGCGCCTCTATGGCCCGCTGGAACCCTGGTTCGACAAGACCTGGATGCCCGGTGATTTCGAACTGGTCAACTAGGTAAGCAGCGCCCCGAAGCAGCGGAAGGCACTGCGTGCCGCCGCTGCTTCGCAACCGCAACGATCCAGCGGTATGCGTCTGGACGCTTCAGGAATCTAAGGTGTTGTTCATCCAAATTGCTCGTCGCTGTACACCAGGCTTCGCCGCCGTCGCGGTCCTGGGGGCTCTTGAGCCGCGTGGCCCGGGCTGACGACGCCATCTGTGGCAAAAGATAGCGGTTACCAGGAGACGCTCTGGTCAAACGCGATGTCGGGCTCCGGCTGACCGAGGAGGTACCAGGCCGGCACGGCTTGGGAGCATCGTCCCAGGCGGGCGGTCCGCGGGCGGGGGCGACTTGGGGCGGGCGTGGTGGCTCGCCGATGTGGGTTAAGATCTGCTCCACGGGTGCGGCATCGGTGATCAACGCAGCGCTCGTGTTTGCGTCCACGGGACGGGAATAACCTGTTGCGTGACCGGGAATTCCTGGATCACCACAGGATGAAACCGCCTGCGGAAGATCGCCGCGCAACGTCCGCTTTGTGGAACCTCTTCCGGATCGTCGCTTCGGCGGTCAGTGACCGCATAGCGTCCTCTGCGGTCACCCAAGAGGCCGGCGTCGGGTGACCGGTATCAGCGGTGGCTCGCGCCCCACTGACGAACCGAGCCTGGACGTACTCGGCCGATGTGCCTGTGGCCAGTTTCTCAGCCGGCGCCGACCTGAACCGCGACGGTCTTGGTGGATGTCGCCAGGCACGATTCCTCGTAGGCCTCGATGTCGGCCTGCCGGTAGAGCACCCGGCCGCAGAGCTTTAGGAACTTGGGCCCGATCCCCTCGCTGCGCCAACGTTCCAGGGTGGCCTCGCTGATGCTCCAGCGGGCGGCCAGTTGCTTTTGGTTGAGGTGTACGACGTCCATCTTGGTCTCCTTCCGAATGAGTTGGCAGGAGCCCATGAAGGCCCTGTTCCGCCGACGAGCCAAGCGAAATCCATCCGGCAGCTTATTCGCCGCATTCTTTGCGGCGGATAGGACGATCATTCTCCGCAAGACAGCCAGCCCCACAAGATTGGGTGTAAATGGGCTTCTTAATGGGCGTGGCTCGAAAATGGGTGTAAATGGGTGTAGTATTGGTTCATGCTAAAAACCGAGACCATCCAGATCACCCCGGAGATCCTGAGCCTCATCGCCAGGATCGACGAGTTCAAGGGAGCCTGGCGCGCCTTGGGCACACTCGCGCCCGACCGCCTGTCGGCCCTGCGTCGCGTGGCCACCATCGAGAGTATTGGCTCCTCGACCCGCATCGAGGGCAGCAAACTGTCCGACCGGGAGGTGGAGCAACTGCTATCGAACCTGGAGATCAGGTCCTTCGCCACCCGTGACGAGCAGGAGGTAGCCGGCTACGCCGAGTTGATGGATCTAGTGTTCGCGTCCTGGCAGGACATCCCGTTCACCGAGAACCACGTCAAGCAGCTGCACCAGATCCTGCTGCGCTACAGCGAGAAGGACACCTGGCATCGCGGCAACTACAAGACCAACTCGAACAGCGTCGCTGCCTTCGACGAGACCGGCGCGCAGATCGGCATCGTGTTCCAGACAGCGTCGCCCTTCGACACGCCCCGCCTGATGACGGAACTGGTGGCTTGGGTGACCGAAGAGCGCGAGACGGCCCGTCTGCATCCGCTGCTGATCATCGCCTTATGCGTCGTCGTATTTCTGGAGATCCACCCCTTCCAGGACGGCAATGGGCGCCTCTCCCGCGTGCTGACCACACTGCTGCTCCTGCAGGCCGGCTATGCCTACGTGCCTTACAGCTCGCTGGAAAGCGTGGTCGAGCAGAGCAAGGAAGCGTACTACCTGGCCTTGCGGCAAACACAGGGCACGATCCGCACCGAGGCACCGAACTGGCAGCCGTGGCTGATCTTCTTCCTGCGCTCGCTGGCTGAACAGGTACGGCGGCTGGAGAAGAAAGTCGAGCGCGAGAAGATCGTGCTGGCCGCCATGCCGAAGCTGCAGTTGCAGATCGTCGAGTTCGCCCGCGAGCACGGCCGCGTCACCATCGGCGAGGCGATCAAGCTGACCGGCGCCAGTCGCAACACGCTCAAGCAGCATTTTCGGTCACTGGTTGAACGCGGCACGTTGAACCAGCATGGCAGTGGCCGGGGGGTCTGGTACGACCTGCGCTGAGGATAACGGGCGCGGGTTCAATTCCACGTTTGGGAACCGACCTGGCCCTGGAAAGCAGACGAGGTTGAACGGCCCTTCCGGTGACCAATCAACCTGAAAAACCTGATTGATCGTCCGCTGCTGAAGGGCGTTCCGCCAGGCCTTTCGATCGAGTTCCCACGGGTTCGCAGAAGCCCGCTGCGCTTGAACTCCGTACTATCAATAGTCGTTTGATGCGGGGCGTCATCCCACCACCAATTTCGCCGAAATTTCCTGTCAGAAGCAATCTACTACAGGTCCGGTTGAGGGGTTGATCCCCCAACCGGCCCCCCACCTTCCTTGCCGTCCGAGGGGGTACTTCAGCCGCCGCACGTGGCACTCACGGGCAGGATTCCGCCTACCAATCCGACCAGGCAACCGACGCTCAGGGCGGCGTACAGCCCGGGGACCGCTGCGCCGCGGTCTCTTTCCGTTGATTGAAAACGACCCATGGGAGTTACGACCGGCTGTGGGGGGGAGCCTGCGGGTCGCTGCTCGCCACAAGGCACTGGACGCCCTAGCCGACCAGGTCCAGGAACTGCAGATGGGGCAAGAATGGGAGCCACGACTATGCGTGTTGACAACAGCTACACGCCGCCCTAGATTTATGTATCTGTTGTGTATGCGTATGCGGAGTAAATCATGCGTGACGCCGCCATCAACCTACGGGCATTGCCCGAGCAGCGCGATCTGATCGACCGCGCCGCCCAGGTCTTGGGCAAGAACCGTTCAGATTTCATGCTCGAGGCCGCCTGCGACAAGGCCCAGGCGGTGCTGCTGGATCAGGTCTATTTCAACCTCGACGCCGACAAGTTCCAGCAGTTCCTAGACCTGCTTGATGCGCCGCCCGCGCCCAACCCGGGGCTTGAACGGCTGATGGCGCTGAACGCCCCCTGGGCCAAGGAATGAACCCGCCGCTCAGCGCGCCCCAGCCGATGACCGCCGCCCACCGTCTTGACGACTTTTCCTGCGGAGAGCCGGTACTCGACGAGTGGCTCAAACGCCGGGCGATGGCCAACCAGCAAAGCGGTGCCAGCCGCACCTTCGTGGTCGTCGACCAGGACGACTGCGTTCAGGGGTACTATGCGATGGCCGCGGGGGCGGTCGCACACCGTCTGGCTACCGGCGCAGTTCGCCGCAACATGCCAGACCCCGTTCCGGTCCTGGTGCTGGCCCGGCTAGCCGTCGACACCCGCGCCCAGGGGCACAAGCTCGGCGGGGCCATGCTGCAAGATGCCGTCCGGCGGGCGGTCGCGGTCTCGCAGAACGCCGGCGTCCGCGCGTTGCTCGTGCATGCCCTTCACGGTCGCGCCAAGCAGTTCTACGAGCACTACGGCTTCCAGGCATCGCCGACCGAGCCGTTCACGCTGATGCTACGTTTGGACGCCACCCGGCTGTGACGGGCGCGAGTTCGATTTCCGGTTTGGGAATCGAACCGGCATCGGAAAGCACACGCGGTTGAAAGGCCATTCCGGTAACCAATCCACCAGAAGAACCGCTTGACCATCTGCCTATCCCAGCCTGTCAACCCCCACTTTTCGCAGTAGCCCGCAGGGTTTCGCAACTTGCCAGAACGCCGGCATCGCGTACTTTCAATCGTCGTTTGGTGCAGGGTGCTGCCCCTCCACCAACACCCCAACCCCAACCGTTCTCGGTTGGGGTTTTTTCTTGTCAGACCGCGCGGAACCCCGCGAACCGTTTGGGGTTCCTGCGGACGACTGCGGACCTCCCGTCCCGGCCCCCTGCCCCCTCCAGAGGCCTCCTCCACTCTCTCCTGGCCCTTCTTCTCTCCAACCCTGGCCTGCAGCCAGGACCCGAAGTCCGCAAGGTCGGAAACTTTTTTATACCGTTCGCATGCTGCTTTTTCGTCGATGGTTGCCCGAGAGCCCAGAGTTGTCGGACTGAAGTCCGACCCACAAACTGAAAATTGACGCGAGAGAGGTATAGCTACAAATCAGTCGATTACGCGCGGACCGATCAGGGCGGCTTTTTCACAGCATTGGGTAGCGGAGGAAGCAGGACCCCTTTTCAAACCGGCGGCCGGGGGCGGGAGGGATAGAGGTCGTTGCTGGCTGATGCGTGCCGGTGCGGCGAGCCAGGGGTCGGCGAGGCGCCCAGCGGCGCCAGATGCTAAGATCCCGGTACCCCGTTTAGGAGGTACCTGCCCCATGCAGACCCTCGGCATCAAGGCCCTTAAGACCAATCCAAGTGCCCTCAGCAAGGTCTTCGAGGACCGCGACACCCTGCTGATCACCCGGCGGGGCGAGCCCATCGGTATCGCCGCCCCCTTCGACGAGCGCCTGTTCGACCTCGGCTTCACCCGATGGATCGCACTACGCGCCTTCCAGGCCGGCGACCTCAGCCTGGGCCAGGTCGCCAAGGCATTCGACAAGTCCAAGCAGGAGATGCTGCCCCTGCTGTCACACCTCGGCATCCCAGTCGCGGACTACGACCTCGACGAGGACCTGCAGACGATCCACCTGCTCGACAGCCACTGAATGTCCGCCGTCGTCAGCGACACCACCTCCCTGATCGCCTTGGCCGGGCAGGGGCGGCTGAGCGTGCTGGGCGCTTGCTTTGAGGAGGTCCTGCTACCCGACGCCGTCTACGCCGAATGGCTCGCGGGCGATCCGACCGTGATCCAAAGGGTTCAGGATCACGCCTTCCTGAGGGTCGCGACCGTCACCGATACCGCTCTGCTTGAGGAACTGGAGCTTCTGCTCGACCGCGGTGAGGCCGAGGCCCTGACCCTGGCCAAGACACGCGGTCTGCCGCTGCTGGTGGACGAGAAGAAGGGCCGTGCCGTCGCCCGTATGATGGGCGTTCCGGTACTGGGCCTGGTCGGTCTGCTGATTCTCGCCGTGGAGCGCCAGCACTTGACCGTCATTGAGGCCGAGCAGCTCTTGAGCGCCGCTCGGGCTGCCGGCTTCCGGGTAGCGGACAGACTCGTCGACGCCTTCTTGACCCGGCTCGGCCAAGTCCAGCAACCTGACTGATCCCGTCTCACGACTACCGGCAGGTCGCGGCCCCGGTGGCCCCTTCCCTGCCGGACTCCAACCTTATTTCGACCTCACCATCGGTATGCCCACCTCGACAGCCGACAAGCTGACCGCGATCGTCACGCAGATCGCCGCCCAGGGCAACGCCGACGTACTACGCCTCACGGTGCTGAAGAAGTGGTTCGAGCGCCCCGGGCGGCTGCCGGCGTTCGCACTCTGGGTGGCCTCGCGTGCAGTTGAGCAGGGCCGTTACTCGGAGGAGTCGGTCTCGGTCCTCTTCGGGGAGGCCCGGGCGTTGCTGGAGCATCGCGGGCCACGGGGCCGGCTCGACCGAGATGCGGCCGAACGCCTCTACCAGCGGGTCCGGTCCTTCCAGAGCACCTATCAAAGGGGCAAGTGGGGACCCGTCCGGATCGTCAAAAACGCCAACCTCCTGTTGATCGAGGAGGCCTTGGCGCTCTATCTCTGGCACGTCAACAGCCCGTCGGTGGGCTACAAGCTCGCGGTGGCCTATGCCGCGCACTACGACCCCCGCTACGGCACGGGGCTGAACGGCCCATCCCGTGACCGGCTGCAGGAACTGGTCGACTTCATCAGGCACTGTGAAGCCCTGGAGGCCGCGGCAGCGGAAGACGTGCATCCAGTGAACAAGGTCCAGTAACGGCCCAGTTGTCCCCGAGAGCGGTACAGTGATGGCACCCTTGACGGCGCTCGGCTGGCGTGACATTGCCGTGGCGCTATGACCCTCCTGACCTTCATCCACACCGACCTGGGAACCGTCACCACGCAGCCCCTGACCTTCATTGCCCGGAACGCCGCGGGACCTGGCGGAGATCTACGGACTGAACGGGTCTCGGCGGTGGCAGCACTGCTTGTACCAACGGATCTTGGTCCCCGTGCGCTCAGGCCCGGCGGCTGCGCCGGCCTAGGTCTAGGTCGGCACTTCGTTGTCGGAATGCAGGGCTCGGGTGCGAGACTGGCCCGATCACGCTGACGGTTAGGTCGCGAGATCCAAGGACATGGCCGCCCGCAACACGCGGCCATCGTCAGACTTCCCAGGGATTGACGAGCTGAACGTCAAGATCGGCGAAGTCTTTGGTGTTGCGCGTCACGAGGGTGAGGTCATGCTGCATAGCGGTCGCCGCAAGCAAACCGTCGATGGCCGGCAAGGGGCGTCCCGCAGCGGCCATCAGTCGGCCCCAGCGGTCGGCGGTATGGGCGCCGATGCCGAGCAGCCGGCCCAGGAAGTAGTTCGGCAACTCGACCTCGAGCCAGTCCAGCAGTTTCTGGCGGCGCGCGCCATCGTCCAAGCGCTCGATGCCTCGGCGGATTTCGCCCAGCGTCAGCACGCTTAGGTAGAGCGACTGGCGCGGTCGGGCCTGCATCCATCCGACCACGCGACCGTCGGGCGTTCGGCGACGCAACTCCGATAGCACGTCGGTATCGACGAGGTAGCTCAAAACTCGACCTCGCGCGGCGGGCTGCGATCACGCTCCAGGACGACGTCTTCCTGACCGGCCAGGGGGGAGTTGCGCATAAAGCTAACCAGCGACTCGCCCCCTCCACAGAGCCGGTCGAACAACTCGCGCGAAACCACGACCGCCACCGGGCGGCCGTGCACGGTGATTTCCTGCGGACCCTCATCGGCCGCCCGTTTGACGATATCGGAAAACCGAGCCTTGGCGGTCTGCATTTGCCACGTCTGCATCGTTGGCCTCCCTCGACCAATGGGAACATTCTGACCTGCCAGGTCAGATTTCTCTGCCACTCTAACCGAAACCTCGGGATATGCCCCAGCGCATCTCCATCCTGGTCGCTCTTGATGGCGCCGACGAGGGGCAGAGACGCGCCCGCAGGTCCGCAGAAGCAGCCTTGGGGAGTCATGGCGAGCACCGCCAAGACAGCCGTGCGGTGAGGCAGGCACTGCCACTCCCCTTCACCGCCTTCGCCCTACGCATCAGCCGAGGCGAGGCCTCCACTAGGCTCGCCAGGAAACCGGCGGAGTCCCTGACGTGAGAGTCTCCGATTACCTCGACAGGGTTCTGCGGTGGCTCAAGCGACTCGGCGAGGCGGTGCTGATCTACCGGGCAAACCGTGGCGTTCGGGATCGCTCTGCCTGTCGCCGCCACCACCCCGTCACAGGCCGGCCAGGAATAGCGGGCCCTTTCGGTCCGGACCATCTTGCGGCGCGGGCGGACCCGGGCTTTCCCGGTGGTGGGTGCGCCCGGATAATGGCCGCCCGTAACCCATGAGATGCGCCATGCAAGCTCCCCGCAGCACCACCGCCAGCGTTGCCACCGTGACGGCCTGGGCCGCTATCGGCGTGGCCGCGGCGCGTGCACAGGCGCCCGATCTCCCGCCGCCGGAGGCCCCGACGGAACCGGGCGACCTCGCGGGTGCGGCCACGCCGAATGCCGGCACCCTGTTCAACGAGGCCTTCTTCCTCAGGCTCGGGTTCTCCTTCCTGGTGGGCCTGGCCGTGGGCTTCGCCCTGAAGGTCGCCTTCAAGGTGGCGATTGTGGTGGTCGGGTTGATCCTACTCGGGGTATTCGGACTCCAATACGCCGGGCTGGTCGACGTGAACTGGACCGGGGTCGAGGCCCACTATGACACCTGGGCCGATTGGCTCGGCATCCGCGGGGCCGCCTTTCTCGATTTCGTCGGGGCGAACCTCTCGAGCGGCGCATCCTTCCTCGCTGGATTGGCGCTGGGGCTCAAGCTCTGATCGAGTGCCGGATTCGGCCGGCGCCTTGCGGTTGTTGCGAAGCGACAACAGTACGGGAAGAGGGCGCTATGGATCACCGGCCGACCACAAGCGAAAGACCTCGAGCAACAGGGCTCGCGCCTGCGCCTCGATCCCGGGCGCCTCGGATTCCCTGGGGCCCGCGCAGTTGAGCACCCCGATACGATTGATGCGAAGCCAGGTCACGATCGCCCGCGCGTCGATCTGGGACGACAGGTCTCGGACCAGGAGCGGACGCCCGAGTCGACGCGCAGTCCGAGCGGTGAGGTCCGTGCCGGGCGAGGCCCCACCGGATGGGCCGCCCCGGCGCAGGATCAGGGTGGCGTCGCTGTCGCGCACATTGCGCTCGGTTCGCTCGGCAGGATCCGACCTCGTGGTCTCGGCGAGGGGATAAGAAGCGGGGATGACACCGTCTTCCGCCGCACGTCCTGCCGGGCACCAGCCGCCGCAGGCCAGGCCCGAGGCCAGGGCGGCGTCGAGCGCGGCACGGTCCACCCCAGTCTGGCCGCCGGACACGACGCGGACGGAACGACGGGCCAAGTCGCCCGGGCTAGGCCGGCGCCCTGCCAGCAGCTCAGATTCCCGGCGCGCGAAATAGAGATCCTCCTCCGCCTGCCCCTTCAGCCGCAGCTTATCCGGGAAACTGCTCATCGCTCGCCCGCCTCACAGGGTCACGCGGCACCCACACTTTAGATCCAGGGTCACCGGGGAGATCTGCCGGGAGGCGTGGCCGTGGCGCACGTGGAGGACCAAGAGGGTCGCGGGGTCGAAGACCAGGACGTCCTTGACGCCCTGAGACAGATAGAAGGGGGGTCCGATCTCGAGGTCCTTGGCCTCGTAGCCCGGGCTGACCACCTCGATGACGGCCTCGGGGATCAATGTGAGGGGCCCATCCTGCTCCTCGTCCGTCGGCTCGCGGCAGAAGATTGAGATGTCCGGGCGCTTGAGGCCATTGGGGAAGGCGACATAGCAATCCAGGGCATGGACACAGGCGCATCCCGAGGCCGATCCACCATGCACGATGCCGCCGGCGATGCGCTCCACGTGCTTCTGGTGCCGATAGAGTGGCTGGGCCTCCCAGATCGACGAGCCCGTTGACGATCTCGAGGCGAAGGCCGTGCTCGTCCGCACGTAACAGTCTGTCTTGGAGGGTCATGGGATGCGGTTGGCCCTAGGGAGGTCGCACCCTCATCCTACGGCGATGCGACCGGGCGTTCAAAGACCCAAGGGCGCGGTTGCGCCAGTCAAGGGACTCCTCGCCACTCGCGACTCGCCACTGTCGCCTACAACGAAAAACGGGGCCCGAAGGCCCCGTCTGGTCTCACATCCCTGCGAGGGTCAGCTCATCAGAAGCTGTGCATCATGCCCAGCGAGAAGCCGTCCCACTGGCTGCCACCGCGGATGTCCTCGAGGTCGCTGGTGACGCTCGTGTACAGCATGTAGGCCTTGGTGCGCTTGCTGAAGTTGTAGTCAGCCCCGACGGCCCAGGTGTCGTTGGTGTAGTCGAGGTTCTGGGTGCGGTTCTGCCAGGAAGGCAGGTCCGCCGTTGATCGACACCCAGTCGGCGCCAGCGACGACGGTGTTGCCGCTGTAGTCAGCCTGGCCGTACATGGCCTTCAGCATGGCATTGCCGAAGCTGTAGCCGGCCTGGACCTGCCACAGATCCGCATCCTCCGGGCCGACAGGAAGCACGAAGTTCGCACGCGGGTTCGTCGGATCGATGAAGCCGCGGTACTTGTCGTTGAAGAACTGATCCTGGTTCGCATAGATCGCGGTCAGGGTGAAGCCGTTCCAGTCGAGCAGACCGAGGCCGAGGCGCCAGGCCTGGGCATCGCTGTCCTGGAACCTGCACTCGCCGAACCCGGCGCCGGGGAAGGGCTGGCCGTCAGCATCGGTCGGGCAGTTGCTGAAGAACAGGCTCTCGTCCTGGGTGTTGAAGTGCTCGTTGTTCAGGTTCTCGAAGGCCGCGGACGCATAGAAGGGCCCGTTGCTGTAGATCGCCGCGATGGACCAGGTGTTGGCGATGCTGTCCTCGTTGAGGTTCAGACCAGCGGTGCCGCCGGTGGCGCCGCCGGCCGGCACGACGGCCGCGGCCAACTGGAAGCCGCTCCAGCTCGGGCTGATGTAGGCGACGACGTTGTCGGCGCGGAAGTCACTGAAGCCGACGGTGCCGTTGTAGTCGGCCATGGTGTCCGCGAAGAGATCCAGCTTGCCGGTGGAGATCTTCATCGGGGTGTCGTGACGACCCATCAGGAAGGTACCCCAGTTGCCGGCGAGGCCGACGAAGGTGTTCCGGTAGGTGATGGAGTCGCTGTTGGACAGGACGTTGTTGTTGGTGTCGTTCAGGTTGATGCCGAACTCCACCTGATAGATCGCCTTCAGGCCGTTGCCCAGGTCCTCGGAGCCCTTGAAGCCAAGGCGGCTCGCGCGGTTGACGCCCGGGATGTAGCCGTTACCGGACATGCCCCAGCCCTCGAAGTTCTCGCCCTCGGTGAGCTGTACGAACCGCGGGAAGCCATTCTCGTCCAGGATGAGGTCGCCGTATCGTCTTGCGCAAGCCCGTACTCCGGGGCGATGACGTTGGTGACGCTGGCATAGTCCAACGAGACGTTGACCTTGCCGTAGATGATCGCCTCGGCAGAGGCGAGACCGGGCGCGGCCAGGGCGGCGGCGACGGCCAGGGTAATAAATTTCTTGTTCATCGTGTGCTCCGCTGTTGTGGAAAAAGCAACAAAGACTGCAGGAATCAGGCGCAATCGTGCTTTGCGGGTTGAACTATAGTGGACGCACGAGCCGTTTGCAACAGTTTCGAGAAAAAAAAGAGACACTGACGGGGCCTGTTGCATTCTCGCAACTCGCGGGGCTCGGCCCAAGAAAAAGCCGGCGCAGGGCCGGCTGTCTGGATTGGCTGGGGGACTAGGATTCGAACCTAGGTTGACGGAGTCAGAGTCCGTAGTCCTGCCGCTAGACGATCCCCCAAGGAGAGTTGCGAGTAACGAGTTGCGAGTGGCTAGGGTCAAACGCCGAGGCTCGACCTGAAGTGCTTGGCCAACCCGCGAAGCATCTGCGCGATCTCTTCCACCTCGGCCGCCAAGCGCCTACCCGGGTCCTCCGGACCAGCCCCGCCTCCATGCCGATCAAGAGTTGGGTCCAGCATTCGCCCGCAGAACCCTTGGCGATCAGCAGAAAACCGGATCCGTTCCTTGACCGTCTCCCTCTCGTAACCCTCGGCGATGTTCGAGGCGATGGAGAGGGCAGAACGGGAGACCTGATCACGATAGCCACGGTCCGGGCACCGGGCGGTCGCCCTATAGACGTCTACGGCGAGCCGACAGCCCGCTTCCAGACGTCGAGTCGCCGCAGCGCCTCCAAGCCGATTCCTCGGCGCTAGACACTCGCGACTCGCAACTCAAGCGCATCAGCGCTTGGAATACTGCGGCCGCTTACGCGCCTTGTGCAGACCGACCTTCTTGCGCTCGACCTCGCGGGCGTCGCGGGTGAGGAACCCGGCGCGGCGCATGGGGGAGCGCATGGCCTCGTCGTAGGCGGTGAGTGCCCGGGCAATGCCGTGACGGATGGCGCCGGCCTGGCCGGTGGTGCCGCCGCCGTGGACGGTTACACGCACGTCGACGCGCTCGGCCATGCCGACGGTCTCCAGCGCCTGGCGGACCACCATGCGGGCCGTCTCGCGACCGAAGAAGGTATCGAGCGGGCGGCCGTTGACGGTGATCTGACCGGAACCGGCGGCCAGATAGACGCGCGCCGTGGAGGTCTTGCGGCGACCGGTAGCGTATTGGATCTCAGCCATGGATGGACTTCTCGGATGCGTTCGCTGATGTTCGGGGTCGGGCCGTGACGGCCTACAGGACGAGGGCCTGCGGCTGCTGGGCCTGGTGGCGATGCTCGCCGCCGGCGTAGACGTGCAGCTTCTTGAACATGGCACGCCCCAGCGGCCCGCGCGGCAGCATGCCCTTGACCGCGAGCTCGATGGCCTGCTCGGGCTTGGTATCGAGCAGCTTCGCCAGGTTGGTCGACTTCAGATTGCCGACGAACCCGGTGTGGCGGTAGTACATCTTGTCCTGGAGCTTGTTGCCCGTGACCCGCACCTTCTCCGCGTTGATCACGACGATGTAGTCGCCGGTGTCGACGTGGGGCGTGTATTGAGGCTTGTGCTTGCCGCGCAGACGGCTCGCGATCTCGCTGGCGAGTCGCCCGAGGGTCTTGCCATCGGCGTCGACCAGAAACCAGGCCCGGCGCACCTCGGCGGGCTTGGCGCTGACAGTCGTGCTCATGTCCGTTGCTCTCCAGTGGCCCGCGGGCTTGACAGGAGCCACGGACGCAAGAAATTCGATCGGGAAACCGCGAAAGACCGCGAACTATACGGGAGCGACCTTATCCCTGCAAGCATCCAGCCGGACACCGGCGGCGCGCGGCGGCCCGACTCAGTCGGGCAGGCGCAGGCGCTCGACGACCTCGCCCTTCATGAGATGGCGCTCGAGGATCTCATCGATGTCCTCTTTATCCACATAGGTGTACCAGACCGCCTGGGGATAGACCACGATCACCGGCCCCAGGTCGCAACGATCGAGACAGCCGGCGGTGTTCACCCGCACCCCGTCATGGCCGGTGAGGCCGAGCTCCTTGGTGCGGCGCTTGAGGTGATCGCGCATCCCCTGGGCACCGCACTGCCCGCAGCACTGGCTGCCGTCCTCCCGCTGGTTGGTACAGAAGAAGACGTGGTGGCGATAGTAGGACATGGCTGCGGCCTCCGATGGGTCCGGCATGGGGTCAGGCGTCGATGGCCGGGATGGATCGCGGCGCCCCCAGCGGCCGAGCGCCGCCGGCAGAGGTTACCATGCCCGCCCGCGCGGGGGATCCCGCCCTATATCTGGCACCGATTCAGGCGACTCCGTGACCCCCGAACAGCTCATCGGCCTCGCCGACCAGTGTGTGAAGTGCGGTCTGTGTCTGCCCCACTGTCCGACCTATCTCCAGCTCGGCGACGAGGCGGAGTCACCGCGCGGGCGCATTGCCCTGATCCAGGGCTGGGCCTCGGGTGACTTGGAGCTGTCCGCGCGGCTCGAGGGACATCTCGACGGGTGCATCGGCTGCCGGGCCTGCGAGGCGGCCTGCCCCTCCTTGGTCGCCTACGGCCGGCTGGCAGATGGCGCGAAGGCCGCCCGGACCGCGGCCTTGCCCGCATGGCGGCGTGCCGCCCGCCGGCTTCGGCTGCGCGCCCTCTCCAACGCCCGGATCAACGGCTGGCTGGCCCGCGCCGCCCGGCTTGCCCGCAGCCTGGACCCCGCCCCTCCTCTGACGCTCGGATCGCCGCGACCCCCTCGACGCCTCGCCGCCTACCGGCGACTCGCCCTGGCCCTGGGCTCAGACCCGGGTGGCGCACGCCCGCCGCCGCCCCGCGCACCGGCAAACGCGGATCTGGAGCTCTTCGTCGGCTGCGCCGGGGCGATCGCGCAAGGGGCGGCGATCGCGGCAGCACTGCGGATCTTCGACGCACTGGGGCTCGAGGTGCGGGTGCGCGCGCAAGCGGCCTGCTGCGGGGCCCTGCTGCGCCACCAGGGCTTCCCTGCCGAGGCCGACGGCCTGCGCGCCCGCTGGCGCCGGCAGGCGAGCGACCCGCCGCTGGTGGGTCTCGCCAGCGCCTGCGTCGCCGAGCTGGCGGAGGATCCCGGCAACCGCGGCGCGGTCATCGAGATCTGCGACTATCTGGTGCGCCGGACCGATCTCACCCCGGACCACTTCGAGCCGGCGCGCCTGCTGGTCGCGGTCCACGAGCCCTGCTCCCACCGCAACCAGCTCGGGGGCGCGGATGCGGTCTACGCCCTGCTCGGCCGCATCCCGGGGCTCGCGCTGGAACCCCTGGCCGGAAATGCCGCCTGTTGCGGGGCCGGGGGCCTCTACATGCTGGAGCGGCCACGCATGGCCTCGGCGTTGCTGGCGGACAAGCTCGCCGCCGTCTCGGCCGCGGCGCCCGAGGTCGTGGTGACCACCAACCCCGGGTGCGCCCTGCATCTGCGCGGCGGGTTGCTCGCGAGCGGGGTCGCGGTCCCCGTCCGTCACCCGGTGGAGCTGGTGGCGCAGTGTCTCAAAGCCGGGGGGCCGACGGTTCCGACCTCGCAGGACGGTTGACCCTCGCGCCCGACCACCCCATTGCGCGGGTCCCATCGGCACCCCAGAATCTGGGCACTGTCGGATCAACGAGGCCAGCATCATGACCAGCCGCCACTACAGCCCGGTCGACCGCCTGCTGATCAGCGCGGACAACGCCCTGCGCACCCTGTTCGGCCGACCCCACATCACCGAGCGGCCCAACCCCGCCGAGCGCATCGCCGACACCGAGCTCTCCGAGCGCGAGCGTCGCCACGTGGCGCGGCTCATGCGGATCAACCACACGGGTGAGGTGTGCGCCCAGGCCCTCTATCAGGGGCAGGCCCTCACCGCCCGGCTGCCCGAGACGCGCCGGCGACTCGAGCGCTCCGCGGCCGAGGAGAACGACCATCTCGATTGGTGCGAGCGGCGGATCGAGGAGCTGGGAGACCGCAAGAGTCTCCTGAACCCGCTCTTCTACGCCGGGTCATTCGCGATCGGCGCCGCGGCAGGGCTGGCGGGAGACCGCTGGAGCCTGGGCTTCGTCGTCGAGACCGAGCGTCAGGTGGAGGACCACCTCGACGACCATCTCACCCAAATCCCCGCGCGCGACGAGCGCAGCCGCGCGGTGCTGGAGCAGATGAAGGCGGACGAGATCCACCATGCCCAGGTCGCGAAGGCCGCCGGCGGCGCGGAGCTACCCGCGCCCGTCCGCCAGGCCATGCGCCTGAGCTCGAAGCTCATGACCCGCAGCGTCTATTGGGTTTGAGTGGCGAGGGTTTAAGGGCCGAGGGCCGAGGGTTAAGGGCCAAGGGCGGAGTTCGCGCAGACCTGCTCTCTTCGCGGCCCTCGGCCACTCGGCCAGCTCGCCACTTCCTACCCCATCCACTCCAGATCGCGGGCGAGATTGCGACCGTAGAAGATCTCGGAGAGCTCGCGGCGCAGCAGCCGCTGGATGCGCTTGCGCTCGCGCTCGGGCAGGTCCTTCTCCGCGATGCAGAAGAGATAGTCGTCGAGCCGGAAGCGCTTGAGGACCATCTTGGTGTGGAACAGGTTCTCCTGGTAGACGTTCACGTCGACCATCTGATAGCGCTCCTTGGTGTCGCGCGACAGATAGTTCTGGATCGAGCTGATGTTGTGGTCGATGAAGTGCTTGCGTCCGTTGACGTCGCGGGTGAAGCCGCGCACCCGGTAATCCATGATCACGACGTCCGACTCGAAGGTGTGGATGAGATAGTTCAGGGCCCGCAGGGGCGAGATACGTCCGCAGGTCGAGACGTCGATGTCGGCCCGAAAGGTGCTGATCCCCGTCGCCGGATTCGACTCGGGGTAGGTGTGCACCGTGATGTGGCTCTTATCGAGGTGCGCCACCACCGCGTCCGGTAGGGGGCCGGGCTTGGCGGTATTGGAGAGCAGCTCCGCCGCAACCGCCTCCTCGGAGATCAACATCGTGACCGACGCACCCTGGGGGTCATAGTCCTGGTGGGCGATGTTGAGGATGTTGGCCCCGATGATCTCCGCCACGTCGGTGAGGATGGCGGTGAGGCGCTCGGCGTTGTAGGCCTCGTCGATGTAATCGATGTAGGCCTCCCGCTGGGCGTCCGAGTCCGCGTAGCAGACGTCGTAGATGTTGAAGCTCAGGGACTTGGTGAGGTTGTTGAAGCCGTGCAGGCGCAACCGCTTCAGGGTGGACGGCATGATCGGGGATCTCCTCTGCGAGCCGACAGTGGCGCCGGGGCGGGACCGGTTTTCCAGGGCGCGCGCACGCTAGCTCGACCCGGCCCCAGACGCAACCCGCGTCCCGAGACGATCCGCGAGGTAGCCAGCGATCGCCTGGCCTCCGCTCAGTCCCCCAAGGTCTCCTCAACGATTCCCGACCAGGCCTCCTCGCCGTGCTCAGCGCGGACCGCAAGCCCAAGCGGGACGGTGCCATGTCCGACCAGACCATCCAACAGGGCCCGCGGGGAGGCCCCTGTCCCCGCGCCGAGGCGCCGTGCGGCGGTTTCCAGGCAGAGCCAGCCGATCGCTGCCGCGGCCGCATCGCCCGGCGCCGAGGCGAGCCGCGCGATGATCAGGGGGTCCTGGTCCACGGCCGGGTCGGACGGTGCACCCGAACCCGGCGCATGGAGATCGAGGTCCATCAGGCCGAGCCTGAGCAGCTCGCGCTGACGCCCCAGGGCGGCGCGCTGGCGCGCCGGCCCCTCCGCCGCCGCGAGTCGCGACTCCAGGAACAGCCCGAGCCCGACGCGCAGCGAGGCATCGTTGGCCAGCCGGCGGGGCAGCCGGCCGGCGCGCTCCGGATCCGCCCAACTGAGCAGATGGGTCCCGCCCCAACCCCGCTCGAGGCAGCCGGCGATGGCTTGGGCCGGCTCGGCCCCCGGGGATGGGCTCGGGGCCGGCGCCCGGTCCGGGGCGGAGATAAAGAGGGCGCCCGCGGCGGCCTCGATGCGATAGTCGATCCGCGCACCCCAGGTCTCGGGGCAGGCCGGGACCCGATGCACGGCGATCGGCGCGTGAGGCAGTGTCACCAGCCCGGCGGCGACGATCTCGTCACGGAGCCGTTCGCAGGCCGGACCCAGGGCGCCAAGGCCGGGGTCACCGGCCCGCTCGGTACCTGCCGGTAGCCCGGCGAGCGCCATCTCGACGCCGTCCAGGGCGCGGGCCAGGGCGCCGCGGCAGGCCTCGGGCTCCACCGCCATGAGATGCAAGGCGGAGAGCCGCTCCGCGAGATGACCTCGCCCGCAGGCGACCGGCCCCCGTGCGCGCGGCGCGATCTCGGTGCGCAGCAGCTCTCGGTAGTCGGCAAGGGCCGCGCCGGCGGCGTCGATCAGCGACTGGATCTCCGGCAGGCCATGACAGTGCTGGCGCAACCAGGGCCCACGCGCCAGCGCGTCCAGATAGCGGCGGCCGCAGTCGGCCTCCCTGACCGCTGCCTGCACCAGCGGCCTGGCCAGACCGGGTGCCCGCTCGCTCATCAGCGCCTGGGCATCGCGCAGGTGGTCCGGGATGGCGGCGAGCAGCCCAGCCAGCCGGGGACGCAGGCCCCGTCCAGGCTGGAGGATGAGGGCGTGGAGACCCTCCAGGGGGAGGCATCCCAAGGGATCGCGACGGCGCCAGTCGAGCTCGACCAGCTCGCGGTGCTCGATCCGCACCGCGCCCGCCAAAAGCGCGACATCCTGACTGCAAACCGGGTCGAGGGCCCCGAGATCGAGCTCGTCCAGGGCCAGGATCAGGGTCTCGAGCCAACTGGCGAGGGCGCCCCGCTCGTCGTCGTCCAGAGGGGGCAGCAAGGTGCCGGGGACCGGCTCGCCCAGTGAGAGTGCCGCGGCGGGGTGAAAGCGAAACCAGACCTCGTAGAACTCCGCGACCAGGGTCCGGAGCTCCGCGGCCGGATCAGGCATCGCGGATCTCGAAGTCGTGGGTGACCTCGGCGGTGGCCCCCAGCATGATGGAGGCGGAGCAGTATTTGGTCGCGCTGAGATCGATGGCCCGGGCGACACGCTCCCGGTCCAGGCCCCGCCCGGTGACGACGAAGTGGGCGTGGATGCGGGTGAAGACCTTGGGGTCTGACTCCGCGCGCTCGGCGGTCAGCTCCACGACACAGTCGGTCACGGCCTGGCGCGACTTGCGCAGGATCAGCAGGACATCGAACTCGGTGCAACCCCCCATCCCGATGAGCAGCATCTCCATGGGACGGATGCCCAGGTTGCGTCCGCCGAGCTCCGGCGGACCGTCCATCACTATCCCGTGACCCGAGCCGGATTCACCGAGCATCGCCGCCCCTTCGATCCATTTCACGCGCGCCTTCATAGCCAAGCCCCCGATTCAAAGCCCTCGAACACCACCGCCCCGGACGCCGTTACTCCCCCTGGGCCGGCGGCGAGGCTACCATAGTTCGACACGGGTCAGACGCTTGCCTAGAATCCAGCGCAGCACGCCCCGTAGCCCGCGCCCGCAATCCAGGGAGACCGCCGCGACCATGACGATCCTGACACCGCCGAAACCCGAGCCAAAGTGGCTGCAACCCTTCCTCTCCTTCTGCCACACCAAGTCCTACGACAAGAACGTGGACTTCATCCGGGTGGGGGAGCCCGCGGAAAGTCTCCACTACCTGGTCGAGGGCTCGGTGGCAGCGGTGATCGACGACGACGACCGCCGCGAGCTCCTGCTCGCCTATATCAATAAGGGAGAGTTCATCGGCGAGATGGGGCTCTTCGTCCCCCAGAACGCGCGCAGCGTCATCATCCGCACCCGCGTCAAGTGCAAAGTCGCTGAGATCGGCTACCAACGGTTGGACCGGCTACTCGACAACGAGCTGCGCGAGGTCTCCAAGGAATTCCTCTACGCCTTGGGATCCCAGCTCTCAATGCGTCTGCGCCAGACCAGCCGCAAGGTCGGCCATCTGGCATTTCTCGACGTGACCGGCCGCATCGCGGGCACCCTGCTCGACCTGTGCAAGCAGCCCGACGCCATGACCCATCCAGACGGCATGCAGATCCGGGTGACCCGCCAGGAGCTGGGACGGATCGTCGGATGCTCGCGGGAGATGGCCGGGCGGGTGCTGAAGAGCCTGGAGGAGCAGGGCCTGGTGAACGTCAAGGGAAAGACGATCGTGGTCTTCGGCACGCGCTGAGCGATTGACCGACGCCCCCGAGCCGGGGACGTCGGCCTCAGGACACCGGCGCTTCCGGGAAGAACAACCGGGCTAGCTCGGCGCCCGGGTCCTCGGCGCGCATGAAGGCCTCGCCCACCAGGAAGGCATCGACCCCATGGTCGCGCATCAAGGCCACATGGGCGGGCTCGAGGATGCCGCTCTCGGTGACCAGCATCCGGTCTCGCGGCACCGATCCGAGCAGGTCGAGGGTGGTCTCCAGACGCACCTCGAAGGTGCGCAGGTCGCGGTTGTTGACCCCCACGAGCCGGCCCGGCACCCGCAGGGCCCGCTCGAGCTCGCCGCCGTCGTGCACCTCCACCAGGACATCCATCCCCAATGATCGCGCCAGGTCCGCGAGCTCGGCGAGCGCCTGGTCGCCAAGGCAGGCGACGATCAGCAGCACGCAGTCGGCGCCAATCGCGCGCGCCTCGTAGACCTGGTAGGGGTCGATGATGAAGTCCTTGCGGATCACCGGCAGGGAGCAGGCGGCCCTGGCCGCCGCCAGATAGGCATCCGCGCCCTGAAAGAAGTCCACGTCTGTGAGCACCGACAGACAGGCCGCCCCGCCCCGCTCGTAGCTCTGGGCGATCTCCGCGGGCCGGAAGTCCGCCCGCAGCACCCCCTTGCTGGGGCTGGCCTTCTTGATCTCGGCGATCACCGCAGCGGATCCCGCTGCCGCACGCGCGGCCAGGGCGTCCGCGAATCCGCGCACCGGATCGGCGTCCGCCGCGCGGGCGCGGACCTCGGCGAGCGGCTGCCGCGCGGCCCGCGCCGCCAGCTCCTCGACCTTGCGGTGACAGATCTTCTTCAGGATGTCCGGGGTGTCGGCCATGGCGGGACCCACGCGGGGTGTCAAGGGGCGGCCAGCTCGCAGGTGAGGGCGACGAGCCGCCCCAGACGCCGCTCGGATTCACCGTTCGCGATCGCCTCGGCGGCCAGGGCGATGCCCTCGCCGAGGTCCGCCGCGCGGCCCGAGCAGTAGATAGCGGCGCCGGCGTTGAGGGTGACGATGTCGCGGGCCGATCCAGGCTCCCCGGCCAGCACGGAACGCAGCATCGCGAGGCTCTCCACCGGGTCGGCGACCTGGATGTCCGCCAGGGTGCCGCGCCGGAATCCGAAGTCCTCGGGCTGGATGCGGTAGCGGTGGATCACGCCGTCCTTCAGCTCGGCCACCTCGGTGGGCGCGGCGATGCTGATCTCGTCGAGACCGTCCTCGGAGTGGACCACCAGGACATGGCGGCTGCCCAGTCGCTGAAGGACCTCGGCCAACGGCTCGAGCAGGGTCTCGCTGAACACGCCCAGGAGCTGGTTGGGGACCCCGGCGGGGTTGGTGAGGGGACCCAGCACGTTGAAGAGGGTGCGCGCCCCGAGCTCCCGCCGCGGCCCGATGGCATGCTTCATGGCGCCGTGGTGGCCGGGGGCGAACATGAACCCGACGCCGACCTCCCGCACGCAGCGGGCCACCTGATCCGGGGTGAGATCGAGGCGCACCCCGGCCGCTTCCAGGACGTCCGCGGCGCCCGACTTGCTCGACACCGAGCGGTTGCCGTGCTTGGCCACATGACAGCCGGCGGCGGCGGCCACGAACATGGCGGTGGTGGAGACATTGAAGGTGCCGGAGGCATCCCCGCCTGTTCCGACGATGTCCACCGGATAATCCAGACCCGAGATGTCCACCCCTGCGGCGAGCTCGCGCATCACTGCCGCGGCGGCCGCGATCTCGGCGACCGACTCGCCCTTCATGCGCAGGGCCACGAGCAGCCCGGCGATCTGGGCAGGGGTCGCACCGCCGGTCATAACCGCGCGCATCACCGCCGTCATCTCACCCGTATCGAGGTCGCGGCCGTCGATGCACCGCGCGATGGCCTCTTTCATCTCCATGTCAGTGCCCGTCGATGAAGTTGCGCAAAAGGTCGTGACCGTGGCGGGTCAGGATCGACTCGGGGTGGAACTGGACCCCCTGGATCGGCAGCTCGCGGTGTCGCACCCCCATGATCTCGTCGCGTGCGCCCGCGTCGTCCTGGGTCCAGGCGGTGACCTCCAGACAATCCGGCAGGCTGTCGCGCTCGATCACCAGGGAGTGGTAACGGGTGGCCTCGAAGGGGTTCTCGAGTCCGGTGAAGACACCCTGACCGGCGTGGTGCACCGGCGAGGTCTTGCCGTGCATCACCCGCCGCGCCTTGACGATGCGCGCCCCGAAGGCCTGACCGATGGACTGATGCCCGAGACAGACCCCCAGGATCGGGACCCTGCCCGCCATGGCCTGGATCAGGGGCACCGAGATCCCCGCCTCGGCGGGGGTGCAGGGCCCCGGCGAGATGACGATGCGATCGGGACCCAGGGCCGCGACCCCGGCCACATCGAGCTCGTCGTTGCGCACCACACGCACCTCCGCCCCCAGCTCGCCCAGGTACTGGACGAGGTTGTAGGTGAAGGAGTCGTAGTTGTCGATCATCAACAGCATGGCGGACAACCCGTTGGCTGAGGACCTGTGACGCGGTCCCGGGGGCATCGCACGAAGGCGCGAGATTAACGGATGCCCGGGATGACAACAACGCGAGGGAGCAGGACGCCGGCGTGTCAGTCCCGGCGCCACCCGGGGCGCAAGATGGAGTCCGCCTGATAGCCCCACACACCGACGCCCTGGGCGTGGGCGATACGCTCCATGGCGTGATACTCGAAGGGGGCGTTTGGCAGGGCCAGCGCCCAGCCCCGCTGGATCAGGTAGGCGCCGAGGTCCTCCCCCGGGTCGAGGCCCGTACGATCCACCCAGCAACGCGCGTGGACGCGCCCCTCGGCGTCCTCCCCCACGGGATCGCAGGTGATGAACCCCCGGACCTTGAAGTCCAGCGCCAGCACCCCGCGTTCGGCGCAGCGCACTGGCCGCAGCCAGTCGCGGCACTGACGCCCGGTGGGGGCGAGATAGATCCCGTGCAGCACCACCACCCGGTTGCCGATGAGCAGGGTCCCGTCATCCCGGACGATCGCGAGTCCTTCGAATTCATCCCCCGCCCCGGCGCCGAGGGCGAACAGGGCGAGGACCAGACCCGGAAGGCCGCGGACTGCCCTGCATCCCCTAACGGTCAAGCCAACCCCGCCCAAGCCTCAGGCTCATTGGGACGCCGGGTCTGGCTGGATCGACCCGACGCTTTCGGATCCATCCTTGGGCGCCGCACCGGAGGCGTCCTTCGGGGGATTGACGGTGGTGCCCAGCATCCCCGTCACACCTTCGCTCTTGCCGGGGATCTCGAAGCGCATCTCCGGCCAGATCGCGAGACCCTTGGCCGCGGACACGGTCCCGCCGGTCTGCCTGGTCGATGGTGGTCCCAGAGAGGGCGGTGCGCACGATCAGGTCGCTTTGGCCGGTGATGCCGGTGAGCTTCCCGGTGCCGCCGGTGAGCACGAAGGTGCCCGTACAGGCCCCGGGCTGCCCGTCGCAGGTGTACTCGGCGTAGATGAAGTCCCCATTCGGACTCTCGATGGTGCAATAGCCGTGAGCCTTGCTGGCGTTGCTCAGGATCTCGGTGATCTGGGTGGACGGGCAGGTGAAGAGCGCGGCGTCGAGCAAACCCTCGCCGTGCTCGATGTACATGATCCCCTCGAAGGTCCCGATGAACTGGAGCTTGTCCACCGCCACTTGGAAAAGCTGGCCGTTGGCCTCCCAGGGCGCGAGGATCTTGGCCGTGCCCTGATCGGCGGCGGCGGGAACGGCGGCACCCAGCAGCGAGCACAAGAGGACCGGAAGGAAAGGCTTTAGGCGCATGATCGGGCGGCTCCGGGTTGGGCGGGGGACTCGAGATTGGGGGTCGCCGTGCATGTTAGAGAATCGCGCGCCAAAAGCCATCCCGCGGTCGGACGCGTGCTAGCATCGGGGACCAGCCATGGGGCCGCCGCAGGCCGGCCCGGCGAGGGAACTGGCTGTGGTTCAGGCTATTCGCCGCCGCCCTCTCCATCCGCGGCGTCCGCCTCGGGCCCGTCGCCCTCCATCATGGCGATGCACTCGGCGAGGAAGTCCTCCAGATCATCAGCCGGGACCTCTTCCTCCTCGGCGATCTGGAGACAGTCGTCGCGGACAGATGCGGATGCGGGGGCGCCCAGTGCCGCGGCGAGAAGGCCGGCGGACAGGGTCGCGATCAGAGTTTGTCGCATGTTTCTAGATTCTCTCTGGTGATCGTTATGACACTGGTTGGGGCCGCCATCCGGGGTTTCGGCGGACGCTTGCCCCGCGCCGATCATAGCCGCAGGGCCCGGCGGGGTGGAGTCCAGCGGACCCGGGCCAATCCCTCCGGGAGGCCGGGGGCTTGAGCCCGCTCGGACAAACCGGCGGCGGAGGGGAGCCCCTGCGGCTGGGTTGGCGCGAGTGGGTCGGCCTGCCGGGCCTCGGCCTGCCCGCCATCAAGGCCAAGGTGGACACCGGGGCCCGCACCTCGGCCCTGCATGCTTTCTATCTCGAGCCCTTCCGCCTGGGTGGCGCGCCCTGGGTGCGTTTCGGTATCCACCCCCTGCGCCATCATCCCGAGATCGTGGTCCACGCCGAGGCCCCGGTCGTCGACCATCGCCAGGTCTCGGACTCGGGGGGCCACAGGGAAGGGCGCTTCGTCATCGTCACCGATCTCCGCCTGGCCGGGCGCGAGTGGCCAGTCGAGCTCACCCTGACCAACCGCGAGACCATGCTGTTTCGGATGCTCCTCGGGCGCACGGCCATCGCCGGGCACGCCCTGGTGGACCCGCGCCGCTCCTTCCTCACCGGTCGGCGTCACACCCCCGCGGACGCCTACGCCGGCGCCTAGCGGACTACCGCAGGGCACCATCAGAACCCCAGCCCCATCGACTATCAGACGCGCGCCTCCTCCCCCATCGCCTCCCAATCGAATCGCGGCAGGCCAGAGAAGACGTTGCGGATCCCCTGGTTCCAGCTGCTGGACAGGGCCCGCAGGGCCGGATTGTCGGCGGTGAGCTTGAGCCGGTGGGAGAGGACGAGGGTGTCGCGGGCATAGATGGCCACCTCGTAGGGCGGCCCTACGGTGACGTTGGAGCGGGAGGTGCCGTCGAGCGAGACCAGACACAGGCGGGCGCCGTCCTCCAGGGAGAGCCCGGGGCTCGCAATCCGGTCGAGGGCAGGCTTGCCGTACTTGTTCTCACCGATCTGCAGGTAGCAGGTCTCCGGCGAGGCGGCGAAGTAGTTCCCCTGGGGATAGATCAGATAGAGCCCGTGGGGCTGGCCGGCGATCTGACCCCCCAGGATCAGGGTGGTCTCCGCGCTCACCCCGCTGGCGGCCAGGGCCGGGGCATGCTGGCGCTGGACCTCGAGGCTCAGGCGTCCGACGTAGTCCGCGGCCTCGAAAAGATAGTCGGCCGTGAGCAGGCTCGGATGGGTCGCGTGGTCGTCGCGGGCGCCAGCCGGGGCGCCGCCCTGGGCACGGTCGAGGTCGCGCCGGATCCGATTCATGACCTCCTGGGTGGTGGCCAGGTTGCCGGCCGAGAGCAGCACGAAGATCCGATCCGCTGCAGGCTGGAAGACGTGGAGCTTGCTGTAGGTGGTTACATAGTCGATACCCGCGTTAGTGCGGGAATCCGCCGCCATCACCAGGCCCTCGTCGAGGGCCAGTCCGAGACAATAGGTCATGGGGATCGGGGCTCGGTGGGTTGATAGGGAAGGGCATCGCAGCGGCCGGGCGGGCGCTCGTGAGCCGACCCCAACGATGGGATAGACGCCACGGCCGGCGCTCCAGCATACTCAAGCCGCGCCCGCGTCGTCTCGCCCCCACGGGCCACAGTCAACCGACCTGTCACCCAGATACCGCCGAGCCCCGACATGAGCATCGACTGGAGCGACTATCCCTCCCAGGGTTTCTACGATGAGCTGGTCACCGAGTCCGGCGAGGGACGCGCCGCGTTCGCGGGCCTTCTTGACGACCTCAAGGAGCTGGGTCCGGACGAGCTGGCGACCCGCCAGGAGGCCGCCAATGTCTCCATCAAGGAGATGGGGATCACCTTCACGGTCTACTCGGAGGAAGGCGGCACCATCGATCGAGCCTGGCCCTTCGACATCGTGCCCAGGATCATCCCGAAGTCCGAATGGGACCGGGTCGAGGCCGGGCTGAAACAACGGGTGCAGGCCCTCAACCTCTTCATCGACGATCTCTACCACGACCAACGGATCATCAAGGACGGGATGTTCCCCGCCGAGGTCCTGGAGAAATCGGTCAACTTCCGACCCCAGTGCGTGGGTGTCGACCCGCCCCTCAACATCTGGGCCCACATCTGCGGCTCGGACCTGGTGCGCGACGCCGATGGGACCATCTATGTGCTCGAGGACAACCTGCGGGTGCCCTCCGGGGTCTCCTACATGCTGGAGAACCGGCTGGTGACCAAGCGGGTCTTCCCCGAGATCTTCGAGCACTACGCCCCGCTGCCGGTGGACGATTACCCCTCCCAGCTCTTCGACACCCTGGCGGCGCTCTCGCCGCGGCCGGCGGATTATCCCCAGGTGGTCGTGCTCACGCCCGGGATCTACAACTCGGCCTACTTCGAGCACGCCTATCTGGCCCAGCAGATGGGATGCGAGCTGGTTGAGGGGCGCGATCTCTTCGTCGACAGTGACGACTGCGTCTATATGCGCACGGTCGACGGTCCTGAGCGGGTGGACGTGATCTACCGGCGCATCGACGACCTCTTCCTCGATCCCGAGGCCTTCCTGCCGGACTCGACCCTGGGTGTCCCCGGGCTACTGCGCGCCTGGAAGGCCGGCAAGGTGGCGCTGGCCAACGCCCCCGGCGCCGGGGTGGCGGACGACAAGGTCGTCTACGCCTTCGTGCCGGAGATCATCCGCTACTATCTCGACGCGGAGCCCATCATCCCCAATGTCCCGACCTTCCGGTGCATGGAGCCCGAGTCACTCGCCTACACCCTGGAGCATATGGAAGAGCTGGTGGTGAAGCCGGCCAACGAGTCCGGCGGTTACGGGATGCTGGTGGGGCCCGCCTCCACCAAGGCCGAGCGCGAGCGCTTCGCGGAGGTGATCAAGAAGGACCCGCGCAACTATATCGCCCAGCCGGCCCTCAAGCTCTCCACCGTGCCCACCATCATCGGCCATGCGCTCGAGCCCCGGCACGTGGATCTGAGGCCCTTCATCCTGTCGGCAGACCGCCAGCAGGTGACCATGGGCGGTCTCACCCGGGTGGCCATGCGCAAGGGCTCCCTGGTGGTGAACTCATCCCAGGGCGGGGGGAGTAAGGACACCTGGATCGTACCGGACGCCTGAGCGGGCGCCGGGCCCGAGCCAAGGCTGGCCCACGGAAACGGTAGCCCCATGCCTTCGGGCAGTTGAGATCAGACTGAGGGTGAGTGAAGACGATGCTGTCGCGGGTCGCTGAGAACATCTACTGGCTGGGCCGCTATGTCGAGCGCGCGGAGAACACCGCGCGCGTGGTGAGCGTCAACGCCAATCTCCTCCTGGACCTGCCCAAGGGCATCGCCCCGGGCTGGCGGCCGCTGGTGGACATCACCGGGGCCAATGCCCAGTTCGAAGAGCACTACAAGGACTACGGGGAGCGCAACGTCGTGCGCTTCCTGTTGGGCGACGAGCGCAACTCGGGCTCCATCATCGCCGCCCTGGGGGCCGCCCGGGAGAACTGCCGGACCATCCGCGACATCGTCCCGCGGGAGGCCTGGGAGCTGTTGAACGAGCTCTATCTCTACGCCCGCGATCAGCTCGGCAAGGGCACCACCAAGGGCGGGCGCCATACCTATCTGAAATACATCATCCTCGGCAACCAGAGCATCAACGGCCTGCTCTCGGGGACCATGCCCCACGACCAGGGCTACGAGTTCCTGCACCTCGGTCGCTTCCTCGAGCGTGCCGACATGACCACCCGCATCATCGACGTGCGCTCGGCCAACCTGCTCCCTGACGAGACCACGGAGCTGCGCCCATTCGAGACCATCCAATGGGTCAGCGTGCTCAAGTCCATGACCGGCTATCAGGCCTACCGGCGCACGGAGCAGGTGCGGGTGCAGCGCGGCCCGGTGCTGCGCTTCCTATTCCAGAACGCGGAGTTCCCACGCTCGGTGAATCACTGCGTCGATGCCGGCCGCGCCAGCCTCCATAAGCTGCCCCGCAACGAGGCCGCCCTGCGGGTGGCGGGACGCCTGAAGCGCGCCCTCGAGGGTGCCGAGCCGCGCCAGCTCGAGCAGGATCAGCTGCACGCCTTCGTCGACGACCTGCAGCTCGCTATCGGCGACCTGCATGACGCCATCGCCTCGACCTGGTTCCCGCCTCCGCCCGCCAGCCCGGCCGAGCCGGAGGGCTGACGAGTCCGGTCTCCTCGGTCAACCTCGCACCGCGCTCAAGGCGCGGTCCCCCGGATCGATGCATCCATGCGCGCCTTGGCCGCCTGCCAGGCCGGCGTTCCCACCTCACCCCGCGCCAGACAATCCATGAGACCGTAGGCGATCGCCCGCTGGTCGGCATCCAGGTCGCGGAGCTTCAGGAGCCGAAATAGGCAGCCGGTACGCTCGTGCTCCAGGGTGCTCACCAGGGCATACAGGGTGAGGGCGGCGGCGGAATCCGGCGCCGCCGCGATCACCTCAAGGGCACGGATCAGGGGCTCGGGATCGGCCTGGGACATGGGATGAACCTCCGTCGGCCGCCGGCTCGGCGCCCGAGACCCGGCGTATTGATCTTTTGCATCCGGCCCGTTAGCTTGCGGGCGCCTCGGTCGTGCGCGCGAGGCACCCCACCCGAATCCCGCACGTCTCCCCAGCAGGACCCTCCGATGCCCAGCCGCAAGCCGCGCGAACCACAGAAGCCGACCCTGTCGGTGGTGATCCCGATGTACAACGAGATCGACAACGTGGAGCCCATGGTCGCGCGCGTCCACCGAGGCCTCGCGGATTATGCGGGAGACTGGGAGCTGATCTGCGTCGACGACGGCAGCCGGGACGGGACCGGCCCGCGTCTGACCGAGGTGGCGGGACGCTATGGCAAGCATGTGCGGGTGATCCGTCTGCGCCGCAACTTCGGCCAGACCGCCGCCATGCAGGCGGGGTTCGACGCCGCCCGGGGCGCGCTGATCGCCACCCTCGACGGCGACCTGCAGAACGACCCGGCCGACATCCCGCGCATGGTGGATGAGCTGCTCGCGCGCGACCTCGACCTGCTCCAGGGCTGGCGGCGCAAGCGCCAGGACGATCTGGTGATGCGCAAGATCCCCTCGCGGATCGCCAACAAGCTGATCGGCAAGGTCACCGGTGTCGCCCTGCACGACTATGGTTGCAGCCTCAAGGTCTATCGCGCCGAGGTGATCCGGGAGGTGACCCTGCTCGGGGAGATGCACCGCTTCATCCCGGTGTGGGTCGCGGGGGTGACCGCCCCGGCGCGCATCGGCGAGACCGAGGTCACCCATCAGGCCCGCCAGTTCGGCACATCAAAATACGGGATCTCGCGGACCTTCCGGGTGCTGCTCGACCTGCTTTCGGCCTTCTTCTTCCTGCGCTTCGGCTCCCGGCCCGGTCATTTCTTCGGCTCCATCGGCATCGTCTTCGGGGTGATCGGCGGGATCGCCATGCTCTATCTGCTGGCCCTGAAGCTGGGGGGCGAGGACATCGGCGGCCGGCCCCTGTTGTTCGTCGCCATCCTGTTCCTGGTGACCTCGGTCCAGTTCCTGACCACGGGTGTCCTGGCCGAGCTCATGACGCGGACCTTCTATGCCTCGAGCGAGCACTCCCATCATCGGATCGGGAGCCAATCGGACCCCTCGACCGCGGCCTGGAAGTCTCCCGGATGAGGCTCGCGGCCGGCTCACCGACCGAGCTCCTCGGGCGCGCGCTGGCCTCGCCCTGGTCCCTGGTGGCGGTGGTCCTGTTCGCCTTCTACTGGCAGCTCGGGGCCGTGCCCCTCTACGACCTGGACGAGGGGGCCTTCACCGAGGCCACCCGCGAGATGCTCGCGAGCGGGAACTTCATCACCCCCCACAAGGACGGCGAGCCCCGCTACGACAAGCCGGCCCTGATCTACTGGCTCCAGGCGGCCTCCGCCACGCTCTTCGGCTTCAACGAGCTCGCCCTGCGCCTGCCCTCGGCCCTGGCGGCCTCCCTCTGGGTGCTGGCACTTTGGCTGTTCGTGCGCGAGCGCCTGGACGCCCAGACCGCCACCGTGGCCGGGCTGGTGATGGCCCTGTCACTCCAGGTCGGACTGATCGCCAAGGCCGCGGTCGCCGATGCCCTGCTCAATCTCTTCATCGCCCTGGCCTTCTTCGAGATCTATCGCTTCTATCTCGCCACCCGTGACGACCCAGGCGGATCTGATGGGCGCGCCGGCCGGCTGATCCTGCGCGCCTACCTGTGGATGGGGCTCGGCTTTCTCACCAAGGGACCGGTCGCCGTGTTCTTCCCGGTGGTGGTGAGCCTGATCTACTTCTGGAGCCAGGGGGCGCTCACCCAGTGGCGACGCGCGGCCCTGGCGCCCCTGGGCTGGCTGGTCTTCGTCCTGGTCGCGGGCCCCTGGTATCTGGCCGTGTATCTCGACGACGGCCCGGGCTTCTTTAGGAGCTTCTTCCTCACCCACAACGCCCAGCGCTTCGGCGACACCCTCCACGGACACGCCGGGTTC
This sequence comes from uncultured Gammaproteobacteria bacterium, assembly GCA_963714915.1. Taxonomy (GTDB): domain Bacteria; phylum Pseudomonadota; class Gammaproteobacteria; order Chromatiales; family Chromatiaceae; genus Thiodictyon. The sequence continues at coordinate 34,592 of CAVQQM010000048.1, forward strand.
CCCGGCTACTACCTGGTGATGCTCCCCATCATCCTGCTGCCCTTCAGCGGCTGGCTGCTGCGTCTGCTGCCGGGGCTCAAGGACGCCTGGTCGGACCCGCTCGACCGCTTCCTGTGGCTGTGGTTCGGGGTGGTCCTGGTCTTCTTCTCCTTCTCCGGCACCAAGCTGCCCCATTACCTGCTCTATGGGGCAACGCCGCTCTTCATTCTGCTCGCCCGCCACCGCGCCCTGCTCAGGGGGCGTTGGCTGGCCTTCCTGCCGCCCCTGGTGCTCCTGGGGATACTGCTGGTCCTCCCCTGGGGGCTCGAGGTCGCCGCGCGGGACGCCAACAAGGCCCACGAGGTGGCCATGTTCGCGGAGGGGCGCGCTCTCCTGGGCACGGACTATCTGGCCGCGGTCGCCCTCGCCCTCGTCGCGACCCTGGCGCTCGCCTTCTGGTCGGGTCCCCCGCCCTGGCAGCGCCTGGTGCTGGCCGGGGTGGTGCAGGGCCTGGTGGTCTACGGTCTGGTCGTCCCACGGGTCTTGGAGGTGATGCAGGGTCCGGTCAAGGAGGCCGCCCTGCTCGCACGCGGCCTGGATCTGCCCACGGTGGTCTATCGCACCTCCATGCCGAGCTTCAGCGTCTACCGCGACGCCATCACCCCGAACCGCCTGCCACGCCCCGGCGAGCTGGTCTTCCTGCGCGTCGACAAGCTCCCCCAGTTGGCCCGGGACCTGCCGGACCTGCGCCAGGACCTGGTCTACCGGCGCGGTCCGGTCGCCCTGGTAATGGTGCAGGAGCAGGTGCGCCCCACGGGCGACAGCGGGGCGAAGGGTGGTTAGCCGAATCCTGACCGCACTCGGCGACGACCTGCGCGCGGCCCTGGCCCAGGGGGCGGCGGCCACCCCGTCGAGACCACCGGGCGGCGAGGTCTGGCTGGGCGTCTTGGCGCTGCTCGCCCTCGTGGCAGGCCTGGCCACCCTCGGCGCGAGCGGCTACCAGGGCGGATTCCTGACCATCAACGCCTGGGCGAGCGGGCACCCCGATTGGGTCTGGCAATGGCTGACCTGCCTCGGCGACGAGCGCGTACCCTTCGCCCTGGCGCTCTTCATCGCCCGACACCGTCCGCGGGTCTTCTGGGCCCTGGTCCTGGCGGCGCTCGCGGCCACCGCCTACAGCCGTGGGCTCAAGCCCCTGTTCGACATGCCGCGCCCACCCGCGGTGCTCGAGCCTGGTAGCTTCCACCTGAACGGCCCCTCACACCGGCGCCTGAGCTTCCCGTCGGGCCATAGCGTGACGGCCGGGGTCTTCTTCGGGGTGCTGATCTATTTCGCCCGCCGGATGGAGACCCGCGTCCTGCTGGTGCTGATCGGAACCCTGGCCGGCCTCAGTCGGGTGGCCGTAGGTGTGCACTGGCCGGTGGACGTCGCCTTCGGGTTGTTCGGCGGGGTGGGGGCGGCCTGGATCGGGGCGCGTCTGGCGGCCCGCTGGCCAGGCCCGGCGACCGACCCCTCCGTGCATCTTGCCTTCGTGACCCTGGCGGTCTTCTTCACCATCCCCCTGACCTACTGGGACGGGGGCTACGACCTCGCACGCCCCATGCTCGCGGTCATCGGCTGGGGCGCTTTGGGCTTCGCCGCCGCGGATTACCTGCTCCGCCCGTTGCTGCTCGGAACCGCCCGGCGCTGATCCCCCGGGCGACGCCGGGATGCCCCGTTTGGAAGGCCAGGGACTCAGCGCAGGAGCTTGGCCCGGCGCCCCTTGGGCTGCTGGCGCGGGGCGATGCGCACGGTCTTGACCGCATTCTCCGTGGTCTGGGTGATCTCGACGGGGTGGCCGTGGAGCCTGAGGCTGGTGCCGGGCTCGGGGATGGTCTCCAGATACTCCAGGATCAGGCCGTTAAGGGTCTTGGGGCCGCGGGTGGGCAGGTCCCAGCGCAGGGCGCGATTAAGGTCGCGCACCCCGATGCCGCAGTCGACCAAGAGACTGCCGTCCTCGGCACGATGGATCTCGGAGATGCTGTCCGCGGGATCCGTGGTGAACTCGCCGACGATCTCCTCGAGCAGGTCCGCCAGGGTGATGAGCCCCATGAACTCGCCGTACTCATCGACCACCAGGGCGGTGCGCTGCTTGCGGCGCTGGAAGTTGAGTAGCTGCTGATAGAGCGGCGTCCCCTCGGGTACGAAATAGGGGGCTTGAGCGATGGCGCGCAGGTGCTCCCGATCGAGCCCGCCGTCGACCAAGGCGTGTAGGGCGTTGCGGGTATGGAAGACCCCGATGACGTTGTCGATTCCGCCGTCGAACAGGGGCAGGCGGGTGTAGCCGGCGTTGCGGATGGCGTTGGCGATGGTGGCGTCGTCGTCCTCGAGGTCGATCCCCTCGACCTCGTTCCTCGGGATCATGATGTCCTCGACCGTCGCCCGCTCGAGATCCAGGATGGCGATCAGCATGGTGCGGCTGCGCTCAGGGATCATCGCCCCCGCCTCGGTGACCACCGTGCGCAGCTCCTCGCGACTTAGGGCCGTCCCCGACTCTCCCTCGGGCGTCACCCCCATGAGCCGCAGCAGGCCGTTCGCGAAGAGGTTCACCAGCCAGACGATGGGATAGAGCAGCTTGAGCAGTGGCCCGTAGACGTAGGCGGCCGGGTAGGCCAGGCGCTCGGGGTGCAGGGTGGCGAGGGTCTTGGGTGTCACCTCCGAGAAGATGAGCACCACCAGGGTAAGCAGACCGGCGGCGATGCCGATGGCGGCCTCACCCCCCAGCTCCAGGGCGATGATCGTCGCCAGGGACGAGGCCAGGATATTGACGAAGTTGTTGCCGAGCAGGATCAGGCCGATGAGCCGGTCCGGGCGCTCCAGGAGTGCGCGGGCGAGGCGTGCGCCCCGATGACCCTGCTCCGCCTTGTGGCGGAGCCGGTAACGATTGAGGGTGAGCAACGCAGTCTCGGAGCCCGAAAAGAAGGCCGAGAGCAGCAGCAACAAGACGAGGCCCGCGAACAGGCCTGACAGGGGGATCTCATTCACGATGGGGTGCTGGCCTCAACCACCGAAGCACAGGGTGCGGTAACGGGAGACACGCAAGGTTGCGCTCCAGTGGTCCGGGGGCAGCCCCGCCTTGCCCTTGAGGGCCGCGAGGAAGGGGCGCGGCTCGGGCAGGGACTCCCACACGGTGGGCAGGAAGGTGCCACGGCGGCCCCAATCCTCGAGGATCAGACCGTCGATCCCGGGGCGGAGCTGGCCCAGCAGATCCTCCTCGTCGGCGAAGACCATGGGCTCGGGCGGGGTGAGCAGCGAGATCTCCAGACTGAGATCCTCAAGCTCACTGGGCTGCAAAGGGGGGAAGCGCGGATCTTGGAAGGCCGCCGCATAGGCGTTCTCGGCCACGTCCTCGGCCAGGGGGCGGCTGGCCTCGAGGCGCCCGATACAGCCGCGCAGATCGTCCCGGGCGTGCAGGGTGACGAAGGTCGCCGCGGGCCGGGTGAGCGACCCGGGCAGCGCGGCGAGGTCCGGTCGGCTCGGCGTGCCGTCCGCGAGCCCGTGGCGGATCGAGTCCCAGGCGATCTCCAGCAGCCGCCCGCGATCCCCGTCGGACAGGATCTCCAGGCCGGAGGGGGTATCAGGCGAGGGCATAGGCACCGTAACCGACGACCTGGTCGCGGGGCCCCGCGGTGTCGCCGGAGCTGCGCAGGTCGAGCAGGGAGCACCCGAGTCCGCGGCGCCGCGCGGCAAGCAAGAGCCCAGCCAGGGGCGTGGCGCCGCAGGCGCGCTCGTGGTCGAGGGCATCGGGTTCGAGGGCCTCGATGGCGGCGCTGGTCTGGCGGTCGAGCCGGCGGCCGGTCTCGTAGTCCAGGTAATGGCTGAGGTCCGAGCTCACGAGGATCAGGGTCTCCTCGCCACCCCAGAGACGATCCAGCACGGCCTCGACCTCGCCCGGCCGGGCCGCCCCGACGATCAGGGGAACCACGGAGAACGCCCCGAGCACCCGCTGGAGGAAGGGCAATTGGACCTCCAGGCAATGCTCCCGGTCGAAGGCCGCGTCCAACCCTTGCACCGAGGGCAGATCCGCGATGGCGGCGAGTGCCTCGCGGTCGACCGGGACGGTGCCCAGGGGTGTACGCAGGCGCTCGGCCGTGGGGTAGGCGATGCCCCGGAAGGGCCAACGGTGGGCGGGCCCCAGGAGTACCACCCGGCGGATGCGTCCGGCCAGGGGCGCGAGCCGGACGTAGGCCGAGGCCGCTACCGGACCTGAGTAGACATAGCCCGCGTGGGGGCAGACCAGGGCCTTGGGCGGGACCGCATCGGGGGCGAGGACGGCGTCTGCGGCGGCGAGCAGCGTATCGACCTCGCGCGCCAGGATCTTGGGATCGGCGGGATAGAAGAGTCCGGCAACGGCAGGTTGGCGATCGGTGGACATGGGTACGACGGCAAGGGCACGAGGGATGCTCGCTTGGGACTATTCTAGAGAATACTGAGACCGCTTGCGCCGAGGATGCATCCATGCGCGCCCCCACGCCCTTATCCCACCCACTCCCCGACGGCCGCGTCCAGTGCGATGTATGCCCGCGCGCCTGCCAGCTGCGCGAGGGCCAGGCCGGATTCTGCTATGTGCGCGCCGCCCGTGACGGCGCCGTGGTGCTCACGGGCTATGGCCGCGCGAGCGGCTTCTGCATCGACCCCATCGAGAAGAAGCCGCTCAACCATTTTCTGCCCGGCACACCCGTGTTGTCGTTCGGGACCGCCGGCTGCAATCTCGCCTGCCGCTACTGCCAGAACTGGGACATCAGCAAATCCCGCGACCAGGACACCCTGGCTGTCTCGGCCAGCCCCGAGGCCATCGCCGCCCGTGCCGCGGAGCTCGGGTGTCGATCCGTGGCCTACACCTACAACGACCCGGTAATCTTCCTCGAGTACGCGGTGGACACGGCCCTCGCCTGCCGCGAGCGGGGTGTGCGCAACGTGGCGGTCACGGCGGGCTATGTCAGCCCGGGGGCGCGCGAGGCCTTCTTCGCCCCCATGGACGCGGCCAATGTCGACCTCAAGGCCTTCACCGACGACTTCTACCACCGGGTGTGCGGCGGCCACCTGGAGCCCGTGAAGGAGACCCTGGTCTACCTGCGCCGCGAGACGCGCGTCTGGCTCGAGCTCACCACCCTGCTGATCCCGGGCTACAACGACTCCGAGGCGGAGATCGATGCCATGACCGCCTGGGTGGTCGAGGCCCTGGGGCCGGACGTGCCGATGCACTTCACCGCCTTCCATCCCGACTGGAAGCTCCGCGAGGTGCCGGCCACCCCGCCCGCCAGCCTCGCCCGGGCACGGGCCATCGCACGCCACAATGGCGTGCGACATGCCTACACTGGCAATGTCCACGACCCGCAGGGCGGCAGCACCTGGTGCCACCAATGCGGTGCACTCCTGATCGAGCGCGACTGGTATCGCCTCGGGCATTGGGGACTCGATGCCGAGGGGCGTTGCGCGGCCTGCGCGACACCCTGCCCCGGGGTCTTCGAGGCGAAACCGGGCGACTGGGGCAGCCGCAGGCAGCCCGTCACCATCGCGCCGCAGCCAGGGTCGCGCTGACAGCCCCGATCGGTCGAGTCGCTTACAGCCCCGGGCGGCTCGGGCATAATGCCCGCCCTTTGCACCCGGGATCCGATCATGTTCAACAACGCCAGGCTGTTTCGTCTCACCCAACCCTTCGGGCTCTCCCCCGCCGAGCTCGAGGAGCAGCTCGCCGAGCGTCCATTCCGGCCCTGCGGACCCGTGGAGACCTTCACCCAGGGATGGGCGGGCCCGCTCGGTGAGGGGACCACGGGGCTGGTCCACGCGGTCGCCGGGGCGCTCCTGTGCTGCGTGCGGCGCCAGGAGCGACTGCTGCCGTCCGCCGCTGTCGCGGAGGCGGTGGACGAGCGGGTGCTGGAGATCGAAGCGGGGGAGTCCCGCGACCTCGGCCGCGCCGAGCGCCGCCGCATCAAGGAGCAGGTGATCAACGAGATGCTGCCGCGGGCCTTCACCCGCTCACGCCGCACCCTGCTCTACATCGATACCCAGAACGGCTGGCTGGTGGTCGACTCCGCGAGCGAGAAACAGGCGGAGGACACCCTCTCCCTGCTGCGCGAGACCCTGGGCAGCCTGCCCGCGCGTCCACCCGAGCCCGGCGTGTCACCCGCAGGCGTACTGACGCAGTGGCTACTCGAGGATGGCGCACCGGCGGACATCACCCCCGCGGACGCCTGCGAGCTGCGCGATCCCAAGGAGCGCGGTGCGGTGATCCGCTGCAGCGGACAGGACCTGGGGAGCGAAGAGATCCTGAACCATCTGCGCGCGGGCAAGCAGGTGGTGAAGCTCGCCCTGGAGTGGCAGGAGCGCCTCGCCTGCGTGCTCACCGACGAGATGGCGATCAAGCGACTGCGCCTCGCCGACGCCTTGTTCGAGGGGATCGAGGACGGCGAGGATCCGACGGCCCGGCTGGACGCCGAGTTCGCTATCATGACCGGCGAGATGCGCGGCCTGATCGCCCGTCTGAGCGAGCTCTTCGGGCTCGAATCCGAAGATCGCGAGGCCGCCTGATCCCTCCTCGACCCGCCGGTAATCCGCATGACCCGATACAACAAGGCCGCCCGCGCCCCTCACACCTTGCTGGTGGACGCGGGGCGCGCCGAGACCCTGCGCCAGGAATCCCTCGGATTCCAGTCGCTCACCCTATGCCAGCGCCAGCTCTGCGACCTCGAGCTGCTGTTGAACGGGGGCTTCTCGCCACTCGACGGGTTCATGGACCGCGCCGCCTACGAGGCCGTGGTGGATGGTGCGCGCTTGCCCGATGGCGCCCCCTGGCCGATCCCCGTGGTGCTCGACATCGACCCGGCGGTGGCCGAGACCCTGAGCCCCGGACAGCAGATCGCGCTGCGCGATCCCGAGGGCTTCATGCCCGCCGTGCTGACCATCTCCGAGCTCTGGGAGCCCGACAAGGACCGGGAGGCCGAGCAGGTCTACGGCACCCGATCCCAGGACCATCCCGGGGTGCGCTATCTGTATTCGCGGGTAAAGGGCGTGTATCTGGCGGGCAAGCTCGAGGGGATCCAGCTGCCCGCCCATCACGACTTCGAGAGCCTGTGGAACACCCCCGAGGAGCTGCGCCGCCAGTTCGCCAAGACCGGCTGGCGCAACATCCTGGCCTTCCAGACCACCAACCCCATCCACAAGCTCCAGCGCCGCATCCTGGTGGATGCCGCCAAGGCGCACCAGGCCCATATCCTCATTCACCCCGCGGTGGGCGAGACCAAGCCGGGGGATCTGCACTACTACGCCCGGGTGCGTTGCTACAAGGCAATCGCCAGACATCTGCCCCACGAGATGACCGCCCTCTCCTTGCTGCCGCTTGGCCATGCGCATGGCGGGCCCGCGGGAGGCCCTCTGGCACGCCCTGGTCAACCGCAACCACGGCTGCACCCATCTGCTGATGGGCCCGGACCACGGCTCCCCGCCGCCCCTGGGCGGGCATCGGTTCTATGAGCCGGACTCGGCCGTCTCCTATGTCGAGTCGTTCGGCGAGGAGCTGGGGATCAAGGTGGTCGGCGTGCCGGAGCACCGGTATGTCCCTGCCAAACAGGCATTCCTGCCTGTTGATCGGATCGGGCGCGAGGGGCTGGAGGGCCAGTCGCTCACCCCGGCGGACCTGCGCGCCCTGCTGCTCCAGGACAAGGAGATCCCGGACTGGTTCAGCTATCCGGAGGTGCTCGCGGAGCTCCGGCGGGTCTATCCGCCGCCGAGCCGCCAAGGCATCACGCTCTTTTTCACCGGGCTCTCCGGCTCGGGCAAATCGACCCTGGCAAACATCATCTACGCCAAGCTGGTGGAGGCCGGCGGGCGCCCGGTCTCGCTCCTCGATGGCGACATCGTGCGCCAGCATCTCTCCAGCGAGCTGGGCTTCTCCAAGGCACACCGGAACCTCAACATCCGCCGCATCGGCTTCGTCGCGAGCGAGGTCACCAAGAACGGCGGCATCGCCATCTGCGCCCCCATCGCGCCCTATAAGGAGACGCGCCGAGCGGTACGCGAGATGATCGAGGAGCACGGGGCCTTCATCGAGATCCATGTCTCGACCCCGCTGGAGATCTGCGAGGGACGCGACCGCAAGGGCCTCTATGCCAAGGCCCGCAAGGGGATCATCCCGGAGTTCACGGGCATCAGCGACCCCTACGAGACCCCGGAGCGCCCGGAGATGCGCATCGACACCAGCAAGTTCTCCCCTACCGAGGCGGCACAGGAGATCCTGCTCTATCTCTTCAAGGAAGGCTTCCTGGACGAGGAAGCCTAGCAAGCGGTCAGACCCCGGAAGGTACTGATCGCGAGCTGCCCCATAGGTCACACCAGATAGAAGTCGCGATACCAGGCGACGAACCGGGCCACCCCGTCCGCCACCGAGGTGTTGGGGTGATAGCCCGTGTCCTCTACCAGGTCGGTCACGTCGGCATAGGTGTCGGGCACGTCCCCGGGCTGGAGCGGCAGCAGATTCATCTGCGCCTTGCGGCCCAGACACTCCTCCAGCACCCGGATGTACTCCATCAGCTCGACCGGCTGATTGTTGCCGATGTTGTAGAGCCGATAGGGCGCGAGGCCGGTGGCGGGATCAGGCGCCGCGCCGGACCACTGGGGATCGCCGGGCGGCACCCGGTCGAGCACACGGATCACCCCCTCGACGATATCGTCGATATAGGTGAAGTCGCGCCGGTGCTTGCCGAAGTTGAAGACGTCGATCGGCTCCCCGGCGAGGATCGCCCGGGTGAACTTGAAGAGCGCCATGTCCGGTCGTCCCCAGGGGCCGTAGACCGTGAAGAAGCGCAGCCCCGTGGTCGGTATGCCATAGAGATGGCTGTAGGTGTGGGCCATCAGCTCGTTGGACTTCTTGCTCGCCGCGTACAGGCTCACCGGGTGGTCTACGTTGTCATGGACGGAGAAGGGCATGCTGGTGTTGAGACCATAGACCGAGCTGCTGGACGCATACACCAGGTGCTCGACGCCGTTGTGGCGGCAGCCCTCCAGGATGTTGGCGAATCCCACCAGGTTGGTGGCCACGTACGCCATCGGATTCTCGATGGAATACCGCACCCCGGCCTGGGCGGCCAGGTTGACCACCCGATGCGGCTTGTGGGCGGCGAAGACCTCGGCCATGGCGGCGCTGTCCTCGATGTTCACCCGCACGTCGGTGTAGCCCGTATGACCGCGGGTGCGCGCAAGCCGCGCCTCCTTGAGGGAGACGTCGTAGTAGTCGTTGAGGTTGTCGACCCCGATCACCTCGTCGCCCCGGTCGAGCAGACGAGGGAAAGGTTGGAGCCGATGAATCCGGCCGAGCCGGTGATGAGGACTTTCATGGTGTGATTCTCAGAGCCGGCCGTCGACCTGGTCCTTCGGGAGCAGGTGCTTGACGTCATAGAGCACGCAGTCGGGCTTGCCCAGGGCGCGGATACGCTCGACACCCATCTCCGCGAACTGGCGATGGGCCACGGCGAGGATGATCGCATCGTAGGTGCCCGCGACGGGCTCGGCGAGCACCTCGATGCCGTATTCGTGGGCCGCCTCGGCGGGGCTCGCCCAAGGGTCGTAGACATCGCTGGCAATCCCGTGGTCGGCCAGCTCGGCCAGGATGTCCACGACCCGGGTGTTGCGCAGATCGGGGCAGTTCTCCTTGAAGGTGAGCCCGAGCACCAGCACCCGGGTGTCCTTGGAGAGACAACCGCGGCGGGTCATGAGCTTGATCATCTGGCTCACCACATAGGGACCCATGCTGTCGTTGAGCCGCCGCCCGGCGAGGATGATCTCCGGGTGATAGCCGATGGCCTGGGCCTTGTGGGTCAGGTAATAGGGGTCCACCCCGATGCAGTGTCCGCCGACCAGGCCGGGTCGGAAGGGCAGGAAGTTCCATTTGCTCCCGGCCGCCTCGAGCACCTCCTCGGTATCCAGCCCGAGACGGTTGAAGATCAGCGCCAGCTCGTTGATCAGGGCGATGTTCACGTCGCGCTGGGTGTTCTCGATCACCTTCGCGGCCTCGGCGACCCGGATACTGCTCGCGAGATGGGTGCCGGCGGTGATGATGGAGCGATACAGGGCGTCGACGAACCGGGCGACCTCCGGGGTCGAGCCGGAGGTGACCTTCTTGATGGTCGGCAGGCGGTGCTCCTTGTCCCCGGGGTTGATCCGTTCCGGGCTGTAGCCGGCGTAGAAATCCTGGTTGTACTTGAGCCCCGAGACCTGCTCGATGATCGGGATGCAGACCTCCTCGGTCGCCCCCGGGTAGACAGTCGACTCGTAGACCACGACGGTGCCCGGCTCGATGATCCCGCCGATGGTGCGGCTGGCCGACTCCAGGGGACGCAGGTCCGGCTCCTTGTGGTCGTTGATGGGGGTGGGCGACCGTCACGATCAGCACCCGACAGCCGCGTAGGGCGGCCGGGTCGTCGCTGTAGCCCAGGTGGGGGACCGCGCTCAGCTCCTCCGGGGCCACCTCGAGGGAGCTGTCCCGCCCGGCGAGCAGCTCGTCGATGCGCGCCCGATTGATATCGAAGCCGACCGTCTCGTAATGCCGGCCCAGCTCCACGGCCAGCGGGAGGCCGACATATCCGAGTCCGATCACGCCGATTCGGATGCCGCTGAGGTCGGTCTCTAGTGCCATCTGTCCTGTCTCGCTGGATGAGATACGGTGTCGTGCGCCGCGCGACCGCGCGGCATGGTATACCCGACAGTCGCGAGTATCGAGTGGCGAGTCGGGAGGATTCCCTGACCGCGCGGCTGCTTGGCTTGTACGAAAACGGAAAACCGACGTGGCTCGTGCCTACCAATGCGGGTACTGTGCCTGCGACCGGGGCCGAGTAGCGGGATGGGCGGCCCCTCCAGGGCCTGTGTTAGGATCTGCGCCCCGCGGCCGTTCGACGCGCGGCCGCCATCGGCAGACCCGGACCCACCGCCGGTCGGCGGCCCACCCCCGGCGGGGCCCGCCTGCGGTCGCGGATCTGCTGTGACATCGCCCGGCCGTGTACCTTGCCGAGCTCGATGTCGAGCCCATGGCCGCGGGTCACGTATGATCCGACTCCTCCGCGGGATGCCCCGCTCGCCGCGCACGGTCCATCCCTTCCAGCAGTCCCGAGGTCTAGAGCTCAAGGTGTCGAGAACCTACTTCTATCTGGGGATTATCGAGGCATTGGTGTTCTTCATCGCGGCGGGACTCGGTGCCCTGGCCCGCTTCGGGTGGAACCTGCCGCCGGACATCTCACCCGTCTCGCTCACCGCGACCTCCCTGCTCTTCGCCACGGGGATGAGCGCCGCGATGATCTCCATGGGCCTCTATCAGCGCGGCGCCCAGGCCCAAGAGGCGGCCTTCGTGGTGCGCCTCGGGCTCGCCTTCGTCCTCGGCACGGCCCTTCTCGCGGTCGCCTTCTACGCCATCCCGGCACTGTTCATGGGCCGCGGCGTGCTGGGCCTCAGCCTGGTCTTCTCCTTCATCGGGATCAGCGTCGTGCGCGAGCTCTTCGCCCGGCTGGTCACCGCCGAGTCCCGCAAACGCCGGGTGCTGGTCCTGGGTGCCGGGGTCAATGCCCGGGCCATCGCGGACCTGGTCGCGAACGACCGCAACCTGAACTTCAACGTGGTGGGCTACATCCCCCTGCCCCGCAGCCACGCATGATCGACCCGGCGCTCACCCTGGCGGGGGATGGACCCTCTGGTCGAGACGGCCATCCGCCATGGCGATTGACGAGGTGGTCGTCGCGGCCGACGACCGGCGCGGCAAGCTGCCCGTGGACGAGCTGGTCGACTGCAAGCTGAGCGGCTTCGAGGTGCTCGACCTGTTGTCGTTCTTCGAGAAGGAGCTCCAGGTCGTCAAGATCGATCTGCTCGACCCGAGCTGGATCTTTCTCACCGACCGAGGTTTTCGGATCAGCCTGCCGGCCCGCATCGCCAAACGGGTGCTCGACCTCGCCACGGCATCGATCCTCCTGGCCCTCGGATCGCCCATCATGCTCGGGGTGTCCTTCGCGAGCCTGATCGAGTCGCGCTTCCGGGATCCGATCTTCTATCACCAGGTACGCGTGGGACAGCACGGTAAGCTGTTTCGCATCCACAAGTTCCGCAGCATGCGGGTCGACGCGGAGGCCGACGGCGGGCCCGATGGGCCGCACACGATGACTCGCGCATCACGCCCCTCGGCGATTTCATCCGCAAGGCGCGCTTCGATGAGCTGCCGCAGCTCTTCAACGTGCTCAAGGGCGAGATGAGCCTGGTGGGCCCGCGGCCCGAGCGCCCGGAGTTCGTGCAGCGGCTCAGCGCCAGTATCCCCTACTACGGGGAGCGCCATCGGGTGAAGCCTGGCGTCACGGGCTGGGCGCAGCTGCTCTACTCCTACGGCTCTGACGAGGAGGACGCGCGGCACAAGCTCGAATACGACCTCTATTACGTCAAGCACGTCGGTCTGATGCTGGATCTGGTGATACTGCTGCAGACGGTGGAGGTGGTGGTGTTCGGGAAGGGGGCGCGTTGATCGGCATGGTTGGACCGGACGCCGCGCGCGACCTCTTCGGCCTGTTCGGATACGGGGCCTCGAGCCTGTTGTTCGGGCTCCTCACGCTGGTCCTGCTTACCGGCTGGCGCGGGCGTCTTCAGGGCGGGCTGCTGGTCGCGGCCACCAGCGCCACCGCACTCTGGGCCGGCCTGTTGGCGACCCAATCCTGGTGGCACACGGTCCCCATCCAGGCGCTGTGGATCACCGAGTCGGTGCGCGACCTGTTGTGGATGCTGTTCCTGATCCGTCTGCTCAGCCTCCAGGCGGGCACCGATCCCGGCCGGCTGCGCATCCTGGGCTGGGCGCGGATCGGGGCCATCCTGGCCTCGGTTGCGCTCGCGCTGCCGCTCGAGCGCCTACTGGCCGACAGCGGTCTGGTAGGCACCTATGGCATCACCTCGGCCCGGCTGGTCCTCGAGCTCGCGGTGGCCGTGGGCGGGTTGGTGCTGGTGGAGCAGGTCTTTCGCAACACACCCTGGCAGCAACGCTGGGGCGTGAAGTTCCTGTGCCTCGGCGTGGGCGGACTCTTCGCGTTCGACTTCTTCTTCTTCGCCGACGCCCTGCTCTTCCAGCGCCTGGACATGAACATCTGGGTGGCGCGGGGGGCGGCCAGCGTCCTGGCGGCCCCATTGATCGGCGTGTCGGCGGCACGCAACCCCCAGTGGTCATTCGACCTGTTCGTCTCACGCAAGGTGGTGTTCCATTCGAGCGCCCTCTTCGCGGCCGCTATCTATCTGTTTGTCATGGCACTGGCCGGCTATTACATCCGCTACTACGGCGGGGAATGGAGCTCGATCGTCCAGACCCTGTTCTTCTTCGGGGCCGCCCTGGTGCTCCTGCTGATGCTGTTCTCGGGACAGCTGCGCTCCCGGCTCAAGGTCTTCGTCAACAAGCATTTCTTCAACTACCGCTACGACTACCGCGAGGAGTGGCTGCATCTGATCGAGGTCCTGTCCGGGAAGGCGCTCCAGGCATCGCTTCCCGAGCGCGTGGTCTATGCCCTCGCCGAGCTGGTCGACAGCCCCGGCGGTCTCATCTGGCTCAGGACGGAGTCGGGCGGCCTGGAGCAGGCGCGCGCCTGGAGTGTCCCCGAGGACACCCTGGACCGCGAGACGGATCTCGCCACCCTGGCGGCCTACCTCGAGCACGCCCGCCGGGTCATCGACCTCGGCGAGCTGCGGCGCGACCCCGACGCCTATGACGGACTGGACCTCCCGGATGCGGTGCTGGGCAACCAACGTCTCTGGCTGGTCGTCCCCTTGCACCATGACGAGGAGCTCCTGGGTTTCGTGATCCTGGTGAGCCCCCGCGCGCCCCAGGCGATCAACTGGGAGGTGATGGACGTGCTCAAGACCGCGGCGCGTCAATCCGCGAGCTACCTGGCCCTCGAGCGGGCGGCCCGCGCCCTGGCCGAGGCCCGTCAGTTCGAGGGCTTCAACCGGCTCTCCGCCTTCGTGATGCACGACCTGAAGAACCTCATCGCCCAGCTCTCACTGGTGGCCAAGAACGCGGAGCGGCATCGCCACAACCCGGCCTTCGTCGATGACGCCATGGGGACCATCCGCAACTCGGTCGACAAGATGAGCCGTCTGCTCGCTCAGTTGCGGAGCCCCGCGCAGCGGGTCGGCACCACCGAGATCGACCTGGTGCAGGCGGCGCGCGACGCGGCCCGATTGCGGGCGGTACAGGAGCCGGTGCCGAGCTTCGAGTCGGACGCCGGCGACCCCATCCCGGTGCAGACCGATGCGGACCGTCTGGGGGCGGTCATCGCCCACGTGATCCAGAACGCCCAGGAGGCGACGCCGAGGGACGGACGTGTCAAGGTACGCGTCGGCCGGGTCGGGGACGAGGCGGTCATCGAGGTGATGGACACCGGCAGCGGGATGGACGCGGAGTTCGTCCGCGAACGGCTCTTCAAGCCCTTCGACTCCACCAAGGGACTCACGGGCATGGGCGTGGGGGCCTATGAGGCCCGCGAGCTGATCGCCTCCCTGGGGGGACAGGTGGTGGTCGAGAGCGCACCCGGGCAGGGAACGCTGTTTCGCATGCTGATTCCAATTGACGCAGATTCGAACGCGGGAGCGGCGCGCCTTGCGATCGCCGCGGGTTGAGACACATGGACCAGAAGAACAACCGTTTACTCATCGTCGAGGACGACCCGGGCTCCAGGGGCAGCTGCGTTGGAGCTTCGACGGCTTCGAGGTGGAGGTCGCCGGAGATCGCGAGGCGGCCCTGGCACAGGTGCGCCGCTTCGAGCCCGGGGTGGTGACCCTGGACCTCGGGCTCCCCCCCGACCCGGGCGGGACCAGCGAGGGCTTCAACACCCTCGCCGAGATCCTCGCCATCGCGCCCATGATCAAGGTGATCGTGGTCACCGGTAACGACGACCGAGACAACGCCGTGCGCGCCATCGGCATGGGTGCCTACGACTTCTACGAGAAGCCCATCGACCCTGACATCCTGTCGCTGGTGGTGGAGCGCGCGGGCAGGCTCAACTGGCTGGAGACGGAGAACCAGAGGCTGCGCTCGGCCCATTCCGCCTCGCCCTTCAGCGAGCTGATCGCGGCGAGCCCGGAGATGCTCAAGGTCTGCCGCACGATCGAGAAGCTCGCGGCGGCCGAGGCCACCACCCTGATCCTGGGCGAGAGCGGGACCGGCAAGGAGGTGCTGGTGCGGATCCTGCACTCCCTGAGCAGCCGCGCGGACCGTCGACTGGTCGCCATCAACTGCGCCGCGATCCCCGAGAATCTGCTCGAGAGCGAGCTCTTCGGGTACGAGAAGGGGGCCTTCACCGGCGCCGTGAAGAGCACGCCGGGCAAGATCGAGACGGCGGACAAGGGGGTGCTCTTCCTCGACGAGATCGGCGACCTGCCGCTGACCCTCCAGTCGAAGCTCCTGCGCTTCCTGCAGGAACGGGTGATCGAGCGCATCGGGGGCCGCAAGGAGATCCCGGTGGACGTGCGGGTGGTGTGCGCCACCCACCAGGATCTGGGTGCCCTGATCGCGGAGGGGCGGTTCCGGGAGGACCTCTACTACCGCATCAACGAGACCACCATCCGGGTGCCGCCCCTGCGCGAGCGCGTCGGCGACACCGTGGTCTTGGCACGGGCCTTCCTGCGCCGCTTCGCCGAGCAACAGAAACGCCCCATCAAGGACTTCACCCCCGCGGCCCTGCGCCTGATCGAGCAATATCCCTGGCCCGGCAACGTGCGCGAGCTCGAGAACCGTATCAAGCGGGCGGTCATCATGGCCGACGGCACCGAGATCAGCCCAGACGATCTGGAGCTGGTGGACACCGAGGCGCCGCAGGAGCCATTCAATCTGCGCGAGGTTCGCGAGCTGGCGGAGCGGCACGCCATCCAGCGGGCCATCACCTATACGGACAACAACATCTCGCGCACCGCCGATCTGCTGGGCGTTACCCGCCCGACCCTCTACAACCTCATGAAGAAACACAATCTCATCTACTGACACGAGGTAAGCGGCATGACTCCGCCAAGGTTTGGCGTATCCCTGCTCGGCCTCACGCTGGCCCTGCTCATCGGCCCCCTCGGCCATCCCGCCCAGGCCTCCCCGGCCAGTGACAAGGCCCGCGCCGCCCTCGAGCAGGGGGATCTGCGCACCGCCACCATCGAGCTGAAGAACGCCCTGCAGAGCGACCCCAACGACGCGGATGCGCGCCTGCTGCTGGCCCGGGTCTACCTCCAGGTGGGCAATGGCGAGGGTGCCGAGAAGGAGATCCGGGTCGCCATCGACCTCGGGGCCGATCCTGGCCTCTGGCGTCTCGACCTGGTGGAGGCCCTGATCCTACAGGGGCGCTTCGATGAGGCCATGCAGCGGCTCGAGGCGGGCGGCGAGGTGGCCGCGGACGACGCGCCGCGGGCCCTGATCCTGCGCGGCAAGGCCGCCCTGGGCGAGGAACGGCGCGACGAGGCGCGCGCGCTCTTCCTCAAGGCCCAGGAGCTCGACCCGGGCTCGGTGGAGGCCGCCCTCGGCGTGGTGCGGGTGACCTCGTCCGAGGGCGACAACACCGCCACCGCGGCCGCGTTGGACGAGCTCCTGGTGCGGTTCCCCGACAACGTGGACGCCCTGCTGATGCGCGCCGAGCTCTATCGGGTGGAGGGCAAACCCGGCAAGGCCAACGCGCTCTTCGGCAAGGTCCTCGAGCAGGACCCCAAGAACGCCCCCGCCAAGCTCGGTCGGGCCACGGTCCTGATCGGTCAGGGCAAGCTGGAGCAGGCCCGCAAGGTGCTGGGAGGCCTGAGCAAGGCCGAGCAGGGCCACCCCATGAGCCTGTATCTGATGGGGGTGCTCGACTTCCAGGGGCAGCAATGGGACGCGGCCGCCCAGCGGCTGGAGAGGGTCCTCTCCATGATGCCGGGACACGTGCAGAGCCAACTGCTGCTCGGCATCATCCGCTACACCAAGGGCGACCTGGAGACCGCGGACGAGTATCTGAGCAACGTCCTCGCGGCCGCGCCCGGCAATCTGCAAGCGCGTAAGGTGCTGGCCGCAACCCGGATCAAGATGCGCGAGCCCAAGCGGGCGATCGAGGCCCTCCTGCCGGTCGCCCAACAGGGCGATCCCCAGACCCTGGCCCTGCTCGGCAGCGCCTATATGCTCGACGGAGACCTGGAGCAAGGCCAGGCACTGCTCGACCAGGCGGTCACCAACGCCCCCGATGCCGCCGCCCTGCGCACCCAGCTCGCCTTGAGCCTGCTCGCCGGCGGCAAGACCGACAAGGCGATCGACGAGCTTCAGACCGCCGTCGACCTGGGCCAGGACATCCTGCAGGCGGACGTCCTGCTGGTCCTCGCCCATCTCAAGAACAAGGAATACGACCAGGCACTCACGGCCAGCCAGAACCTGGAGCAGCGCCACCCGGAGTCCCCGGTCCCCTTCAACCTGACGGGGCTCGCCCATCTGGCCAAGGGGGACCTGCCCGCGGCCAAGGCAGGCTTCGAGAAGGCCCTGGAGATCGATCCCCAGTTCGCCACCGCCTACATCAACCTGGCACGGGCGGACGTGGCCGAGGGCAATCTCGAGGGCGCGGAGGGACGCTACCAGAAGGTCCTGGAGATGAGCCCCAAGCATCTCGGGGCCCTGCTCGGGCTGGCCGCCGTCGCCGAGCAGCGCGATGACGCCGAGGGCCTGGTGGCGGCGCTGGAGCGTGCCCAGGACGCAAACCCGACCGCCACCCAGCCGGGTCTGCTGCTCGCCCGTTACTACATCACCCGGGGCGATCATATGAAGGCCCTGACCATGGCCACCGACATGGCCGGCCGCTTCCCCGACGACGACGCCGTGCTCCAGATGCTGGCCCGCGCCCAGACCCTGAGCGATCAGGTGCCCAACGCCCTGCGTACCTTCGAGCAGTTGATCCGGCGCTCGCCCGACGACCCCCAGCTGCATTACCTCGTCGGCGGGGCCCACTGGAAGGGCAAGGACTTCAAGGAGGCCCAGGCCGCGTTCCGCAAGGCCTTGGAGCTCAAGCCGGACTTCGTGGACGCGGAGATCGCCCTGGCCTCGGTGTCGCTGGACTCGGGCGACAGCGAGACCGCCCTCGCCTCGGCGCGGCGCCTCCAGTCGGCCTATCCGGATCAGTCGGTCGGCTATCGCGTGGAGGGCCGCATCCTCAAGTCCGAGCGTCAACCGGCCGCGGCCACCGTCGCCTTCCAGCAGGCCTTCGAGCGCGAGAAGAGCAGCGCGACCGCCCGCGAGCTGGCGGAGTCGCTGCACGAGTCGGGTCGCACCGCGGACGCGATCCAGGTCCTGGAGGGCTGGATGCAAGCAACGCCCGCCGACCTCGACTCCAAGGCCATGCTCGGACTCTATCTGCAACAGGCGGGGCGCCCGGCGGATGCCATCGCGGTCTACGAGTCGGTCGTCGGCGAGTCCCGGCAGGCCAACCCACTGCTGCTCAACAATCTCGCCTGGCTCTATCACGAGCAGGGCGACCAGCGCGCCCAAGGGGTCGCCAAGCAGGCCTACGAGCTCGCCCCGACCCGCCCGGAGGTCGCGGACACCTACGGCTGGATCCTCTACCACGCGGGCGACAAGCGGCAGGGGCTCACCATCCTCCAACAGGCCTATCTGGCCTTCCCGTCCCAAACCGAGATCGGCTATCACGTCGCGGTCGCGCTGGACGGTCTCGGTCGGCGGGACGAGTCGGTACAGGTGCTGAAGAAGATCCTGCGCGACGACCCCAACGCCCGGCACGCGAAAGACGCCCAGACCCTGCTGGACAAGCTCGGCGGCTGAGGGAGCCGGCCGGGGCGCCTGGCGGGGCGCTGGTCGTCAGCGCCCGGCGTCCGCCGGCAGGCCCACTGCCAGGCCCAAGGACCGCGCCGCACACAGGGCGGCGCCATAGGCGGCCTCCTCGTGGGGGGCCCGCTCCACGGGCACCTGCAACAGCCGCTCGCGGATGCGGGTCCAGGTGTCGTTGCCGGCGCCGCCCCCGGTGGTGAGGACCCTAGTCGGACGGGGGGCGCCTAGAGTCTCGAGCAGGGCATAGCCCTCCGCCTCGATGCGCGCGATCCCCTCGAGGAGTCCATGCAGCAGGGAGACAGGATCCTCGGGGATGGGGGTGAGACGCGGGGTAAGCCCCGGGTCGTTGCGCGGGAATCGCTCCCCCGGACCCCTGAGGGGGTAGTAGTCGAGTCCGCTCGCCCGACTCGGATCGATCCGGCTCGAGAGCTCGGCCAGCCGACCGGGATCGAAGAAGGCGCCCAACACCCCGCCGCCGCTATTGGATGCCCCGCCTGCCAGCCAGTGATCGCCGAACCGATGGCTGTAGACCCCGTGGGCCGCCGAGCACAGGGGCCGCGCCGAGACCACCTTGACCACCAGGGTCGTACCCAGACAGGTCACCGCGTCGCCCGGGACACTCGCCCCCGCGGCGATGGCCGCGGCGGTGCTGTCTGTGGTCCCGGCGACGACGCGGGTCGCCCGGGAGAGGCCGAGCCGGGATGCAAGGTCGGGCGCCACGCATCCCATGGGCGCGCCCGGGGCTAGCACCCGCGGCAGCTCGACCCCGCGGGGAACGAGCCCGGTCACCCAGTCTGGCCAGGCGAGTTGTAGCGGGTCGTATCCGAGCTTGAGGGCATTGTTCCAATCGCTGAGGCCCGGGCGTCCGATCAATCGGGCGGCCACCCAATCTGCCTGGTGGAGGGCGTGGCATGGCCGGCGCGTCTCCCGATCGGCGAGATGGAGCAGCTTGCTGAGGCTCGATCCCGCGCCCAGCGCCGGGCTCTCGGGCGGGGCGACCGCGGCGACCCGTGCCGCGGCCTCGACCGCGCGGCGGTCGTTGTACATCAGGGCGGGACCCAAGGGCTCGCCCGAGGGGGCGGCCAGGAGCAAGGTGGCGGAGGTGCCGTCGACCGCGAGGGCGTCGATCCATCGATCGGGCAGACCCGCCGTGAGGCCGGAAAGGGTCTCCCGGACGGCACACCACCAGAGCGCGGGATCCTGCTCGAACCAGCCCTCGCCCGGCGAGTCGGGCCGCGGGAGCCCGACGCGGTGCTCGGCGAGGGGGCGCCCCTGGGGGTCGATCGCGATGGCCCGGCAGCCCGAGGTGCCGAGGTCCAGACCGAGATACGCGGGCGCCGGGCCGCTCACCCCACGGGAGCCCGTGCGCCCCGCACGCGCGTCCTCAGGGCAACTGGACCGGCGCGGGCGGGCGCCACGCCGGATCCCGATGCTCGGCGACGACGGTGGTGTAGATGCCCCCGCGCACGTTGAACTCCGCCGTCAGGCGCATGAAGCGCGGACCGACGGCCTCCACCAGATCGGCGAGGATGCGGTTGGTGACCGCCTCGTGGAAGGCGCCCTCGTCCCGATAGGACCAGACATAGAGCTTGAGCGACTTCAGCTCGACGCAACGCCGATCGGGGACATACTCCAGGGTGAGCTCGGCGAAGTCGGGTTGGCCGGTCTTGGGACAGAGACAGGTGAACTCGGGCACCCGAATCCGCACCGTGTAGTCGGTCCCGGGGCTCGGGTTGTCGAAGGTCTCGAGGGCGCGGCTGGGCAGGCTCGGCATGGTGGGTACTCCTGGAAAGGTCTGTCAGCCGACGCCCGGCAGATCGGCCGCGCGCCCTTGGGCGAAATAGCGCGCGAGGAAGGTGTCGAAGTCCTCGCGATCGGCCGCCTCGATCTCCCGTTGACGAGACAGCGAGGCCTGGGCCATGGCGTCGAAGCGGCGGTCGCGATCCGGGTCCGGCGGACGGGCCGCGAGCTCGGCGCGACGCTCCTCGGCGATCCGGTTGGCGAAGCCGAAGAACCCCTCCCGGCGTTCGCGCATCTCGCGCAGGACCCGCGCGGACGGGGTCAGGTCCGGGTCGTCGACCTTGGCCCGCTGGCGGGCGAGGTTGCTCGTGCGCGGCCCGCCTGCCCCGCCGTCCAGCAGCTCCGCCACGGGCGCCATGCGCTCGAGGATCTCGCGGGCCCAGTCCGCGAGCGGCGCGGCGTTCCCGTCCCGGCTCAGGGTCAGATCGGGGTCGCGGCCGCGATGGGCCGTGCGCACCTGATTGTCATCGATGGCACGGCGCTCGGCGGCGGCGATCCGTGGGCTCTCGGCCAACAGGCAGTAGAGCATCAGGGTGTCGAGAAACGCCAACTGGTCGGGACCGACGCCCACCGGCTCGAAGGGGTCGAGGTCGAGCGAGCGCAGCTCCACGTAGCGTACCCCCCGGCGCTTCAGGGCCAGGGTGGGCTTCTCCATCCACTCGGTGATCTGCTTCGGGCGCACCGTGCTGTAGTACTCGTTCTCGATCTGGAGCACGTTGGCGTTGAGCTGCTCGTAGCGTTCACCGACCTTGACCCCGATCCGCTCGTACTCGGGACACGGTGTCTCGATGGCCCAGGTGAGGCTGCGCACATAGGCGTCGAGGCTGTCGTAGCTCGCCTTCATCCCGGTCCCCGCTTCCTGCTGGTTCTGGTAGCCGATGTCACCCATGCGCAGGGAGGTGGCATAGGGTCCGTGCAGGGTGTAGTCGTCGAAAGCGATGAGATCGGTCTCGCGGCCTTGCACGAAGCTCGCGCACACCGCCGGCGAGGCGCCGAAGAGATAGGGGACCAGCCAGCCCAGGCGCTGGAGGTTGCGGATCATGCCCATGTAGTGCTCGGAGCGCGCCGCAACGCAATCCCCGGAGTTCCCAACCACGTCCAGATAGGGCGCCCAGAAGTCGTCGGCGAAGGAGAAGTTGAAGTGCACCCCGGCGATCACCTGCATGGTGCGCCCGTAGCGATTGCCGAGCCCGCGCCGATAGGCGCTCTTCATGGTGGCTGCGTTGGAGCTGCCGTAGACGGCCAGGGGGATGTTGCGTGCCCCGCTCAGGACGCAGGGCATGCTGGTGACCCACAGGAGCTCGTCCTCCAGGTGGCGGTAGACCTCGGCGTGGAGATCCGCGAGGAAGGTCAGGACCTGGGCTGGGTCGCTCAACGCCGGCGTCACCAGCTCGACCAGGGCCTCGGAGAAGTCCGTGGTGATGTGGGGGTGGGTGAGTGGGGAGCCGAGCCCGGTCGGGTGCGGGCTGGCCGCGATGTGGCCATCGGGGGCCACCCGCAGGGACTCCTTCTCGATGCCGATACGGCTTTGGGCGAGGGGCGCGTGCGCCCCGGCCGCCGCCAGGTTTCGAACCCGCGCGGCGACCCGTTCCGACCCCGGGGTCACTGACGCATCGCGGCGCGCGGGCGCTCGGCGCCTTCTGCGAGGATGCTGTCGGCGAGGACACGGGCCGCTTCCTCGACCTGGATCCTGGCGATGGCATCCCGCTGGGCGTCGAGGGCATCCTCGTCGATCTGGTCCGCCTCTTCGTCCACCGGGGTGATGCCGCGGGCCAGTAGGAAGCGGTCCTGCTCCTGCTTGAAGAGCTGCTCCCGGCGCTGGTCCTCGGCCCGACGGTCGGCCTCCCGCAGCGAGACCCGCTTCTGCTTCTCGACCTCGCGCAGCACCTGGTCGCGCTTGGCAAGCATCTGGAAGCCAGGATCCTGGGCCACCCGGACGGCCGACTGGCGGCTCAGGGCACCCGGGTCGCCGGTCCCGAGCCGGCTGTAGTCGGCCGCGTCGATGCGCGCCCAGGGCAGGGCGTTCTCGAGTGCCCGCTCGCCGTGATCGCCGATGTCGTCGGCGCTCGGGAAGCGGATGTCCGGCTCGACCCCCTTGAGCTGGGTGCTGCCGCCGCTGACCCGGAAGAACTCGGCCATGGTCAGACGCAGCCGACCGAGATCGTTGGCGTCGCCGGGGACGTAGCGGTTGAGATCGACCAGGGTCTGCACCGTCCCCTTGCCGAAGGTGGGCTCGCCGATCACGAGCCCGCGCCCGTAATCCTGGATGGCCCCGGCGAAGATCTCCGAGGCCGAGGCACTGTCGCGGTCCACGAGCACGGCCAGGGGACCGCTGTAGGCGACCCCGGGCTCGGGGTCCCGCTCGACCTCCACCTTGCCGAAGGCGTCCTTCACCTGGACGACCGGGCCGATATCGATGAACAGCCCGGTCAGGGCGGTCGCCTCGGCGAGCGAGCCACCACCGTTGCCGCGCAGGTCGATGACGATGCCGTCCACACCCTTGCCGACCAGCTCGGCGATCAGCTCGCGCACATCCCGGGTGGTGCTCCGGAACTCGCTGTCACCCTGGCTCTCGGCCTCGAAGTCCCGGTAGAAGGCGGGCAGCTCGACCACCCCGATCTTGATCCCGGGGGCATTGGGCATGCGCTCGATGACGGATGACTTGGCGGCCTGGTCCTCGAGCTTGATCTCGTTGCGCACCAGGGCGACCTCACGGGTCCGCCCGTTGGCCCCGGCCGACTGGGGGGTGAGCTGCAAGCGCACCACCGAGCCCTTGGGGCCGCGGATCTTGTCCACCACGTCTTGCAGCCGCCAGCCCACCACGTCCTCGATGGACCCGTCGAGGCCCTGGGCGACGCCCAGGATGCGGTCTCCCGAGTAGACCTGCCCCGATTCACGGGCCGGTCCGCCGGGGATGGTGCGCTGGATGACCGTATGCTCGTTGTCCTGCCGCAGCACCGCCCCGATCCCCTCCAGGGACAGCTTCATGCTGATGTCGAAGTTCTCCGAGGTGCTCGGCGACATGTAGCTGGTGTGGGGCTCGATGCTCTCGGTGTAGGCGTTCATGAAGGTCTGGAAGACCTCCTCGCCGTTGAACTGCTGGATCCGGCGGTCGAGCCCCTCGTAGCGCTGGCGCAGGCGCTCGCGCACCTCCTCATCGGTCTTACCGGCGATACGCAGACTGAGGAAATCGTTCTTGACCCGCAGACGCCACAGATCGTTCAGCTCGGCCTCGGTCTTCGCCCAGGGGGCCTCGGCGCGGTCGAACTCGTAGTCCTCCAAGCGCTTGAAGTCGAAGTCGCCGGCGAGCAGCTCCAGGGCATAACGGACGCGCTCGTCCACCCGCATCCGATAGACCCGGAAGACGTCGAAGGGGGCATCGAGCACCCCGCGGCGCAGGTCGTCGTCGAGCCGGCGCGCCGCCGACTCAAAGCGCTGGACGTCGCGGGCGAGGAAGAAGGAGCGGTTGGGGTCCAGGGCCTCGAGATAGTTGTCGAGGACCGCGCGGGCGAAATCGTCGTTGAGATCGACCTTGCGGTAGTGATACCGCTCGAGCACCTTGTTGATCACCACCGCGGTCTTCGCCTGACCCTGGGAGGGGAAGAGCTCCGACAGGGGGATGGGCCGGGGTGCCGCGCTCGCGACCAGTGACCCCGCCAGGAGACCGGTCAGCAGGGTGAAGGCAAGAACGACGAGGCGATGGGCTGGGATCATGGCGTGACTCGATTCGGTCGGGCGGCACAACTCGGCCGCGGCGAACATAGGACGGGTCTTGGGCAGCGTCGGTTCCATCGATACGCCCGTTCGCCCGTCGGCGATGGTGCTAAGTTAGATGCTTGCGAGCGATCTTTCAACGACTTAGATCGAGTTTTGGATACCGACCGGGGTTCGGGCAGTTGAGCCTGCGGCCATCCGCTCGGTTTGGGTCGGGAGGCTGGGACATGAGGATGGGCGGGCGTGGGGCGATCGGAGGCCTCAGCCGCCGCGGCCGCCCTTCTGGTAGACCTTGCGGCGATAGAGATCCGTGCGCCGGCTCACCACCCGGTCCAGGAAGAGCAGCCCGTCGAGATGGTCCAGCTCGTGCTGGACCGCGCGGGCCTCGAAGCCTTCCATCTCGAACTCGAGGGCTGCCCCCTCGATGTCCTGGGCGCGCAGCCGGATATGGGTGGCCCGGATCACGTTGCCGGTGTAGTCGGGGACCGATAGGCAACCCTCACGGCCGATCTCGAAGCCCTCCCAATGGGTGATCTCGGGGTTGATGAGCAACAGACGACCGTGGTTCGGGGTCTTGGGGCGGGAGGAGCAGTCAACGATCAGGATGCGCTCGGGGCGTCCCACCTGGGGGGCGGCGATGCCCACCGCCGCCGGACCGGCGAGGCGGGTCTCCTCCAGATCGGCGACGAAGTCCCGCAGGGTCTGGTCGAAGCGCTCGACCGGCTCCGAGACCAGCTTCAGCCCCTCGTCGGGAAACCTGAGGATGGGTAGGACCGCCATGACGTCAGCCGATGAAGACGTCGACCGGAGAGACATCCACCGAGATGCCCTGCGCCGCGAGACCGGCCAGGGACCCCTCGACGGACTCCACCGTCTGATCGCAGTAACCCTGGATATTCATGATGTAGACGGGACGCTCGGAATCCCCGGCCACGTCCGAATCCAGCTCCAGGATGTTGAAGCCCTGCTCGGCGAGGATGCCGGTCACCTCGGCGACGATACCCGCCCGATCAGCGCCCGCCACCCGCACCTGAACGTTGGGCACCAGGTGCTGGTGCAGGCCCCCGTGGACGGGGTCGATATGCAGTCGCAGCCCGAACTGCTCGGCCACCGGGCGCAGGGCCGCCTCCACCTCCGCGCACGGGCGCGTGCCCCCGACCATGAGCATGATGGTGAAGTTGCCCCCCAGCCTGATCATGGAGGCCTCGCCCAGGTTGCAGCCGCCCTGATAGAGGGCCCGGGTCACCCCCGCGACGATCCCCGGCCGATCCTCGCCGACCAGGGTCAACATGTTCCAGTGCATCGTCATGATCCCGTCTCCGCGTCGGCCAACCAAATCAGACTCGCCATTCTGCCCGTCGCGCCGTCGCGCCGGAAGGAGTAGAAACGCGCCCGGTCGGAGTAGGTGCACAGACCGCCGCCGTAGACCCGCGTGACCCCCATGCGGGCCAGCCGGCGGCGGGCCAGCCCGAACAGATCCGCGAGCCACTTGCCAGGCCCTCGGGCGCGGAAGTCGGCGGCCGCCCCCGGGTCCTCGGCAACGAAGGTGTCGCGCACCTCCCCACCGACCTCGAATGCACCCGGACCGATTGCGGGACCCAGCCAGGCGAGGATCTCCGCGGGGTCGACGTCCAGGGCCACGACGGCCTGCTCGATCACCCCCGCGGCCAGACCTCGCCAGCCCGCGTGTGCGGCCGCGACCGCCTCGCCGCCCCGGTTGCAGAGGAGCACGGGCAGACAGTCCGCGGTCATCACCGCACAGACCTGCCCCGGGGCGCGTGCGACCGCCGCATCGGCCGCGCAGCCAGGGCTAGCCCTGCCCGCATCCACCCAACCAGGGCCGTGGACCTGCTCGAGCCACAGGGGCTCGGCGGGCAGGGCGAGCCGGTCCCGGA
The DNA here is from genome assembly GCA_963714915.1 of uncultured Gammaproteobacteria bacterium. Classification (GTDB taxonomy): domain Bacteria; phylum Pseudomonadota; class Gammaproteobacteria; order Chromatiales; family Chromatiaceae; genus Thiodictyon. The sequence goes on from CAVQQM010000048.1 coordinate 60,797, forward strand.
GCAGGGCCCGGTTGCGGGCGACATGGGCGGGGTCGTCACCCACGTGGTCGGCGAGATTGAGGGCATCGTAGGGAGCGGGGCTCACCCCACCGAGGCGGGTCGTGCTCGCCGCCCGCACCCGGGACGGGGCCGGCCAGTCCGGCAGGATCAACTCCATCAGGCCGCAGATCCCTGGCCGATCCCGGCCTCCGCGCGGAAGCACTCGATCAGTCCGGCGAGATCGTCCGGCAGGGGGGCCTCAAAGCTCGAGGGCTCACCGCTCTCGGGATGCCCCAGTCCGAGCCGAAACGCATGCAGGGCCTGGCGCGGGAACCCCTGGAGCGCGGCGCGCAGGGGCTGCGAGCAGCCCGCCGGAGGACGCGGCCGGGCACCGTAGGTGGTGTCCCCCACCAGCGGATGACGCAGGTGGGCGAGATGGACCCGGATCTGATGGGTGCGCCCGGTCTCGAGCTCGACCGCCAGCAGGGTGTGGCCCGGGTAGCGCTCGAGCACCCGGTAATGGGTCAGGGCGTGGCGACCCTTCGGGACCACCGCCATGCGGGTGCGTTGGGTCGGGTGCCGGCCGATGGGGGCCTCCACGCTGCCCCCCGTGAGGATCTCGCCCTGGACCAGGGCGCGGTACTCGCGATGGACACTGCGCCCACGCAGCTGCTCGACCAGGGAGCAGTGGGCGGAGAGGGTCTTCGCAACCACCAGTAGACCACTGGTGTCCTTGTCCAGACGATGCACGATCCCGCCGCGCGGCAGCGCCGCAAGTGCAGGGGCGTGGTGGAGCAGGGCGTTGAGCAGGGTCCCGTCCCGATTCCCGGCGGCGGGATGGACCACCAGGCCCGCAGGCTTGTCGATCACCAGGATCTGGTCGTCCTCGAAGACCACCCGCAGGGGGATGTCCTGGGGGGCATCGGCGGTCTCGGGCTCGAGCACGGCCTCCAGACACAGGGCCTCGCCGCCCCACACCTTGTCTCGACTGCGCCGCGGCGCGCCGTCCACCAGGACCTGCCCGGTCTCGATCCAGTGCTGGAGACGGCCGCGCGAGAACTCGGGGCACAGCCGGGCGAGGGCCTGGTCGAGACGCAGACCCGACTGCTCCGCCCCGACCCGCAGGTCGCGGGTGACACGCTCAGGGGCCTGCGCGTGCATCCCGGCGTCGAACCCCTACAGCGCCATCGGGTATACTTCGGGGGCCCTGAGAATCACGAATCTTCAACATGCGCCGAACCTTATCACGACTCGCCGCGCTGGTGATCGCCCTGACCCTGGCGGGCTGCGGGATCTTCGGCAAGGAGATCGACACCACCGAGGGCTGGAGCGCCTCGAAGCTCTATGCCGAGGCGGCCTCGGACATGGACTCGGGGAGCTACGAGCGTTCGATCGAGCTCTACGAGAAGCTCGAGGCACGCTATCCCTTCGGGCGCTACGCCATGCAGGCCCAGCTCGACGTCGCCTATGCCCACTACAGGGCCGACCAACCCGATGAGGCCATCGCGGCAGCCGACCGCTTCATCAAGCTGTATCCCCAGAACCCCTTCGTCGACTACGCCTACTACCTCAAGGGCATCGTCAACTACAACCGCAGCGTCGGCTTCATCGACCGCTACATCCCGACCGACCCCTCCCAGCGCGATCCCGGCGCCGCGCTCGAGGCCTTCGCGGACTTCTCCGAGCTGGTCCGGCTGTTTCCCGACAGCAAGTACGCCGAGGACGCGCGCCAGCGCATGGTCTATCTGCGCAACAACCTGGCCAAGCACGAGGTCAACGTGGCGCGCTACTACATGAAGCGCGGGGCCTACCTGGCGGCGGCCAACCGAAGCAACTTCGTGATCGAGCGGTTCCAGCGCACGCCAGCGGTCGAGGACGCACTGGAGGTGCTGGTGGACGCCTACCGCGCCGTGGGGGAGGAGAAGTTGGCATCCGACACCCAGCGCGTGCTGGAGATCAACCGCCAGGCGGGCCGCTTCATCGACGACGAGCCGGCACCCAGCGAGGTCAGTCTGGCGCGCAAGGTGTGGGAGTATCTGAGCCTCGATGAGAACTGACCGGGGCCGCGGGCCTCACTGGCCCGCGATGGTCATCTCGTCGATCAGCCAGGAGCCCGTGCGGGTGCTGCCCGGGTAGTCGCAGTCGCGCCCCACGGCCACCAGGCCCGCGAAGATCCGCTTGAGGTTACCGGCGACGGTGATCTCCTCCACCGGGTACTGGATCACCCCGTTCTCGACCCAGAAACCGGCCGCACCGCGCGAATAATCGCCGGTGACCGGGTTGATGCCGTGGCCCATGAGCTCGGTCACCAAGAGCCCGGTGCCCATCTCGGCGAGCATCGCGTCGCGGTCCTTGTCGCCCATATCGATGGTCAGGTTACGCACCCCGCCGGCATTGCCCGTGGTGGGCATCCCCAGCCGGCAACCCGAATAGGCGTCGAGGATGTAGGTGCGCAGGATCCCCTCGCTCACGATGTCCTTGGCCCGGGTCGCGACCCCGTCGCCGTCGAAGGGGGCGCTGGAGAGCCCGCGCGGCAGCAGGGGCTCCTCGTGGATGCGCACGAAGTCCGGGAAGACCCGCTCGCCGAGATGGTCGAGCAGGAAGCTCGCACGTCGATACAGGCTCGCGCCCTGGATGGCCGAGGTGAGGCTGCGCAGCAGCCCGGTGGCCACCTCGGCGCGGAATAGTACCGGGGCTTGGCGGGTATCGAGACGGCGCGCCCCGAGCCGGGCGACGGTGCGCTCGGCGGCACGCTCCCCGACGCTGCGCGCCGAGTCGAGATCAGCCGAGGAGCGGGCGCTGGTCCACCAGTAGTCCCGCTGCATGGCCTCGCCCTCCTGGCCGACCACGGCACAGCTCAGCGAGTGCCGGGTGGTGGGATAGCCGCCCACGAAACCGTTGCTGTTGCCGTACACGTGCAGCCCCGCGTGGGTGCTCAGGGAGGCCCCCTCGGAGTTGACGATCCGCGGATCGAACCCGCGCGCACAGTCCTCGCAGGCGGCGGCGATCTCGATGGCCTCCTCCACCTCGATGGACCAGGGATGGTAGAGGTCGAGATCCGGCAGGTCGCCCGCCATCAGCCCCGCGTCGGCGAGATGGGCGCAGGGGTCCTCCTGGGTGTGGGTGGCGATGGTGCAGGCGGCCTTGACCGCGTCGCGCAGGGCCCCGGTACTCAGGTCCGTGGTGCTGGCCGAGCCCTTGCGGTTGCCGAAATAGACGGTGATGCCGAGCCCGTTGTCGCGGGTGTGCTCGACCGTCTCCACCTCGCCCAGCCGGACTGAGACCTCGAGGCCGGAGTTGCTGCCCACGGAGGCCTCGGCCCCGCTCGCGCCGCGCCGTTTGGCCTCCTTGAGCAGATCCTCGATGTTTTGCTGCAGGCGCGCGAGACGCTCCGCGGTGTCTTCGGTGGAAGTCAGGGACATGGGGATTCCTTGAGCCTGTGGAATCGGAACGGGTTGGAGGGGGTGGTGGGCCTCGGCCGCATCTGCGACGGGACGCGGGGGGCTAGGCGCTGGTGCCGCCCACGGTGAGGCCGTCCACCCGCAGGGTTGGCTGACCCACCCCGACGGGGACGCTCTGACCTTCCTTGCCGCAGGTGCCGACACCTTGATCGAGGGCGAGGTCGTTGCCGATCATGCTCACCCGAGTGAGCACGTCGGGGCCGTTGCCGATCAGGGTCGCGCCCTTGACCGGGTGACCCACCCGGCCGTTCTCGATCAGATAGGCCTCGCTCGCGGAGAAGACGAACTTGCCGGAGGTGATGTCCACCTGACCGCCGCCGAAGTTTACCGCATAGAGTCCGCGCTCCACGGAGGCGATGATCTCCGCCGGGTCGCGGTCGCCCGCCAGCATGTAGGTGTTGGTCATGCGCGGCATGGGCAGATGGGCGTAGGACTCGCGCCGCCCGTTGCCGGTGGATGCCACACCCATCAGGCGTGCGTTGAGCTTGTCCTGCATGAACCCGACCAGGATGCCGTCCTCGATCAGGGTGGTGCATTGGGTCGGGGTGCCCTCGTCGTCCATGTTGAGGGAGCCGCGCCGACCGGGCAGGGTGCCGTCGTCCACCACGGTGACGCCCGGGGATGCCACCCGCTGGCCCATGCGGCCCGCGAAGGCCGAGGTGCCCTTGCGGTTGAAGTCGCCCTCCAGGCCGTGACCGATGGCCTCGTGGAGCAGCACCCCCGGCCAGCCCGATCCGAGCACCACGGTCATGGTCCCGGCCGGGGCCGGCTGGGCCTCGAGGTTGGTGAGCGCGAGGCGCACCGCCTCGCGGGCGAACCCGAGGGCGCGGTCCTCCACCAGGAACCAGCCGAGATCCGCGCGCGCCCCGCCGCCGCTGCCGCCCTGCTCGCGCCGGCCGTCCTGCTCGGCGATCACGCTCACGCTGAGCCGCACCAATGGTCGGATGTCGGCGGCCAGGGTGCCGTCTGCGGCCACCACCATCACCGTGTCCTGCACCGCGACCACGCTGGCCATGACCTCCTTCACCCGCGGATCCTGGGCGCGCGCCGCCTCGTCTACCCGCTTCAGCAGGGCCACCTTGTCCTGATCCGCGAGGCTCTCGAGTGGATTCAGGGGCGCGTAGAGGCTGCGGGGCAGCACGGAGCCCGCGAGCTTCACCCGTCCCTCGGAGCCGCCACGCGCGATCGCCCGCGCCGCCCCCGCCGCATTGGAGAGGGCCGGAAACCGGAGGTCGTCGGAATAGGCGAACCCGGTCTTCTCGCCGCTGATGGCGCGAAACCCGACGCCCTGCTCGATGCTGAAGCTGCCCTCCTTGATGATCCCGTCCTCGAGCACCCAGGACTGCAATCGGCTCGACTGGAAATAGATGTCGGCCGCGTCGAGGGCCGTGCTGGAGAGCTGCCCCAGCAGACGGTCGAGGTCGTGCTCGACGAGCCCGGTCGGCTCGAGGATGGTGTGACGTGCGATCGCGAGCGTATCGGTCATGGGGTCGGTTGGGATACTGGATGGGGCGGGCCGGAACGGTCGCCGTTGGCGACGGCGGCGGACGGGTCGAGTGGCGAATCGTGCGGGCTCAGACCACGCATTTCAAACGACGGTGGTCGATGGTGGGGAAGTTGCGGCGCACGGAGCCCTGAAACTCCCGGTCCACCGGGCAACAGATCACCCCGGGTCCGCGCGGGACCTGAGCGAGCACCGTCCCCCAGGGATCGACGACCATGCTGTGGCCGTGGGTCTCCCGGCCGTTCAGGTGAAATCCGCCCTGGGCGGCGGCCACCACGTAGGCCAGGTTCTCGATGGCGCGCGCCCGCACCAGGGTCTCCCAGTGGGCCTTGCCAGTGATGGCGGTGAAGGACGAGGGGACGGCGAGCATCTCCACCCCATCATCGAGCATCCGCCGAAAGAGCTCGGGGAACCGGAGGTCGTAGCACACGGCGATACCCAGGCGTCCGAAGGGGCTGTCGATCACCACCACGCCCTCGCCCGACTCGATGGTGGCGGACTCGTGGTAGCGCTCGTCCACGCCCGGGAGGCTGACATCGAAGAGATGGATCTTGTCGTAGCGGGCCACCGGCTCGCCCTGGTCGTCGAAGACCAGGCAGGCCGCGCGCACCCGACCCCGGTCACGGGCGAGCATGGGGATGGTGCCGCCCACCAGCCAGACGCCGTTCTGTTTGGCGACCCGGGAGAGGAAGGACTGCAAGGGCCCGCCGGCCGTGTCCTCCCGCAGGGGGAGCTGATCCTCCCCGCGCTTGCCCATGAAGGCGAAGTTCTCGGGCAGCACCACCAGACCAGCTCCGTTATGGGCCGCCTCCTTGATCAGTCGCTCGGCCTCGAACAGGTTGGCGTTCACATTGGGGCCGGTCGCCATCTGCACCGCGCCCACCTTTTTGCGACTCGTCATCTCGCTGCCCCGCCCCTGTGCCGGGACGCAAACCGGCGCCCCGGGCCAAAAGCCTTGAAGATTAGCACCCCGCCGGGAGCACGAATACAACCCTGGGCGCAATGCGCAGATGTCGCCCCGAGTTGAAGAAGTCAGTCATTCGAGGAAGTGATTAACCGCCTCCGGTGGCTCGCCCCCGGAGGACTGGCCGTTCTGCGTCGGTCCGGCCGCGCCGCCGGCTGCTTCCGCAGCCGCCGCGGTGGCGTCCTCGGCAAAGGGCTCCCAGCCCACCGGCTCGATGATGGGGGCGTCCCAGGGCCCGGTGATGCGGTACTGGAAGCTGCCCAGCTTGTCGATGGCGCCACCCGCCACCTTGTCGACCAGATAGACCGCCGCCCCGACCACCGGACCGCCAGCGACGGCGCTGGCGATGGCCACGCTGGAGCCGATCTTGGGCTCGACGGTCACCGTCTGATCGAAGGTGCGGCGCGCGAGATCCGTGAATCCGCTGGCGCTCACCCGGCCCGCCGGCCCGTCCATCTCGAAGCGGCGCAGGACCGCGCGACCCGACTCCACGCTAACCGCGGTATCGATGGACTCGAAGGAGAATCCGTCGTCGTAGATATCCGAGAAGTCCAGGGAGAGCCGTCGGCCCAAGGCGCCCAGGTTCAGGAAGCCGATCATCCGGCCGAGTCCCGGGTCCACCCCGAGCAGCCTGCCCTGGCCCATCTGGGCGCGGATGTCGCCCTCGGCCGATGCCAGGGAGAAGGCACCGAGCGTCCCGGGCCAGGCCAGGTCCACCCCGCCCTCCAAGGCCCCGGCGCTGAGCACCGAGGCATAGTCGAGTGCACCCAGCAGGGGGCCGGTGTCGCTCGCCTCGAAGCCCAGCTCGATGGAGGATCGCATGCCCTCCTCGACTGGCCGGGTCGCCGCCCGGCCCTTGAGCCGGGTCTCGCCGAGACCGGTGAACTCGATGCTCGGTACCCGCAGACCCTCGCCCTCGGGCCGGATCTCGAGCGCGAGGCGACCCAGGGACGCCTCGCCCCAGCGCAGGTCGCTGACCCGCACGTCCAGGGGCGTCGTCCGTCCGCCGGCGGGCCGCGCCACGTCTCCCGAGGCGGCTGCCTCGGCCTCGGCACCGGGTTTGGGGATGAAGTGGCCGAGGTCGAGACGCTCCAGTGCCAGGTCCCAGGGCCGCCCCGAGTCGTCCGCCGGGATCACCAGACGCCCGGCAAGCTCGCTCGCCTCGATGCGCAGCTCCCATTCCCCCGATCCCGGTGCGGCCTCGACGCTCAATTCCTCGAGCGCGAGCCTGCCCGCATCGAGACGGTCCACGCGCAGGTCGACCGCCTTGACCACGCCGCCCTCGGGGACTCCACCGCTCGCCAGGAGCTTCGCCCCCGGCCCCCGCAGCCAGCTCGACCAGGCGTCGAGGTCGAGCCGCTCGATCCGCCCGTCCACCACCAGACCCGCGGCATCCGCCGCCGGCGCCTCACTCGCCCCGAGACGGACCCGACCACGCTCTAGGGTGGGCGCAGCGGCGGCAAGGTCCAGGCGCAGGTCGAGCCCCAACCCCTCCATGCCGCCGCGCAGATCGAGGGCTCGGCCGGGCTCCAGGGTCCCGGCAAGGCGCAGGGCGCGCTCGCTGGTGGCCGGCTTGCCGAGGGGCTCGGGGAGGGCGATGGCGAGCCCGCGCAGGTCAGAGCGCAGATCGAAGGCGATGGGCACGCGGGCGCGGTCCGCGTCGGCCGGGCCGAGGGTGAGTGTCAGGCCGAGATCGGCCTCACCCGTGGCGAGCTGCCACAGGGGACTCGGTAGATGCCCCGCGAGCGCCTCGATGGTGACCCGCCCCTGGGCGCGGATCTCGGTCGCCGCGGTCTCCGGTTGACCCGGGTTGAGGGTCGCGACGGCGATCTCGACCGGGCGGCCCCAGAGGCTCCCGGTCACCCCCTGCGCGGTCACCGAGTCCAGCGTGAATCCGAAGCCGCCGGCCAGGTCGGTGAGGGTGATGGGGCTGTCCTTCAGGGTCAGGGTCGCGGGCCCGTGGACCGTCCCCCGCCCGACCACCTCGAGTCGCGGTCCGGCGACCAGGGGGATGTCCAGGTCCAGATCGAGGGTCACCTCGCCCTCGGCCTTCAGCACCTCGCCGAGGCCCCCGAGACGTCCCGAGAGGGGGCTCTCGCGCAGCAGCCGCGTGGCATCCGAGAGTGGGCCCTGAGAGCGCCCGGCGATCACGATGGAGCGCGCCGCGCGCAGGTCGGGGATCGATGCGCTGGCCTCCAGCAGGGGCGTATCGAACAGCCGCCCGGAATGCAGCTCAACGCCGAGCCCGGCGTTGACGAACCGCAGGGTGGCCGACGCCTGGGTGATAAGCGGCCAGGCCCCCAGATAATCCAGTGTGCCGTCCTCGACCCGGGCGATCACCTCGAAGCGACCCTCGTGCTCGGCAAAGGGGAAGGACCCGATGGGACCGCGCAGGATCAGGTCAGCGCGCTCGAGACGCCCCCCGACCAGGGCGCGGCCGAGCCAGCCCGTGAGGTGCGGATGCATGATCCCGGTCGGCAGATACGGGCCAGCCCGGGAGATATCCCCCGCGCTCAGGGCCGCACGCAGGTCCAGCTCGGGACCGGCGCCCGCGCCGGGGGGCGGGATCTCGAGCTCGAAGCGGGCACGGCCAGTCAGATCCGGGTTGCCGATGGCCAGCCGATGTCCGGCCAGCGCCCAGCCGCCAGGCCCCGGGCGATGCCAGCCGAGGTCGCCCTCGAAGCGATCCAGCTTCAGGACATCGGCGAAGATCGGGGCGAGATCGAGGCGCAGATCGGTGGACCCGAGTCGGGCGGTCCCGCCCCGTTCGTCGGCACTCAGGACGAGACCCAGGCCATCGAAGCCCGGCAGCCCATCCAGGGCGTCGAGTCCGAGCCCCTCGCCGGCGAGGCCGGCGCGCCACCGGGGCTCACCTCCCGCGGGCCAGTCCGCGAAGAGGCCCAGGGCCGTCACCTTGCCGCGCGGTGAACGCCTCAGCAAGGCCTCGACGAGCGGTGCGCGCGCCCCGGGGAGCACGTCCACCAGCCGGGAGAGCGAGCCGAGATCGAGCTCACCGATGCGCAGATCCAGCCGCCGTGGCCCGGGGCGCCCCGCGCGATCGAGCTCTAGGTCCAGATCCAGGTCCGGCAGGTCGACCCCGTCGATGGATGCGGCGAGGTCGCGCACGGCGAGGGACCAGGATTCGCCCTGGGGGCGCAGCCGGGCCAGACCGGTGAGGCGGTCGAACGAGAGGGTCTTGCCCAGCTCGCCGGCCAGGGGACCCGAGTCGGGGACCGCGACCAGGGCGGCGGGGGACAGATGCAACCCGCGCAGTCCGACACGGGACCGGAGATCGGCGAGCGCGCCGTCCCGCAGGTCCAGCCAGACCTCGATCCGCGCGTTCTCGGTGACCGCGGGCAGGCGCCCCTCGGGCAGCAGCCGGGGCGGGACCAGGGCGCTCAGATCCGCACCGCCGAGCTCGAGATAGGTCTCGCCCGACCAGGCTTGCGGGTCGAGGCCCGCCCCCTGGAGATGGGCCAGGATGCGCAGCCGGGCATCCGCCAGGTTGCCGCCCGCGTCTGCCTCGGGGTGGGAGAGCGGCCGCGCCTGGAGGTCGAGGTGGTGACCATCGGCACGGTTCACGAGGCGCAGGCGCACCTCGGCGAGCGGTGGCGGCTGGGCGACCCAGCTCGGGTCGAGGATGCGCACGGTGCCGCCCTCGATCTGCAGCTCGCCGCCCGCGAGAAAGCGAATGATGGGCCTCGGGTCGCCCCGGATCAGCGCCTCGAGCCCACGCACCTGCCACACGCCATCGCTGCGGCGGTTCACCTCCATGTCGACCCCGGCGAGCCGGATCGCCTCGATCACCGGATAACCGGCGAGCAGGGTGCGGATCGGGTCGACCTGCACCTCGAAGATCTCGAAACGCACGGGGCGCGCTGGATCGCGGGCGTCGGTGATGGTGACGCCGTCGAAACGGACCCGGGGTGACAGGCCCAACAGGCGCACCGAGAACCGGTCCATCTCGACCTGATGACCCAGAACGCCCGCGATGGCGGTGACCAGGGGGTCGCGGTAGCGGTCGGCCAGGGGCAGGGCCAGCCGCACCGCCGTGAGCAAGAGGGCGGCGAGGGTCAGGGTGATCGCCAGCACCCACAGCGCCCGCGCGAGGCCGGCGGATAACTTCGAGATCATGCCTGGTAGCTCGTGAGGCCTTGGGTGCCGATCGCCCGGGGCGAGGCGAGCGCCCCACCCCGGACAACGGTGGGCGTGGCCGCGCGGTGGTGGGTCAAATCAGGACCACGTCGTACTGTTCCTGGGTGTAGAGGGCCTCGGCCTGGAGCCGGATGGGACGGCCGATGAACTCCTCCAGCTCCGCCAGATGGGCCGACTCCTCGTCGAGCAGCCGGTCGACCACCTCCTGGGAGGCCAGCACCAGCAGGGTCTCCACGTCGAACTGTCGCGACTCGCGCAGGATCTCGCGGAAGATCTCGTAGCAGGTGGTCTCGGCGGTCTTGATGGAGCCACGCCCGCCGCAGCAGGGGCAGGGCTCGCAGAGCACGTGCTCCAGCGACTCGCGGGTCCGTTTGCGGGTCATCTCCACCAGACCGAGGGAGGACACCTCGGTGATGTGGGTCTTCGCATGGTCGCGGGCGAGACACTTCTCCAGGGCGCGCAGGACCTGGCGCTTGTGCTCATCGTCGGTCATATCGATGAAATCGATGATGATGATCCCGCCGAGGTTGCGCAGGCGCAGTTGCCGGCAGATCGCCTGGGCCGCCTCCAGGTTGGTCTTGAAGATGGTCTCCTCGAGATTGCGGTGACCGACGAAGGCCCCGGTGTTCACGTCGATGGTGGTCATCGCCTCGGTCTGGTCGATCACCAGGTGGCCGCCGGACTTGAGCTGCACCTTGCGGCTCAGGGCCTTCTTGATCTCGTCCTCCACCCCGTAGAGGTCGAACAGCGGGCGCTCGCCCTGATAGTGCTCGATGCGCTCCTGGATCCCGGGGATGTAGGTCGCCGCGAAGGGCAGGGCCTTCTCCACCATGGCCCGGGAGTCGATGCGCACCCGCTCGACCTCGGGGGTCACCAGGTCGCGCAGGGCCCGCAGGGCGAGCGGCAGGTCATCGTGGACCAGTCCGATCTCGGTCGCTGCGAGGCAGCGCTCGCGCACCCCTCGCCAGAGCTTCAACAGGAAGTCCATGTCCTTCACCAGGGTCTCGGCGCTCACCGCCTCCGCGGCGGTGCGGGCGATGAAACCGCCCTGCCCCTGATGCGCCTCAACGAACTGGTTGAGCACCTCGCGCAGGCGCCGGCGCTCCTCCTCGTCCTCGATCTTCTGCGACACCCCGGTGCTGCCCAGCGCCGGCATGCACACCAGATAGCGTGAGGCGACCGATATGTTGGTGGTGAGCCGAGCGCCCTTGGTGCCCAGCGGGTCCTTGACCACCTGCACGATCAGGTGGTCGCCCTCGTGGACCAGCTCGTGGATGTGGTCGCTGCGGGGCTCTCCCTCGGCGGCGAGGATGTCCGAGGCGTGCAGGAAGGCGGCGCGCTCCAGGCCGATATCGACGAAGGCCGCCTGCATACCCGGGAGCACCCGGCACACCCGGCCCTTGTAGACGTTCCCGACCAGGCCGCAGCGCTCGGCCCGCTCGATGATGATCTCCTGGACCACCCCGTTCTCGACCACCGCCACCCGGGTCTCGGGCGGTGTCACGTTGATGAGGATCTCTTCACTCACTGGACCTCCTCCCCGCGGGGAGGGGCGGGTTTGATCTCGGATTGAAGGACCGGCTGGATCAGGGGCAAGCCCACCTGCTCGAGCAGTCGCCCGGTCTCGAACAGGGGCAGTCCCATCACGCCGGAATAGCTACCGTTCAGGCCGGCGACGAACAGGGCGCCGAGGCCCTGGATCGCGTAGCCGCCCGCCTTGTCCCTAGGCTCGCCCGTCGCCCAGTAGCGCAGGACCTCGGACTCGTCCAGGGTCCGGAAGCTGACCCGGCTCTCGGAGAGGTCGGTGCGCTCGCCGTCTTCGGCGATGAGCGCGACCGCGGTGAGCACCCGATGGGCGCGGCCGGAGAGCAGCCGCATCATCTCCAGCGCCTCCTCGCGAGTCGCGGGCTTGCCCAGGATATGACCGTCGATGACCACCGCTGTATCCGCGCCCAAGATCGGGCGGGGGTCCGACGCGGGCAGCGCCGCCCGGACGGCGCGCGCCTTGGCGAGGGCGACCCGCAGCACATAGTCCTCGGGCAGCTCGCCCGGGAGCCGCGCCTCGTCGGTCTCGGCCTCGACCACCGCGAAGGGCACGCCGATCTGGCCCAGCAGCTCGCGCCTGCGCGGAGAGCGGGAGGCGAGGACGATCGGGGGGGTGGCGCGGTCGGGTGGATGCATCGGCTCGCGGTCGGTCGTGGGTCTCGAGGCAGCGGACCAGGGGCCAGTATCGGCCCCGCCGCGCTCAGGTTCCCCTGTGGTAGGGGTGGTTATTCAGTAGCGTCCAGGCGCGGTAGACCTGCTCGGCCAGGATGACCCTGACCAGGGGATGCGGAAAGGTCAGATTGGAGAGCGACCAGCGCTGATCGGCGCGGGCGATCACCGACGCGTCCAGACCGTCCGGACCGCCCACCAGCAGGGCCCGATCCCGTCCCTCGCCGAGCCAGACACCGAGCGCTGCCGCCAGGTCCGCCGTGCTCCAGGGGCGGCCGCGCTCGTCCAGCACGGTGATCCCGGCCCCCTTGGGCACGGCGCGCAGGAGCCGCGCCCCCTCCTCGGCCTTGACCTTGGCCGTCTCGGCTGGACTCATGGTCCGGCCGCGGCGGCCCGGCTCCAGCTCCACCAGGGTCAGACCGCACTCGGGCGGGAGACGCCGGGCGTAGTCCTGGAAACCCTGCGCCACCCACCCGGGCATGCGCCTGCCGATACCGATCAGATGGATACGCATGCCTGGCCGTCGCGCTTGCCCTGCCGCCGGCCCGCGATGATAGCCGCGAGCGGGCGGGATCCGCCAACCCGCTCCCGGACCGCGGCCGGCCGCCGGTTATACTGGCGGCCATTGCCAGCCAGCCCCGGAGCCGCCATGCAGCCCACCCAGACACCCGGCCTCCCCGAGATCCTCAGGGATCACATCCTGATCCTCGACGGCGCCATGGGCACCATGATCCAGCGCTACAGGCTCGAAGAGGCCGACTATCGCGGGGAGCGGTTCAAGGACTGGCCGAGCGACCTCAAGGGCAACAACGACCTGCTGGCACTCACCAAGCCCGAGGTGATCCGCGAGATCCACGAGCAATACCTGGAGGCAGGCGCCGACATCCTGGAGACCAACACCTTCAACGGCAACCGGCTCTCCCAGGCGGATTACGGCCTCCAGGACTACGCGGCCGAGATCGTCACCGCCGCCGCGCGGCTGGCGCGGGAATGCGCCGACCGCTACACGGCCATGGACCCCGCCAAGCCGCGCTTCGTCGCCGGTGTGCTCGGGCCAACGAGCAAGACTGCCAGCATCTCACCCGACGTCAACGATCCCGGCGCCCGCAACACCAGCTTCGATGAGCTGGTGGGGGTCTACGCGGAGGCCACCCGGGCGCTGCTCGCGGGCAACGTGGACGCCATCCTGATCGAGACCGTCTTCGACACCCTGAACGCCAAGGCCGCCGCCTTCGCGGTGGACCAGGTCTTCGAGGAGGATGGGGTGCGCCTGCCGGTGATGATCTCCGGCACCATCACCGACGCCTCGGGCCGCACCCTATCTGGTCAGACCGTCGAGGCCTTCTACAACAGCCTGCGCCATGTGCGCCCGCTCTCCATCGGGCTCAACTGCGCCCTGGGGCCGGACGCCCTGCGCCCGCACGTGGAGGACATGGCGCGGGTGGCGGAGTTCTACACCTCCTTCCACCCCAATGCGGGCCTGCCGAACGAGATGGGCGAGTACGACATGACCCCCGACGAGATGGCCGCCCATGTGGGCGAGTGGGCCGAGTCAGGGTTCGTCAACATCGTCGGTGGCTGCTGCGGCAGTACCCCGGCGCACATCCGCGCCATCGCCGCCGCAGTGGCCGGCAAGCCCCCCCGGCATCCCCGGGAGAACGATCACCGGATGCACCTATCGGGGCTCGAGGCCTTCAACGCCTGAAGTAGGGCCGAAGACGGGCCGATCGGACGCAAATACGCCGTCTTGACTGTCGCCCAGGCGCGACATCACGGGCCTAAATCGACCTTGTCATAGACCTCGGCCAGGGGCAATTCGGCGTCGAGCGCCCCCAAGGGAATGATGTCAGTGGATTGCTCGTAGGCGGAGAGCAGCCAGGCGTCTCCATGGCGTACGAAAAGCTCGGCACGGAGCCGGTTCTGGGAGAGCAGCAGGTAGGCCTGGAGGCTGGGGATGGTGCGATAGGCGGCGAACTTGTCGCCGCGGTCGTAGGCCTCGGTCGAGTCGGAGAGCACTTCAACGATGAGGGTCGGGTTGGTCAGTACATCCCGGCGATCGTCGATGAAGACCCGCTCGCCGCAGACGGCCATGGCGTCCGCGTAGACGCCCAGGTCACCCGCGGCTACCCGCACCCTCATGTCGCTGGTGTATACATAACAAGGGCGGCCTTTGAATCGGCTGCCGAGATCACGCAGGACGTTGCCGCAGATCAGATTGTGGGCCTCGGTCCCGCCGGACATGGCGAAGACCTCTCCGCCAACATACTCGGTCCGGCCTTCGATCGATGCCCGCTCGGCCGCAAGCCATTCTTCGAAGGTCTGCTGGTGTCTGGGTTGGAGCGACATGGGTGACCTCGTTTGCGGTGAGCCCCCGCAAGTCTGGCACAGGAGAGGCTTAGGCGGTGCCTGAGTTGCCGTCGACGACTCGCCTCGGCGCCGCGGCCTAAATGACCCCCCTCAGCGCGGCTAAGAAGGCCGCGTTCTCCTCCGGGGTGCCCACGGTCACCCGCAGACAGTCGGCGAGCAGCGGGTGGGCGCCGTTGAGGTTCTTCACCAGCACCCCGCGTTGCTTGAGGCCATCGAAGGCCGGATTCGCACATCCCTCACCGAGCCGGATCAGGATGAAGTTGGCCTCGCTCGGATAGGGCCGAACGCCCGGGAGATCGCCGAGGGACTGGAAGAGCCTGGCCCGCTCCGCGCGGATCGCCCCGGTCTGCTCGTCCAGCACCGCCTTGTGGCGGAGCGCGAAGGCCGCCGAGGCCTGGGTGAGCACATTGATGTTGTAGGGCAGCCGGGTCTTGTCGACCTCGTCCAGCCACTCGGGCGGACCGGCCAGATAGCCGAGCCGCAGCCCGGCCAGCCCCATCTTCGAGACCGTGCGCATGACCAGCAGGTTGGGCCAGTCGCCCAGCCGCGGCAGGAAGCTCGCGTCAGTGAAGGGCGCGTAGGCCTCGTCGACGATCACCAGACCCGGGGCGGCGGCGATGATCTCGGCGATCGCATCGGGGGCGAAGCGGTTCCCCGTCGGGTTGTTCGGATAGGCGATGAAGGTCAGCGCCGGGCGCTCCCGCTCCAATCCCTCCAGCACCGCCGGCAGATCCAGGCCGAAGTCATCAGCGCGCAGGGGCACCCCGACGTAATCCATCCCGGCAAAGAGGGCGATCATCCGGTACATCACGAAGCCCGGATCCACCGAGAGCACCTTGCGCCCCGGCTGGGCCACCGTCAGCGCCAGCATCTGGATCAGCTCGTCCGAGCCGTTGCCGAGCAGCACCCCCATCGCATCCGGGATGCCCATGGCCTCACGCAAGGCCGCCTGGACCGCGCGGCCCTGGGGATCCGGGTAGCGATTCAGCTCCGCGTCACGGAGGGTCTCCAGCCATTCAGCCTTCAACCCCTCCGGCCAACCGTAAGGGTTCTCCATGGCGTCGAGCTTGATCAGCCCCGAGGCGTCCGGGACATGGTAGGCGCGCAGCGCCCGGATCTCGGGGCGTACCAGGTGGGCCGAATCGAAGTTGCTGGACGTCGTCATGAACAAGCCATCCCAAAACCGTGCCACTACAGACTCGGAGCATTGCCCGGAGTTCGGCCCGGGGTCTTTCGGTCGCCTATATTCAGTTTCTGCGCGATGTCTGGAGGCGCTGCCTTCAAACGTGCCTCGATGGTGTCCGCGGAGAGGTCCGCTCCGCAGGGCCACTCGAGAAAGTAGCCACCGTTACGGACTGCCAACATTCTGCATGATACTGAAGGGGCGCGAAGGCTTCCCCACGCGCACTCCGTACTCCGCCCCCTATACTCCTAACCGGGTAACCCGAGCCGGCCGCAGTTTGGCGGGCTTCGGTGTTTACCCGTTGGTTAGCCGTTATGCTGCCTTGTGCTTTGCGAGAAGTTGCCTTACCGCCGGCACAAGCTCGGTGGGAACTTCCATCATGGTTTGTCCATCCGTTTCAAACGCAGCCTCGTCTTCGGCGACCGCTTCTTCTTCGGTTTGGGTTTCGTAGTGTTTAAGGACTTTCGCGACGCGATCTGCGTCCCAACCTTGAGGGAAAGCGCTCTGTTTCATTTGGGTTTTCTCCGATGTCTACGCCGGAATGCTGTCAACGGCTTGCCTTTGAGCTCATAGGCGGTAATCACGAAAGCGCTGTTTGGCTTTGGGTCGGGTACGTAGATCACCCGCAAGAACCTTCCGGCGGACGTGCGCCCGAGGGCCACCCGCGATCCTTCTTTACCTGGCCGATCTTCTGCCGGGTTGACCAATACCTCTTCGACTTCCTCTTCAGAGACCCCGTGCTCGTAGATGTGCGGTACACCTGTTTGGGGATCGATGTAGAAACGAATGTCCATGGACCTCCTTATCTCTTCCCTCGGCTAAC
>CAVQQM010000049.1:0-46865 GCA_963714915.1 uncultured Gammaproteobacteria bacterium
CCGCCGTGGACTACAGCACTTTCAAGGCCCTTCAGTTCGTCCTCTTCTTCGCACCCGTCTTCATCTTCGGCCTCTGGCAGCTACGCGAGCTGCGGCGCATGCGCCGGGTCGAGGCTCGGGTGCGACCGGCGGCGCCGCTCATGGCTCACCGGCGCCGCGATCGCTGACCGAGGTCCGGGTCGAGACCCCCGTCGAATCGGGAGTGCGACGCGGATCGCCCTCGGTGAGGAGGGGTCGGATGGCATGGAGGATGTTGGCGAAGAGGTGGGGGTGATCTGCCTCTTCCCGAGCCAGCAAGGCCTTCATGTGCTCGCGTCGGGTGGGCATGGAAAAGCAGGCCGGGCAGCTGTCCGGGACGACGGGTAGACCGGCCTTGTGGGCGAAATCGGCGGTCTGACGCTCGCGACAGTAGGCAAGCGGGCGGATGATGCGTACGTCCCCGTCCTGATTCAGGTAGTGGGCCTTCATGGTGCGCATCTGGCCGCCGTGGAAGAGCGACATCAGCAGGCTCTCGGCGAGGTCGTCGAGATGCTGGGCCAGGGCAAGGACGTTGTAGCCCTGCTCCCGGCAGATCCGATACATGATCCCCCGCTTCATGCGTGAGCAGTAGGCACAGAATGAGTCTCCGCTCATGTGCTCCTTGGCCTGCTCCATCAGTGGTTGCTGCTCGTAGTGAAAGGGCACCCCAAGGTCTCGGTAGTACCCCTGCAGATGGTGCGGGTCGAAGCCGGGCACCTCCGGATCGACGGTGAGCACCGCGAGGTCGAAACGCACGGGGGCGTAGGTCTTGAGATGGAGCAGGATCTGTAGCAGCGAGAGTGAGTCCTTGCCGCCCGAGACACCGAGCAGGATGCGGTCGCCCTCGCCGATCATGGCGTGATCGGCGATCGCGCGCCCGACCTGACGCAGGAGTGACTTGGGCGGCTTGGCGTGGGGGTCAGGGATCATGGCGGCGATGCGTGGCTAGCAGGTCGCCCCATGATAAGGGCACACAAGCGAAGGCCGGCGTCTCCGCCGGCCTCGTCGCATTGGCGCCTGATGCGCCTGCCCCGCCTGGGGGCGTGTCTCACGATGGTGAGTCGTTCATCTGGAGTCTAGTCAGTTCTCCCGGGATGACCAGTCCGTCCTCGCACCCAGAGTGCGATCTGGATTAGGCGATCTCGACGCGGCGGCGCTCGGTCTTCTCGGTCTTGGGCAGATGCACCTCGAGCACCCCGTCGTGGAACTCGGCCTTGACGGCCTCCCCATCGAGCCCGGTCGGCAAGGAGATGGTCCGCCGGAAGGCGCCGTAGGCAAACTCCGAGCGCACCGTCTCGCCCTTCTCCGTCCGCGCCTCATGCCGCTTCTCGCCCTTGATGCTCAGGAGCCCGCCGGCAAGCTCGACCTCCAGGTCTTCACGCTTCACGCCGGGCAGCTCGGCCCGGACCATCACCTCGGTGTCGCCGTCAATGACCTCCACGCGCGGGGAGCGCAACTCAACCGCCTCCTCGAGACGGCCCCAGTCGGGCCACATCTCGCGGAACGGACGCATCCAACCGCGCGAGAACAGGTTCTCGAACATGCGATCCATGTCCTCCAGCACGCCGATCTCGCGGCGCGGCGTTGTCTCAGCAAGTTCACGTGTCTTGGTTTTCATGGCATTCCTCCTGTTGGTTTCTGCTCCCCTTTTCCACCTTTAAGCATAGTCCCAGTAGGCCCAGCCGCAAGCCTCATGAATGGATATTAATCTTTATAGAACAATTCGTTGCTGCCCGGACAAGGACCCTTTTCGGGGCCTCTCCGGGAGCCGGAAACGATGCTCGTCGACCACCCAACCGGCCTTTGCCGCCGCGAGGACCAGACACGACGGACCGCCATAGGTGCGTGCCCGTCCGGCGGCCCCGGGGTTGAGGATCCAGGGCCAGGCGTCCTGGTCGATCGCTAGCCGATGACTGTGCCCGTAGACCACCGCCCGCGACGCCGGGAAGCGTGCGCGAAGCCACGCGTGGCGTCGGCGCGCGGGGGCCTGATGGCCGTGGATCAGGGTGAGGGTCCCGCCCGGCAGGTGGAGATCGAGCTCGGCTGGCAGCCCTGCGAGTAGCTGGCGGTCCTCCTCGGGCCACTTGCCCGGCAGGTCGTTGTTGCCCGTGACCGCCAGCACGCGACCATCGCGGGGGGCGAGGCCGGCGAGCACGGCCGCCGACCCGATGTCGCCGGCATGGACCGCGAGGTCGCATTCCGCAACCAGGCTGGCGATCCGCGGGTCGAGCCGGCCGTGGGTGTCGGAGACGATGGCAACCCGCAGGGTCACGCCGGGACCCATCGCCGCGCTCAGCCCATGGTGAGCACGATCTTACCGGTGGTATGTCCCGCCTCGATCGCCTTGTGGGCGGCCTGGGCCTCCGCCAGGGGGAAGGTCTGGGAGACATGGATCTTGAGATCCCCCGCGTCGATCAACTTGCCGCAACGGCGCAGGATCTCCCCCTGGTGGGTGCGCGCTCGGGGCAGGTCGTAGAGCATGGGGGTCAACATCAGCTCCAGGCTGATGCGCAGGTTGCGGGTGCGGGCCTCCTTGAGGTCGAGCCCCGGGCCGGGGTCGAGGATGGTGACCAGATCACCGTAGTGGGCCATCGCCGGAATGGTGGCGCGAAAGACCTCCGGTCCGACCGTATCGAAGGCCACGTCGACCCCGCGCCCCTCGGTCCAGTCCATCACCGATTGGACCAGATCCTCCTCGCGGTAGTTGATGCAGTACTCAGCGCCCAGCTCATGGGCGAAATCGGCCTTCTCCGGACCGCTCACGGTGGTGCATACCCGAGCCCCGGCCGCGCGCGCGAGCTGGATCGCAACATGACCGACCCCGCCCGCACCCGCGTGGATCAGCACGGTCTGCCCCGCGGAGAGTCGCGCCCGATCACTCAGTGCCTCCCAAGCGGTGAGCAGCACCAGCGGCGCGGCCGCGGCCTCCTCGAACGATAGACTCAGGGGCTTGGCCTGGGCGATCTGGTGGTCGAGGACGATATATTCCGCGTAGTTGCCCGTCGCGCCGCCCAGACCCCCGTGGCAGAACCAGACCTCGTCGCCCGGCTTGAAGCGGGTGACCTCGGCGCCGACGGCCTCGACCACCCCGGCGCCGTCGCAACCCAGCACGGCGGGCAGTCCGTCGGGCAGCAGGGGCCCGCCGGTACGCAGCTTGGTATCCACCGGGTTGACCCCGGCGGCCTTGAGGCGGACGAGGATGTCACCCGGGTTCGAGGGCTCGGGCCTGGGCCGCTCCTCGAGACGCAGCACCGCGGGCCCGCCCGTCTCGCGCATTTCGATCACTCTCATGGCCAATTCCCCCTTGTTCGCGAAGGACAAGCGCTGAAGATTGGGCCGACGCGGGCCTTGCCAAGCGCCAGGAGACTAACTGATGACTGACCCCTACATCCCGGAGCTGCTGCTCGATCCCCCCACGGCATCCGCCCTCGACCAGCCGCGAACCCTGGTCCTCGCCCACGGTGCGGGCCAGGGGATGGACTCGCCGTTCATGGCGAACATGGCCCGGCTGATCGCCGAGAGGGGGCTCCAGGTGGCGCGCTTCGAGCTCCCCTACATGGCGCGGATGCGCGCGGAGGGCGGGCGTCGGCCACCGGACCCGGTCCCTCGCCTGCTGGCGGCCTGGGAGGCGGTGCTCGATGCCCTGTCCACACGAGGTTTGGCGCCGGAGGACCTGTTGATCGGCGGCAAGTCCCTGGGCGGGCGGATGGCGAGCCTGATCGCCGCGGGGCGGCCCGTGGCGGGCCTGGTCTGTCTTGGCTATCCCTTCCATCCACCCGGCAGGCCGGGTCACACCCGCGTGGAGCACCTGGGATCGATCCAGGTCCCGACCCTGATCTGTCAGGGCGAGCGGGATCCCTTCGGACGCCCCGAGGAGGTGAGTGGCTACGCCCTGAGTCCGTCGATCAAGCTGGTCTGGATCCCCGACGGGGAGCACGGCTTCAAGCCGGGCAAGCGCTCGGGACGGACCTGGGAGCAGAACCTCACCTTGGCGGCCGACGCGGTCGCGGGATTCAGCGCGACGCTGCCCTGATCCGCACGACCTCAGAAGAGATCGAGCTGGGTACCGGCCGGCGTCGGGCGGCGGAAGCGGGTGGCGTCCAGGTCCCAGCCCACCCCCTCGCCCTCGATCCCCGGCTCCAGCCCGAGCCGGCGCGCCGCCAGCCGGAACCGCTGGGCGAGCAGCCCGGCGATGGGACCGCTGCCGCTCATGCGGGAGCCGAAGCGGGGGTCGTTGAGGCGCCCGTCGCGACACTGGCGGATCAGGCTCAAGACCCGGGCCGCGCGCTCGGGATAATGCTCCGCGAGCCAGGCCTCGAAGAGGCCCGCGATCTCCAGGGGCAGCCGGATCAACAGGCTGCCGGCGCGGGTCGCGCCCGCCTCGGCGGCCAGCTCCAGGATGGCCTCCAGATCGGGGTCGGTGAGCCCGGGGATCACCGGCGAGACCAGCACCCCGACCGGCACCCCGCTGGCGGCCAGGGAGCGGATCACCTCGATCCGCCGTCGAGGTGATGCCGCGCGCGGCTCCAGCCGACGGGCCAAGCCCGTATCGAGGGTGGTCACGGAGATCAGGACCGCGGCGAGCCGACGTTCGGCCATGGGGCCGAGCAGGTCGAGGTCGCGCAACACCAGGGCGGACTTGGTGGTGACCACCACCGGATGGTCGCAGTCGTGGAGGACCTGGAGCACCGAGCGGGTGACGCCGAGGCGGCGCTCGACGGGCTGGTAGGGGTCGGTGTTGGCCCCGAGGGCGAGGGTGTCCGGCCGGTAGCCGGGACGGGCCAGCTCCCGGACCAGCTGGGCGGCGGCGTCGGGCTTGTGGAAGAGCCGCGTCTCGAAGTCCAGGCCCGGCGAGAGCCCCAGCCAGGCGTGGGTCGGGCGGGCGTAGCAATAGACGCAACCATGCTCGCAGCCCCGATAGGGGTTCACCGAGCGGTCGAACGGCACGTCGGGCGACTGGTTGCGGGTGAGCACCGTGCGGCTGCTGTCGATCCCCACCTGGGTGCGTGCAGGCGCGTCCGGTCCTTCGGCCGGCCAGCCGTCGTCGAAGGCCTCACGCTGATGGGCGGCGTAGCGATTGTCTGGATTGGAGACCGCGCCGCGGCCTGGCGGCGGATCAGGCCTCGAATTCTGCATCGCGATGCTCGCTCGTCAGGGGTGGCCCCTCGGCCGAATGCTATAGTTCCGCGGCACTCGATCACCACTGACCCGGAGGATAACCGGATGGCCGAAAAGAAGATCCTGATGCTGGTGGGGGACTTCGTCGAGGATTACGAGGCGATGGTCCCGTTCCAGATGCTTCAGATGGTGGGTCACACGGTCCACGCCGTCTGCCCCGACAAGCGACCGGGGGAGCGGGTCCGCACCGCGATCCACGACTTCGAGGGCGACCAGACCTATAGCGAGAAGCCCGGCCATCTGTTCGCCCTCAACGCCGATTTCGCCACCGTCGATCCGGCGAAATATGACGCCCTGGTGATCCCCGGCGGCCGCGCACCCGAGTACCTGCGCCTGAATCCCCGGGTGATCGAGATCGTTCGCCATTTCGCGGCAGGCGACAAACCCATCGCCTCCGTGTGCCACGGGCAGCAGATCCTGGCCGCCGCGGGGGTCCTGGAAGGCAAGCACTGCACCGCCTACCCAGCCGTGCGACCAGACGTGGAGCGGGCCGGTGGCAGCTGGTGCGAGGTCAACGAGACCTTCTCCAACGCCTACACCGACGGACGCCTGGTCACCGCGCCCGCATGGCCCGCGCACCCGGCCTGGATTCGCCAGTTCCTCGAGGTGCTCGGTACCCGCATCGAGCCCTGAAGGGATGGGCATGGGCGGAGTCAGGGTCACGGCGTCTCATGGGACGATCCGGCCCCCGGACCGCCCATGATCCACCGGGTCTTCGTCTACGGGACCTTGCTCACGGGCGAGGTCAACCACCGGCTCCTCGCCGGCGCCCCACTGCTCGGCCCCCACCGCACGGCGCCCTGCTTCACCCTGTTTGATCTAGGGGCGTACCCGGGTCTGGCGCGGGGTGGAGTGACCGCCGTGGTCGGCGAGATATTCGAGGTGGACGCGGCGGGGCTCCTGCGGCTCGATGCCCTGGAGGAGTACCCGCGACTCTACGACCGCAGACTCATCCCGAGCCCCTACGGGAGCGCCTGGGTGTATCTCTATCGCGGCGATCGCGCGGGCCGCGCGGTGATCCGCGGCGGCGATTGGCGGGCCTATGCGGCCGACCCGGATTCCTACCGTGCGGCCGGGGTGCGCGGGACCCGCGATCCCAAGAACCGGCGCTCCCCGCGGATGCGGCCATGATGCCGATCGGGAGCGCCGGGACAACCGGAGGATGCCAGGACCTTCGGCTGGCGCGCGGCCGATGCCCTCGTCACTCGAAGATGTAGTGCTTCTCCACCGCCTCTTGGATCTCCCAGGCGCAGGACATGCCGGCGGGGAATCGAATCAGGTCGCCGCGCCCGAAGCTCTGGGGCTCGCCGCCCTCGGGGGTCACCGTGAAGCGTCCGCGCACCACGTAGCAGGTCTCGGTCTGCCCGTAGCTCCAGGGGAAGGCGCCCGGCTCCCGCCTCCAGACGGGCCAGTGCTCGACCCCCAAGACATCCAGCTTCGCCGGTGAGGGTTTGTGCTCGACAAGGATCTGTAGGTCAGTCATCTCAACGGCCTCCGGACACCACCCGACGCAACAACAACGCCGGTGGGGAGATGCGTCCGAAAGCCGCGGAAACCAGCATCCCGGGCTGGCTGCCGCCGCTTGGGGCCCGTCGGTGCCTAACCGGCCGCCGGGCGGGTAAGATCGCGCCATGGACGACGACACACTCGGGGATCTCGCCGAACGGGTGGGAGAGGGGTTGCTCCGCAACGGGCGCATGCTGGCCTGTGCCGAGTCCTGCACCGGGGGCTGGATCGCCAAGGTCCTGACCGACGTGGCCGGCAGCAGCGCCTGGCTGGAGCGCGGGTTCGTGGTCTACAGCAACCAGGCCAAGCAGGAGATGCTCGGCGTCCTCCCCGAGACCCTGGCCGCCCACGGGGCCGTGAGCGAGCCGGTCGCGCTCGAGATGGCGCGGGGTGCCCTGGCCCGCAGCCGCGCGCAGATGACGGTCGCCGTCACCGGGATCGCCGGTCCTGGCGGCGGCAGCCCGGAGAAACCGGTCGGTACCGTTTGGCTCGCCTGGGCGACCGCGCATGGTTTGGCCGAGGCACGCCTGGTTCAGCTCGCGGGTGACCGCGACGCCGTGCGCCGGCAGACCGTGCGCCTGGCCCTGGAGGGTCTCCTGGAGCGTCTCCCTTGAGGCCCGCGGCTTGACCGCGCCGCGCTGGTTCTTCGGGCTGTGGCCCGACCCCGCCGCGCGGGATGCCTTGGCGGCGGCCCGCGCCGGACTGATCCCACCGGGGGCGCGTCCGACCCATCCACTGGATCTGCATCTCACCCTGCGTTTCCTCGGCGAGCTGGACGACGCGGCCCTCGCGAGCGCCGAGGCGGCGGCCGGGCGTGTCGCGTCTCCCGCCGTCGCGGTGCTGCTCGACCGTCTCGGGCATTTCGCCCGTTCCCGTGTCCTCTGGGCGGGCCCGTCGCGGCCCGACCCGAGCCTCCTGGCCCTCGCAGGACCAGTTGGAAGCGTCCCTGCGCGCGGCCGGCCTGCCGCCGGAGACGAGACCCTTCCGGCCTCACGTGACCCTGGCGCGCAAGGTCAACCGGGCCCCAGGGCCTGGGTCGCCTTGGCCGGCGACGATCGGCTGGCAGGCGACGACATTCGCGTTGGCCGCCGGCCACCCGGGCGCAACGCCCCGCTACGTGCGCCGACGACAGTGGCCGCTGGGGCCGCCGAGCGGATGAGTCCCGGTATGACCACCTGGATGCCTATGCCATAATCGCGGGCTTTCCGAGCCCGGCGGCCCATGCCAGGTCGCCGCGAGACCCCAGGATCCCCCGAGGAGCCACGATGGACGAGAACCGCAAGAAGGCGTTGGCGGCAGCGCTCAGCCAGATCGAGAAGCAGTTCGGCAAGGGCTCGGTGATGCGCATGGGCGACCTGGGTGCCGCGCGCGGTGTCGAGGCCATCTCGACCGGATCCCTCGGGCTGGATGTGGCCCTGGGTATCGGGGGCGTGCCGCGCGGAAGGGTGGTCGAGATCTACGGCCCCGAGTCCTCGGGCAAGACCACCCTGACCCTGCACATCGTCGCCGAGACCCAGAAGCTCGGCGGCACCGCCGCCTTCGTCGATGCAGAGCATGCCCTCGATCCAGGCTATGCGGCCAAGCTCGGCGTGAACATGGACGAGCTCCTGGTCTCCCAGCCCGACACCGGGGAGCAGGCCCTGGAGATCACCGACATGCTGGTGCGCTCCGGGGCGGTCGACATCGTGGTGGTGGATTCGGTGGCGGCCCTCACCCCTAAGGCCGAGATCGAGGGCGAGATGGGCGACAGCCACGTGGGCCTGCAGGCGCGGCTCATGTCCCAGGCCCTGCGCAAGCTCACCGGCAACATCAAGCGCTCGAACTGCGTGGTGGTCTTCATCAACCAGATCCGCATGAAGATCGGCGTCATGTTCGGAAGCCCGGAAACCACGACCGGCGGCAATGCCTTGAAGTTTTACGCCTCGGTGCGGCTCGACATCCGGCGCACCGGGAGCATCAAGAAGGGCGACGAGGTCATCGGCAACGAGACCAAGGTCAAGGTGGTCAAGAACAAGATGGCCCCGCCCTTTCGCCAGGCGGAGTTCGACATCCTCTACGGCGAGGGGATCTCCCGCGAGGGCGAGATCATCGACCTCGGCGTGGCCGCCAACGTGGTCGAGAAGTCTGGCGCCTGGTACAGCTACGCAGGCAACCGGATCGGCCAGGGCAAGGACAACGTGCGGAACTTCCTCAAGGACAATCCAGAGATCGCCCAGGCCATCGAGGCGCGCATCCGCGCCGAGCTGCTGCCACAGGTCGCCGCCGCCAACGGCGATCAGCCGACCGATCAGGCGGCGGCCGTCGAGCCCTGATCCGCCTGAACCCGACCGGATCCGCCCCATGGACCTGTCAGCCGCCCCGCGCGGGTCGGACGGCGCCGAAGGGCGCGACGCGGAGATCCTCTCCCGCGCCCTGCGCCTGCTCGGCGCCCGGGAGCACACCCGCCTCGAGCTCGCCCGCAAGCTGGCCGCCCGCGGCTTCGAGCGCGGCGAGATCGAGCCGGTCCTGGAGCGGCTCGCCGCCTCGGGGGCCCTGGACGAATGCCGCGCCGCCGAGCGCTATGTGGGCGAGCGCGCGGGCAAGGGCTTCGGCCCACTGCGCATCCGCGCGGAGCTCTCGGAGAAGGGGCTTCCGGAGTCGGCCTACGAGCCCTATCTCACGGCCATGGAAGACGACTGGCCGAGGCTCTTGGCGGACGCCCACGACCGGCGTTTCGGCCGCTCACCGCCCGCCGACCGCGCCGATTACGCCAGGCGCGGCCGCTTCCTCGAGCAGCGGGGCTTCCCCGCGGCGCTCATCCGACGCCACCTGTCTCGCCACGCATGATTCGAGCCCGGGCGAACCGAGTACCTGAACCCATGATCTCCAGTGCCGACATCCGATCGAGCTTCCTCGACTATTTCGCCGAGCGCGGTCACGAGCGGGTGCCCTCCAGCCCGCTGGTGCCGGCCAACGACCCGACCCTGCTCTTCACCAACGCGGGGATGGTCCAGTTCAAGGAGGTCTTCCTCGGCCGCGAGCGCCGCCCCTATACCCGGGCCGCGAGCTCCCAGCGCTGCGTGCGCGCGGGCGGCAAGCACAACGACCTCGAAAACGTTGGCTATACCGCCCGCCATCACACCTTCTTCGAGATGCTGGGCAACTTCAGCTTCGGCGACTACTTCAAGCGCGAGGCCATCAACTACGCCTGGGACTATCTGACCCGGGCCCTCGCCC
The DNA here is from genome assembly GCA_963714915.1 of uncultured Gammaproteobacteria bacterium. Lineage (GTDB taxonomy): Bacteria > Pseudomonadota > Gammaproteobacteria > Chromatiales > Chromatiaceae > Thiodictyon. Next base: position 9,919 of record CAVQQM010000049.1, read on the forward strand.
TGCCCCCGGAGCGGCTGTGGGTGACGGTCTTCACCGATGACGACGAGGCCGCCGCCATCTGGTTGGATGAGATCGGGGTCGACCCGGCACGCTTTTCCCGCTGCGGCGCCAAGGACAACTTCTGGTCCATGGGCGACACCGGACCCTGCGGTCCCTGCTCCGAGATCTTCTACGACCACGGCCCCGAGATCCCCGGCGGCCCCCCCGGTTCTCCCGAGGAGGACGGGGACCGCTACGTGGAGATCTGGAACCTGGTCTTCATGCAGTACAACCGCGGGGCGGACGGGGCACTTACCCCACTGCCGAGACCTTCGGTAGACACGGGCATGGGTCTCGAGCGCCTCGCCGCCGTGCTCCAAGGCGTGCACAGCAACTACGAGATCGACCTCTTCGCGCGGCTCATCGACGCGGCGGCCGAGGCGACCGACTGCACGGACCACAAGGACCAATCACTGCGCGTGATCGCCGACCATATCCGCTCGGCAGCCTTCCTGATTACCGACGGCGTGACCCCGGGCAACGAGGGCCGCGGCTATGTCCTGCGCCGCATCATGCGGCGGGCCATCCGCCACGGTTACCGTCTCGGTCAGCCCGCGCCCTTCTTCCACCGGCTGGTCGCCCCGCTCGCCGAGGAGATGGGCGAGGCCTATCCCGAGCTCGTCGCCGCACGGCCCCAGGTGGAGCGGGTGATCCGACTGGAGGAGGAGCGTTTCGCCGAGACCCTGAGCAACGGACTCGGACACCTGGAGGATGCGGTCGCCGTCCTGGAGGAAGGCGGGGTCATCCCCGGCGAGACCGTCTTCAAGCTCTACGACACCTACGGCTTCCCAACCGATCTCACCGCGGATATCGCGCGCGAGCGTGGGCTCGGGCTCGACATGGAGGGCTTCGAGCGCTGTATGGGCCAACAGCGCGAGCGCGCCCGTGCCGCGAGTCAGTTCGGCCTCGGCCAGGATCTTGCCCTCGACGTCCAGGGCGAGACCGAGTTCTGCGGCTACGACCGCGTGAGCGAGCGCGCGACCGTGGTCGCGCTCTATCGCGACGGCGTCTCCCGCGACGCCCTCGAGGCCCGCGAGGAGGGTCTCGTGGTGCTCGACCTCAGCCCCTTCTATGGCGAGTCCGGCGGCCAGGTCGGCGACCGCGGCTGGCTCGCCGCCGAGTCAGGGCGCTTCCAGGTCACGGATACCCAGAAGAAGGGCGACGGCATCCTCTGCCACCTCGGGCGGGTCTCCCAGGGCCAGCTCGCCGTCGGTGACATGGTGAACGCCGAGGTGGATCCCACGCGGCGGCGCGCGACCGCCCTCAACCATTCCGCGACCCATCTGCTCCATGCGGCCCTGCGCGAGGTCCTCGGCGAGCATGTCCAGCAGAAGGGCTCCCTGGTCGGCCCCGAGCGACTGCGCTTCGATTTCTCCCACTTCGAGCCCGTGAGCCGCGCGCAGCTGCTCGCCGTCGAGCGGCTCGTCAATCGGGTGATCCGCGACAACCATACGGTCGAGACCCGCATCATGAGCCTCACCGACGCCAAGACCCTGGGCGCCATGGCCCTGTTCGGCGAGAAATATGCCGATCAGGTGCGGGTCCTGCGCATGGGCGATTTCTCCACCGAGCTCTGCGGGGGCACCCACGTGAAGGCGGTCGGCGACATCGGACTGTTCAAGATCGTCTCCGAGGGCGGCATCGCGGCCGGCGTGCGCCGCATCGAGGCGATGACCGGCGATACCGCGCTGACCTGGATCGAGGCAGACGAGGACCGGCTGTTGCGGCTCGCGGGCCTCCTGAAGGGCGGGCGCGAGGACCTCGACGACCGGGTGAGCGGTCTGATGGAGCGGGCACGTGGGCTCGAGAAGGAACTGGACCACCTCAAGGCCAAGCTCGCGAGCAGCGCCGGCAAGGACCTGGCGAGCCAGGCCCTCGATGTGGACGGAATCAAGGTCCTCGCGGCCCGGCTCGACGGCGCCGACCCCAAGTCTCTGCGCGAGACCCTCGACCAGCTCAAGGACAAGCTCGGGTCAGGCGTGATCGTCCTGGCGACCGAGTCGGACGGCAAGGTGAGCCTGATCGCCGGGGTGACCAAGGACCTGACCGCACGCTTCAAGGCCGGCGACCTGATCCGCGAGGTCGCGAACCGCGTGGGGGGCAAGGGCGGCGGCCGGCCGGATATGGCACAGGCGGGCGGCAACGACCCGAGCGGCATCCCCGCCGCCCTCGAGCGCGTCCCGACCTGGGTCAGCGAGCGAGCCGGCGCCGAGGCCTGACGGCCACGCGAGACCCACGAGCCCCCAAGGACAACAGCCGACCGCAGAACCCGCGCTACCGTTCGCACGGATCTTGGTGCCTCCCTCGCACGGGCGGGCCCCAGAGCCGAAAGCCGCGGGCGTCGCGCCTCTGCCACCCTCGAACCGACCCTTCAACATCCCAGTCCACAGATCGATCCATGGCACTCATCGTTCAAAAGTACGGCGGCACCTCCGTGGGCAGCCCCGAGCGTATCCGCGCGGTCGCCGAGCGCATCAAACGCTGGCGCGACAAGGGGGACCGCGTGGTCGTGGTGGTCTCCGCCATGTCTGGCGAGACCGACCGTCTGATCGGCCTCGCGAAGTCCATCCAGGAGCGCCCCGTTCCCCGCGAGCTCGACGTCCTGCTGTCCACCGGCGAACAGGTCACCATCGCCCTGCTCAGCATGGCGCTCGACGCCATCGGCTGCGCGGCGCGCTCCTATACGGGGGCGCAGGTCCACATCCTCACCGACAGCGCCCATAACAAGGCGCGCATCCGCGATATCGACGCCGCGCGGGTGCACGCGGACCTGGAGGCAGGCCGGGTGGTCGTGATCGCCGGATTCCAGGGCATCGACGCGCAGGGCAATATCACGACCCTGGGCCGGGGTGGCTCGGATACCTCGGCGGTCGCCATCGCCGCCGCCATCAAGGCGGACGAGTGCCAGATCTACACCGACGTGGACGGGGTCTACACCACCGATCCCCGTGTCGAGCCCAAGGCCCGCAAGCTCGATCGCATCACCTTCGAGGAGATGCTCGAGATGGCGAGCCTGGGCTCGAAGGTCCTGCAAATCCGCTCGGTGGAATTTGCTGGGAAGTACAAGGTCCCATTGAGGGTGCTCTCGAGCTTCGGCGAAGGCGAGGGCACCTTGATCAGCTTCGAGGAGGAGTCTGTGGAAGACGCTCAGATCGCCGGTATCGCCTTCAGCCGCGACGAGGCCAAGCTCACCGTCCTGGGTGTCCCCGACCAGCCGGGGGTCGCCCACAAGATCCTGGGGCCCATCTCGGACGCCAACATCGAGATCGACATGATCGTCCAGAACGTGGCCCCGGACGAGAAGACCACCGATTTCACCTTCACCGTCCATCGCAACGACTACGAACGCGCCACGGAGATCCTCCGGCGGACCGCGGACGAGCTGGCCGCGCGCGAGGTGCTGGGGGACGACCGCATCGTCAAGGTCTCCCTCGTGGGGGTCGGCATGCGCAATCACGCGGGCATCGCGAGCCGCATGTTCGGGGCGCTCGCCCGTGAGGGGATCAATATCCGCATGATCTCCACCTCGGAGATCAAGATCTCGGTGGTGGTGGACGAGAAATACCTGGAGCTCGGGGTGCGCGCCCTGCACGAGGCCTTCGAGCTCGCGGATGCCTAGCAGCCTGCCGCCCGCGGCTCGAGTGAACCCCCCGGACGATCAGGGACCCGGCCAACGGCTCATCGGGCACGATTCGTGCCCAAAGGCTTGAATTGGATATGACGGCCATTGTTTATTGACGAAAAGCAACTTACGGCTGTCGTACCGTGGTTGCTACAATCCGACCGGGAGATGCCTGCCTCTCGTTCGGCCTAGGCGTGGTCTGGCGGCGAAGCTCAGCGAGGGAGTTCGACTGAGCCCGTCGTAAAGGACCGCGAAACTCGAAAATGCAAAGGAAGAAAGGGAGAAGCCAATGCTGATACTCACACGCAGGGTCGGTGAGACGCTGATGATCGGCGACGAGGTCACGGTCACCGTTCTTGGGGTGAAAGGCAATCAGGTCCGTATCGGCGTCAATGCCCCGCGCGACGTCGCCGTCCATCGCGAAGAGATTTACGAGCGAATCAAGCGCGAGCAAGCGGAGGCGGCACACGTCACTCGCGGCAACGGACAAGACGTCCAAGCCGAGTAGCTGGAACATGGGCGCCCGCAGGGATAGAATGCCGGGCCTGTGACCAGGTGGGTCGGCTCGAATCAAAGGTCTAGCGTGACCATGATCGGACGGATCACCAAGGGTTCCTGTAAGGAGAGATGGCCGAGAGGCTGAAGGCGCTCCCCTGCTAAGGGAGTATGGGTCAAAAGCCCATCGAGGGTTCGAATCCCTCTCTCTCCGCCAATTTTTTCCAATCCCGCCACCTCAGCGCGAGGACCATTCTCGGTGCGACTGCCACACCGGGCCTCGTACTCCATGCCCTTCCATTCGGCGGCAGGTCGACGATCGTCGATGACGGTTTCGGGCCAGTTCGAGCCGTTCTCCGACACACCTCCCGAGGCACTTGAGTCGAAGTCAAGCGACGGCCCTGGCGTCGTGGTCCCGCCCATCCGTTTTTCCGCCAAGCCGATCAGCGGCACGGGTGCGCCGCCGCTCGGTGCGCCTAAACTTGAGGCTGGGCCGTCTTGTGAGGACCAGATCGGACGGCGCAACCCGGGACCCGTTATGCACGCCGACCCAGACCCCCGCCCTCCTACCAGGACGACCGGCCGCGACCGCAGCCGCCCGAGGACGCGATGCGGAGGATTCTCGTTGGTGGAGGTGCTAGTCGCGCTCCTGGTCTTGGGGATCGGATTGCTCGGCCTCGCCGGATTGCAGGCCATCGGGGCACGGGCCGGCCAGAGCGCCCAGTTTCGCACCCTCGCGAGTGTGGCGGCCAACGATCTGGCCGAGCGTCTGCGCGCCGACGCCGATCACACGCTGGTGGGTGCCGCGCCCGACTGGGCGCTGGAATGGGACGATTGCGGCAACCTCCCGAGGGGCACGACCATACTGGCCCGCTGGCAGTCGGCGTTCTGCGATCTCGGGCTGCCGCCGCCGCCTGATGGCGATTTCGCCCGCGTGGACTGTTCGGGCGACGCCAGCGCTAACGGTTGCGGGCAAGGCAACTGCACCATCCTGGTCCGCTGGGACGACAGCCGCGGGGACGGTACGGCGGAACGCGCCGCCGCAGCGTCCGACGTCACCCTCAGGGACTCGAAACGCAACAGTTTCCGCCTATGCACCCGGCTGGCCGGAGGCTGAGCCTCGACGAACCCCATGAGCGCCCTGCCCAGACGATTCTCTATGGCCCGCGCCCACGGGCGCCGCCACGCCACCGGGGTCAGCCTGGTGGAGTTGATGGTGAGCGCGCGGTTGGGCTCTTGCTCGTCGCCGGGATCCTGCAGCTCTTCCTCTCCAGCCGCATGAGCTACACCAGCAACGAGGCGGTCGGGCGCGTTCAGGAGAACGGCCGCTATGCCATCCATCTCCTGACCCAGGAGGCACGCGGAGCGCGTAGCCTCGGATGCCGCAGCGCCCGCCTGGAGGAGGCCGAGGAGACCCTCAACGTGCTGGCCTGCGATCTGTTGGAGGATCCCGCCCAGTGCGCCCCGGGCGGCGCCAGCGTGGTCGACACCGACGCCCCGATCGGATTCGATGCGGCGGCCTTCGCCGCCGGTGGCTCCTGGCTCGATCCGCTGCCTGGCGATGCCACCTCCGGCGCCGAGACGTCGCTGCGACGCTACTGGCTGCGGGGGGATATCCTGGTCACCTGGGGGACCGTGGGTGACGGGATCTTTATCGATCTCGGGGCGGACCCAACGGATGTGCTGAGCAATCCTTTGCAGAACGACTTGACGGGCAGCGTCAACCTCACAGCGACGAGCACCGATCTCAAGGGCGGACGCCTGGCCTTGATCTCCGATTGCGAAGGCTCCGACCTGTTCACCATCACCAGCCCCACCAAGGGCCCCGCGGGGCAGGATCTCCCGCCACCCTCAAGACTCGAGCACGAAACGAAATTCAAGGGCATCCAGGTCAATAGCTCAACCGCCTTGTCACGATTCTACAATCGGATCGGGAACGGCTACGTCCCTGGCGCCCGCATCCGCGCCCGGGTCTTCCCGTTCGAGTACAAGGTCTTCTTCGTCTGCTGTAGCGACACGAGCGGCATCACGATCGTGCCCCGCGTTAGCGGGGAGTCCAAGTGCGATGATCCAGCCCTGGCGGAACGTTACAGACCCGCCCTGTGCGTCTGGGACCGGGGGTGGGATCAACCGACTCAGCAGATGGTTCCGGAGATCGCCGACATGCGGGTGACCTACGACGGCATCCTCGATCCCAGTGATCCTGCCGCCACGGGCAGCGAGACCCGATTCAGCGAGCTGGCAGGCACCGTCCCCACGGCCCAGTGGGTTACCTCCAAGGGCTATTGGCCGAACGTGCACAGCGCATTCGTGGAGCTCCTGGTCACCAGCCCCGAGGCGGTCAAGTCCGTGGCCGCGGCCCCCAACCCCGCGGCCCAGGTCGCCGAGGATCTCGGCTACGGTCTGGCCAACGACCGCCGGCACTATCAGGTCTTCAACACCGCGATCGCGCTGCGGGTACGGGCGCCCTGGGCGGTGCCGCCATGAGCATGCTGCGCGACGCACGACAGGGAGTCCGGGGCGCCAGGGAACGGGGCGCGGTGCTGGTCACCGGACTCATCATCCTTGCCGTGATGACCATCATCGGCGTGAGCTCCATGCGCACCCTCGTGCTCAACGAGCGCATGGCGGGCAACCTCTATGACCAGCACGCCGCCTTCCAGGCGGCGGAGGCGGGCGCCCAGGCGGCGCTGACCTATGTCACCGGCCAGACCGCGCCGATCGTCGCCACGGCGAGCGGCACCTACAAGGTGTGGCCGGGCTGCACCATCGCCGACGGCGCGGCCCCGAGCTGCGGCGCTTCTGGGGCCAGCGCCCACCCCTGCTGCAGGCTGCAGGACGTCCTGGAGGATTGGGCGTCGGGCACCCCTACCGAGGGGATCGCCCTGGACGGCTTCGGCGGGTCGCCCCTGTCCAGCGTCAGCGCGACCTATCAACCCCGCGTGCTCATCGAGTCCCGCTACATCGCGCCCTTGGACGTGGAGGCGGCCGCCCGCGGTGCCGGGGTCCATTTCTATACGGTTACGGCGGTCGGCGCGGGCCCATCCGAGAACACCCGCGCCCTGCTCCAGACCACCATCCCCAGGGTCTATGCCTGGTAGCAAGGTGTCGTGAACCAAGCGTCTGGCCCGTCACCCAAAACGGAGAATCGGTCATGAGACCAGACCCGAACCGCACGCTTCGCAGAGCCCTCTCCGGCTGGCTCGGTCTGGTCCTGGGCCTTGGACTGGGGATCGCCTCGAGCAGCACGCGCGCGTCCGAGATCGATATCCAGGACATCCCGGTCTTCCTGCTCCAGGGCGCACCGCCCAACTTCATCCTGAGCCTGGATGACTCGGCGAGGATGAACCGAGGCTACGCGCCGGAGCGTCTGTCCGAGGGCATCAACGCCAGCATCTTTACCTCACCCCAGACCAACGCGATCTATTACGCGCCCCGTCGCGCCTATCCGCCCGCCCTGAATGCCGACGGCGGGAGCCTGGGCAACGAATCGTTCGCCAACACGAGGCGCAATCTGTTCCAGGACGAGGCCTGCAGCGCCTGCGCCAGCGCCTGTCCGGCGAGCTGCGCGACGGTCCCCGGGGCGACCGATGATAGGTTCACCTGCCTCACCGACCTGGGTGACGACTACGCGGCCTTGCGCGACACGACCGATGAGCGCTGCGGCCCCTTCCTGCCCGGGGAGATCGTCCCCGATACCGGGACACGCTGAATACGCCCTCTGGGAGTCGCTCGGATTCAGCGCCGACGATTGGGGAGACCTCTGCACCGGGAAGATCACCTATCAGGGCAACGCACCGTGGATCTGGTCTGCCCGGCGTACTACAGCGTCTTCGATCCCACCAACGCCACGGACCAGTGCTCGGACGCGGATTTCCCCAACGAGACCACACCCGACATCTGTTTCGATCGCATCGAGGTGGGGAGCGCCGAGGACGTCGCGTATGCCTACTGTGAAGGCAGATTCGCAAGCGCCGACTGCGTACCGCGCGACGACACCCCCTTGACTCGAGAGCGGCGAGACCGCCGCGGGCGTCGGCCGGGAGGCACTCTCCAGACGCAACTTCGCGAACTGGTATGCCTACTACCGCGACCGCCTCTCGCTCACCAAGACGGCGTTGAGCCGGGTGATGTATCGCCTCACGCCCTCCGTGCGCTTCGGCTACGACGGCGTGGCCGACGACGCGGGCGTAAGCGGCATCCGCGACACCTTCGCGGTCAACTCTCAGGCGTCCAGCGGAGGCCTTCTACGACTGGTTGTTCGCCCAGCCCGCCTCGGGCACGAGCCGCTTGTTTTCTGCCGTTCGCGACGCCCGGGCGTTCTTCGGGCGAAGGCGGAACCCGATCCCGATGCCCTCGCCTATGTTGAGGATATCGCCGCCTATCGCGCCGGCAGTCTCCCGCCGGACAAGAACCCCGAGTACGGGTGCCGGAACAACTTCCATCTGATCGCCACCGATGGCGATTGGGACGACGGCGGAAATCCGGGCAGCTCCGCAAACGCCGACGCTGCGACCTGGACACTGCCCGAACCCGCGCCCGATCGTCCCGACCTCGACTGGGGTATCGTCGAATACACCCCGCGCGTCCCCTTCGCGGACGCCAACGCCGACACCCTGGCGGACGAGGTCTTCCGATCCTGGGTCGAGGACCTCCGGCCCGATCTGGACAACGATGTCCCCCCGATCCTGCGCGACCTGACCGGGACCAGCGAGGATGTCTACTGGAATCACAGGAACGACCCGGCCTCCTGGCAGCATGTGACGACCTTAACCATCGGGGTCGGTGTCGACGGCCATGTCACCTTCGTGGACGGGAGCCTCATCGCCCCGGACGGTGACTGGAGCTACATCGACGACCAGGACGTCCTGCGCACCGGGACCCTGGCCGTGGACGGATTCCCGGGCCCCTGGAGCTCCGCCGGGACGCCCGCGAGCCTGGAGCCCTGGAAGATCGACGATCTCTGGCACGCGGGCATCAACGGTCGCGGCGGTTACTTCAGCCCGCGCGACCCCGAGGGGCTGACCACGGCCTTCGAGGACGTGCTGGATGTCATCGCCGCCGCCACCGCCGAGGCGGCCATTGCGAGCCCGGCGTTCAACCTCGGGTCACTCGGCGCCGAGACCCTGGTCTTCAAGGCGACCCTGAATACCTCCGACTGGTCAGGAGATCTCGTCGCCCACGGTGTCTCCGCTGGGTTCGGCACCGGTCTCTGCCCCGGCCAGGCCGCGGGTGAGATCTGCGCGGGACCGCCGATCTGGAGCGCCGCGGATCTGCTGGACGTTCGCCCTTGGAGCGACCGCGAGATCCTCACCCTGGGCGCGGACGGGGCGACCATCGCCTTCGACCCGACGAGCTGGGACAGTCTGTCCCCAGCCCAGCAAGACGCCCTCAAACGGGTGGCGGTGGCCAACCATCCAACCCTCGACGCCGTCGCCCAGGCCAAGGAGCTGATCGACTATCTGAGAGGCGATGCGAGCTTCGAGGCGAGGAACCTTTCCAGCGACGCCAAGCTGCGGTTTCGAAACCGCGCATCCAAGCTCGCGGACATCATCAACTCGAACCCGGTGGTGGTGGGGCCCCCGAGCCGGATCTACACGGACAACGGCTACGACGCCTTCCGTTCCAATCAGGCCTACGCCGCGCGCGACAGGGTCATCTACGTGGGCAGCAACGGCGGCATGATGCACGCCTTCGACGCGGATCTCGCCACCGCCGGCGGGGGGCGTGAGCTGTTCGCCTATGTGCCGAGCTTCGTCTACCCCAGGCTCCACAAGCTGACCGATCTGGGATACGGCCACGAGGCCTATGTGGACGGGCCCATCGCCGAGGGCGATGTCTTCATCAACGGCGCCTGGGAGAGTGTGGTCGTGGGGTCAGGGGGGATCGGCGGACAAGGGGTCTATGCACTCAAGGTCACCAATCCCGGATCCATCACGGCCGGCAACCCCATGGGCCTCGCCCTCTGGGAATACACCCATGAGCGCGACCGCAAGCACATGGGCTATCTGCTCGGCCGTCCCGCCATCGCGCGCATCCCTCAGGCCAGCGGGACCCCGCGGTGGGTCGCCGTGTTCGGCAATGGCTACAACAGCTCGGAGGACGACGGTCACGCGCCCCTAGGCTGCCGCGACCCCATCTCGGGGGGCTACAGCCCGATCCTGGACACGGGCACCGATATGTGTGGTCAAGCGGTTCTGTTCGTGGTCGATATCGCCACCGGCGAGTTGGTGAAGGAGTATCGAACGGGCGTCGGCCGCAAGCACGATCCCGAGCTCGATGTCCCGCGACCAACCGCCACCCGCGAGCCCTGGGGTTACGCGAGAGGCGCCGGCCGACCGAACGGCCTGGGCGCTGCCACCCTGATCGACGCAGATGGCGATCTGGTCGCCGATGCCGCCTATGCCGCCGACCTCTTCGGGAACGTCTGGAGGTTCAACCTGCGGGATCTCGACGACGGCGCCAGTAAAACTCTTCACCGCGAAGGACGCCAACGGCCGCACCCAGCCCATCACCGCTCCCATCGCGGTCGCGCCGCATCCGACCGCAGCCGGGACGCTCCTGCTGTTCGGCACCGGTTATCTGCTCGGCCGGCACGAGCCCGACTTCGAGAGCCAGATGCCCCAGACCTTCTACGGCATCTGGGATGATGGTAGCGACCAGTTCATCGACGGTCAGTTGGGCCGCGTCGCGGGCGTCAACGGCGGCAGTGCGCCGCTCCAGGCACAAGGCTTCGTCGACCTGAGTGAATTCACACAGGACGCGACGAACAAGAACGTCAGCGAGGGCCGCGTCACGACCGACAACGGCGTGGACTGGACGACCCAGCGGGGATGGTACCTGGACCTGCCCTACCCCAAGCCGGGCAGTTCGAGCGGTCCGCCCACCGCCGAGCGCGTGACGACCAGGGCCAGGTCCGCGGCAACCGGGTGGTGTTCGTCAGCACCGTGCCCGGGGACGATCCCTGCGAGGCCGGCGGCGGCAGCTATAGCTGGGTCAACGCGCTGGACCTGAGGGATGGCTCGCGGCTCAGCGTCACGCCCTTCGACTTCAACCAGGACTTCGCCTTCGGGATCGATGACCTCTTCGAGGTCAGCGAGAACGGCGCGACCGTGACGGTCACGGGCTCGAGCATCCGTGTGCTGGGCAGCAGCGTCTACTCGAGCCTGGCGACCATCGACCTCGGCGCCGAGGGCATCAAGACGGTGGTCGCCGACTCCGAGGGCGACCTGGTGTCACTGCAAGAATCCAGCGCCCTGGACTGGCGGAACTGGCAGCGTCTACCTTGACCCGCCCCGCGGCATCGCCCCGCCCGCCAAAGCCGCCTCACTCCCCATGGCGCGGCGATCGCGGCGGGTTTCCTTGCCCGATGCGGATTCATATAATCTGCGAATATCAGCACATGCCAATATTCGACGGAGACACCATGCCCACCTACGATTATCGCTGCGACACCAACGGCCAGGTCCTCGAGGTCAGCCATCGCATGAGCGAGACCCTGAGCACCTGGGGCGAGCTGTGCTCGCGTCTGGGCACATCCCCGGGGGATACGCCGGCGGATGCGCCCGTCCATCGCCTGGCCACCGGCGGCAACATCATCGCCAGTACGAGCCGGGGCAGCGGCGCCGCCCCCGCCCCCGCCTGCTCCACGGGTGCCTGCTGCCCGAGCGGTTTCTGCGGGCTCGGCTAGCAGCCTGTCGGACCTGGGGGATCGAAGCGAGGGAGTGGGAGCGCGAGGTCAGTTTGGTCCGGATTCGAGGCGCATAGTGGGTGCTACGTAGCGAGGGTCCGGGCCGAAACGGACCGCGCTCCCGGTTCCGCAGCCGATTCATCCTAAGTCCGACAGGGTGCTAGGGCCTCAGGTCCGTCACGCGCCCCGAGGGCTGGACCCGAGGCGGGCGCCGACGCGTTCCTCTGGGCCAAACCAAGACCGCGGGGGCGCCCACCCGGGCCCGCCGATCCCAGACGATCGTCGCTGGTGCCCAGCACCGCCTGGAGCTCGACGGCCCGCCCGTCGCGCAAGACGCTGAGGGTCACGGCGTCACCCGGGCGGTAACGATCGAGCACTTCGATCAGCTCCTCGATGCCGGTGACCCTCGCACCATCCACGGCCTGGATCACATCCCCCGAGACGAGCTCGCCCCGGGGAGAGATCTCGGCGCCACGCAGCCCGGCGCGCGCGGCGGCCGAGCCGCGCTCCACCCGCAGCACCAGCACCCCTTCGATGCCCGTCTCGGCCAGGAGCCGCCCACCGACCGTGTCGTCGCCGAGGATCCCGAGGGAGGGACGCAGATAGCGCCCATGGGCGATCAGGAGCGGGACCACCCGGTTGATGGTGTCCACCGGGACCGCAAAGCCGATCCCGGCAGAGTGTCCGGTGGCGCTCAGGATCGCCGTGTTCATCCCGATCATGCGCCCGGCGCTGTCGATCAGCGGCCCGCCCGAGTTTCCCGGGTTGATGGCCGCGTCGGTCTGGATGAGGTGCTCCACGGTGCGTCCCTCGTCCGAGCGGATGGTGCGGTCCAGGGCGGAGATCACCCCGGTGGTCAGGGTGTAATCGAGCCCGAAGGGATTACCGATGGCCAGAACCTTCTGCCCGACCCGCAGGTCGCCGCTGGTCCCGATGGGCACCGGGGGGCTCGCCGCGCCCTGGCTCCCGACGCGTAGGACGGCGATGTCATGCTCCGGGCTCACCCCCACCAGGGCGGCCTCGAAGGTGCGTCCGCTGGCAGTGCGCACGTAGGCCGCCTGGACGTCCTCGATGACGTGGTAGTTGGTGACCACGTGCCCGCGATCATCCCAGAGAAAACCGGTGCCCGTGCCCTGGGGGACCTCCATCACGTTGCGCGTGAGCAGATCCAGCACCTGTCCCGAGGTGGTGATGTAGACCACCGACGGACTGACCCGCTCGAAGATCTCGATGACGGTGCGCTCATCGGCGGCGAGCTCCCCGCGGGCGAGCACGGCCCGCGGCTCGGCCTGGCCCCGGATCAGCAGGTCGGAGACCCAGGGCCGGAGGGCAAGCGCCAGCAGGAAGAAGATGACGAACCAGAACAGGAAACGGCTGAGGTTGAAGGCGTGCATGTGACGCGATCGAGCTGGTGGAGCGCCGCCGATTGTAGTCCTTGGGGGATCCCCGGACCGGTGTCTTTCGGGACCTCTGGTCCTAGAGGGTCGCGCCCAGGGGTCGGTCGCCACGGGGCACGACGAGGGCCGCGACCCCCTACTCGATGACGGCTGGCCCTTGATCGGCCGGACAGGGGGGCGGGGTCGAGCCTGGGCTGGCGTCCGGCGAGAGGAAATCCAGGCAGGTGTAGAGACGGCCCTCGAAGGCCGCGTCGACGATCACGCGCCCGGGCTCCCGGCTCAGATCGAACCCGGGGGCGGTCGGCGGTTGATGGGAGGCGAGACGCAATGCCCCTTCCGGATAGCGCACGTCCAGGACGACGCGCATGGGGTAGTAGCCATCCAGGAAGCGACGCATGTAGGGCCCGTTCTGGAGTCGATAGCGACCCTCGCCCAGATAGCTCATCGCCCGGCTCTCCCCGCTGATGCACAGCCGCGCGCCCTGGCCGACGTCGGTGAGCTGGACGGTGTGGCCCTCCACCCAGGCCCGCCCGATGGCCTGCGCGCTCACCACGCGGAGGTTGCGGATCCGTCCCGGGCGAAAGGTGACCTGCGCGGCCGGGACCGCGTCCAGCTGGTCGTGGCACTGCACCAGGCGGATCCAACCCTGCCGCAGACTGGCCGAGTCGATGCGGATCTCGTTGTGGTGCACATGGGCATCGGCCACCGATGCGAGGGGCAAGAAGCGCAGCTCGCCCTCATTGACGGCGGCGATGCGCTCCTCTAGGTCCCAATCCGCATCCCAATCGTCCTGGGCCTCGTCCGCCCAAGCAGGGGAGCACAGCAGGAGGCCGGCCAGGAGACGAATAAGGGGATACGCACTCATGGGGGCCACTTGGCGCCGCGGGCGGTTGGCTTCAAGCCTGGCAGCCCGCCGGCCGGGCTATTTCACCTTCATCCCAGGCTCGGCACCCGCGTCCGGTGCCAGGAGGAAGATCTCCTTTCCGCCCGGTCCGGCGGCCAGAACCATCCCCTCCGACACCCCGAAGCGCATCTTGCGCGGCGCCAGATTGGCGACCATCACCGTGAGCCGTCCGACCAGACTCGCCGGATCATAGGCGGAGCGGATGCCGGCGAAGACCTGGCGGGTCTCGCCGCCCAGATCAAGGTCGAGACGAAGCAGCTTGTCCGCACCCTCGACCGTCTCCGCCTCCATGATCCGCGCCACCCGCAGGTCGACCCGCGCGAAGCCCTCGAAGTCCACCGTCTCGGCGATGGGGTCGCGGGCGAGGTGCGTGCGGGCGTCCTCCCGGACCAACGCCTCACCCCGATCCTCCGGCGCCGACCCCTTGGCCGTGAGATCCCCCTTCGAGGCATCGAGCATGGCCGCGATCTGGGCCGGGTCGACGCGGGTCATGAGCGGCTTGAACGGGGCGATCTCGTGGTCGAGCAGGGGCCGATCGAGGTCCGCCCAGGTCAGGGGCGGGATCCTCAGGAAGGCCTCGGACGCCTCGGCGGTGGCGGGCAGGATGGGTTTGAGCCAACCGATCAACAGCCTGAACAGGTTGAGCCCCTGGGTGCAGATCCCTTGGAGCTCGGCTTCGCGGCCTTCCTGCTTGGCCACCACCCAGGGGGCCTGCTCGTCGATGTACTGATTGGCGCGGTCGGCGAAGGCCATGATCTCGCGCACCGCGCGGGCGTACTCGCGCCGCTCGTATGCCGCGGCGATGGACTCGGAGGCGGCCCTGAGCTCGTCGAACAGGGCGGGGGCCGGCAGCTCGGCGGCCAGGCGCCCGGCGAAGCGCTTGGTGATGAATCCGGCGGAGCGGCTGGCGATATTCACCACCTTGCCCACCAGGTCGGCATTCACCCGCGCCTGGAAGTCCTCCAGGCTGAGGTCGATGTCATCCACCCCGGAACCGAGCTTGGCCGCGAAGTAGTAGCGCAGGTACTCGGGATTGAGATGGTTCAGGTAGGTGCGGGCCTTGATGAAGGTGCCCCGGGATTTGGACATCTTCTGGCCATCGACCGTCAGGAAGCCGTGGGCGAAGACCGCGCTCGGGGTCCGGAACCCCGCACCGTGGAGCATGGCCGGCCAAAACAGGGCATGGAAATAGATGATGTCCTTGCCGATGAAGTGGTAGAGCTCGGCGTCGCTCGCTGGTGCCCAGAAACGGTCGAACTCGAGCCCCGCGGCCTGGCCCCGCGGGCTGTCGCAGAGATGCTTGAAGCTCGCCATGTAGCCGATGGGCGCATCGAGCCAGACATAGAAAAACTTGCCCGGGTGGTCCGGGATCTCGAAGCCGAAATAGGGCGCGTCGCGGGAGATGTCCCATTCCTGGAGCCCGGCCTCGAACCATTCGTCGAGCTTGTTCGCCACCTCCTTCTGGAGTCCGCCGCCGCGCGTCCAGCCCTTGAGCATCCCCTCGAAGTCCTGGAGGCGGAAGAAATAGTGATCGGACTCGCGCTGCTCAGGGACGGCACCGGAGACCGCGGATCGGGGGTTTTTCAGCTCGTTGGGGGAATAACTCGCCCCGCAGGACTCGCAGTTGTCCCCGTATTGGTCGGGGGCGCCGCACTTGGGACACTCGCCCTTGATGAATCGGTCGGGCAGGAACATCTGCTCGACCGGATCATAGGCCTGGGTGATGGTGCGCCGGGCGATGTGGCCGGCGTCCCGATTGCGCTCGTAGATCAGGGTCGCGAAGTGGCGATTCTCCGGCGAATGGGTGGAGTGATAGTTGTCGAAACCGACCCGGAAGGCGGCGAAGTCCGCCTGATGCTCCTCGGCAACCCGCGCGATCAGGGCCTCGGGTGTGATCCCCTCCTGGCGGGCCTTGAGCATGATCGGGGTGCCGTGGGCGTCGTCGGCGCAGACATACCAACAGCTATGCCCTCGCTGCCTCTGGAAGCGCGCCCAGATGTCCGTCTGGATGTACTCGACCAGATGACCGATATGGATCGGCCCGTTGGCGTAGGGCAGCGCGCTGGTAATGAGTATTTCGCGGGGCATTGGCAGGGTCTTCGGTGGAGGATGTGCGGTGGGCGGCTAGAGTCGGGCCTTTCCGACGCGGCCCGGGCCTCGGCGAGCAGGAAACGGCTGATCCCGCCCGCTCCCCGGCCGGTCGGCCCGAGGTCTGGCAGTATCTCATGTGCCGTTGAGGCCCGGCCATGTGCGCGGCGCCCTTCCCCTTGATTTGCCCCCGCCCTAGACCGACCTAGACGCGAAGCGAGAGGAGGCGCCCAACGCGGGCCTTAACACGATCGACAACCGAGGCGCCGGAGCACCCGGTGCGTTGCAACTTCCGGAGTCCGTCATGGCTGAAGTCACGAAAGAACAGATCGAGACCGCGATCAAGGGCTACGTCGAGCCCCACCTTAATCGCGACCTGATCGCCGCGAACGTCGTCAAGGCGATCGACATCGAGGGCGACCAGGTGAAGATCAAGGTCGTGCTGGGCTTCCCGGCCAAGGGGATCCAGCAGTCGCTTGCCGACGCCATCAAGGAGCGCGTGCTCGGGCTCGACGGCGTCTCCATGGCCCAGGTCGACGTTAGCTGGGAGATCAAGGCCCATTCGGTCCAGAAGTCGCTGAAGCCCATCGACAACGTCAAGAACATCATCGCCGTCGCCTCGGGTAAAGGCGGCGTGGGCAAGTCCACCACCGCGGTCAACCTGGCGCTCGCCCTGTCCGCCGAGGGGGCGCGGGTGGGTATCCTCGACGCCGACATCTACGGCCCTTCCCAGCCGCGCATGCTGGGCATCACCGGCAAGCCCGAGTCCAAGGACGGCAGCAGCCTGGAGCCCATGGGCTCCTATGACCTCCAGGCCATGTCCATCGGCTTCCTCATCGACGAGGAGACGCCCATGATCTGGCGCGGCCCCATGGTCACCCAGGCCCTGGAACAGCTGCTCAACGACACCAACTGGGCGGATCTCGACTATCTGGTCATCGACCTGCCTCCGGGCACGGGCGACACCCAGCTCACCCTGGCCCAGAAGGTGCCAGTGTCCGGCGCCGTGATCGTCACCACGCCCCAGGACATCGCTCTCCTGGACGCCCGTAAGGGACTCAAGATGTTCCAGAAGGTGGAGGTCCCTGTGCTGGGCGTCGTGGAGAATATGTCCATCCACATCTGCAGCAACTGCGGTCACGAGGAGCACATCTTTGGCTCTGGTGGCGGCAAGAGCATGTCCGATCAGTATGGTATCGACCTGCTCGGCTCCCTGCCCCTGGACATGGCCATCCGCGTGGAGACCGACAGCGGCAAGCCCACAGTCGTGGCCCAGCCGGAATCCCGGGTGACCGAGATCTATCGCGAGATCGCCCGCAAGACCGCCGCGAAGCTATCCCTCCAGGCCAAGGACTACGCGGCCAAGTTCCCGCGGATCGTCATCCAGAACAATTGATCGGATCACCATCCGGTGAGGCCGCGCAAGGCGGCCCCACCGGATCCGATCAGCGCGGCTCGAACCCGGCCATCCGATACCAGCGGTTGGCCTCTTCCATGTCCTTGGGTACACCCCGACCCTCCTCGTAGAGCATCGCGAGCGTCGTCTGGGAGCCCGCCAGTCCCTGCTCGGCGGCCAGTCTGAACCAGTGGACGGCCTTCTCGATGTCCGGCTCGGTGCACTCACCCTCCAGATACATGAAGCCCAGGCCATGCTGGGCGAGGCCGATCCCGGACTCGGCGGCGGATTTCATATAGCTGAACGCGAGCAAGGGGTTCGCATGTATGCCCAGGCCGTTCTGGGCCATGATGGCGACACGGTAGCGCGCCTCCGCGTCACCGGCCTCGGCCAGGGGGCCGAGCAATGCGGCGGCCTGACCGAATTGGCGGGACTCGAATGCGGCGATCCCGCTGGAGAGATCCATGTCGATCCCGTAGGTTTGGTCTGTCATCGGTTACCTCGTTGCGGCTTGAGGATTGGCTAGCAGCCTGTCGGACTTGGGGGGATCGAAGCGAGGGAGTGGGAGGGCGAGGTCAGTTTGTCCCGGATTCGAGGCGCATAGTGGGTGCTATGCAACGAGAATCCGGGCCGAAATGGACCGCGCTCCCAGTTCCGCAGCCGATTCATCCTAAGTCCGACAGGCTGCTAGGGTTTCGGGTTGAGGGGCAGCTGGACGAAGCCCAGCCAGCGCTCCAGCAGTGCGGCATCGGCGGCGGCCACCGCCAGGCGCGGGGCGAGATCCAGTCCCTCGGCCAGCTCGGTGCCGAAGGGGCGATAGAGTCGCGAGACCACCCCCGCCTCGCTGGCGATCAGGCGCCCGGCCGCGTAGTCCCAGAGCTTCTGTCCGCCATGCAGGTAGAGCTGGAAGCGCCCGGCGGCGATCCAGCACCACTCGAGTGCCACTGCGCCCAGATTGCGCTGGGAGCGGAAACCGCCGGGCCCCAGCAGCGCGGGCACACGCTCGGGCGGCAGGCGCTTGAAGTCCATACAGGCCACGCAATCGCCGAGTGCACCGCCCGGGGCATAGGGTCGGATGGGCTCACCGTTGAGGGCCGCGCCGCCGCCGAGCACCGCCGTGAAGCATTCGTCCCGCACCGGATCCAGGATGGCGCCACGCACGGCCCGTCCGCCCTCGATCAAGGCCAAGGAGATGGCGAAGCCCGGGAAGCCGCAGGCGAAGTTACTGGTGCCGTCCAATGGGTCCAGGACCCACACGGCCCCGTCGTGGCGCAGCAGGGCCTCCTGTTCGGCAGCGCTCATCTCCTCTCCGAGCAGGGGCACGCCTGGCTGGATCCGCGCCATCCCCTCCTGGATGCGGCGCTGGACGGCCAGGTCGGCCTCGGTGACGAGGCTGCCATCCGCCTTGGCGCTGGCCGCCGTGTGCCGGAAGCGCGGCAAGATCTCGGCCGCGGCGACCTTCCGGAGCAGGTCGACGACGGGCATCAGGTCTGGGTGCATGGGCTCCTCCCATCGACCCCGGGCGGCCGCGGACCGCACGGCGCCGGGGTTGTGACTGCGGCGATTCGGACCCTAACATGCGGCCCCTTTCGCATATCCCGAGTGCGGCGGCGCACTCGCCCCGCCCCGACCTAAGGCGATCATCATGTCCCGTCTTACCGCGCCCCTCGTCCTATGGGCGACCTTGACCCTGGCGGCGACCGCGAGCCCGGCGCATGACCTGACCGGCTTCCTGGCGGCCGAGCGCGCCCTTGAGGGCGGCGACCTGGCCAGGTTCGAGTCTCTGCTCCCAGGGCTCGGCGAGCATCCCCTGCTGCCTTACCTGCGCTTCGCCCGCCTGCGCTCGCTGCCGGGCGGAGGCGAGGACTCAGACATCGAGTCCTTCCTGGCCGGCTACCCGGACACCCCGCTTGCCGGCCGCCTGCGGGCGGCCTATCTGGAGCGGCTGGCCGCGGCCGGGCGTTGGGCCGACTACGCCCGGGTCTTTGCGCCCGTCGAGGCGGATGACGACCAGTCCGTCGAGCGTCGCTGCCTCTATCTGCGCGCCCTGATCGAAACCGGGCGGACGGACGAGGCCCTGGAGCCGGAACGCATCCAGCCCATCTGGCTCCACGGCCGCTCAAGGCCCGATGACTGCGACCCGGTGTTCGCGGCCTGGGAGGCGGCCGGTGGCATCACCCCGGGGCTGCGCTGGGCACGGATCCGGCTCGCCATGGAGGCGGGGCAGCCTGGCCTGGCCCGCTGGCTCGGTCAGGGGCTCCCCGAGTCGGAGCGCCCGCGGCTCGACCTCTGGCTGTCCCTGCGCGAGCGCCCGGCAGAGACCCTGGACCTGATCGAGCGCCCCCTCGACCATCCCTTGGACCCGGCCATCGTCGGCGATGGTCTCGGGCGGCTCGCCCGCCAGCGTCCGGGCGCCGCCGCGGATGCCCTCGAGCGTCTGGCGGCGCGGGGGGCGCTCGGCCCAGACACCGATCGGGCCGCCTGGGATCGCGTCCACATCCAGGTCGCGCGTGGTCTCCAGCGCTCGGGAAGGCGAGCCGAACGGGCACGCGCCCTGGAGGTCTGGGAGCGTCTCCCCGCCCGCGAGGACAACCTGGAGGATCAGGAGCAGCGGCTGCGGGCCGCCATCCTGCTCGGCGCCTGGGCGGAGACGGTCCGCTGGATCGAGGCCATGCCCCCGGGCGAGGTCCGCGACGACCGCTGGCTCTATTGGCTGGCCCGGGCGCGGGAGGCACTGGGCGAGCACGAGGCGGCGTACGCGGCCTATGAGCGGGCCGCCCGCCAGCGCAGCCTGTGGGGGTTCCTCGCGGCGGACCGGATCGGCCACCCCTATCCGCTCGCGAGCCGTGCCGTCCCGGCGGACCCGGCACGCATCCGCGCCCTGATGAATCGTCCAGTGATGGCCCGCATCCAGGCCTTGCGGGTCCTCGGCCGAGAGACCGATCTGCGCCGGGAATGGCGTGACCTCACGACCGGTCTGGACGACGCGGACCGCATGGCCGCGGCCTACGTCGCCGATGTCTGGGGCTGGCACGACCAGGCGATCTTCACCCTCGCACCCACCGGCTACTGGGACGATCTGGACCTGCGCTTCCCGGTGGCGCACCGCGATCTGGTGGGCGAGCAGGCCTGGCAGACGGGGCTGCCCGAGGACTGGATCCTCGCCGTCATCCGACAGGAGAGCGTCTTCAACACCACCGTCGCCTCCCACGCGGGGGCCCTGGGACTGATGCAGCTGATGCCAGCGACCGCTCGCCAGATGGCCGGGGAGCTCGAGCCGCCGGTGGACCCGCCGGGACGCGGCGCACTCCTCGACCCGGGGCTCAACATCACCCTGGGCGCGGCCTATCTGGCCCGAATGCGCGACCGTTTCGGCCACCCCGCGCTCGCCACCGCCGCCTACAACGCCGGACCCCACCGGGTGGATCGCTGGCTGCCGGAGGACTGTCAGGAGGCGGACCTCTGGATCCTCGCCATCCCCTTCGCAGAGACGCGCGGCTACGTGGAGCGGGTATTGGCCTACCGGGTCCTCTACCGGGACCGGCTCGGCCTCGCGCCCATGCGGGTGAGCGAGCTGCTGCCGCCGGTGCCCGGGCGGGCCTTCTTCGAGTGAACTAGACGCCGACGGCAGACTGCCGTCGCAGGCGGATCAACTCAGAGTGAGCCCCAGGCGCTTCGCCGACGCCGCAGTCGCAGATGCGGCAGGACGAGCCCGAGGATCACACCGCCGCCCAGGACCCCGGCCCCGATCATGAACCAGCGCTGGGTGGTCTGGTTCTCGAGCTCCCGGTTCTCCTGCTCCAGATCGGCACGCACGCGGGTCAGCTCCGCCACCTGGAGGCGGAGGCGCTCACGCTCATTGGTGATATCCAGCACATTGGCCGAGGCGTGGCGGATGGTGGCGAGCTCCTGCTCGCGTTGCTGTTTCTCGCGCTCCACCGTCGCGAACTCACGCTGGAGCTCCGCGTGCTCGGCCTGGAGCTTGGCGAGCCGGGCCGTGAGGGCCTCGGGCTCCTGCTGGAGCTCGGCCATGCGCCGCTCCATCTCCGCCAGCCGGTCGCGGGCCGCCGGCTCGTCCTGGAGCTGCTCCAAGAGGACGAACCCAGTCGTCCCGTCCTCCGTGCGCACCCGGGCGTACTTGGTGGTCTTGTTGACATCCAGCACCTCGAGCGGGGTGCCGCTTCTCAGCATGCGGATGATCTTGTAGCGGATGCTCTCGCCCGCGCGCAGGGTCACGTCGAGCTGGTCGGTGACATAACGGGTCTCGGCGCTCGCCGGCCAGGGCGCCGCCAAGACCGCGACCAGCAGGGCCCAGGACGCCCTCTGGATCAGGGGGCGCATGATGCCGCGGCCTGCGGGGCCATGAGTAGCTCGAGAAGCGCCTTCTGGGCGTGCAATCGGTTCTCCGCCTCGTCCCACACCACCGACTGAGGGCCGTCGATCACGCTCGCCGCCACCTCCTCGCCGCGGTGGGCCGGCAGGCAATGCATGAACAGGGCCTCACGCGTCCCGCGCGCCATGACCGAGTCGGTGACCTGGAAGGGGGTGAACGCGGCGACGCGCCGCGCCTGCTCGTCCTCCTGTCCCATGCTCGCCCAGACGTCGGTGGCGACCAGGTCGGCGCCCTCAGCCGCCTCCGCGGGATCGTGGGTCAAGGTGAAGCGCCCGGGATCCATGGCCAGCAGATCTGCGTCGGGCTCGAAGCCCTCCGGACAGGCGATACGCAGCTCGAAGTCGAAGCGCACCGCCGCCTCCATGTAGGAATGGCACATGTTGTTGCCGTCGCCGATCCAGGCGACCCGGCGCCCGCGGATGTCCCCGCGATGCTCGCGGTAGGTCTGCATATCCGCCAGGAGCTGGCAGGGGTGCAACCGGTCGGTGAGTCCGTTGATCACCGGCACCGAGGCATGGGCCGCGAAGCGCTCCACCGTCTCCTGACTGAAGGTGCGGATCATCACCCCGTCCACCATTCGCGACAGCACCCGGGCGCTGTCCTCGATGGGCTCGCCCCGACCGAGCTGGGTGTCGCGGGGGGAAAGGAAGAGGGCATGTCCGCCGAACTGGGCCATGCCCACCTCGAAGGAGACTCGGGTACGGGTGGACGACTTCTCGAAGATCATCGCCAGGGTACGGTTCTTCAGCGGGCGGTAGTCCTCGCCCCGGCGCAGGAGCACCTTCAGCTCGGTGGCGCGGGCGATCAGGGCACGCGCCTCCTCCGGGCTGAGATCGAGGAGCGACAGCAGGTGCCGACAGGCGGGCGCGGGGGAGGACATCGCGGGGGCTCTCTACGTGGCGGCCGGCGTCAGGCGCCGGACAGGAACTCGGCGACCAGGCCGCTCAGGGTATCCACCAACTGATCCGCCTCGGCCTCGTCGAGGATCAGGGGCGGCAGGAGCCGGATCACCCGTTCGGCGGTGACATTGATGAGCAGACCGGCGGCGAGCGCCCGACCCACCAGCTCGCCGCAGGGCCGATCGAGCTCGATGCCGATCATTAGCCCGCGCCCGCGGATCTCGATCACCCCGGGGCTGTCCGAGAGGCGCTCTTGAAAGGCCCGCAACAAGGCCGCGCCTCGCTCGCCAGCGCGGGCGACCAGACCCTCCGCCTCCAGGATATCGAGCACCGCCCGCGCGGCACGGCAGGCAAGCGGATTACCGCCGAAGGTCGACCCGTGACTGCCGGGACCGAAGGCCTCCGCGGCGGGACCGCGCGCCAGACAGGCGCCGATGGGGACCCCATTCGCGAGTCCCTTGGCCAGGGTCATGACATCGGGCACGACCCCAGAATGCTGGAACCCGAACAGCCGTCCGGTGCGACCCATCCCGGTCTGGATCTCGTCGCAGATCAGGAGCCAGCCCTCGCGGTCGCAGATGGCGCGTAGCGCCGGCAAATAGTCGTCGGCGGGGATGTTGACGCCGCCCTCGCCCTGGATGGGCTCGACCAGGATGGCGACGATGTTGCGGCGATTGGCGGCGGCGATCTCGATCGCATCCAGGTCGTCGTAGGGGACCCGCACGAAGCCCTGGACCAGGGGCTCGAAGCCCGCCTGCACCTTGCGGTTTCCGCTCGCGGTCAGGGTGGCCAGGGTGCGGCCGTGGAAGCTGCCCTCCATGACCAGGATCGCCGGGTTCTCGACCCCGCGCTTGTGGGCGTGCAGACGCGCCAGCTTGATGGCGGCCTCGTTCGCCTCGGCGCCCGAGTTGGCGAAGAAGACCCGGTCCATGCCGGCCGCGTCGGCGAGGATCTCGCCCAAGCGCTCCTGCTCGGCGATGCGGTAGACGTTGGAGGTATGCACCAAGCGACCCGCCTGCTCGCACAGGGCGTCGCGCACGGCGGGGTGGGCGTGACCGAGACCACACACGGCAATGCCGGATAGGGCGTCGAGATAGCGCCTGCCGGCGTCGTCCCAAAGCCATACGCCCTCGCCCCGCTCGAAGCGGACCGGGAGGCGGTTATAGGTGGACATCAAGGCGTCGCTCATGGCGTGCGTATCCTCGGGCGCCATCGCCCGGCGACCGCGCCGGGGCCGTTTCGAGCCAGGCGGGCCAGCCCGGTCGCGAACCGTCGTATCGTCATCTCGAGAAACAAAAAAGGCGGCTCCGCCTCGGGGGGAAACCGCCTCTCGTCTAAGGCGAAGTCGCGCAGGGTACCCCGAAGACATCGGGCGGTACAAGCCCGCGGCCGAGCCAGGCCACGGCGCCCGGCGACCGGGCCCATCCAAGGCCCCGCCGGTAGTCCGGGTGGCATCGCCTTTATGTCATGATCACTCGCGCCCTATCGGCCCGCGGGCCGCGCCGGGCAGTTCGGACCATCAGCGAGGTGCGGCCCCATGACAGCGAACGCACGCGACACCCTCCGCGGGTCGCTCTGTGCGTCGCCCCAGTGGGCCGATGCGAGGTCCCGTCGCGGACTCTTCGAGGCCCTCGCCTGGGAGCTCGCGGCCGGGCCGCCGGCCATGCCCGACGACCCCGGGGCCGCCGCGGATCTACTGATCGACCTGGCGCTCGCCGCCGAGCCTAGCGCAGACCCCGATCCCGGCGGGGCGGCGGCGGGCGGGCTGGCCGGCCTGATCGAAGACCTGCGCGAGCTGGGTCTCGCCTCGGCCGCGGATCTGGACCTGGTGAGCGAGGGGTTCGGGCTCGAGGAGAGACGCGCCCGCTGGCCAGGGGAGCCTTTCCCCGGCCTGGTCGCCCTGAACGTCTCCCAGGCCCCGATCTTCTTCGGCCGCCGCGCCCAGACCCGCGATCTACTGCGGCGACTCGGCGATCCCGCCAGGCCGCGGCTGCACCTGGTGACCGGACTGCTCGGCTGCGGCAAGTCCTCCCTGGTGCAAGCGGGCGTGCGCGCCCGCCTCGCGCTCGGCGGGATGCCGGGTATCCCCGAGCTCGCGCGACTGGCTGGTCAGCACCCTGCGCCCCAGCGCACACACCCGCGACCCCTTCCTGGCCCTGACCCACGGCCTGCTCGGCGAGCCAGGGGTTCCCGGGCTGGATGCCCCGGGCGAGGCGGCCGCCCTCAAGGCCCGTGGGGCCGATGCCCTCGCGGACCTGCTGGGGCGCCTCCTCGAGGGACGTCACGAAGATGCCTGCTGGGTCATCGTCGTCGACCGATTCGAGGAGCTTCTGACCCTGGTCGAGCCGGACCTGGCCGAGGAGATGCTCGAGACCCTCATCGGCGGGCTCGGACTCACCAGGCTGCGGGTCCTGGCCACCCTACACGCAGAGGCGCTGCATCGCTGCCTCGTCCATCCCGCCCTGGTGGCCCAGTTGAACCAGGGCGCTCTCTATGGCATCGGGCCCCCGTCGCGCTCCAGCCTGGAGCGCATGATCCTGGGCCCGGTCACCCGCCTGGATCTGGCGGCCCCGGTGACCCTGGAGCCGGGGCTGGTCACCCGGCTGCTGGACGACGCCGAGCGATCTCCGGCGGGTCTGATGCTGATGGCAGACGCGTTGCCGGAGCTCTCCGCGCGCGCGGAGCCGGGCGCGAGCCTGTCGCTCGAGGTCTATCGGTCCGAGCGGCTCGACGGACAGCGCTCGCTGATCGGACGCCGCGCGGAGCACGCCCTGACGCGGGCGGGCGGTGAGCACCGCAAGGCCTTGCCGCGCCTGTTCGCGCACTTGCTGGAGATCGCGGCCGACGGCACGGCCACCCCTCGGCGAACCCCCCTTCAGGGGCTCGGCGACGATCCGGGCGTGGCCGCCCTGGTGGGTGCACTGTCTGCTCGGGACACCCGCCTGCTGCGGGTGAGCTCCGGCGATGGGCCGACGGTCGAGCTCGCCCACGAGACCCTGCTGCACCTGTGGCCGTCCCTGAGCCAATGGATCGAGCGCCGCCGCGAGGCCCTGCGCACCCGCGACCAGATCATCCTCGAGGCCAAGGCCTGGGCCGCACTCGGGCACCCGCCCGAGCAACGCTGGCGCCATGACATCCTGGAGCCCACCCGCGCGTTGCTCGCCGAGGCCGGGCTACTGGACGATCTCGAGTCCGATCAGGACGTCGCCGAGTTCCTCACGCCCAAGCCCCACTGGCTGCTCGCCGAGCTCCTGTGCTCCCGCATCGACGCGGCGCAGCGCGAGGAGGTCGGGCTGCGCCTGGCCCAGATCGGCGACCCGCGGCCGGGTGTGGGCCTGATCGACCGGACCCCCGGCATGGCCTGGTGCGACATGCCCGCGGGGGAGGTGCTCATCGAGGGGCACGGCCTGTTCCAGGTGCGGCCGTTCCGGATCAGCGCCTATCCCGTGACCCAGTCCCAACTCGAGTCCTTCCTCGATGCCGCCGACGGCGTCAACGAGGCACGCTGGTGGAAGGGCATCGAACGCGCGGCCCCCGCCGCTGGGCGGCCGCGGCGTCCGGGCAACTATCCGGCGACCCATGTCTCCTGGTTCGATGCGGTGGCCTTCAGCCGTTGGCTGTCGGCCCGGCTCAACTATCCGGTGCGCCTGCCGGACGAGTGGGAATGGCAGTGGGCAGCGCAGGGCGCGCGGCCGGGCTTCATCTATCCCTGGGGACGGGACTGGCGCGCCGATCACGCCAACACGGAGGAGTGTGGGATCGGGCGGAGCACGGCGGTCGGCCTCTACCCCCTAGGACGCAGCTCCCAGGGGGTCTACGACCTCGCCGGGAATACCTGGGAATGGTGCCGCAACCGTTACGACAAGCCTGCCATCCAGGGAGAGGACCCGCAGAGTCCGCGGGCCCTGCGGGGAGGCTCGTGGCGCGTCAATCGGGGTTTTGCCCGCGCCGATTTCCGCCTCGATGGGCTGCCCGATGACCGCATGTCGGGGGCGGGCTTTCGCTTGGTGACGACCGAGATACCCTGAGGCGGACCGCGGCTGCCGCGCCCGACATAACGGCTCAGAAGCGCGGATCCTCGTCCGCTTCGCCATCGACCAGGGAGATCTTCTCAATGGCCCGCGCCATCTCGCCACGCTGTTGGTCACCGTCCCGCAGCTTGACCCGTAAGCGCACCTCGTTGGCCGAATCGGCGTACTTCAGGGCGTCCTCGTAGCTGATCTCGTTGGCCTGGAAGAGCTCGAATAGGGCCTGATCGAAGGTGATCATCCCTTGCTCGGTGGAGCGCTTCATCAGCTCCTTGAGCTCATGGACCTCACCCTTGCGGATCAGATCGGCCGCCAGCGGGGTGTTCATCATCACCTCCACCACGGCCCGGCGGCCGCCCCCTTTACGCGGGGCGAGCTGCTGGGCGACCACCGCCTTGAGGTTCAGGGACAGGTCGAGCAGCGCCCGGTCGCGCGAGTCCTCGGGGAAGAAGTTGATAATGCGATCCAGCGCCTGGTTGGCGTTGTTGGCATGCAGGGTGGCGAGCACCAGATGCCCGGTCTCTGAGAAGGCGATGGCGTACTCCATGGTCTGGCGGTTACGGATCTCGCCGATCAGGATCACGTCGGGCGCCTGGCGCAGGGTGTTCTTGAGCGCCACGTCGAAGGACTCGGTGTCCACGCCCACCTCGCGTTGGGTGATGATGCAGCCGTCGTGGGCGTGGACGTATTCGATCGGGTCCTCGATGGTGATGATGTGCCCCGTGCTATGGCGGTTGCGATAACCCACCAGCGCGGCCAGGGAGGTGGACTTACCGGTGCCCGTGCCGCCGACGAAGATCACCATCCCGCGCTTGGTCATGGCGAGGTCGCGCAGGACGGGGGGCAGCTTGAGCTCCTCGAGGGTGGGGATGGTGGTGATGATCCGGCGCAGCACCATTCCCGCGGCGTCGCGCTGAACGAAGGCGCTCACCCGAAAGCGCCCGACCTTGGGCCGCTCGATCGCGAACTGACATTCCTTGGTGTCCTCGAACTCCTGGCGCTGGCGGTCATTCATTACCGCCAGGACCATCGCGCGCGCCTGTTCGGCGCTCAGGGAATGTCTGCCGGCTGGGCGGATCACCCCGTCGACCTTGATGCTCGGGGGCCAGCCGGCCGTGACGAACAGGTCGGAGCCATTGCTCTCGGCGAGCATCGCCAGGAGCTTGTCGATCGCAGCGTTCAGGTCCATCGACGATACCCTCCACCGGACCCGGCCGGTTACATGAAGTCGTCCTTGTTCTGAGCCTTGGAGCGCGCATCCCGGCGGGCGATCAGTCCCTTCTGCACCAGCTCCTTGAGGTTCTGATCCAGGGTCTGCATCCCGTGTGCCTGGCCGGTCTGGATGGCGGAATACATCTGCGCCACCTTGGCCTCCCGGATGAGGTTTCGGATCGCCGGGGTGCCGATCATGATCTCGTAGGCGGCGACGCGGCCGCCCCCCACCTTCTTGAGCAGGGTCTGGGAGATGACCGATCGCAGGGACTCCGAGAGCATGGAGCGCACCATATCCTTCTCGCTCCCGGGGAAGACATCGATGATGCGGTCGATGGTCTTGGCCGCCGAGGTGGTATGCAGGGTGCCGAACACCAGGTGTCCGGTCTCGGCAGCGGTCAGGGCGAGCCGGATGGTCTCCAGGTCGCGCATCTCGCCGACCAGGATGATGTCCGGGTCCTGACGCAGGGCGGAGCGCAGTGCCTCGCTGAACCCCAGGGTGTCCTTGTGCAGCTCACGCTGGTTGATCAGACACTTCTTACTGGCGTGGACGAACTCGATGGGGTCCTCGATGGTGAGGATGTGCGCATATTGGGTGTCGTTGAGATAGTCCATCATCGCCGCCAGGGTGGTGGACTTGCCCGAACCCGTGGGACCCGTGACCAGCACCAGCCCGCGCGGGACGTTGACGATGTCCTTGAAGATCGGCGGCGCCTTGAGGTCCTCGAGCGACAGCACCTTGCTCGGGATGGTCCGGAATACGGCGCCGGCACCGCGCTTCTGGTTGAAGGCATTCACACGGAAGCGCGCCACGCCCGGGATCTCGAAGGAGAAGTCGGTCTCGAGAAACTCCTCGTAATCCTTGCGCTGCTTGTCGTTCATGATGTCGTAGACAAGCGAGTGCACCGTGCGGTGCTCGAGCGGCGGCACGTTGATGCGGCGCATGTCGCCATCCACCCGGATCATGGGCGGCAAGCCGGCGGAGAGATGCAGGTCCGAGGCGTTGTTCTTGACGCTGAAAGCAAGGAGCTCGGCGATATCCACGGAATCTCTCCTGGCGGGTGCTCTCCTGGCGGGTGATCCGTGGCCGAGTCGAAGGGGCGACGCGGCCTGGCCGGACGGCCGCGGCACACACGGCGGCAACCGGCCCGATTATGCCTGAGGTCGGGGGGCGGACAAGGGCGGCGCTTCCAAAGGGCGACCCCCGTCTCGACTCGCGCACCGGGAGACGGCCAATGGGCCCGAGCCGGGGGCGGGGCCGGCCCGGATCAGGGCTTGGGGCCGGCCTCCATCGCGGCGGCCTTGGCGAGGACCATCGACTCCAAGCCGCGCTTGTAGTCGATCACCCGGGCACTGAGCCCTGGATCGGCGATGGCCAGCATCTGGGCAGCGAGGATGCCGGCATTCTTGGCGCCGTTGATGGCGACCGTCGCCACCGGCACCCCGGGCGGCATCTGGACAATGGAGAGCAGCGAGTCCTCCCCGGAGAGCGCGGAGGACTTCACCGGCACGCCGATCACCGGCAGATGGGAGATCGCCGCCACCATGCCCGGCAGGTGGGCCGCCCCGCCCGCCCCCGCGACGATGACCTGAAGGCCCCGCTCGGCGGCACGGCTCGCATAGTCGTAGAGACGCGCTGGGGTGCGGTGGGCCGAGACGATGGTCATCTCGAAGGCCACCCCGAGCTCGGCAAGCATCTCCGCCGCCGCCTGCATCACGGGCAGATCCGAATCGCTGCCCATGATGATGCCGACCCGCGGGCCGTCCTGATTCGACCGCCTGCTCATGGATGGTCCTCGCCGGTGATCTCGATCAGGTCGCGCACGTGAAGCGCCTTGGCGCGGGCGCTCGCCGTGTCGTGGTCGAGCACCGTGACGTGGCCCATCTTGCGGTAGGGCGCCGTGGCCGCCTTGCCGTAGATATGCAGACACACCCCGGGGATCGCCAATGCGGCCGCCATGCCCTTGATGACCGGGCGCCCGCGATGTCCGGGGGCACCCAGGAGGTTGATCATGGCCGCCGGGGAGAGCTGCTCGGTGGAGCCCAGGGGCAGACCGACGACGGCCCGCAGGTGCTGCTCGAACTGATCGGTGACGTTGGCCTCGATGGTGTGGTGGCCCGAGTTATGGGTGCGTGGGGCCACCTCGTTGACCAGGAGATCGTCGTCGCGGGTGAGGAAGAGCTCGACGCCGAAGACCCCCACCCCGCCCAGCGCCTCCACGGTGCGCCGACCCAAGTCCTCGGCCGCCGCGGCGACCCGCGCCGAGACCTCGGCCGGGGCGAGCAGCAGGTCCAGCACGTTCTCGCCCGGGCGGAAGCACATCTCCACCGGTGGGTAGCAGCGGCAGACGCCGTCGCGCCCCCGCGCCACCAGCACCGCGAGCTCCTTGGCGGCCGGCACGAAGCGCTCCACCAGCGAGGGCACGGGCAGGCGCTGGGGATAGTCCCCCGCATCGCGCATCACCACCACCCCGCGGCCGTCATATCCGCCACGTCGGGCCTTCTGCACCAAGGGATAACCGAAGGCCTCGAAGGCCTCGGCCGAGGGCTCCTGCATCGGGATGAACGGGGCGGTGGGGATACCCGCCTCGGCCAAGGCCTGCTTCTGGGTCAGCTTGTCCTGGATCACGGCGAGCACCGCCGGTGCCGGATGGATGCGCCGGCCCTCGCGCTCGAGCTCGATGAGGGTCTCGCTGTCGATGTCCTCGATGTCGAAGGTGGTCACATCACACGACTCGGCCAGCTCCCGGAGCTTGGCCGGGTCGTGGTAGTCGCCGACGATCTGATGGCCCGCCACCTGCCCGGCGGGCGAGCCCGGGGTGGGATCGAGCACGACGCAGGTGCAGCCGAGGCGCTTCGCGGCCTTCACCATCATGCGCCCGAGCTGGCCGCCGCCGATGATACCGATGCGGGCTACCGGGTAGGGAAAGACATCCATGGCGGAATCATCGACCGATCCGGCGCGGATTGAAAGCCCCGCGGTCTCCGCGGGAGGACCGACCGGAGGCCGTCAGGTGTAGAAGCTCAAGCGGGAAGCGCGGACGGCTTCGGTAACACAGCAGCCGCTCCGGTCCGGCGCCGTCTTGCACAGCAGCTTGGGGCACACATTGGGCACCCCTGCGTCGAGTGAAGAGTCCGTTAGTCCTCCCAGGCGAGCATCTCACGGACGCGGTCAAGGTCTACGCGCACTGCGGGCCAACCACCGCGGCAGCCGGCTGCGTACCCGCACGGCGCTGGCGTCGGGCGGCTTCCGGTCTCAGCGCGGCCGCGGGTCGGAAGCACACCGAGTCGCAGACACCGGATCCGTCATCGGCTCCCTCGAGCGCGCCGTCGATACTGCAGCAGCAACAGTGGGCATGGCGGTTGAGTGAGGATCCGAGACGGTAGATGGAGCTGACGGCGTCAAGGCGTCCGTGCGCCGGGGCCGCGGCGCTGCCCTGGTCCTGACATACGTTGATGACATGGAGCAGGATTTGAAGCATCACGCTGACGGCCATCGGCTCCTGCTCCGGGTACCAGCGCAACGGCTCGCCGACCCAAAGCTCGTTGGCGCCCCGCGCCTTGCGCCATGGCTCAGGCCCTTGGTTCCACCTGCCAGCCACCTTCCGGCAACCGGCGCAGCACCTCGCCGTCGTCGGCGACGCGGAACAGGTGCAGCCACTCGTGGGCGACCAGATCGTGGACCATGGTGTTGCCGGCAATCACTTCGTCAATGGCCTCTGCGGGGGCCTCGATGAAGACCGAGAGGCGCAGGGGTTCGTGCACCCAGCGCCGGCCGTCGTGGAGTGACTGGAGCGCCAGCCCCAGTCGCAGGTCGCCGCCGTTGCCCTCCAGCACGCCGATGCGTCCACCCACCACGTTGTGCAGGACCTTGTTGCCCGCTCCCAGGTGCGCGTGATCCACCGTAGACCCGTAGTACTGGAGGTTGATCCAGTTGGCCACCACCATGGGCGCGCTCATGATGAGCTTGAGGACCTCGAAGCCCGTATCCGGACGCCAGTCGTACTCGTGCAGGAAGGCGCGTCCCTCCAGGGACAGGTGGGCGGTGCGGTCCCGCGGCACCGCGAAGAAGGAGGCGTTGCCGGCGAGGCCCCACTCCGGGCGGACCTGGGCCCAGTCCCGGCCGCGCGCGATCACGGCCTGTAGAGCCGTGGCTGTATCGCTCGTGTCCGGCTCGTCGAGGAGCCGGATGCGCTCCAGGCGCGCGATATCACCCGCCCGGTCGAGGACCCGGCTCAGACGACGCAGGGCCGGGCGCAGCGCCGCAGGGACGAGGTCCGTGTCCAGGAGCTGCACCTCGTCGGTGGTGGTGTCATGGAGCGCCGGCACGAACCAGGTGTCGTCGGGAATCTTCTGGCCGCGGCCGGCCAGCGTGGCGCGCACGGCGGCGTCGTTCAGGATGGCAGCGGCCATTCGCACGCTGGCCTCTCCGGTCTGGCCGGCACAGGCGCCGCAGTCCAGGCCTGCCCGCTGGGGGTTGTTGACAGTCGAGCTGCCGTGGCCTGCCAGCAGCACGATGGGCGCGAAGCGCGTCCTGAGGCCCATGGCGTTGAGGATGAAGGCGGCGACGTCCGCGCGCTCATCGCGGGGGATGCCCCACTCCCCCTCGTTCTCCGCGCCCGGAGGATGGACCGCATCCAGGTCGGGGCGGAGGGCCGCGATTTCTTGGGGGCCGAGCCCGACGGTTTCCGGGTGCGGCACCGGACGGGTCCAGGCGAGGCTGTCGGTAACCAGCTTGAGCGCGTAGAGCAGGCCGGCCGACTCCACGAACGAGAAGCAGGACGCACTGGAGAGCTTGAACTGCTTCCAGGCCTTGGACAGGCCGAGGCGCAGCTTGCGCTCGGCCAGCAGGGCCTCCGTGCGGGGGCCGCCGCCGTCACCGGCACTCTCGCACACCCGGTAGCGCGCGGGCAGCAGCACCGGCAGGTGGGTCCGCGCACGGCCGGCCCCCAGCGGCCGGTACTCGGCCATGACGCCGAAGAAGCCGGCGAAGCCCTGGGTCTCGATTTCGCTGTCGGCGGTCTCGAGGGCACGCCGGAAGACTTCGGAGCGCACGTCGATGCAGAAGGCCGCCTGGGCCGCCGGCCTCGGCGCTTCCGCCGCCGGCCGCGCGGCCTGGGCTTGGTGCAGCCCAGCCACCAGACGGCGCTGGTAGCCGATCTCCAGTGCCCGC
The DNA here is from genome assembly GCA_963714915.1 of uncultured Gammaproteobacteria bacterium. Classification (GTDB taxonomy): domain Bacteria; phylum Pseudomonadota; class Gammaproteobacteria; order Chromatiales; family Chromatiaceae; genus Thiodictyon. Next base: position 43,255 of record CAVQQM010000049.1, read on the forward strand.
TGCAGGATGAGGTTCACCTCCAGGGCGCGGGCCTGGTCTGGGCTCAACCGGCGGGGCCAACAGCGGAGGGACTGCAGCCACTGCTCCCGGTGGGCCGGACGCTGGCACGTGGCCACGAGTAGGGCCTCCCACACCACGCGGATGGCGAGCAGGTCGACGATGTCGTCGTTACGCCCGCCCTCCATCTCGGCCACCCAGCGCAGGTGGCGGGTGTAGCTGGCCCAACCGCCCACGGTGGACAGGGCCACGAACAGGAAGTCCTCGAGCCGGTCCTCCGGCACTCGCAGGCGCTCCACGGCCACCTGGATGGCATCCCGAGGCGAGTCCGGCAGGGTGCGCAGGGCCGCACGTGCGCCATGGATGTCCATCCCCCGGGGGCTGCGGTCGATCAGCGTGTAATGCCACCAGGATCCGTAAAGGCCGTCGCCGAAGTGCGGCATGGGCCAGATGGCCTGGCCGAGGTCGTAGTAGGCGGCGCAGAACTGGCTGGTCTGCTGGACCACGTAGCCCGAGTGGCTGGGACGGTAGCGCCCATCGCGCATGTGGGAATACAGGAGCTGCGGCAGCGCGAGCGGTACCGGCTCCTCCACCGCGTCCCGGAGTCCGGCGAGGTCCAGCTCGGAGCCGCTGCGGGCCAGCGCCTCCTCGAGGTCGGCGTCGGTGATGCGGCCCGCGGTGATCTGCTCGATGAACCAGTCCCGGCGCATGGTCATGGGCCGCCCGATGATGCGTCGGTGATACTCGGCCGCCGCGTCGAAGTGCTGCTCCACGAAGCCCAGGTAAGGGTTCGTGGCCACCATGGCGTCCAGGGGCCAGAAGGGCGCAAAGCGCCCGCACGCGGCGTCCACCGCCGGGTCGGTCCAGCGCCCGGCGTCTTCGGCGGAAACTGCCACACCCTGCGTATCCCGGTCGTCCATGGCGCGTTGACCTGCCTGTGACGGAGTCATGACTGCAGCCCCCCCCGGCGCCCGGGCAGGTCCCTGAACCGCGCCGGCCACACCCGGTAGACCAGGCGTTCCACGGGCATGTCGGTGTAGAGACCGTTGTAGAGGTGCACGTAGAGGCGCAGGAGCCAGGGCGCGGGGGGTCGGGTGATGAGCACGGCCTGGAAGTAGGACAGGCCGATGAACACCACCGCCACCAGCCCGAGCAGGACGTAGTAGCCGGCCGGCACCTCGTGGGGGATGGGGCCCAGGACCGGCGAGTAGACGTGAGCGAAGAGGGTGTGGAGCCCGAAGTAGACGGCGGTGACGAGCACCGTGACCGCGATCAGGCGCATCGCCAGGGCTTGTCCCGCCCAGCCCGAGAGGAGCAACTGGGCCACGGCCACGGCCACGATGGTGCCGATGGCAAGCAGGGCGGGCTCGTTGGCGAGCGTGATACCCCAGGCCGCGCCCATGGCGAAGGTGATGGCCGCGCTCACCGCCACGGCGGCACCCCAGGCCAGCGGCGTCACGCGTTTTCGGGATTTGGAGCCGGGTCCCCGCAACACGTCCACCATGCTGCCCGACGACAGGAAGGCATGCGCCTTGTAGAGGGAATGGGCGATCAGGTGCAGCACCGCGAGGACGAACAGGCCGAGGCCGAGCTCGAGGAGCATGAAGCCCAGCTGGCCCGCAGTGGACCAGGCCAAGGAGCTCTTGATGGCGGTCTGGGTCAGCATGGCCAGAGAGGCGACGGCCGCGGTCATGAGCCCCACCAGCGCCAGGACCACCAGGGCATGGCCGTCGGCCAGGAGCAGCTCGTGGGTCCGCAGCACGATGATCGCCCCGCTGTAGACGATGCCGGCGTGGAGCAGGGCCGAGACCGGGGTGGGCGCCTCCATCACCTGAAGCAGCCAGCCGTGAAAGGGGAACTGGCCGCTCTTGAGGACGGCGTAGGCGACGATGAGCCAGGCCGCCAGGTGAAGCTGCCAGCTCAGGTCCCCCTCCGTGGCGGCGGCCGCGATGTCCACGAAGGACAGCGTGCCTGCGCCGGCGGCGATGAGCAACGCCGCAACCAGCAGGCAGGTGTCAGCCATTCGGCTGAACAGCAGCTTCTTGTGGGCCACCATCTGGGCCGGTAATCGGTCCCGATAATGGGTAAGCAGGCGATTGAGCCCGGTACCGGTCAGGAAGATGGCGAGCACGAACATGAGCATGTTGCCGGCGATCACTACCAGCATGAAGGCGCCGGAGGTCAGGGCCAGCCACCGGAAGAACTGTCCTTGTTCGGCCTCGCCGGCCAGGTAGTTCGTGCTGTAGCGGGCAATAAGGGCGGCGAGCAGGGCCACCAGGCCGAGGATGGTGAAGGTCAGGAGATCGGTTTGCACCGAAAGGGCCAGGGGAACGGGACCCGTGTCGCTGCCGAGCACCACCACGGCGGAAGGGGTCGCGGGTTCGCCCACGATGGCATCAAGGGCCGCCCCCAGGGTAAAGAGGAGACCCGCCAGGGCGGCGGCCTGCATCAGACGGCCCATGGTCCGGGGATGCCCGCTAGCCAAGGCTGAGGGCACGGCGGCTAGCAGCAGCATCAGCCCGGGGCCGACGAGCAGCAAGGCTGCGGGAGAACTCATAAAACTCTCACTCAGGTGCACCCACTGGTCGCAGGACCGGTGTGGCGCATAGTTGTTGTTGGTGGCGGTGCTCCTAGTCTAGGCGGCGGATCCCATCGAGGACACTAGGGAAATGCTGATCGAATGCCGTCATGGGATTTGATCAGCTCGCGATCCGAGAGACGCGACTCTCGGATCGCTACACTTTCAGTGGCTTACCGCCACTGAAAGTGCCGGGCAATCCCTCGCCCGGACGGGAAACGCTTTAAACATTTCCCTGGATACCCACCATCGTTCCGATGTCAGATTGGATAGGGAACCGGGGGGCTGGTCTTCCCAGCTCCGCGCCGCGCACGGAGACGCTGGACCCCGTCTCGGCGGACGGCATCCTCGCTTCGCGATGGGTGTCGAAACCTTGCTCCGCGGTCGTTCCAGCACGCCGATCGTCTCCTCAAGGGCTCAAGTCACCAGAATCCAATCACGCGCTGAGTTCGCTGGCTCGTTATGTTCCCGATGACCCCCGTCTCGTCAAGCGCCAGCCCGACGCTCCGCTGGCCGCGCAGTTCCAGGCTTTTGTCATTGGGTCACTCCAGTCATTCGAACCCCTGGGCGCTGGTTGACGCCCGAGACAGCACTCGTGTTGTGGACTCGCACGCAGTGGCTTGAGCCGCCAGCGGGGTAAGGATCTGCCAATCACCGAACCACCCTCGATACACTCAGTGGCTCGCGTTCCTCCGCCGAGGCCTATTCCAGATTGGGATGCCCGCGCCCAGCACTACTTCGAACGCCCTGCGAGCTTCGGGTAGCGGCGCGGTGCAGACGCCCCATACGCGTCCACGAGCAGGAGCCCTCGGAAAGACAGGAATACCTCGACGCACCCTATTCATACGCCAGCCTCTAGGCAGCCCTGCGGCAGCTGACCATACGGGGTCTCGTGGACTCCAAGCGCCTTGAGCGCACTTAAGCGAAACAGTAAGATCCTGATGGCTTGACGTTTGCGCCCAGCCGGCGTAGCTCAGTTGGCAGAGCGGCTGATTTGTAATCAGCGGGTCGGGGGTTCGAATCCTCTCGCCGGCTC
>CAVQQM010000050.1:0-26643 GCA_963714915.1 uncultured Gammaproteobacteria bacterium
CGGCGCTAGTGTTGGGATCAAGCGGGGCAACCGATTCCTCCGGATGATGTTCCTCGGCACCGCGGCCGTCACCGGCGTGATCCTGCTCTATCCCTGGCTGCGCGACCTTACAAGCGGGTGACAGAGAGCGTGACGACGGCCGCCTCCCGAATGCCGATCGCCCGGCAATCGACCCTGTGTCGACCGCTGGCCTGACCCGCGTGGCCGGATCACGCGGCGGCAGGCGTGACGCCGGCCCTCAACCGTCTTGCCTCCCGATCTCCTCCTCCCAGGGAGGGACTCTCGGGACACGTCGCGAGCGTGCCACCACCTCTTCGAGGTCGGGGCTTCCTGGCGAAACCGGCACCGGGATACCCCGGACGTCACGGGCTACGGACTCCGCCCGCGTCCAGTCAACAGCCGCCGGGTCGTCCCCGACCTGCGCCTCCACCACAAGGACCATGGGCTTCAGACTCCCCTTCAGTCGTTTTGCGTCCTCGGCCAGGGGCGCGTGAGCCTCGAGAAAGAGCTCGCCGTTCTTCCATCCCGCGAGATAGGGCTGGTTGACGATGTTGACCTTGGTTCCCACCGGGACCTCTTCAAACAGCTCGGCTATATCCTCCGGGTAGAGCCGGATGCAACCATGGCTGACGCGCATGCCGACGCCATACGGCTTGTTGGTTCCGTGGAACAGATAGCTGGGACGGCTCAGGCGCATGGCGTGCAGGCCGAGCGGGTTGTCGGGCCCCGCCTTGACCACGGCCGGCAGAACGTCGCCCTGACGGGCGTGTTCCCGGCGCACGGACGCGGGCGGCGTCCAGGTCGGGTTCTCGATCTTCGAGGTGATCCGCATCCGTCCGGTAGGGGTCCGCCAACCCTCACGTCCAATTCCTAGCGGGTGGGTCACGACGACCTGCGGCTCCCCTTCCTGGCGCTCTGGAAAGTAGAACAGGCGCAGGGAGGCGAGGTTTACGACGATCCCCTCTCGCGGGGCGTCGGGGAGCACGAACTGCGTCGGCAGCACCACACGCGTTCCGCGCCCCGGCAACCAGGGGTCTATCCCGGGGTTGGCCGCGACGATCTCGTCGTGGCCGAGGCCGTAACGGCGGGCGAAGTCCGGAAGCGTGTCCTCGTCGCGCGCGACGACCACCTGAACAGCCCCGACCACATCGGTGTCTTCATCCGGGAGAACGAAGCGATCGCCGCGGATTGGTGTTTGTCGGGAGGAGGCAAAATCGGTCAGGCTGGCGCAACCGGACACGAACAACCCTGCGAGCAAGGCGATACACCCCAGCGCCGACAAACGCCGCCAACGCCAGAATACCGGCGACCGGAGGCCCGTCGATGTCGCGGGGCTATCGGCATACACAAGTCTGTCGAGCATTCGCACCCCCTTTCGGGCATCTTGGATCGGGACTCATGGACATCCAGGTTCGGAATCGGACACGCCACCATGCGGCCACATCGTGCCCTGTTCGGCGTCCGCAGCGCAAGGCGGACATCATCCACAGGATTGACGGCAAAGGGGTCTGAGTGAATATATCCGTTCTTCCGCCAGGTTGGATCACGCCTGTGCCCGATCCATTCGCGGCCTACACGGAAGCGGGCCCATCCCAGGGGGTTGGTGTCAGATCCCGGAAACCACCCACTTGATGGACTGGGATGTCGCTATCTCCGCGCGCTCGTTGATCTCACCGACGTCCTTCATCACCGTGTAGATTTCGATCAACGCGACCCGAAGTCGTTTGGCGTCGCGGCGGGCCTCGTCGCTGTAGCCCCCCTCCACGGCGAGATCGATTGCAGCGATGGAGTCGCGCCCGCCCCACCAGGCGTCGTCGTTCAGCGTCCGGCATCCATCCAGCGCCGAACGGGCGAACTGATCGCGGGCGATCATGGCCAGATTGGCCTGAAAGACATGGCCGTAGTCGCGCAGCAGCTACTCGACCACCCTCAGTGTTTCCTCCATTGAGAACTCCAAGACCGGACCGTATAGGTTCAGGCTCGCCCGAAGCTCCACGCTTGAAAGGCGGATGCGCAGATGAACTCGACGATTGTAGATTCAATCGCGCACGCGACTCGGACAACCAAGTATCTGATTCGCTCTCGAGACTGGCAATGGGGCTTAGGGACGACGGGCGCCCGCGTGACCACAGGCACCTAGGCGCATGCTCCAATCTCGGAGCCTGAGAGCCGGTTGAGCTCGGCTTGTGGACCTTCAGGTGGGCGAAGATTCGTAGGACGAGGAGTCGACCCGATGGTCGTGGTCGTCAAGGAACGCGAAAAAAAAGCCGCCCCGGGTTCCGGGGCGGGAGGTTACCACCACTGAGGAGATCGGCCGACTTCCCCACGTCGGTAACACAAGGTTAGAGGGACTCGGCCGTCCGGTTCTGAGGTGTCCTCTACACTTCCGAGCATGTTCTCGGCGGAACAGCACGGGCGGCGCGCAACGATATCGCTTCACCTTCACGCCGAGCGCGAGGCCGGCAAGGCGGCCGGTGTGCTGGGGCTGTACTCTGTCACCGAGGGGGCCATCGCCTTCGCCGCCAAGGACCCGCTGTGGGTCATCCCGGCCGCCATCCTCGGCTCGGCCACGCCCGGTGCCCTGTTCATGCACTTCAGCGTGGGACTGCGTGCGCCCCACGGTGGTGTCTTCGTCCTCGCCATTCCGGATGCCGTCAGCCACCGGGCACGGTATGCCCTGGCCATCGTCGTCGGCACGGCGATCACCGCCGAGGCCCTGCTGATCCTCAAGCCATCCTTCGAGGAGTCAAGGCCCGCTCCGTCCGTCAGACTTGCGCCCAAGTGACTGGAACCGATATCCATGCATGATCGGCGGTTCGGCGCAGCCCAGGAGACAAGACCATGTTGCATCGACACACCATCGGCATCATCGGTACCGGCCAGGTCGGCATGGCGGCAGCCAACGCGCTGTTCCAACAGCGAATCGCCAACGAGCTGATACTGATCGATCTCGACCGCAATCGGGCCGAGGGCGAGGCCATGGATCTGATGCACGCCCAGGGGTACGTGGGGCGACGCCGGGTGCGGGCCGGGGACTATGCGGACCTGGGCGGTGCCCAGATCGTGATCGTCACTGCGGGGGTGGGGCAGCGGCCCGGGGAGGATCGCCTGTCGCTGCTCAACCGCAATGCCGCGGTCTTCCGCTCCATCGCCGAGCAGCTGGACCGCCATGCCCCCGATGCCATCCTGCTGATCGCGTCCAACCCGGTGGACATCCTCACCTATGTGATGCAGGGGCTCTCGGCCCGGCCCCATGAGAAGGTGATCGGCACCGGGACCATGCTCGACACCACGCGCCTGCGCAGCCTGCTCGCGGAGCACTATCAGGTGGACCCACGTTCGGTCCATGCCCTGATCCTGGGTGAGCATGGGGACTCGGAGATCGCGGTCTGGAGCGGGGCCAACATCGGCGGGACGCCCATCCGTCACAACACCATCCTCGGCAAGCCCTACGATCCGGCCCTGCTGGAGTCCATCCTGACCCAGGTGCGCCGCGCCGCCTACGAGATCATCGCCCGCAAGGGCTACACCAACTGGGCCATCGGTCTGGTGCTGGCTCATCTGGTGCGCACCATTCAGGAGGACCAGGGTAGCGTGCTGCCCATCAGCGTGCGGCTCCACGGCGAATACGGGATCGATGATGTCTGTCTGAGCATCCCTGTCGCGGTCGGGATCCATGGCGCGGGCGGACGGGTGCCCATCCCCCTGGAGGACACCGAGCGCGAGGCCCTGGTAACCTCGGCCGAGACCCTCAAGGGGTTCCTGGGCGCGCTCGAGCTATGAGCTGGAGGGCGCCGCGAGGCGCAACTGGGCGTGAGTCCTGGATCCTTTGGGCGGCCCGCGACGTCGGTCGGCGACCACTGGAGCAGCGAGCCTCATGAGTGTCATCACCAATCCCCTGTTCCCGGGGAAGCACTTCATCGGCACGGTGCTCGAGGCGCTCGAGACCAAGACCGCGATGTCCGGCGAGCTCACCCGGCGGTATCTCCAGCGCGCCGCCATGGCCGGGGTCATCATCGGGCTCTTCTATGCGACCAACTTCGCCATCATCGCGGCCTTCGATGCGGTGCCGGTGGGTGAGACGACGCTCCACACCCTGGGCAGGATCGCCGGCGCCCTGGCCTTCGGGTGGGCCCTGGTGTTCATCCACTATTCGAAGTCCGAGCTGCTCACCTCGAACATGATGATCGTCTCGATCGGCGCCTATCACCGCCGCATCGGATGGCCGAAGGCGTTGCGCCTGCTCTCGCTCTGTTATCTCGGCAACTTCCTGGGCGGGCTGTTCATGGCCGCCTTGTTTCGGTTCAGCACCCTGACCGAGGGGCAGGTCCAGGCGGAGATGCTCCATTCAGTCGCGGTCAAGCTGGCCTATATCAGCGACGGGGCCGCCGGCTGGGGTGATCTCTTCGTCCGCGCGATCCTCTGCAACTTCATGATCAACCTGGCCGTTCTGCTCGTCTACAACGGGCTGATCAAGGATGACCTGACCAAGAGCCTGGTCATGATCGTGTCGGTCTTCATCTTCGCCTTCCTGGGGTTCGAGCACTCCGTCGCCAACACCGTGCTCTTCACCATCGTCGGTCTCAAAGAAGGCATCGATCTCGGCCTGGCGGCAGGCAATGTCGCCATCGCCCTCGTCGGCAACTTCATCGGCGGCGGCCTGCTCATCGGGCTCTATTACGCCTATGTCAACGACGACGCCAAGTATCTGAGCACGCGCCCGCGGTCGGCGGATCCCTCGAGCCCCAAGGCCCCGTGAGCGGGGCGGGAACCCGCCCGTGCCGCATCAATCCGGATCGGATCCTTCGGGGGGAGAACCGAGTGCGACGGGCATCGGTTTGCCGAACACCCGGTCCAGGTCCTCGATCAGGGCCCGGCTGGGCCGCTCGTGGTAGACCCCGCGCGTGAAACCCAGCTCCGGGCGCATGCCGCGCAGGAAGAGGTACAGGGACCCGCCCTGGTGGGTGTCGTAGTCGTACCCGGGCAGTCGGGCGGCGAGCCAACGGTGCAGCGCCAGGGTGTAGATGAGGAGCTGGATGCGGTAGCGATGCTGGACCATCGCCCGCGTGAGGCCCGCGGCGGCGTAGTCGTCCGGGTGGTCGCCCAGGTGGTTTGACTTGTAGTCGACCACATAGAACCGGCCGTCCGCCCGCAGGACCAGGTCCACGAACCCCTTCACCAGCCCGTCGACGGGATCGCCGGCGATGCCGTCGGCGTCGTGCATCCCGTGCCGGCGCAGCACGCCCGCGAGTTCTGTTGGCTCGAAGCCGTCGATCGCGAAGTGGAACTCGAGCTCGTTGCGCCGATCCGCAGGTCCGACCCCCGCCAGCCGCAGCCCCTCGGGCGTGAGGGGGGTGTCCAGCACCCGGCGCGCCAGCACGGCCAGGGTCTCGGACCACTCGGGCCCGATCCCGTGGCGGGCGAGGGCGTCCCGGGCCGCCGCGCGCAGGACCTCCAAATCGGTGGCGCGGAAGTCGAGGGTCTCGAATAGACCATGCAGGCAGTGCCCGGCCCGCACCCCGCGCGGGAAGCGATAGATGGGATCGGGGGGCGTCGCCGCGCGCTCGTCCGGCTCGATCGGCGCCTCGGCGTCCGGTGCGTCGGTGCGGGTCAGGGGATCATGGTCCGGGCGCTCGTCGGTGTGTCCGCCCGTGAGTGCCGAGAAGCTCAGCAGCCGCCAGCGGTCCGACACCCGGCCCTGGAAGAGCGCGGCGCGCAGATCCGGGGTCTCCGCCTGGTCCGCCGCCTCGACCTCGCCGGTGTCGGTCGCCGTCTCCTCGAGCGCGACGCATCCGGGCGCCGAGTCCGCCAGGGCCTCGAGATCCGCCCGCAGTGCGGCCGCGTCCATTGCCTTCACGCGGTCCTTGACGGGCGGACCCTCCGGGCCTTGATGGAGCAGCCAGGCCCCGGCCGAGCCCTCCGCCTCGTTCACCGGCCCCCAGTGGATCACGCAGCGCTTGCGTGCCCGGGTGAGGGCGACATAGAGGAGCCGCAGCCCCTCGGCCAGGGTCTCCTCGTCGGCCAGCCCCCGATGATCGGGGTGATCGGGCGATCCCAGATCGAGATAGACCTGGAGGGTCTCACGGTCATGGAAGACCACCGGGTCCCTGGGCCCCGCCCGCCGGGGACCGCCCCAGGGTATGGGGATAAAGACCACCGGGTACTCGAGCCCCTTGCTCTTGTGGAAGGTGACCACCTGGACCAGGTTCTCGTCGCTCTCCAGACGCAGCAGGGCCGCGTCGCCGGCGGCGCGGGGCTCGGCCCGACGGTCTGCCAGCCAGCGCATCAGCGCCTCGGGACCAGGATGCTCCGCGGCCGCCGCCTGGGCCAGCTCGGCGAGCTGGAGCAGGTTGGTGAGCCGGCGCTCGCCGTCGTCTCCACGGCGCAGGCGAGCGGGGCAGTCGCGGGCGTGGAGCATGGCGGCGAAGGCGGCGATGAACCCGCGACCGCGCCAGGTCTCTCGATAGCCTGCAAACTCCGCGAGCACCCGCGCCCAGTCGCCGTCGGCGTCGTCACTGCGGGCCAGTCGGTCGAGGGTCCAGCCCAGGGTGCGGGTGGCCAGGGCGGTGCGCACGGCCCGATCCCCGGCGCCCGGCCGCAGGGCGGCGAGGATGGCGGCGAGGTCCTCGGCCTCCTCGCTCTCGAACACGGTCTCCGGCCCGATGCTGACGCTGCCGATCGCGAGACGGGACAGGGCTCGCCGCACCATGGCCCCGTCCTTGTGACTGCGCACGAGCACGGCAATGTGGCCGGCCTGGAGGGAGGCATCGCCCAGCCGGGCACGACCCCCGAGCAGGCCGGCGATCTGGCGGGCGCAGTCTGCGGCGGCCAGCTCCCGGGCGGCGTCGGCGGTGAGCCGGCGGCCGTCGCGGGTGACGGCATCCTCGACCAGGGGCATCCAGCGGATGACCAGGGGCGCGGCGGGCTCGCCCCCGATGGTCAGGGGCTCGTCGTCGGCCCGGGGACCCGGCCCCACGGGCTCGAAGGGGATGTCTCGATCGAAGATGAAGGGCCGCGCGGGGCGCTCGAAGATCCGGTTGACGGCCTTCACCAGGGCGCTCGCCGAGCGGTGGTTCTGTCCCAGGGTGTGGATGGAGCCTTGGCTCTGGGCATGGCGGCGGGCGGCCATGTAGGTGAAGACGTCGGCGCCCCGGAAGGCGTAGATGGCCTGCTTGGGGTCGCCGATCAGGTAGAGCCCGACCCGGGCGTCGGCGGCGTCCGCCCCCGCGTAGATCCGCTGGAAGATGCGGTATTGGAGGTCGTCGGTGTCCTGGAACTCGTCGATCAGGGCGTGGGGATACTGGGTGCTCAGACGCGCGGCCAGGGCCGGTCCATGGGGGCCCTCCAGGGCCTCGGCGGTCTGGCTCAGTAGATCGTCGAAGAAGGTCACCCGCAGCTCCCGCTTCGCCCGCGCCAGGCCCTCGCGGATGGCGGTGAGTGCCTCCGCCAGCAGGGCGGCACGGCGCTGGTCGCCGAGGGTCTCCAGATCGAGCCCCGCGAGCCCGTCGCAGAGGTCGAAGAAGGGATGCACAGGCGTCGCGTGATTGCGCTTGATGGAGGTGGCGAGCTTCGTTGCCGTGAAGAGGTGCAGATTCCCGAGGCCGCCCCCGCTCAAGGCGCCGGGGTCGTCGGCGAGTCGGTCCATCCCGGCGATGGCGGGCTCGACGGACCGGGCGCCATAGATGTTGCGCTTTGAGCGCCGGGTCGTTCCGCAGGATCGTACAGACCGCCTCCCGTGCCCCGGGCCAGGCCGCGGCCAGGTCGCGGGCCAGGGCGTCCAGTTGGGCCAGCTCGGCGCGCAGCCGTTCGGGGTCTGGGCCCAGCACCTCGGGCGACGGGCCGCGCAGTTGGCGCTCCAGCAGGGCCAGCAGGCTGGCCGGGCCGTCCTTGAATTGGCCGAGCAGCCAGGCCGCCTCGGCGGCGTCCGACCGGCCGAGGCGCCGGCGCCAGAAGTCCTGGGCGGCGGTCTGTCGCAGCTCGGACTCGTCCTGGATCAGCTCGGCGTCGAAGGGCGTGCCGCTCTCGAAGGCATAGTCACGTAGGACCCTTTGGCAGAACCCGTGGATGGTGTAGATGGCCGAGCGATCCAGGTCGGCGATGGCCTGCTTGACGCGGGCGTGCGCCAGGTCCCGCTCGGCCAGGGCGGCCGCCCAGGCGACGAGGACCGGGTCCTTGGACCCGTGCCCGTCGAGCAGGTCCAGGGCCTCCCGCAGACGCCGGGCGATGCGGTCGCGAAGCTCCTGGGTGGCGGCCTCGGTGAAGGTGAGGACCAGGATCTGGCTCATCTCCAGCCCGGCCTCCACGAGGCGCAGCACCAGATGGGCGATGGTGTAGGTCTTGCCCGTGCCGGCGCTGGCCTCGATGAGGTGCAGCCCCCCCAGGTCCAGGGCGAGCGGGTCCTGGCTGATCCGTCCGCTCATCGCGCTTCCCCCTCGTCCTGCCCCTCCAGGGCCCTGAGCAGCGGGCCATAGACTCGCCCGGCCAGCCCCACGGTCAGGGCGATCTCCGCACCGGCGAGGGGGTCGCGCCCGCGGAAGCAGGTCCGATTCGCCGGCTCATCGCACTCGCCGGCGCGCTGGCGGTCGCCGTACCAGGTCTTGCGGGCCTGGTCGTCTTTCCCGCTGGCGAGATCGAACGAGGTGCTGGCGAAGAAGGGCATGGGCTCCCGCTGGCCTTGCTCGAAGAGCGCGATCAGGTCCAGCAGGAGATCGCGCGCGTCGGCCACCGGTTCGAGCTCCAGGCTGTCGGTCTCGGTGATCAGGATCGATCGGCACGGTATCCCCGCGGGACGGGCCAGGTTCAGGGCCAGGTGACGGATCCAGAGCCGCAGCCGGTCGGTGGGCCGGGTCTTGCCCACCCGATGGTCCAGTAGGCCCGCCCCGGTCAGACCGTCGAGCCAGCCCGTGACACGGCGTGTACCGAGATCCAGGTCCAGCTCCAACGGCGGACGGGGATCGATCCGATGGGGCGCGAGCCGCTCGCGCAGGGCCTCCACCGCGGCCAGCCCGGTGTCGAGGGTGATCTCTCCGGCGGCCCCGTGTGGGAGCAGCCCCTCCGCCCGTAGGGTCCCCAGGGCTCGCTCGCGGTCGCCCTGGTCCGGTGTGGTGCCAGGCGTGGCGCCAGGGTCCGCGTCCAGCAGGCGAAAGACCCGATCGCGGATCTTCCAGCCCTCGAGGGTCGTGGCGACGAAGGGCTCCGACTCGGCGAGCCGACCGTCCTGCCCCACGCGCCCGAGTCCGACGACCCGATCCAAGAGCCAGGCGCAGGGCGAGCGCCAGAATCCGATCAGATCGTCGAGGTCGATGGCGGCCGGCTCCCCGGTTGGCTCCCCGGCTGGCCCCTCCGGCCCGGGTGCGGGTAGGGGCTCGGGGGCGAAGCGGTCCGCGCCCGGCTCGCGTACCGCGGTGGCCGCGCGGCACCAGTCCGACCGGTAGCTCGCGAGCCGCGGGTCGGAGCCGTCGAAGCAGCGCCTGGAGAAGGGCTGGAGCGGATGATGGGCGCGGATCTGGACGACCGGGTCGCTGCCGTCCGCGGTGCGGTAGGCGGCGCTGCAATAGCTCAAGAGCTCGGTCAGGAGCACCGAGGGCACCTTGAGGGCGTTGTCGCGTGCATCCTGGCCTACGTAGAAGATCAGCAGCCGGTCGCGTGCCGCAAGCAGGGTCTCGAGGAACAGTAGGCGGTCGTCCTCGCGCCGGTTGCGGTCGCCGCGGCGCGGATGCGCGGTCATGAGATCGAACCCGGGCGGGTGCTGCTGACGCGGGAAGGCCCCGTCGCCCATCCCCAGCAGGCACACCACCCGAGCTGGGATGCTGCGCATGGGGACCATGTTGCAGAAGGTCACCCGACCCTGGAGGAAGCGCTGGGCCGGGCCGGCCGCGTCGAGACACTTGGCGACCAGGGTCTCGATCAACTCCGGTCCGATGGGGTCGGAAAACCCTGCGGCGGCTGTGTCCGTGCGCAGGGCGTCCAGCAGCTCGCGCAGGGGTTGCAGGCGGGTCTCCTCGTCCTCGTCGGGCGCGAGCAGCTCGCCCAGCAGACGGTTGATGTCCCAGGCCCAGTGCGCCGGCGAGCGCGCGCCCGCAAGGTCCGCGCGCCAGCGGGCGAGGGCGTCGATGAAGGATTGCAGTCCGCCCAGGGCCTCGGTCTCCGGACCCTCCAGGTCGGGGTAGGGTGCGATGGCCCCGAACAACTCGCCGTCAGGCGGCAGGGACAGACCGAGGAACAGCCGCTCGAGCCCGAAGGACCAGGTGTTCGCGTCGTCGGGCGGCAGATCGAGCCGGGAGCGCATCTCCCCGTCCAGGCCCCAGCGCACCCCGCTCTCGCTCACCCAGGCGCGCAGGCGCGCGAGGTCGCCCTCGTCGAGACCGAAGCGCCGGGCGATGGCCGGGAGCGCGAGCCAGTCGAGCACCTCGGCGGCGCCCAGCCGGGAGGCCGGCAGGCGCAGGAGGCCATGAACCGCCGCGAGGAGCGGGTCCCCCGCCACCAGGCGCCGGTCGGCGATCGAGTAGGGGATGGCCGGCGCACCCCCGGACTCGCCGCTGGACCAGCCCCCGGATCCGAAGACCGCCTCCACGTGGGGGGCGTAGGACTCGATGTCCGGGGCCATGACGATCACGTCCCGGGGCTGGAGTCCGGGCAGGGTCTCGAACAGGCCGAGCAGCCGGTCGTGCAGGACCTGGACCTCCCGGTGGGGGCCGTGGCAGGCGTGGACCTGGATCGAGCCGTCGTCGGAAGCGAGGGTGGCACGGGCCTCGGGGTCCGGCTGGCGGCGGTCGCGCAGCCGGAGCAGATCGGACTGAATCTGGCCGAGCAGGCGGCCCTCGTCCGCAGGCACGTAGGCCCCGTGCACCTCGGCCTCGAGCTCGAGGAGCAGGTCCTGCATGGCCATGCCGGAGCGGCCCCAGGAGGCGAGCAGGGGGTTGCCCACCTCGAGCAGCCCGGCGCCCTCGTCGCGTCCGCGGATCAGCTCGCGGGTCCGGGCGCGTGTCCGACGGCGCTCGTCCGCGAGATCGGCCCAGTACTCCTGGGAGGGGCTGAGCAGGAAGAGATGCACGGGTACCCGCTCGCCGAGTCGGGCCAGCAGTCTGGCATAGACCGGCGGCAGGGCCGAGAGACCGAACCCCAGGATCCGCTCGGGGAGGGGCCGGCGCGGGGATTCGCCGGCATCCAACAGGCCCTCCAGCCGGGCGAGCAGGGTCGCGCGGTGGGGAGAAGTGATCTCCCCGGCCAGCGCCCGCCACAGGTCCGCCTGCCAGCGGGCCTCGGGGCCGGGCTCACCCCCGTCGGTTCCGGCCTCCCAGGCAAGCACCAGGTCCGGCCGGTAGACCAGATACTGGTCGAAGAGGTCGGCGATCCGGCGGGCGAGCTGGAGACGCTTGAGGTCGCGGGGCTCGCCGGCGAGATAACCGGCCGGGGCCTCGAAACCCGGGCGGGAGAGCAGCCCCGGAAGCAGGGCGTAGATCCGCCACTGGAGCCGGTCCGCGTCCCAGTCCGATTGACGCGGGAGGTCGTCGATCCAATCGCCGAGCAGCTCCCAGACGAAGCGCGCCGGGAGTGGCAGCTCCAGGTTCGCGGCCACCCCCGAGCGCAGGGCGATCCCCTGGGCTAGCCAGCGCGCCATGCCCTGGTTCTGCACCAGGATGCGCTCGCTGACAAAGGGGTCCCCGAGCGGCTCGTCGAGGATCTCGATCAGGCGTGCGAGGAGGACCTCGAGCCGGTTGCTGTGATGGATCTGGAGCATGCTGGGGGTGGCTGGGCGGTCCCTGGCGGATCTTGTCCCATTGTCCTCTCCGGTTGGCTCGTTCGGCGAGTCCGCGGGCGCCCCGCCATCCCGTCTGGGGCCCCGTCTGGCACGGCGCGCCCGGGTGTCCGGGCGAGCTTGGCCTATGGGGCGGACCTGATTACCATGACCGCCCGTTGGACCTGGGTCCAGCGTGCCGCCATCGCCCCATCACCCGCTTCCCCTCGGAGTACCCCATGCGGAACGACGAACTACGTTTCGTCCACGGCCCACTCTCCCGGCGCAGGATCTTCGGCTCCGGCGGCCGACGGGGCAGGCCCTGGGGGCGATTGGCCCTGGTCGCACTCCTGGCCGTGGGGGCAATCGGACTGGCCTGGATCGCTCTCGGGGAGGGTGTCGGCGGGGCCTTGTCGGCGATCGAGGCCCCGTGGTCGGGGCCAGCCGAGGACGACTCGCTCCCTGTTCCGGAGAACGCGGCGCCCGCGTCCGATGAGCCGCTCCCCACCTCGTCTGCCTACGACGGCAGCTCCCGCCCCCTGCCGCTGCCGCCCCTGCCACCTGCGCGATAGGCCCTCGCCGCTTCGGCCCTTTATCGCGTGCCGGGGTCGTCGAGGCCGGCCTCCAGCGCCCGGTCGGCCAAGATGTCGATGAGTCCTGCATGGGCCGAGACCAGGGGCGTGAGCCGCGTGCGCAGGCCGGGGTGCCGCCGCTCGACCCCGGCGACGATCTCGGCGATGTCGCCGCCGGCCCCCGCGTGCCGTCCGGGGGCGATGAAGAGGAGCGCCACGACCACCGGGGCGGTCGGCTGGTCCGAGGCGAGCCCCTCTAGCACCTCGCTCAGGAGACGTCCGTTGAAGTCGTACTCGGGCCCTTCGCGACGCTCCATCACCGCCTGGTGGACGGGGGTGCCGAGCTGTTCCTCGAGCCCTGCGGCGAGCCATTGGCGCACGGCGGTGACCTCGGCGATGGGCGAGCCGTGGTCGACCAGCACCACGCGAGCGCCGCTGATCCCGGCAGAGGCGACGCGGACATGGTCGGCGAGGATGGCGGCGAGTCGCCCCTCGCCGGGCGGCAGCGGGCACAGCTCCCGGGCGATCCGCACCCGCACCTCGCCGACCTCGGGGGCCAGCTCGGTCACGGTCTCGGGCACGAAACGGCTGAGCGCCCGGCTCGGACCGAAGAAAAGGGGCACGGCGAGGAAGTCACGCTCGCCAGCGGAGGCGGCGCGGCCCAGATAGGGAGCGAGGGTGTCTGCCGGACGGCCGCCGAGCGCCTCCGCCGGGACCTTGTGGGCGTGTTGCAGCGAGACGGGCGCGACCTGCCGACCGAGCCGCTCACCCAGGGCGTCGGCAAGCCGGCGCAGGGTGAGGGTCGAATCGGGTCGCGAGGAGCCGTTGTCGATGAGCAGGATTCGGGACATGGTCGGCGCGTCTCGGGTTGGCTGTGCCTGGGACGGCAGATGCAACCCAAGGGCGTCGATTCCAACCTTTGCCGGCATTCCTCATGGGCGCTCGCAGACTTGCCCCGGGGCGTGGTGACTCGAGGGCTGGAAGTCCGAGAGTATGAGACTGCGGGAAGGCAATTCGGGTTGGGGAGGGCCCGGATCCAGGGGGTGGGGACCCCGATGGTCGATCAGGAGCCGCGGCGCTTGGGGACGCTCAGCACCTCGACCTTGACGGGAGAGACCCCCTTCTTGGTCAGCCCGATCTCCTTCGCCGCGGCGCGGGACAGGTCGATCACCCGGCCCTTGATGAAGGGTCCGCGGTCGTTGATGCGAACCACCACGCTCTTTCCGGTGCGGGCATCGGTGACCTTCACCTTGCTGCCCAGGGGCAGGGTCTTGTGGGCGGCGCTCAGCGCGTTCTTGTTGTACTTGGCGCCGCTCGCCGTGGTGCGGCCGTGGAAGCGGTCGTGGTAGTAGGAGGCCTTGCCGGTCTGGACGTCACCGCTGGTCATGCGTGCGTCGGCGTCGAAGCCGACCAGGAGCAGTGCCGCGACCAGCGTGGATAGGATCAGGGGGGTCTTCATGGGAGCCAACCTCATTTCGGCCGCACTTCATCGTCCGCGATGGATGTCGCGGTGCCTCGGCGGTCGGGGATATCGGGGATGGCGGGTATTCTAGGGAAAACCCTATGTGGGGTAAACCCTAATCTTCTACGGTCGCGCGCATCTCCCGCGCGGTGTCTCCCGTGACCCGAGGGGGCTGCTCGTCGCAGCGCATCTCGGCCATGGGTCCGACGAGGCTGGCGGGGAGATCCGGGCGGGCGCTGATCAGGGAGACGATGACCGCCGACCAGTAGGGGATGGACTGCACCAAGAGCACGGCGGTCCAGATCCGCAGGTCGAGCTGGGCGGCGTCCTCGCGCAGCATCACCAGGATCGCGCCGAGCAGGAAGGCGGTGCCCAGCAGGGCCTCCTCCCGGGCGTCCATGAGGGCGCGGATCAGGGCCGGTGCCTTGGCGAGCTTGGGGGTGCGGTAGAACCCGAGCTTGCCCGTGAAGAGCCCGCTCCAGATCGCCATGGAGATGGTGTGCGATAGCGCGAGCCCCGCGAGTCCCGCCGCCAGGCTTTGACGCAAGGACGCGGTGACCCGCTTGCGGTAGAGGAAGAAGGTCTTGGTCATCTTGAAGGTGAACAGGACCAGCGGCAGCAGGGCGATGCTGATGAAGGGCGGCATGAACACGTGGGGCAAGGCGACCATCCCCACCGACCAATAGAGTGCGGCGAGGTTGAAGAACAGGTTGAACCCATCGGCGAACCAGGGCAGCCAGCCGGCCACGAAGTGATATCGCTGGCCGGCGGACAGGGTGGTGCGCTTGAGCCCGAGCAACTCGCGGCGGTGGGCCTTCAAGATGCGCACGGCACCATAGGCCCAGCGGAAGCGCTGCTTCTTGAAGTCGTTGAAGGTGTCGGGCATCAGCCCTTTGCCATAGGTGCAGGGGAGATAGAGGGCCTTGTCGCCGCGCTCGAAGAGCCGCAGACCCAGCTCGGCGTCCTCGGTGATGCACCACTCGGCCCAGCCGCCCACGCCGTCCAGGGTCGGGCGGCGGATCATGGTCATGGTGCCGTGCTGGATGATGGCGTTGCGCTCGTTGCGGGTCACCATGCCCAGGTGGAAGAAGCCGCGGTACTCGGCCAGGCACATGGCCTTGAAGGCGTTCTGGGCGCCGTCGCGGTAGTCCTGGGGGGCCTGGACGATGCCCACCTCGGGATCGGCGAAGGCCACCACCAGGTCGCGCAGCCAGCGGCGGTCCACCAGATAATCCGCGTCGATCACCGCGACCACCTCGGCACGCGGGTCGGTCTCGCGCAGGGCGAAGTTGAGCGCGCCGGCCTTGAAGCCGGGGAGCGGATTGGCGTGGAAGAATCGGAAACGCCCACCGAGCGCCGCGCAGTGCGCGCGTACCGGCCCCCAGACCTCCGGGTCCTTGGTGTTGTTGTCCATGACGATCACCTCGAAGCTCGGGTAATCGAGCGCCGCCAGGGCGTCGAGGGTCTCGATCATCAGCTCGGGCGGCTCGTTGTAGGCCGGCACGTGCACCGAGACGAAGGGGAGCTCGGCGTCGGGGACCTTGCGACGCGGGAAGGGCCGGCGCCAGCGTTTGAGCCACAGGGACTCGGCCCACTCGTGGGCCTCGGCCATCAGCAAGGTGATGACCCCTAGGCCGCCGATCAGCAGCACCAGCCCCACCACCGCCGTCGCCGGGGTCATGTACTGGCGCGTGTAGTCGTAGATGATCCAGACCGCGGCCGTGGATATGCCGTAGGTCACCAGGGCCAGGAAGCCCTTCCCCGAGGTCCCCAGCGTAGAGCTGTCGCGGTACAGGAAGACCAGTAGGAGCACCGCCGTGACGATCGAGAGGGCGGACAGCTCTTTCCAGTCGGGGACGCGCACGATGGGCTGGGTGAAGGCGAACTTGGGCTCGCGGTCGGCGTTGTAGACGCCCCAGTAGGTGCCGATGGGGCCCTCGACCTTGGCCTTCCAGGGCTGGTCGAAGGCCTCCATGATGTAGTAGACGAGGTGCTCCTCCTCGGCGCGGGCGATGAATCGGCGCAGGAATCTGGACTGGTTGGCCAGCGACGGCTCCGCTCCGCCGTTGCGCCGGCCGTTGCTCGGCCAGCCCACCTCGCCGATCACGATCGGCTTGTCGGGGAAGGTCTTCCTTATCTCATCGAGCCACTTGAAGGCGAAATCCACCGCCTTCTCCACCTCCACCCCGTCCCAGTAGGGCAGCAGGTGGATGGTGATGAAGTCCACGTGCTCGGCGAGCTTGGGATACTTGAGCCAGATGTAGGGCGGCTCGGCCGTGCTCACGGGTAGGTAGGTGTTTTTGCGCACCAGATCGAGGGTGTCCATGAGCTCCGCGACCGTCATGTCGTCGCGCAGCAGCACCTCGTTGCCCACCATCACCCGCACGATGTTGCGGTGACCCTCCCGCAGGATCTCGAGCAACCGCTCGATCTCCTCGGCATTGCCCTCGGTGTCGGTGTCGAGCCAGGCGCCGATGGTGACATTGAGCCCGTGGGCCGCGGCCAGGCGGGGCACCTCGCCGATGGTGTCCCTCACCTCATAGGTGCGCACCGCGTGAACGTCGCCCTGGAGCAGGGCGAGATCGGCGTCGATGTCCAGGATCGACGGGTAGTTGCCCTCGGTCGGGTCGTCGTAGGCGCGCATGGGCGCGAAGGAGAAGCCCTGGATCTGGGCGGGCCAGGGCGGCTCCTCCGTGGGCCGGTTCAGCAGGGCCCACAGGGCGAAGGTGAGCCCGGCGATCAGGAGTGGGATCCACAGGGTCGCGCGTCTCATGGCGCGCCCTCCGTCGGGGAGGACTCGGACGACCCGGGCCCGGCCGGGCGCACCCAGAACCATTGCCAGGTGTCGGGGACGGGCTCGAGCCGGTAGTCGGGCCCCAGCCGCTCGGCGATGGCCGGTGAGGGCATCAAGGCGATGACGGTGTCGAAATCAGCGATGGCGGGCATGGAGTCTCCGCGCTCGCCCCAGATCCGCGCGTGGTGGTCCAGGCGGTGGGCGAGCGAGATCAGTTCGCCGGGCGTGACGCCCGAATGGCTGGCGATCACCAGCGGTCGTTGGGCCCGATTCAGGGCCTCGGCGATCCTCGCGTTGGTGGCGCTGAACTGCTTGTTCCACCAGCTGTCAGCGCGCTGGATGGCCAGGATCGAGGCGCCCCCCAGGAGCACCAGCACCAGGAGCACGAGTCCGCTCACGGCGCGGACGGCCGCGCGGCTCGATCCCATCCCGGTGCCGATCACCCAGGCGACCATGATCAGGATCGCCAGCACGGCGGGCAGGGCGTAGCGCACGTGCTGGGAGCGGCTCCCGCCCAGGACCAGGTCCGGCCCGAGCACCACGCCCAGATAGACTAAGGCGATGCCGAGGGGCAGCCAGACCGCGGGTCGGGGTGCGCGGACCAGGTAGTAGCCGACGGCGAGTGCCAGGGCGATCAGCAGGCCCGTCCCCCAGGCTGGAACGGCCGGGGCGAGGTCGACCCACAGCCGGGTCAGATGGGTCGCCCATTCCCCCAGGTTGCGCGTCCAGCCGATGGCGCGCGCCATCCATTCGGTGTTGTTGGCCGCCTCCTGGTGGCGGCCGAGCAGCACCGCGATCCAGGGACCGAAGGCCAGGAGGGCAGCCGCCGTCGCTATCGACCAGGGCATCAGGCCGGATCGGCGGGACCCGGGCCCCCGCGAGAGGAGCACGTGCAGACCGTGAACCGGGAGGATCAGCAGGAACAGCAGGTGGGTATAGAGCCCCAGGGTGAGCAGCAACCAGTAGAGGAGCCAGCGCCCGCGCCCTCGCTGTGCCTCGACGGCCCACACCAGGGCGGCGGTGGAGAGCGCCACCATCAGGACCCACAGGCTGTATTGCCGAGCCTCCTGGGCGTACAGGAAGAGCATGGGCGAGGCGGCCGCGAGCAGGGCCGCGGGCCAGGGCACGGCGCCGCCGCCGAACAGCACGCGTGCCAGGACGAAGGCCGCGGGGATGATCAGGATCCCGGCCACCGCCGCGACCCCGCGCGCGGCGCTGACCGGGTCGACCCCAAAGGGTGCGAGGCTCAAGGCACTCAACCGGGCGAGGGCGTAATAGAGCGGGGCGTGCTCCGGGTGGGAGGCGAAGGCCGCGAGTGCCGCATCCCAGCCGCGTGTGGGATCGGGCCCCTGGAGCACCAGGACCTCGGCCGGTGACACGAGCTGCCCCGAGAACAGGGTCGCCTGGATGTCCGACTCCGAGTGCCCGAAGGCCCTGACCAGGGTGAAGACCTCGTCGTGCCAGACCACCATCCCGTCCAGCCCGCCCAGGCGTGCGGCCGCGGCCCAGAGCAGGAAGAGTCCGGCGGCAAGGAGCAGTGAGCCCCGCGCCCAACGGGGGAGGGCGGTCTGATGGCGCGACGGGACGGACACGGGCACTCGGGGCTCGGCTGCGGGTCTGTGGGGTCGAGGACGCTCGGATGGGACTGAAGCTGGCCCGGGGGGTTAGACCCCGGGCGCACCCGACATCATAGCCGGGACTCGGGGAGCGGCGCGACCGATTCGCGACATGATGGGACTCGCGCAACACGCGCGACCCACGCCCGGGATCCCGGCCGTCCCGGCGGCTCGGCTAACCGGTGGCGCGCGCCCATGGGCCTGAGCGGCGATGCGCCGTAAGCTGTCCACCAGGACCCTGACCCGGTGCTCCCAGTCGTTCGCCTCGGCGTAGGCGCGGATTCGGCGGGGTCCCAGCCGCCAGCCGCGGCCCTGGCGAGTCCAGCGTCGATGGCCGTGGCGAGTGCATCCGGGTCCCCGAACGGACACGATGGTCCCCAGGCTGGGGTCGGACACGACCTCGGCGTTGCCGCCGACGTCCGTGGTGATCACCGGCAATCCACAGGCCATCGCCTCGAGGAAGACGTTCGCCCAGCCCTCGTTGCTCGTGGCGAGCACGAAACAGTCTCCGGCGCTGAGCACCTCGGCCAGCCGTTCCGGGGGGACCTGGCCCAGGAAACGGACCCGCTCGGTCAGCGCGTGCCGCTCGACCAGATCCCGCAGGACCCCCTCGTAGTTGCCCTCGGGGCCGCCGCTGCCGACGATGAGGTACTGGAAGCCTGGATGACGGTCCAACAACCGCGGCAGCACCTCGATGACCCGGTGGAACCCCTTGCGCTCCAGCAGTCCGCCCACCGAGATCAATGTCCGCGCATCCTCCGCAAGGCCGATCCGCGCGCGCCTTGTTCCGGTCGAAAGCGATCCGTGTCGACCCCGTTGCCGACCACCAGGACCCGTTTCGGGTCAGCCCCCAGCTCGATCGCCAGCCTGGCCAGCGACCCGGAGACCGCGAAGACCTGGGCCGCGCGCCCGAGTGCCTGCTGCATACGACGGCGTTTGACCCGATCGCGGCTATGGGGCTGCTCGGTCCCCCTGAGGGTGATGGTGACCGGTTTGCCGAGCCAGCGTCCGAGCAGGCTGGCCGCATAGCCCCCCGGGTAGGCGACATGGGCGTCGATACAGACCAGGCAGCGCGAGGAACCTCGGGCAGCGCACGTGAAGCCATCCTGTTGCTCCGCGCGCGGGGCCCGCGGCCGGTAGTGCGGCTCGAACCATCGCACCAACGGGTCGAAGGGTGACCCCGCCTTGGGCGAGACCACCTGCAGGCCGAGCACGCGACCGACGCGAAACATGCGCTCGCGAATGAACAGGCCCGCGTAAGGCTGCCGCGAGTTGGGGAAGAGCGCGCTCAGGACGAGGATACGCGGACCATTCGCCGCGGTGACCGACGCGCCCGTCAGTTGGATGTCGAGCCGGTCTCGGCGGCGGGCTCCAGGGACGGTTTCCTCAGCAGGACCCAAAACCCCAGCCAGGCGAGGTCCTCGCCCGAGAGGGTCGCGAAACCTGGCGCAAGATGCGGGCGAACCTCCCGAACCGTCTCAGCAGCGGCGATGGACGTGGGCTCCAGCAGACCGAGCTCGAAGGCGCTGTGGGCGATGATCTCGCGGTAGCGGTTCACCCGCCAACGGTTCGGCACGCCCTTCTGGGAGTGCATCAGGCGCCAGGCCGTGGGCGGCCAGGCCAGGAAGTCGAGCTCGTTGCGCCGGTGCAGCCCATGGCTCTTGAGATCGACCTGATGCAGGGCGATCCCCCGGGCCACAAGGCCTCGAACATGTCCTGAAACGTGGCGTCGAGATCGTTGACGGGCTCGAGGACGGCGCAGGTAGGGCGTTCCGGGGTTGCCGATGTGCCACCCCCAGGGGCTCGGAATCCGCTATGGCGTGCTCCGGGTGCCGATCACGCCGAGGGACCTGGGTCCTGTCCGGGTGTCCCCGCATCCGGTGTCGCCGCTCCAGCCCGCAGGGACCTGGCTGGCGGCCTGTCGGACTTGGGGGATCCCAGCGAGGGTCGCGATCCCGATTCGGCCGCGCTCATGGGGCCTCTTTCCTTGGGACCTAGCCTTTCGCCGGTGGACCGCCGATGAACCCGCCGCGCGGGCGTCAGAGCACGGGTCCGAGCATCGCGACGGCGTTGTTGCGGAGGCGTCGATGCCAGGTCCAGCCCGCCACCTCCTCGGCGGTGACCGGTCGCGAGCGGGCGATGTAGCTCGCCTGGCGTTGGCGCACCTGTGCCGTGAGCGCAGGATCCCAGAACAGGATGTTGTTCTCGTAGTTCAGCTCGAAGCTGCGCCGGTCCATGTTTGCCGAGCCGATCAGTGTCAGCTCGCCATCGAGGGTGAGCGATTTGGTGTGCAGGAGCCCGTCGGGATACTCGTGAATCTGCACCCCAGCGGCCAGCAGGTCGGCGTAATAGCTGCGGCTCGCCGCGGCGACCACCCAGGAATCGTTGCGGGCGGGAAACACCATGGTGGTCGCGACGCCGCGCCTGGCGCTGGCACAGAGCGCGGCCTGCAAGGGGTCGTCGGGGACATAGTAGGGGGTGGTGACGACCAGCTCTTTGCAGGCGCTGTAGATGAGTGGCCTCGAAGAGCTCGGGCATGGCCGCGAAGCGAATCGTGGGCCCGGTACCGATCGCCTGGGCCGCGAACCCGGGCGCCGGCGCGGGCATCGGGCGGCGGAGCAGCTCGTCGAGCGGCTCACCCGTGTGGGCCGTCCAGTCGATGGCGAACAGATGCTGGTTCTGGCGCGCGATGGGTCCTTCGAAGCGGATCACTGCGTCCACCCAGGGCGCGAACTTGGCCTTGATGAGAAAGGCGGGGTCGGCGCAGTTCTGGCTCCCGCAATAGGTGATCCGGTCATCGATGACCACGATCTTGCGGTGATTGCGCAGATCGATGCGCCCGGTGAGTGCGTGCAGCAGCGGGTTGCCGATGGGCAGTGCCCGCGCGAGGTGTACCCCGGCCTCATCCATGGCCCGCCAGTGCTCCGAGCGGATCAGGAGACGGGAGCCCAGGTCGTCGGCCATGGCCCGGCAGGAGACGCCGCGACGCGCGGCGCGCTTGAGTGCCTCGGCCACCTTCAAGCCATTGTTGTCGGGCAGCCAGATATAGAACACCAGATGGACGTGATCGCGGGCGGCGTCGATGTCGGACACCATGGCGTCGATGGTGGCATCCGAGCTCGCCATCAGTTCCCCGCTGTTGCCGCCTACGGGCTCAAACGCGCTGATCGAGCGGCCGACCCGAAACAGATGCCGGTGGCGATCCGGGATCTCGGCGGCCGCCTCCGCTGCATCTGCCCCGGGCGCGTCTTCCAGTCGAGGCATCTCGGCGATGACCCGCTCTGTGATCCGGACGTGACGCCGTCCGAGGTTGACCTCGCCGAGCAACAGATAGGCCAGGATGCCCACCACCGGTAGGGCCAGGATCACCAGGGTCCAGGCGATCCGGGATGCCGGGTCGCGATGGGGCCGCAGCAGGACGCGGACCACCAGGACGGCCTGGATCAGGACATGGAGGGCCACCGAGAGGGTGGCGATGCCGAAAGGCTCGCTCATCGCACGGACCCCATGCGCGACCCGCAGCGGGGAGCCTCCCCCAGTGGCGGCCGCGGGGAGCGGGCGCCGGGGGCGGCCGGATCAGGCGTCGATATCGATACACACATATTTGGTCTCTAGATACTCGTCGATGCCCTGGTGCCCACCCTCGCGTCCGATGCCGGATTGTTTGACGCCGCCGAAGGGCGCCACGGCGGTGGAGATGATACCGGTGTTGACGCCGACGATGCCGTACTCCAGGGCCTCCGAGACCCGCCAGGCGCGGGCGAGGTCGCGGGTGTAGAAATAGGCCGCGAGGCCAAACTCGGTGGCGTTGGCCAGGGTGATCGCCTCGGCCTCGGTGTCGAATCGGAACAGGGGCGCGACCGGACCGAAGGTCTCCTCCCGGGCGATCTGCATCTCTGCGCTGACCCCCGCGAGCACGGTGGGCTCGAAGAAGGTCCCGCCGAGGGTATGCCGGTGGCCGCCCGTGAGCAAACGCGCACCCCGGCCGAGGGCGTCGGCGATGTGGGCCTCGACCTTGGCGAGGGCGTCCCCGTCGATGAGCGGGCCCTGGACCACGTCCTCCGCGGTGCCTGGCCCGACCTTCAGGTCGGCCACCCGCTCCGCCAGACGCTCGGCGAAGACATCGTGGATGCCGGACTGAACGAGGAGGCGGTTGGCGCACACGCAGGTCTGACCCGTGTTGCGGTACTTGGACTGGATGGCGCCGTCGACGGCCGCGTCCAGGTCCGCATCGTCGAAGACGATGAAGGGTGCATTGCCGCCGAGCTCGAGGGAGACCCGCTTGATCCCTTCGGCGCACTGGTGCATCAGCAGCCGCCCGACTGCCGTGGAGCCGGTGAAGCTCAGCTTGCGTACCGCCGGATTGCCGGTCAGCTCCTCGCCGATGGCCTCCGGCGCACCGGTCACGATATTCAGCACCCCCGCCGGGATGCCGGCGCGTTGGGCGAGCTCGGCGAGGGCCAGTGCCGAGAGCGGTGTCTGCTCGGCGGGCTTCACGACCAGGGTGCAGCCCGCGGCCAGGGCCGCTCCCGCCTTGCGGGTGATCATCGCAGCGGGGAAGTTCCAGGGCGTGATCGCCGCGCAGACCCCGACCGACTGGCGCAGGACCAGTAGTCGCTTGCCGGCCTGATGCGGGGGGATCAGCTCGCCGTAGACGCGACGGCCTTCCTCGGCGAACCAGTCCAGGAAGGAGGCCGCATAGGCGATCTCGCCGCGCGCCTCGGCGAGGGGTTTGCCCTGCTCGGCGGTCATGATGCGGGCCAGGTCCTCCTGGTGGAGGAGCAGCCCGTCGTGCCAGCGGCGCAGGCACGCGGCCCGCTCCCCGGCAGTGAGTGCCCGCCAACCAGACCAGGCACGCTCGGCCGCGGCGATCGCCCGCCGGGTCTCGGCGGCGCCCATGGCCGGCACCTCCGCGATCACCTGACCATTGCTCGGGTCTCGGACCGGCAGCCGCGAGCCATCGTCGGCCGCGCACCAGGCGCCATCGATCAGCGCCTCCTGGCGCAACAGGGTTGTATCGGAGACGTGCATCTGAGGCCTCGGGGTCGCAGGAGCCGCAACCCCCTCACGGTGCAGCAAGCGCGGGTCAGGGGCAACCCTCAACCGACACCAGCGCCTCGCGGCCGCAAGCCGGCCCGATTCACGGCCTGCCCGTCCTTCCTGGTCCGCTTGGGGCCGTGTCCGCTCGTCTGCCGCCGTGTCCTACTCCCGCCCAGGTGCCAAGCTTAGAGATCAAGACACACCACGGGATGATCTCGCACACCATGACCCAAGGAATCACCGCCCGGATCCGCGAGAGCGGGCGACGCCTGCGCTCCGCGCGCAGCGCCAAGGGACTCACCCTCTCGCAGCTCTCCGAGCGCACGGGCGGGCTGCTGTCCAAGAGCCGGATCAGCAACTACGAGCAGGGGATCCGCCGCATCAGCGTGGAGGCGGCCCGCGACCTCTCGGAGGCGTTCGGGGATGTGACCGCGGCCTATCTGCTGTGCATCGACGAGTCCATGGCCTTCGCGGCCGATGAGATCGACCTCATTCGGAGCTACCGCGCGGCGGATGCCGAGGGGCGGGCGTCGATGCGTCAGCAGGCGAGCGATGCCGCGTCGCGGGCCGTGAAGGCCCACTGAGAACCCTTGTAGCGTCGTCATCACGGGAAAGCCCAGGAGCCGACCATGCTCGAGCTGATGGACAAGGCCGCGGGGCTGGCCGGCACCGCCCAGGTGTGGCTGCTCGCCCAACCCCTGCCCGTGCAGATCCTGGTCGGGGCGGTCGCGCTGGCAGTGGCCTGGTTCCTGTGGATCGTCTTGCGGGTGACCCTGGTCGCGTTCCGTGCCGCGTTCAGGGGGCTGTGAGGGGCGGTCGCCAGGGTCGCCGGCTCGAGAGCCGTTACGAGATGACCCGCAGATAGGCCTGATGCGCCGGCCGGTCGGCGTTGCGCCAGTAGGCGAGCTGGATGCCGATGCCCTCTCCTGGGACGCGATAGACGACCCGCCCCCGCAGGTCGTAGCCCGATCTGCCGACCTCGAACCTGAGCCCGAGGATGCCCGAGTCGAGCGCCTCGGGGGATGGGGTCTCGAGAAAGAGCCCTTCCTGGCTCACATTGCCGGACCAGAATCGGCCGATGGGCCGATGGGCCGTATAGAGCTCGAAGGGCAGTCGGGCGGGGATTCGGTTACTGCGCCGACGATCCACATCCAAGTCGATCCGTTGCGGTGTCGCGCTTGCCATCGGTCTGGTCCTCGTGTCCATGGCATTGGCACTCAACAGGCCAGGCGCCCCTCGATTCCTCCAGCGGGCTTCCAAGCCGTCCCGTAAGAGTACACGTTGCGAGCCTGTTCGGCTGTCGGCAAGTGTCCCCCGAACTGTAGGACTAGGCCGACACTTGGGGGCACAGGGCCGTCGCGGCGGCTAGCCGCCTGTTGGACGCGCCAGGTCCAGCAGACCCTCGGCAAGCCCGGAGATTCCGTCCCGCAACGCGATCCGCTCAAGCCAGGGTTCCGGAATGCCCCCCAGCCCGTAGTGGGCACCGGCGAGCTGGCCGTAGATCGCCCCGGTGGTGTCGGCATCGTCGCCCAGGTTCACCGCCGCCAGGGCGCCGGACTCGAAATCTGCCGTGGTCCAGAAGGCCCACAAGGCCGCCTCCAGGGCATCGACGACATAGCCAGTGCCGCGGATCTGCGGCGGTTGTCGGATCTTGAAGGAGCCGGCCGCGATCGCATCGATGCGCGGACTCAAGACCCCCGCCTCCCAGATGCCCGGCGCGGGGCTGTAGCGGGGTGCCAGGAGCATCTCCTTGGGCGCGCCTTGCAGTGCGCCCAGGATGAGCCCGGCGTAGTAGCGGCAGGCATCCACCGGCTCGGGTGCCCCGTGGGTGGTGCGCGACATCTCACCCGCCAGATGGATCGCCGCGCTGGGGTCGGTCGCGAAGGCCAGGGGGATGGGCGCGAGCCGCATCAGGGAGCCGTTGCCCCCGGCGCGGGGATGGGTCTCTCCCGCGAAGGGCTCGCCGTCGCGCTCGAAGCGTCGCAGCGCGGCGCCGACCGTGTTGCCGATGTCGAAACAACGGCCGGTGCTGCTCCAATGTCCCTCCCGGTACCAGCGCAGATAACGGCGCATCTGGTCGGCGGGGTCGAAGCCCTGGCAGGCGATCAGGCTCTCGGCCAGGCACAGGGCCATGGAGGTGTCGTCGGTCCACTGCCCGGGCGCCAGGCGGAAAGGCCCGCCGCCCATCATGTCGCTGATCGGCTCGAAGCTCCCCGGCGGCCGGAACTCCAATGTGGTCCCCAGGGCATCGCCCACGGCGAGCCCGAGCAGGGCGCCCTGATAGCCTGAGCGTAGATCCATCCCTAACTCCCCTGTAACACCCCAAACCCGATGAGCGGCACGCGGCAACCCTATCCCCGCGCCCGGTGTCTCCGAGAGGCCCGCACGATTCGGCTGCCGCTGGGTCCACTGCCAGGCGCCGACATATCCACGCCAAAGGCACATAGATGGATGAGTCGTCCGTCCACCAACAGGGCGCCGCCCGCCGCGCGCGGGCTGCGCAGTCGGTGGTCCTCTCCCATACCTACGGCCGGGAAGCCCTCCAGCTCCGCCGCGGTCACGGCCGCGATGAAGGCTTCAGCCTGCCCCGCGGACGGAGCGTCTGACTCCCCACCCGTGGCATCCAGGGCATCGAGGGCCGCACTCTCCACGAGCTTGGGGAGCAGGGCGGCGAGGGTGCGTGCGCTGTCGAAGATGTCCAGACTCAGGACCCGCCCGTTGAGCAGGAAGAGCGCCCCGAGCTGGGCAGGGACCGGGGTGAATGCCTCGCGGTATCCATCCAGACTTGCCCGATGGTCGGCATAGAGTGCCGCGGCGGCGTCCGTGTCGGAAGACACCCCCATGCGCACGGACTTGGCCGCGATATCGGCCCACACCTCCCCTTGGTCGCTGCGCCGGGATCCCTCGGAGCGCAGGGCGTCGCTCACCTGGGAGGCCTTGCGGGCCCGGCCCGCCGCATAGTGGGCGCGTCCGGCGCTCGCGAACCGCGCTGACTGCGCACTCCAGCGTCCGGCCTCCACACAGGAGACGGGGATCAGGATGGTCTCGAGCGCCGGGGCCAGCACCGTCAGGTTGAGGATGCGGTTCTGCTTGGCGCCCACGAGCTCCTCGCCATCGAGCAACAGGACCGGGCGGGTGCACCCATTGACGAAGCGCAGCTCCGGCACGCTGCCGGACTCGGAGACCTCGGTCACCTGGGCGCATCCCTCGGCGAGGGCCTCGTCGAGGAGCAGATAGGCCGGATCGGCGATCCCGTCGCCGAGGAGCGGAAAGAGGGCGAGACCCCCGTGGGGCTGGGGCGGGCCCAGCTGGAGCTTCGACAGACACTCGGCGACGGCGGACACGGGGACCTCCAGGGGCGCGGCAATGGATTGACCCCGAAAGTGTGCGCCCGCCGGTGGCTCACAGGATGAGCCTGCCCC
>CAVQQM010000051.1:0-31027 GCA_963714915.1 uncultured Gammaproteobacteria bacterium
CGCAACAGGGTGGCCGCGCGGCGGAATTTGTTGGCCACCAGCCGCTCGCGGTCCCAGTCGAGCTCGAAGGAATAGCTGTGGCGAAAGACATGACGGAAGCCGCGAAAGTCCTCGAGCAGACGATACAGCGCCTCGTCGATGACCGCCGGACGGTGATGCGCGATCTCGAGCTTCATCCGCTTGAGCAGGTCCGCGTGCCAGGTCTGGGGGCCGAGATCGTTCTCGAAGAAGCGGGCGATAGCGCCGAATATGTTCTCGCAGCTGTTGTAGAAGTTGTGGAGGTGATAGCCGATTGCGGCCCGATCATAGTCATTCACCTCATCCGCGGGCAGGTCGAGCTTGGGATCCGCGAGTCGGAAGGCCTCCTCGAGCCGCGCGATCTTGGCCAGCTCGTCCTCGATGTCCGCCCGGAGCAGCTCAAGGTTGTACTTCATCGATCAACTCCCCGCGCTCCATCACCTTGCGCACGAATCCGGCGTCGTCGTCCTGGGTGTAGAGGTCGACCGGATGCTCCAGGGCCTCCTCCAGGTCGCGGCGCGCCGACCAGTAGCTCGCGGTCTCGATGGGGATGGCGAGCAGGTCGATGTCCGATCCCGCGTCTGCGCGGCCGTCCGCGACCGATCCGAAGAGCCACACCTGGCGGGCCCCGTAGCCGCGCAAGACCGGCAGACCGCGCTCGGCGAGACGCCGGCGCAGGTCTGCGCTGCGGGCCTGGCGGGCGGCACGCTCGTCCCGCCAACGTTTCTCGAGCTTCGAGAAGGGGCCCGCGCTCATCGGGCGCCCGTCCCCGATGGCGGGGCTCTCAGTCCGGCCAGACCCGTGGGGCAGCCTGGAAGGGGTCCGCGCCCTCGGGTGCGGCGGCGGGGCTGGTCGCGGGGATTCGGGCCGGCTTGCTCGCGGCGCGCGGCGCGGCGGTGCGACGCGGACGTGGGGCCGGGGCGTCGTCCTCCCCCTTGGCCTTGCGGATGGATGCCAGCAGGCGGCGTTCCGTGGTGTCGGCGTTAGACATGGCGCATGACCTCGGCGATGAGTGCATCGATCTCGGCCGCCGCGGCCTCACCGCGGCGGCCGGCCTGGAACACGGTGCGCCCCTCGAGGACGCAATGGCGATGGATCGAGCGCCGTTGCAGACCCGTCGCGGCCACGGGCAGATCGAGCTCGGCGATGGCCTCGGGCATCAGACGCGAGAGCGTCGTGCGCGGCTCCACCTGGCTCATGACGATGATTGCCCGCAGCCGAGGATTGTCGGGCCGCAGTCGCTCGATCACCCGGGCGATATGGGAGGTGGCCCAGAGGTCCATCGGCGACGGCTGGACCGGGATCAGGGCGATGTCGGCGATGCGCAGGGCCCGCTCGGTCTGGGGTGCCTTGATGGACGGCGGGCAGTCGATGACCAGGTGGGTGCTGGTGTGGCGAAGGGCCTCCACCGAGCGCTCCAGGCCCACCGCCGCGGCCACCACGTCCGGCAGCCCGGGATCCTCGTCGCGCACCAGGCGCCATTGGTAGGCTGATTGCTGGGGGTCGGCGTCGATGATCACCACGGGGTCGTGTCGCGCCAGCCCGGCGGCCAGGTTCAGCGAGAGGGTGGTCTTGCCGGTCCCGCCCTTGTTGCCGACCACGGCGAGGATGCTCATGGCGTGGCCGGACCCGCCCCGGGCGGGACCGCCTGGGATGGGGCGTGGAGGTCGATGCTGGACGGGGACTGGCGCACGCCACGAGGCTAGGCGGGCAGCCGGGGCGGCGTCAAGGGCCGCGCACCGCAGGGCGCCCCGAGTCCGGCGGTCGGGAGCCGCTGCTAGCCGTCACGGCCGGTGAGCAGATGGGCGATGAGCTGCTCCACCGGGGCGTAGTCGTCGGTGAGGACGGGGACCGAGTCCATCGGCACCCCGAAGCGGTCGAGCATGTCGGTCACCCGCGCCCAGGTGCGTGCCGGGCCGGTGCGGGCGGCGACCTCGTCGGGCAGGGGCGGGGCGTCGGTGGCGGTGAGGATGAAGGTGACCCGGTTGGCGCCGGGCGGCCCGTCCATCCAGACATCGACCTCGGCGAAGACCTCGCGCAGGGTGGCAACCACCGACTTCAGGAGCCGCGGGTCGGGAAAGCTGTCCACCAGGTTCATCGCGTAGAGCCCGCCAGGACGCAGCCGCTCGTGAACCAGGGTCGCGAACTCGCGGGTGGTCAGGTGATAGGGCACCGCCACGTCGTGGAAGACGTCGCCGATGATGACGTCGAGCGAGGCCGGCGGCTGACGCGCGAGGGCCATGCGGGCGTCCTGGTGCAGGATCTCGAGGCCCTCGGTGTCCAGACCGAGTGCCGTGCGGGCGGTTGCGGTCACGGCCGGGTCCAGCTCGGCGACCGTCACCCGGGAGGCGGGGCTCAGGGCCCGCACCGCCCGGGGTTGGGTGTAGGCACCGCCGCCGAGGAAGAACCAGTCGAGGCCCTGGTCGTAACGGTCGCCGAACTGGGCGTGGGCGAGCTCGTCCAGGCCGTGGACATAGGGCGCGATCATCAGCTCGGGGATCTGAAGGTGGTTGATGCCGTGCAGCAGGTGGTCCAGCACCAGCCCGCGGGTCTCGCCCGGCGTGGCCCCGGCGGCCTGGTCGTCGACCCGAATGCAGAAGTAGGCGCTCTCGCGGTCGCAGGTGGACTCGAGGGCGCCTTGCTGCCAGACCAGGCCCGCCGAGCCGGCGAGGGCGAGCGCCAGGCCCGCCGCCGTACCGCGGCCCAGATCGCGCAGGAAGGGCAGGGCGAGTAGCAGCAAGGCGACGCCGGAGCCGAGCATCAGGGCGCGGCTGCCGAAGGTCTGCACCAGGAAATAGCCGGCGGCGAAGGTGCCGAGGATGCTGCCGACCGCCGCCAGGGCGTTCATCCGTCCGACCACGTGACCCGGGCGCGGGTCGAGCGCCAGGGCCAGGGTGGTGAGCAGCGGTGTGACGACACCGATCAGCACCGCCGGCACGAAGAAGAGCAGGAAGGCCAGCGCGAAGCTCGCCGCGAGCAGGGTCAGGTCCTCGCTCTGGACCAGCCGCCCGGCCCAATTGACGAGCCCGAGGGCCAGGATGCAGTAGGCGCCGCCCGCGGCCAGGACCAGACCAGCGGTGCGGGTGGTGGCACCGCGATCGGCCCAGACGCCGCCGAGCCAGTTGCCGAGTGAGAGTCCGGCCAGGATGACGCCGATGATGGAGGTCCAGCTATAGAGGGAGACGCCCACGTAGGGCGCGATGAGCCGTCCGGCGACGATCTCGAGCACCAGCAGGATCCCGGAGCTCAGGAACACGGTGGCGGCATAGCCAATGAGTCGCGCGCGGACCTCCGGGGCGGGTGCGCTGGGCGTGGGAGGGATCGTTTCGGGGCTCGCAGGGTTCATCTCGCCGTGTCGACTGGCATCTGCTTGGGGTTGGGTATGTGGTCACCGGCTGCGCGGCCGCCGGGCGGGCGCGGCGGATTGTACGCGGTTGCGCCGAGGATCTGGGTCGGCCATGCCCACGGGGTGCCGTCTTGGTCTTGGCGGGCTGCCCGCCGACGGGATCGGGCCCGGCGAGGGTCCCGAAGGTCGCCCGTGGCTTGACAGCCCAGGATTTGCCTCTACTATTGGCACTCGCTTCCGGTGAGTGCTAACAACCGGCACCCCCGACCGGGGCACTCTCAACCCCCCCCTGACGCTACGAGGAGAAACTCGATGAAGATCCGTCCCCTGCACGACCGCGTCGTCGTCCGCCGCATGGAAGAGGAGCGTACCTCCGCAGGCGGCATCGTGATCCCCGACACCGCCACCGAGAAGCCGATCCAGGGCGAGGTCATCGCCGTCGGCAACGGCAAGATCCTGGACAGCGGCGAGAACCGTCCGCTGGACCTGAAGGTGGGCGATCGCGTCCTGTTCGGCAAGTACTCCGGCACCGAGGTCAAGCTCGACGGCAATGAGTTCCTGGTGATGCGCGAAGACGACATCATGGGCGTCATCGAGGCCTGAAGGGCCTGCCGCGCTTCCCATCCCACTCCAAATTCAGCTAACGCAAGCAAGCGAGGAAATTCCCGATGAGCGCAAAAGACGTTCGTTTCGGCGGCGACGCCCGTGCCCGCATGATGGATGGCGTCAACGTCCTGGCCAACGCGGTCAAGGTGACGCTTGGCCCCAAGGGCCGCAACGTGGTCCTGGAGAAGTCCTTCGGTGCCCCGACCGTGACCAAGGACGGCGTGTCCGTGGCCAAGGAGATCGAGCTCAAGGACAAGTTCGAGAACATGGGCGCCCAGATGGTCAAGGAGGTCGCTTCCCACACCTCCGACATCGCCGGTGACGGCACCACCACCGCCACCGTACTGGCCCAGGCCATGGTGCGCGAAGGCCTCAAGGCGGTCGCCGCTGGCATGAACCCGATGGACCTCAAGCGTGGCATCGACGCCGCCGTCATCGCCGCCACCGAGCAGCTCAAGGCCCTCTCCAAGCCCTGCACCGAGAGCAAGGCGATCGCCCAGGTCGGCACCATCTCCGCCAACTCCGACGACTCCATCGGCAACATCATCGCCGAGGCCATGGAGAAGGTCGGTAAGGAGGGTGTCATCACCGTCGAGGAGGGCAAGTCCCTGCACAACGAGCTCGACGTGGTCGAGGGCATGCAGTTCGACCGCGGCTATCTCTCCCCGTACTTCATCAACAACCAGCAGAGTCAGAGCGCCGAGCTCGAGGACCCCTACATCCTCCTGCACGACAAGAAGATCTCCAACATCCGTGACCTGCTCCCGGTGCTCGAGTCCGTCGCCAAGGCCGGCAAGCCGCTCCTGATCGTTGCCGAGGACGTCGAGGGCGAGGCCCTGGCCACCCTGGTAGTCAACACCATCCGCGGCATCATCAAGGTCTGCGCCGTCAAGGCCCCGGGCTTCGGCGACCGCCGCAAGGCCATGCTCCAGGACATCGCCATCCTCACCGGCGCCACTGTCATCTCGGAGGAGGTGGGCCTGTCGCTGGAGAAGGCCACCCTCAACGAGCTGGGCACCGCCAAGAAGGTCCAGGTCAGCAAGGAGGAGACCACCCTCATCGACGGCGCCGGCTCCGAGGCGGACATCAAGGGCCGCTGCGAGCAGATCCGCGCCCAGGTCGAGGAGACCACCTCCGACTACGACAAGGAGAAGCTCCAGGAGCGTTTGGCCAAGCTGGCCGGTGGTGTGGCCGTGATCTCGGTCGGTGCCGCGACCGAGGTCGAGATGAAGGAGAAGAAGGCGCGCGTCGAGGACGCCCTGCATGCCACCCGCGCGGCCGTCGAGGAAGGCATCGTCCCGGGCGGCGGTGTAGCCCTGGTGCGCGCGTTCAAGTCGATCGGAGAGATCAAGGGCGCCAACCACGACCAGGATGTCGGTATCGCCATTGCCCGCCGCGCGATGGAAGAGCCGCTGCGCCAGATCGTCAGCAACGCCGGTGTCGAGGCCTCCGTGGTCATGCAGAAGGTCGCCGAGGGCGAGGGCAACTACGGCTACAACGCCGCCAACGGCGAGTATGGCGACATGGTCGAGATGGGCATCCTGGATCCCACCAAGGTGACCCGCACCGCCCTGCAGAACGCCGCTTCCGTGGCCGGTCTCATGATCACCACCGAGTGCATGGTGGCCGAGTCGCCGAAGGACGAGAAGGCGGGCGGCGGCATGCCCGGCGGCGGCATGGGCGGCATGGACGACATGGGCATGATGTAAGCCCTGGCCTGTCCTGGTGCTCACTTCGGCCGCCCCGGCGGTCGGAGCACCTAGCCAAAGCCCCGCCTCGGCGGGGCTTTTTCGTTTGGGGTGACTTGTCGGAGTGGAACTGGTCCTGCTGTCGGCTACGCTGATAACCCGGTCCTCGCGTATGCACTTGAGCGCCTTGGGCTGTGGGGCGGCACGAAGCCACGTACTGTCCCCTGTGACTTCGGCGCCCAAGACTTGGATTATTCGAGGGCCTTCAGCAACGCCGAGGGTGCGGCCATCAGCGTTAGCGTGCTGTTCGCAGCCGGCTGGAAACCGAAGTAGCGGTAGAAGCGGGCCGCGTCGGTGGAGATGGCGTGGACCAACAGGGCGCGGATTCCGGCGATCTCCGCGGCCTGGAGGGTGCGCAGGGCGGCATCGCGGAGCAGCGCGGCCCCGAGTCCGCGGCCTTGCCAGTGTTGGTCGATGGCCAGCCGGGCGAGAAGCATCACCGGGATGGGATCGGGCATGTTGCGGCGGACTTGTCCCGTCGCCTCCGCGCGGGTGACCGAGCCAACGGCGAGGGCGTAGTACCCGATCACGGATCGTCCGGCCGTGACGACATAGGTTCGCGCTGCGCCGCTCGACTGGCTCCTGAGGGCGTTGCGCTTCAACCAGGTGTCGAGGGCGGGCTGGCCGGAGTCGAATCCCGAGAAGTCGCAGTCGGGGCCGAGCGGGCGCGGGGCTTCGATGGCCCCCGCGGGCCGGCCCTCGCTCGCCACTCAGCGCTCCCAGGGTGCCTTGCGGGTCATCAGGTCGCGCAACCGGGGATTGTCGGCCGGGGGGGCATCCAGGGCGGTGGTGAATTGCTCCCAGGCGGCGGGGTCGAGCTCGATCCGGGTCGTGTCGAGCAAGGTGCTCTCCGCCTCTTGGATGGCCGCGTCGCGGACGAAATCGGAGATTGACTTGTTGGCCTGGCGAGCCGCCCGCTCGATCAGCGCGCGCTGGGTCGCCTTGATGCGGATGTTGAGGGCGGGAGACTTCTCGGTCTGGGGAGTCGACATGACGTGGGTCCTGCGCCATCGTTCGAGTCGTTAGTCTCGTGTCATTACACTGACAACGCAACCCGAATTGCGTTGTCGCTTACGCTCGGTCACCGATCAGGCCGGAGACGGCACCAACTCCGCCAACTCCATCGGCAACATCATCGCCGCGGCCATCGAGCAGGTCGGCGATGAGGGTGTCGTCACCGTTGAGGCGCGCAATCCGTGCACACGGGGCCCTGCGCGTGCGGTCAAGGCCATCGCCGGGATCACGCGCGGCCGAGGTCCAGACCCGCGCGACCGCCTCGCCCTGGGGTTGCGCCCTTGCGGACCGCGGGTAGCGGGTGCATGTTGCCCGTCTAACAGGCCCCAACGGATAGACTCATGCGCCTTGGCTCAACCATCGGTCCGTGTCGACTCGCCCTGGGCCTGACCGCCTGTTGGCTGACCCTCCCGGGTCTCGCCGGCGCCTCACCGCCTGCATCGGCCCCGGCGCCGGTGCCCGTCATCGTCGCCGAGGCCCGCACGGTCCGCCTCGCCGAGCCCATCGAGGCCCTGGGCACCCTGAAGGCCAACGAGTCCGTGGCCATCACCTCGAACGTCACCGAGACCATCTCCGTGGTGCACTTCGACGACGGTCAGCGCGTCGCGGAGGGCGATCTCCTGGTGGAGATGACCAGCGCCGAGGAGCATGCCTTGCTCGAGGAGGCCCAGGCGCGGGTCGCCGAGGCTCAGAGTCAGTACGATCGGGTGCGCTCCCTGGTGCGCCAGGGCTCCGCGTCCGAGTCCCTGCTCGATGAGCGCAAGCGCGACCTGGACACGGCCCGGGCGCTGCTCGTCGCGATCGAGTCACGGCTCGCGGACCGCCTGGTCAAGGCGCCCTTCGACGGGGTGCTCGGGCTGCGCAACATCAGCCGGGGGGCCCTGGTGGAGCCGGGCGACCTGATCACCACCCTCGACGACGACGCCCTGATGAAGCTCGACTTCACGGTACCGAGCCTGTTCCTGCCCCAGCTGGCCCCCGGGCTCGCGATCGAGGCCCGCAGCGGGGCCTACGGCGAGCGGGTCTTCGAGGGCGTGGTGCGGGGCATCGACAGCCGGGTCGACCCGGTGACCCGCTCGGTGCAGGTGCGCGCCATCCTACCCAACCCGGACCGCAGCCTGCGCCCGGGCCTGCTCATGCAGGTGGAGCTGCTCATCGACCCGCGCGACGCCGTGACGGTGCCCGAATCGGCCCTGCTCCAGCAGGGTCGCGGGCATTTCGTCATGCGACTCACCGGAGAGGGGGATGCCCTGAGCGCGGAGCGCGTCCAAGTGGAGGTGGGCACCCGCAAACCCGGTCTGGTGGAGATCCGCTCCGGGCTGGCGCCTGGCGAGCGCGTGATCACCGAGGGCCAGGACAAGGCCCGTCCCGGCCAGCCCGTGCGGGTGCTCGCGCTCGACGATGGCACCCGCGACCTCACCGACCTGACGGCCAAGGGGCAATGAAGCTCTCCGACATCTCGGTCACCAGGCCGGTCCTGGCCTCGGTCCTGTCGCTGCTCCTGGTCGCGTTCGGTCTGGTCGCCTTCGACCGACTCCCGTTGCGGGAGTATCCCGACATCGACCCGCCCGTGGTCTCCATCGAGACCATCTACCCGGGGGCCGCGGCGAACGTGGTCGAGACCCGCATCACCCAGTTGATCGAGGACCGCATCGCCGGGGTGGAGGGCATCCGTACCATCGAGTCCATCAGCGAGGACGGGCGCTCGGCCGTCACGGTGCAGTTCGACGTCGGCCGCGACATCGACGGTGCCGCGAACGACATCCGCGACCGGGTCTCGGGTGTCCTGGACCAGTTGCCCGTGGAGGCGGAGCCGCCGGACATCCAGAAGGTGGACAGCAACGAAGACGTGATCATGTGGCTGAACCTGGTCAGCGACCGCATGAGCGTCCCGGAGCTGACCGACTATGCCCGCCGCTATCTGGTGGACCGCTTCTCGGTGCTGGACGGGGTCGCGCGGGTGCGCGTCGGCGGCAACCAGGTCTACGCGATGCGGGTTTGGCTCGATCGGGGCGCCCTCGCCGCGCGTGGACTCACCGTGAGCGACGTCGAGGACGCCCTGCGCGCCGAGAACCTGGAGCTTCCCGCCGGCAGCGTGGAGTCCATCGACCGCCAGTTCACGGTGCGCCTGGAGCGCAGCTTCCGCGACGCCGACGACTTCGCTCGCCTGGTGCTCGCGCGCGGCGCCGACGGCCATCTGGTCCGTCTCGGAGACGTCGCGCGGGTCGAGCGCGGCACCGAGGAGGATCGCACCTTCTTCCGCGGCAACGGGGTGCCGATGGTGGGCCTGGGGATCATCAAGCAGTCCACCGCCAACACCATCGCGGTGGCCGACGCCGCCAAGGCCGAGATGGCCCGCATCAACCCGGGCCTGCCCGAGGGCATGGAGATCAAGCAGAGCTACGACACCTCGGTCTTCGTGAAGGGCGCGATCGCGGAGGTCTACAAGACCCTCGGGATCGCCATCGGACTGGTCATCCTGGTGATCTTCCTGTTCCTGGGGTCCGCCCGGGCCATGCTGGTGCCGGCGGTCACGGTGCCCGTGTCCCTGGTGGCGACCTTCACGGTGCTCTATGCGCTGGGCTTCTCCATCAACATCCTGACCCTGCTCGCCCTGGTGCTCGCGATCGGTCTGGTGGTGGACGACGCCATCGTGGTGCTCGAGAACATCCATCGGCGCATGGAGCAGTATGGCGAGACCCGCCTGGTCGCGGCCTTTCGCGGCACCCGTCAGGTGGGCTTCGCGGTGGTGGCGACCACGGTGGTGCTGGTGGCCGTCTTCGTGCCCATCGCCTTCCTGGAGGGCGACGTGGGCCGGCTGTTCTCCGAGTTCGCCCTGACCATGGCCGCGGCGGTCGGCTTCTCGACCTTCGTCGCCCTCTCCCTGTCGCCCATGTTGGCCTCGAAGATCCTGCCGCCGGCGCAGGCCGCTGGGGGTGTGCCCCGGCGTTCGCTTGCCACCGCCGTCGATGCCGCCTTCGGCTGGGTCCGCCGGGGCTATGGGGCGGTGCTGCGATTCCTGCTGCCGCGCAAGTGGCTGGTGCTGGTCGCCTTCGCGGCGACCAGCGCCGGCGCGGCCTGGCTGTTTGACCAGATCCCCAAGGAGTACGCCCCGAACGAGGACCGCGGCGCCTTCTTCGTGTTGGTCAACGGCCCGGAAGGGGCGTCCTTCCAGTACATGGAGGAGTACATGACCGAGATCGAGCGCCGCCTGCTGCCCTATGCGGAGAGCGGCGAGGCGATCCGTGTCCTGGTGCGCGCGCCGCGCGGGTTCAGCAGCGTCGCTGCCT
The DNA here is from genome assembly GCA_963714915.1 of uncultured Gammaproteobacteria bacterium. Taxonomy (GTDB): domain Bacteria; phylum Pseudomonadota; class Gammaproteobacteria; order Chromatiales; family Chromatiaceae; genus Thiodictyon. The sequence continues at coordinate 10,023 of CAVQQM010000051.1, forward strand.
ACAACACGGGCATCGTCATCATGGTGCTCAACGAGTTCGGGCTGCGCCGATCAGGCTGGGAGATCATGGACGAGGTACGCGCCAAGCTCGCGGACCTGCCCGGCGTGCGGGCCTTCCCGGTGATGCGGCAGGGGTTCGGGGCGCGCATCGCCAAGCCCGTGCAGTTCGTGCTCGGTGGCGGGACCTACGAGGAGCTTGCCCGCTGGCGCGACACCCTGGTGGAGGGGATCGAGGCGGACAACCCCGGCCTGGTCGGGCTCGACTGGGACTACAAGGAGACGAAGCCCCAGCTGCGTGTCGCCATCGACTACGATCGGGCCGCTGACCTGGGCGTCAAGGTCGGCACCGTCGGGCGCACCCTGGAGACCATGCTCGGCTCGCGCAGGGTCACCACCTACATCGACCAGGGCGAGGAATACGACGTGATCCTCGAGGGCGAGCGCGACGCCCAGCGCACGCCGGGGAGCCTGACCAATCTCTACGTGCGCTCGGAGCGCAGCGGCGAGCTGATCCCGCTCTCTAACCTGGTGCGGGTCACCGAGCAGGCCGACTCCCAGAGCCTCAACCGCTACAACCGGGTGCGCGCCATCACCTTCGAGGCCAACCTGGCCGAGGGCCTGGCCCTGGGCGATGCCCTCGAGTATCTGGAGGCGAAGGTCCGGGAGCTGCTGCCCGAGCAGGCGCAGATCGACTACAAGGGCCAGAGCCAGGACTTCCGCGAGAGCAGCGAGGGCATCCTGTTCGTCTTCGTGCTCGGGGTCCTGGTGGTCTATCTGGTGCTGGCCGCCCAGTTCGAGAGCTGGGTGCACCCCCTGGTGATCATGCTGACCGTGCCGCTGGCCATGGCCGGTGCGCTGCTCGGCCTGTGGTGGACGGGCCAGACCCTGAACATCTACAGCGAGATCGGGCTGATCATGCTGGTCGGTCTGGCCGCGAAGAACGGCATCCTGATCGTCGAGTTCGCGAACCAGCTGCGCGATCAGGGGCGCGCCTTCCGCGACGCCCTGCTCGAGGCCGCCGACGTGCGCCTGCGCCCGATCCTGATGACCGGCATCACCACCGCGGCCGGCTCGACCCCGCTCCTGCTCAGCAGCGGCGCGGGCGCCGAGACCCGCGCGGTGATCGGCACGGTGATCCTCGCCGGGGTCCTGGCCGCCACCCTGTTCACCCTGTTCGTGGTGCCCGTCGCCTACGACCTGCTCGCCAGGCACACGGGGTCGCCCGGGGACGTCCGGCGACGGCTGGAGCGGGAGGAGGCGGCGACGCCGCCCTGATGAGCTAGCGAGGCGCCGCCTCAGAACGACAATGGCATGACGCAGCGAATGCCGGGTCGACCGACACACTCGGCAAATACACCCAGCGCCGAGGGCCGAGGTCCAAGACGCGACCGCACGGTCGGGGTCGACTGCCGTTCCTCGCCCTTGGCCCTCGGCGCTCGGTCCTTTCCGCTCATTGCTGCGGTGCACACCAAAAGCGCTCGGCCCCTCAACGAGGCTTGGGATCCGCGGGGGCGGGAGTCAGAGCTCCCGGGTGGCCAGGAAACGGATGTCCGGCCAGCGCTCCTCGGCGAGGCTCAGGTTCACGCGGGTGGGGGCGAGATAGACCAGCTGCTCGTCCCCGTCCAGGGCCAGGTTCTCATAGGCCTTCTCGCGGAAGCGCGCGAGCATCTTGGGGTCGTCGCAGCTCACCCAGCGGGCGGTGTATACCGACACGGGCTCCACCACCGCATCCACACCGTATTCGTCCTTCAGCCGGAAGGCTGCCACATCGAACTGCAGGATGCCGACGGCGCCAAGGATCATGTCGTTGTTCTTGAGCGGCCGGAAGACCTGGGTAGCACCCTCCTCGGCGAGCTGTACCACCCCCTTCTGGAGGGCCTTGGTGCGCAGGGGGTCCCTTAGGATGATGCGGCGGAAGAGCTCCGGGGCGAAGTAGGGCACCCCCTCGTATTTCAGATCCTCGCCGTCGGTGAAGGTGTCGCCGATCTGGATGGTCCCGTGGTTGTGCAGCCCGATGATGTCCCCGGGGAAGGCCTCCTCCACGTGACGGCGTTCGTCGGCCTGGAAGGTGATGGCGTTGGCCACCTGGATGGACTTGGCCGTGCGCACATGGCGCATCTTCATCCCCTTCGTATAGCTCCCGGAGCACACCCGCAGGAAGGCGACGCGGTCCCGGTGGGCCGGGTCCATGTTCGCCTGGATCTTGAACACGAAACCCGTGAACTTGCCCTCGGCCGGGTCCACCACGCGCTCCCGGGCGGCGCGGGGGAGTGGCGGCGGGGCATAGTCGACGAAGGCATCGAGGAGCTCGCGCACCCCGAAGTTGTTGATGGCCGAGCCGAAGAAGACCGGGGTCTGGCGCCCGGCGCGGTAGGCGTCCAGGTCAAGCGGGTGGCTCGCCCCCTGCACCAGCTCCATCTCCTCGCGGAGCTCCTGGGCCTGATCTCCCAAGACCTCGTCCATGCGCGGGTTATCGATCCCTTCGATCACCTCGCCCTGGGTGATCTTGCCGCCGTGCTGGGCGCTGAACAGATGGGTGCGGTCGTGGCGCAGGTCGTAGACCCCCTTGAAGCGCTTGCCCATCCCGATCGGCCAGGTGACGGGCGCGCACTGGATGCCTAGCACGGACTCGACCTCGTCCATCACCTCCACCGCGTCGCGCCCCTCCCGGTCGAGCTTGTTGACGAAGGTGAGGATGGGGGTATCGCGGAGTCGGCAGACCTCCATGAGCTTGATGGTTCGCTCCTCCACGCCCTTGGCCACGTCGATCACCATCAGGGCGGAGTCCACCGCGGTGAGGGTGCGGTAGGTGTCCTCGGAGAAGTCCTGGTGGCCTGGGGTGTCCAGCAGGTTCACGATGCAGTCGCCGTACGGGAACTGCATCACTGAGGAGGTCACCGAGATCCCGCGCTGCTTCTCGAGCTCCATCCAGTCGGAGGTGGCGTGGCGCGCGGCCTTGCGGCCCTTCACCGTGCCCGCCATCTGGATGGCCCCGCCGAACAGGAGCAGCTTCTCGGTCAGCGTGGTCTTGCCCGCGTCGGGGTGGGAGATGATGGCGAAGGTGCGGCGCTTGCGCAGCTGGTCGAGAAGGTCGGTCATGGGGCGTGCCGGGGCCGGCGCTGAGGATGCGGCGAAACGGCGGGAGTATACGCGAGGGCCAGGTGACCGGCATCCGCCGTGCTTCGGTCTCGGCGCCGGGTCAATCTCTGCCTCCCAGACAAAAAAAGGGGGCCAAAGGCCCCCGGAACACTTCCCGGTCCGCGCGGATGCCGCCTGAGCGGCACCCGCCGCCGGTTCACATGAAGCTGTCGTGGACGATGTTCTTGTACCAGCTATGGGCGTATTCCACCTCGCGGGCATGCATGGCCTCGGAGGCATCCATCGGGGTCAGGCCACCGGAGCCGGGGACGCTGGCGATGTTGCCGTCGGTGCCCAGCTTGTAGACCGCCGCCACCGAGATGCCCCAATCGGGCCCGGCGATGGAGTAGCAGGTGTTGACGTAGGAGGGCACGCCGACCTCGCCGTCGTTCAGCAAGGCCACCACGGCCGCGGCGCAGACCTTGGCCTGGCTGTTGGCCGAGTAGCCGGACTTCGGCATGGCGCCAGCGATGGATGCGTCACCGATCACATGCACGCCCTTGTGCAGGGTCGACTCGAAGGTCTTCTGGTCCACCGGGCACCAGCCGGAGTCATCCGCGAGACCCGAGACCTGGGCGATGGTGCCGGCCCGCTGGGGCGGGATGACGTTGAGCACGTCGGCCTTGATCTCGTCGCCGAAGCTGGTCTCGGCGGTCATGCCGCCCGCGTCGACCTTGACCACGGTCGCGTCCGGACCCGGGCGCCACTCGATCATGCCGGGGAAGAACTTCTCCCAGGCCTGGGTGAAGAGTCCCTGCTTGGAGAACTTCTGCTTGGCATCCAGGATGATGATCTTGGACTTGGGCTTGTTGTTCTTCAGGTAGATGGCGATCTGGCTGGCCCGCTCATACGGCCCCGGGGGGCAGCGGAAGGGGTTCGGCGGGGCGACGATGACCACGTTGCCGCCGTCGTCCATGGCCTCCAGTTGGCTGCGCAGGATCCTGGTCTGCTCGCCGGCCTTCCAGGCGTGAGGCAGCTTCTCGGCGACCTCGTTGCTGAAGCCCTCGATCTTGTCGTACAGCAGCTCGATGCCCGGGGCCACGACGCAGCGGTCGAACGGGAGCTCGGTGCCGCCGGCGGTCTTGACGACCTTCTTCTCGGCGTCGATGGCGGTGGCCGAATCGAACACCATGTTGATGCCGTGCGCCTTGAGCCCGTCATAGGTGACCTGGATGGACTCGATGTCGCGCTCGCCGCTCAGCACCTCGTTGCTGAAATAGCAGGTGTAATAGGTCTCGTTGGGCTCCACCACCGTGACGTCGATGCTGGAATCCAGTCGCTTGATGTACTTGGCCGCGGTGGCACCGCCGGTGCCGCCGCCGACGATCACCACCTTCTTCGCGGCGCCCAGGGCCAGGTGCGGGACGCCCGCCAGGCCGACCGCGGTGGCCGCACCGGCGGCCTTGACGAAATCTCGACGATTGATCTTCATAGGGTATGACTCCTCGGTCCTTTATTGTTGGCTGGCGTAGTAGGCAAACAGCGCCGTGAGTCCGTCGTCACCCTCTTTGGCGATCAGGTCGTCCAGCTTGCTGCGCATCTTCTTGGGCATCTCGCGCCGGTCCTCGCGGAAGTCGGACATAGCGTTGTGGAGATAAGGCGTCCACTGGCCGGCGAGGATGTAGTACTCCTCGTCCTCGAGAACCTTGCCGCCCTCGCTGTGACACTTCTCGCAGAACTTGTCGTGCAGCTTCGCACCCTTGTCGGTCAGGGCAGTGTCGAACTCTTGCTTCGCGGGCACGAACTCCATGCCGGCGAAGAAACCCGCCATGGCGCTGATCTCTTCCTCGGTGTAGCCCTTGGCGATGCGGCCCATCACCGTGGAGTAGACGCTGTCGTCGCTGAAGCCCTGCATGAGCTCGACGAAGTACTCGGCGTTCATGCCGGCGATGGTGGGGGATGCCGGGCCGACACTGGCGCCGTCGGTGCCGTGGCAGCCGGCGCAGGTCTCGGCGAGCATACGGGCGCTGGCCCCGGAGACCAGCTCAGGGGCCTTTTCGTCAGCGGCCGAGACGACGAACGCCGCGCCGAGGGCGACGACGCCGGCGAGCCGGGCCAGGTTCTTGGGGGTGTGAGCCATATTGCCTCCGTTGGTGTGCTTAGGCTGTGGGTTGGGCCTGGCTGATCCTCGTCAGCAACGCCCGCGGGGCGACTGGCCCCGAACAGCGCGGCGGTTGTGCGTCCCGCCGCGGTTGTGGGGTGAGCCCCGGGGCGAGCCCCGCGGCACCGACCGAGGGCTCCCGGTCGACCCCGGTATGGGTTCAGGGTTCGGCCCCGGGCATCAGGGGCGCTTTACCAGGAGGGCGATGGCCGCCTGGTTGCCCTTGGAGCGAGCCAGGTCGGCGGCCGTGTGCCCTTCGGTATCCTTGATCTGGACATCGGCGCGATGCTCGATCAGGGTCTGGATGACCTCGTTGTGGCCGCTGTTGACGGCCTCCATGAGGGCGGTCAGACCATCTGCGTCCTGGAGATTCGGATCGGCGCCGCGCTCGAGGAGCAGGTTGACCAGGTCACCGCGTCCCTGGCCGACGGCCCAGATCAGGGCGGTGGCCCCCGAGTCGTCCTGGGCGTTGACGTTTGCGCCGAGGTCGATCAGCTCGCGCGCCACCTCGATTTGACCGGCGTCCGCGGCGATGATCAGGGCCGTCTCACCGCTCTTGTCGCGGGCCTCCAGGTCGGCCCCGCCCTCGACCAGCAGCTTGACCATCTGCGGGTGGCCCTTGTCGGCGGCCTGCATCAGGGAGCTGCGGCCCTCCTTGTCGGAGGCCTTGGGATCGGCCCCGCGGAACAGCAGCTGCTCGGCCATGTCGCGGATGCCGTAGCGCGAGGCGATCATCAGCGAGTCCCAGCCCGCGCGGGTGCGGTCGTGGACGTTGGCCCCGCGCTCGATCAGGAGTGCGGTGAGTCCGATGTTGCCGTTCTCGGCGGCGAAGGTGAGCGGGGTGCAGCCGGCCACGGTGCGCGCGTTCACGTTGGCCCCGCGGTTCAGCAGCACGGAGACCGTGGCGATGTCGTCGGTCTCCGCGGCCATCATCAGGGCGGTCTTGCCGAACTCATTGGCAGCATCCACCGGGGCGCCCTGGTTGAGCAGGGTCTCCACGGCATCGGCGTCGCCGACCATGGCCGCGAGCCTCAGCTCCTTGCCGAGATCCGTCGCCTGTGCCGCGACGGGTCCGAGCAGCGAGAGTGAAAGGAGGCTGACGGCGATGCGGGCTGTGAACGTCATGGCGGCCCTCGGTGATTGCACGGATGGAGCGCGGATCGACTCGGTCAGGCCGCGTCCTGAGCGTCCGCAGCCTCCGGCTCGTCCGGCTCCATCGGCTCCTCATGGGCGACGCCCTTGTGGCACTCGATGCAGGTCTGGCCCTTGTCTTGGGCCGCGGCGTGCTTGTTACGGGCGGAGCGGCTCTGCTCGGACAGGTCCATGTCGGAGAAGTCGTGGCAGTTCCGGCACTCGCGCGAATCCGACGCCTCCATCTTCGCCCACACCCGGTTGGCCATCTTCCAGCGATAGGCCTCGAACTTCTCGGGGGTGTCGACGGTGCCCATGATCTCGTGATAGACGTCCTTGGCCGCCATCACCTTGGCGTACATCTTGGGCCCGAACGGCTTGGGGACGTGGCAGTCGGAGCAGGTCGCCTGCACCCCCGAGGTGTTCTTGAAGTGCATCGACTCCTGATATTCGCCGTAGGGTGTCTTCATCGAATGACAGGAGGTGCAGAATTCCATCTCGTTGGTGTAGGCGAGCCCAACGTTGAAGACCCCGGTAAACGCGATGCCGGCCACGAAGACCAGTGCAAGCACGATCAGGGAGACGATGGAGATTGCCCCCGCGATGCTCTTCTTCGCGGGTCGGACAGCGTAACCGCGCGGCGCGGGCGCAGTGGGGTGAGCCATAACATCCTCTCTAGGGTGTAGACCGGCTGCCGCGCTCGATCCGGAGACATCACCCCAATGGGGTGAGAGTCAGGCAAGCACGGCCCCGACTGTTGTCTTTACCTTGTCGTCGGGAGAGTCTGTCGTTCTTATTCTGGCGGGGATGGTACGGCACGCGCGCACCTTTGCCAAGGCGGCTAACCTTGGACTTTTCGCGCCGATGGGGCGCGTTTGCGGGTCAGTCCGACTGGCGGCGGGCGCCGATCCCGCGGGCGCGGGCGAAGTCCAGCATGCGCTGGATGGGGATGACCGCCCGCTCGCGAATGGCCGGGTCGATGTGGACCTCCTGATCGCCGGTGCGCAGCACCCGCTCCAGGTTCTGCAGGGCATTCATGGCCATCCAGGGACAATGGGCGCAGCTCTCGCAGGTGGCGCCCTCGCCCGCGGTGGGGGCCGCGATCAGGATCTTGTCCGGCGCGACCTGATGCATCTTCCAGAAGATGCCCTCGTCGGTGGCGACGATGAACTCCCGGTTGGGCATCTCCGCCACGGCGCGGATGAGCTGGGTGGTGGAGCCCACCACGTCGGCCTGATCCACCACCTCGTCGGGGGACTCCGGGTGGACCAGAACCGCGGCCTCGGGGTGGAGCCGACGCAGGCGCTCGAGTGCGAATGACTTGAACTCCTCGTGCACCACGCAGGCGCCGTCCCAGAGCAGCATGTCGGCGCCGGTCCGGCGCTGGACATAGTGTCCCAGGTGCTTGTCCGGCGCCCATAGGATCTTCTTGCCCTCGGCCTTCAGGTGCTCGACCACGGGCAGTGCGATGCTCGAGGTCACCACCCAGTCCGAGCGCGCCTTCACCTCGGCACTGGTATTGGCGTAGACGACCACGGTGTGATCCGGATGGGCGTCGCAGAAGGCGCTGAATCGATCGGCGGGACAGCCCTCGTCGAGCGAGCAGGTGGCCCCCAGGTCGGGCATCAGCACCCGCTTCTCGGGATTGAGGATCTTCGCCGTCTCGCCCATGAAGCGCACGCCGCAGACCACCAGCGAGGCGGCGTCCGTCTCGGCCCCGAAGCGGGCCATCTCCAGGGAGTCTGCCACGCAGCCGCCGGTCTCCTCGGCCAGCGCCTGGAGATCGCCGTCCGTGTAATAGTGCGCGACCAGCACGGCCCGCTGCTGCGCGAGCAGACCCTTGATGCGCTCCTTGAGTGCCTGCTTGGCCTCGGCGTCGAGCTCGGGCCAGACCGGATGGGGCGGGACCCGCACGGCCGGGACCTCGGGGCTGGAGTGGGTGTTGCTGGTTGGGATAGTGGTCATGGCTGGCTCCGGGTTACCGCACCGGGTCGCGCGCCGGCGAAGCGGGGGACGCCGACAAGGATAGCCGAGGATGTTGCGGCGCTCGCCGCCCGCCTCAACGGTCTGTCGGCGCGTCGTCCCACAGCCACGCGGCCCCGCGCACCCCGCTCGAGTCGCCGTGCAGGGGCGGCAGGATGCGGGTCGCGATCCCGTCGCAGAACAGCCAGGGACGGATCAATCCCGGCAGGCGCTCGTAGAGATGGGGCAGATTCGAGAGCCCCCCGCCGAGCACGATCACCTCGGGGTCGAGCAAGTTGATCACGCTCGCCAGGGCGCGGGCGAGCCGATCGGCATGACGCTCCAGGGTTGCCCGCGCGTCCGCGTCCCCGTTGGAGGCCGCGGCCAGGATGTCCGGGGGGTCCAGCCGCTGACCGCTCACCCGAGCATGATCGTCGGCCATCCCGGGCCCGCTGACGAAGGTCTCGATGCAGCCGCGGCGCCCGCAGTAGCAGGGCGGTCCGGGCATTTCGTCCCATTGCGAGTCGGGCCATTGGGAGTCGGGGTGCGACCCGGGCTGGGGGCCTGAGCGCGGCCAGGGTAGGGGATTGTGTCCCCACTCGCCCGCGATGGCGTTGGGCCCGGAGAGCAACTGGCCGCGGACCGCGATCCCGCCGCCGCATCCCGTGCCGAGGATCACCCCGAACACCGAGCCGGCACCCCGTGCCGCGCCGTCGGTCGACTCGGAGAGGGTGAAGCAATCCGCGTCGTTGGCGATCCGGACCGGACGCCCGAGGGCCTCGGCGAGGTCGCGGTCCAGTGGGCGTCCGTTCAGCCAGGTGGAGTTCGCGTTGCGCAGACGCCCGTCGAAGGGGGAGATGGCGCCGGGGGTGCCACAGCCGACCGAGCCGCACCGCCCGGTCTCGGATTCGAGGGTCGCCACCAGGCCGGCGACCGCCCGCAGGGTGGCGGCATGATCCCCGCGCGGTGCGGCGATGCGCCGGCGCGCCAGACATTCGCCGTCGTCGCCGAGGGCGATGGCCTCGATCTTGGTGCCACCGAGGTCGACGCCGATGCGCATCGTCGGCGCTGGCGTCTGTCCTCAGGCCTCTCCTTCCTTGGATTCCGCCTTCTCGGTTTGGAAGCCGTTGACTGCGAACGGGCTGGTGAAGCGCTGGTTGAGGGTCTGGACGTAGGTCTCGCAGTCGTTCAGCACCCGGTCCACCTTGCCGCGTGCCCAGGAGGTCCAGCCCGATGGCGTACCGGTGAGCACGGTCCGCCAGGCGCGGGTGTTGCGCAGGAAGGCGGCCTCGACATCGCCTGGCAGGTCCTGTCCCGCCACCTGTCTACGCAGCCAGGGCAGCACGCTCTTGGCCGCGAGTCGGCGAACGTTGAAGTGGGCGACGATGAGCAGGATGGCGAGCAACACCTCCAGGCCCTCGACCCCCCAGCTGATCCCGCGCAGATGCTCGAGCCACTGGGGCTCGTAGGAGAGACCCTTCCAGTGGCCGGCGCCGATGCTCCAGATGAGGAACATGGTGATCAATAGGACGATGATCACGGCATCGGCGGCGAGGGTGCGCCTGCGCCAGCGGGCAACGGCGGTCTGGAGCAGGGGGACGGCCCGCTCGCTGAAGTCGGTGGCGGTCTTGCGCAGGCTCGCGACGATGCGATAGGCACGCTCCACCTCGACCCGTTCGATCCGCTCGAAGATCTCCGCGAGGTCGCGGTCGCGCTTGGACTCGAAGCGCTTGCGCTTGGTCTCGTCCTCGATCAGGTTGGCGGCGTCTGGGTTGTAGATGGTGTAGAAGCGCCCGGCGGTGAGCCCGACCTCGCCCAGGGCGCGCAGCCAGGCCGCGACCACGTCCTCCGGGTTGTCCTCGCGGGCGGCGGTGTCGAGCTGGTTGAGGATGAACAGGAACTTGCCCGAGTCCGGACGGTTGATGGTGTCGATCACCAGGTGCTTGAGGGTGTCGCGCATGGCGCCTGGCTCGGGGTGGCGGGCGTCGAAGAACACCAGCACCATGTCCGAGAGATCGATCATGTGATCGGTGATGCGCAGGATCGCCGTACGCTGGGCGTCTGCGTCGAAGCCTGGAGAGTCGATGAGGATCTTGCCCTTGAGGCGCTCGCTCTTGGTGGTCTTGAGCTGGAGATAGGCGTCGATGCGCTTGCCCTCTCCGGCCGCGACATGCTCGATGTCCTGAGAGACCCGGTAGAAGGGGAACCTGGGGTCGGAGTCGAGAGAAACGCCGGGCAGGGTGCGGCTCTCCTCCTCGGGGCTGTACACGATGACCGTGAAGCGGTCGTCGACCGCTTGGTTGCCCGTGCGCTGGAGCGTCTGCCCCAGGAAATAGTTCACGAAGGTCGACTTGCCGGCGGAGAAGGTACCCAGGATCGAGACCAGGGGCCACCAGGGGATCCGCGTGGCGAAGGACTCGCCGCTGTCGAGTAGCCCCATCCCGTAGGCGACCTTGTCGAGCTCACGAAAGCTCTGCACCGTGCGGAGCAGGACGGGATTCTCCTGCTGGAGGTGGGACTCAAGGTTCTTGAGGCGCTGGTTGATCACGTCCGCGCTGGGCATGGGGCAGTACCTGGGCTCGCTCGTCGTCGGGTGGATGGGCTCGCCCAGGGATATCCGCCCCCGGCGAGTATCGGCGTCGCGGTCTCTGTCCCGATCGCCTGAGATTGACCGCCCCGTCCCGCGGGGAGTCGCGAAATAATTGACGCCGGATGGTATACCGATCCCGCCCGACAAGGTAGCCTCTGCCCGCCCCGGGATGGGGCTCTGGTTACGAGGCGTCCCAAGCCGGCGATAGTTTGCTGTTTTGCTTGGTATTCTGTTTCGCTTGCTTGAATGGGTGCGTGCCGCGCGTGCATACTTACGCGCTTACGCCTGACGGGATGTATAACGAACGCGGCCATGGCGATGCCCGAACATCGCCGGATCACCCGAGGTCGATGAGGTCCGGAACAGGGTTCCGACCGACGATCCTCCTGGGTCCATGCGCACTCCTCGAGATGCCGCGTGATCCAGCCGCCGGCTCGGCCAGGTCTGTCCAGGCCGCCCCTCTTCTTTAGCTAGCTCTTGGTGTGCGATCCGATGGGAAATACGACTACAAGCGCGTTGGGTTCCTGCCTGTTCGCGTGTGCCTTGGCGGTCGCCGGCGGGACCTCGGCCCAGGTCCCCCCGGACATGGGCGAGTCCTTTCTCGTCCAACAGGCCGAGGGCGCACCGTCCATCTCGGTCGGCGGGACGGTGATCCCCTACAAGGAGGTCACCCTGGCCGCCCAGCTCCCGGGTCGCATTACCTACATCGCCGGCATCGAGGGGGATGCCTTCAAGGAGGGGGACCTGCTGCTCGCCATCGACGACGCCGAGCTGCTCGCCAACCGGCGGGCCCTGCTCGCCCAGATGGGCAGTGCCGACGCCCAACTACGCAACGCCGGGGTGCAGTACAGCCGGGAGATCTTCTCGCCCCAGGCGAGCCAGGCCCCGGGCGGCATGGGCCTGCCCAATCTCTTCGACCAGATGTTCAGTCGGCCCATGGAGAACATCGTTGGCGACCGTTCGAAGGGCGCCGAGCGCAGCGCGGACCTGTTCGCCTCCGGCACCCGGATCCAGGAGGCACAGAACGCTATGTTCCGCCTCCAGGCGGAGCTCCAGGCGCTCGATTCCAAGATCCGCGATGCCCGCAGCATCGCCCCCTTCGCCGGGGTGGTGGTAAAGAAGTTCGTCGAGGTGGGCGACACGGTGCAGCCCGGCCAGCCCCTGCTCAACTATGCGGATGTCGAGTATCTGCAGGTCGAGGTGGACGTGCCGGCGCGCATGCGCCCCGGGTTGCGCGAGGGCATGATGGTCAAGGCCGAGCTCGACCTGAACAATCAGCGGGTGCCGGTCCGGGTCGCCCAGATCTACCCCATGGCCGACCCCCAGCGGCACACGGTGAAGGTCAAGTTCGACCTGCCTCAGGGCGTCTCGGAGCCTGGCATGTACGCGAAGGTGCTGGTGCCCGACTTCAATGCGCCGGCGCGCGCCAACCCGGTCATCCCCACCTCCGCCATCCGCTACAACGGGAGCCTTCCGGGCGTCTATGTCATCGACGACCGCGGGATTCCCCAGCTGCGCCTGATTCGCATCGGCGAGGAGATGAGTGGCGGTTTCGTGACCGTATTGAGCGGTCTTATGTCGGGGGAGCGGGTGCTCACCAATCCGGGTCCGCGGGTCACCGCGGGCTGGGCCAAGGAAGGCGGCGGCGACCGCTGAGAACCGTATGACAAGACCGCCGCCGCCGCGCATGGCGGCGCCGCGGGGCCCGCACACCAGGCGGCGGCAGGGCCCCCGCCCCACCTAGGGATCCGTCATGAGCCAAGATGTAACCTCCTCCGCATCCGAACGGAAAGACCCGCCGTTCACCGACGAGAGCCTCGGTATCGCGGGGCGCACGGCCCGATTCTTCATCCGCTCCCCCCTCTCGCCACTGTTCTATGTGGCGATGCTCCTGATGGGGCTGATGGGCCTGATCCTGACCCCGCGCCAGGAGGACCCGCAGATCTCCGTGCCCATGATCGACATCATGGTGGCCTACCCCGGCGCCTCGGCCCAGCAGGTGGCCAACGTGGCCGTGCAGCCGCTCGAGCGCATCATGAGCGAGATCCCGGGGGTGAAGCATGTCTATTCCGCCTCCCAGCGCGGCCAGGGCATCGTCACCGTCGAGTTCGAGGTCGGCGAGGAGATGGGCCCGTCGCTGGTCAAGGTGAACGACAAGATCGCGTCCAACATGGACAAGATCCCTCCGGGCGTGATGCCGCCGCTGGTCAAGAGCAAGGGCATCGACGACGTGCCGATCGTCACCCTGACCCTGTGGTCGAAGGACATCGATCAGGACGGCATCCCGGACGTGGACGACGGGCAGCTGCGTCTGCTCGCCCAGGACGTGCTGCAGGGGCTCAAGCAGGTCAAGGACACGGGTAACGCCTTCATCGTCGGCGGGCGCCGCGAGCAGCTCACCGTCGATGTCTTCCCGGAGCGCCTGTCGGGCTATCAGATCAGCCTCGACCAGGTCGCCCAGACGCTCAAGACCGCGAACTCCGAGACCGATGCCGGAGGCGTGGAGGCGAGCGGGACGCGCTTCTCGGTGACCACGGGATCGTTCCTGAACGGTGTGGATGACATCAACCGCCTCGTGGTCGGCACCTTCAACGATATCCCGGTCTATGTGCGTGACGTGGCGCGGGTAAGCCTTGGCCCGGAGGACGCGAGTCAGCTGGTCGCCTACTACACCGGGGCCGCGAGCGAGACCCAGGACAAGGCCGAGGGCCGCCCCGCGGTGACCATCGCCATCGCCAAGAAGGAGCTCACCAATGGCGTGACCGTCGCCAACGCCATCATCGATCGTGTGGAGGAGCTGCGCGGCAACCGCATCCCCAACAACGTCGAGGTCAGCGTCACCCGCAACTACGGCCAGACCGCCGACCAGAAGGTGACCGAGCTGATCCTCAAGCTCATCAAGGCCACCTTCTTCGTCTTCGTGCTGGTGCTGGTGGCCTTCCGCGCCCTGCGCCCCGCCATCGTGGTGATGCTGGTCATCCCGGTGGTGCTCTTCATGACGGTCTTCGTGGCCTACATCTGGGGCATCACCATCGACCGGGTGAGCCTGTTCGCGCTCATCTTCTCCATCGGCATCCTGGTGGACGATGCCATCGTGGTGGTGGAGAACATCTACCGGCGCTGGCTCGAGGAGGGCCGCACCGACGATGTGACCGCGGTGGATGCGGTACGCGAGGTCGGTAACCCGACCATCCTCGCCACCTTCACCGTCATCGCCGCGCTGCTGCCGATGGGCTTCGTCAGCGGCATGATGGGTCCCTACATGGCCCCGATCCCCAAGCTGGGCTCGGTGGCCATGTTCATCTCCCTGTTCGCTGCCTTCGTCTTCACGCCCTATCTCGCCATCTCCAAGTGGCTGCGGCCCTCGATGCGCTATCTGGAGGCGGCCGAAAAGCGCGAGCACAAGGAGGCGGAGCACATCGAGCGCTTCTTCCGCGGCATCCTCACGCCCCTCATCGAGAGCAAGTCCAAGCGCACTATCTTCCGGCTGGTGCTCTGGGGCACCTTTCTGTTCACCTGCTCCTTCTTCTACTTCAAGTGGGTGGCGGTGAAGATGCTGCCGCTCGACAACAAGCCCGAGTTCTCGGTGGTGATCGACATGCCCGAGGGCACGGCGCTGCCGGTCACCGCGAACCTGGCGCATCGGATGGCCGAGAAGCTGCGGACGGTCCCCGAGGTCACCGCCATCCAGCTCTACGCGGGCACGGCGCGGCCCTTCGACTTCAACGGCATGGTTCGCCATTACTACCTGCGCTCCGACCCCTGGCAGGGTGAGCTCCAGGTGCAGCTCACGGACAAGCACGAGCGGGACCGCACCAGCCACGAGATCGCCGTCGAGGCCCGCGATCTGGTGAAGTCGATCGTGGAGGGTACCGGGGCCGCGGTGTCGGTGGTGGAGATGCCGCCGGGACCGCCGGTGCTCCAGTCCGTGGTCGCGGAGATCCACGGTCCGACCCCGGAGCTGCGACGACAGTTCGCCCGCGACGTCACCGAGTTCTTCGAGCAGGCGGAGAGCACCCGCGACGTCGACAACTATCTGCGCGGCGCCTTCGACTACTGGCGCTTCGATGTGGATACCGAGAAGGCGGTGCGCCGCGGCATCTCGGTCGACGCCATCAACCGCAACCTGGCCATGGCGCTTGGCGGTGCGCCCGTCGGCGACATCAAGCAGGCGGAGGGCCAGCAGAGCGGCCACGAGCCGACCCAGATCGTGCTCCAGGTGCCGCTCGCCGAGCGCTCCCAGGTCCAGCGCCTGGGGGACCTGCCGATCTCCTCGAATCAGGGCTACACGGTCCCCCTGCGCGAGCTCGGCGAGTTCCGCAAGGCCCCCGAGGAGGACATCATCTTCCACAAGGACCTGCGCGGGGTGGAGTACGTGGTCGCCGACGTCGGCGGTCGCCTCGCCGCGCCGACCTATGCCATGTTCCAGGTCCAGGACCTCATGGCGAAGGCCGACTACACGGCCCCGGACGGCACCAAGCCGGCCGAGGGCGGCGGATTCGAGGACGGCTTCTACTGGTTCGGTCCGCCGCCCGATGATGGCCGCTTGAGCTTCGAATGGGCGGGCGAGTGGACAGTCACCTTCGAGACCTTCCGCGACATGGGCGCGGCCTTCATGGTCGCGCTGGTCCTGATCTATGTCCTCGTCGTCTGGGAGTTCGGCAACTTCCGGATCCCGCTGGTGATCATGGCACCGATCCCGCTGACCCTGCTGGGCATCATCCCGGCCCACTTCATCATGTTCCAGCTCGGGCTCGGCGGCGAGTTCACGGCCACCTCCATGATCGGCTGGATCGCCCTGGCCGGGATCATCGTGCGCAATTCGATCCTGTTGGTGGACTTCTCCATCCACGAGATCCAGCGGGGCATCCCGGTGGCGGAGTCGGTGATCCGCGCCTGTAAGATCCGCACGCGACCCATCCTGATTACCGCACTGGCCCTGGTGGCGGGCTCGAGCGTCATCATCACCGACCCGATCTTCCAGGGCATGGCGATCTCGCTCCTGGCGGGCACCATCGTCTCCACCGTGCTGACCCTGATCGTCATCCCCCTGGGGTGCGTGGCGGCCAGCCGTGACATGTGCGAGGTGGCCGCCGCGACCGCCGAGCACCTACCGACCTCCGGGCTCCCGTGCCAGGTCGAGGCCGCGGAGCAGCAGGCGATTGCGACACCTAAGCGCGAGGGCGGCGGCCTGAGCGGCGCCCTGGCCAAGGTGTTCGAGATCCTGAGCCTGGTGCTCTATGGTCTACGGGGCATCCTGATCCTGCTCTGGGACATACTGAAGAACGCCCTGAAACCGAAGGCGAAGCCGGCGCCCAAGAAGCCTCGGCCGCCTGCTTCGGGCGGCACTGGTGGTCCCGCACCTGCCGGCCCGGCGGGTTCCGGTCCGGGGCCGGCCGCCACCGCGGGTGGATCGGCGCCGATCGCCGCATCCGCGGGCGCCGCAGCTGCGGCCCCGCAGACCGCGGCCGCGCCTGCCCCGGTCGCGGCATCGAGCCCGCATCCGGCGCCGGTAATCGTCCCCGCCGAGCCGGCTTCGGCCGTGACGCCCCCGGCGGTCTCTACCCCCCAGGCGGCGCCGGCCGCGGCCCCGAAGGAGGACGTCGCGCCGATCCCGCGCGCGCCGGCGCCGGCTCGCGAGCCGGAGTCCGCGGGACCTGCCGAGGCCGCACCTGCGGTGGACACCACGCCCCAGCCGCCCGCACCCGCGCCACGGGCGACGCCCAAGAAGCATGCGCCCGCCAAGACCAGTGGCGGCACCAACAAGGCCACGAGCCGCAAGAAGGCCGCGGCCAGGAAGACTGACGGCGCCCCCAAGACGAAGGCCGAGCCCAAGTCCGTTGCGGCCCAGTCGGTCCAGAAGAAGGCGCCGCGCCGGGGTATTCGACTGAAGATCGACGACGGTACGGCCGGGGACGAGCTTTGAGGTGCGGACCGCGCCTCGGACGGGGTGCCGCCGCACTCGGGTTCGGGTGCCCATGTCCAGGCCGGTGATCGCGCTGGCGGGGCTGGTGGCGTTGGTCTCGTCCGTCTCCTTCGGCGCGGAGGAGATGCTCGCGTGGGGCTCCCCTTACTCGGGAGAGCCGCCGGCCAGGGCCGCGGGTGGCAGCGGGGACCACGGATCGGGGCCGGGCTGGAACGGACCGCGTCCCGGATGGGACGACCCCTTGCGGTCTGTCATCTCGGCTACGCCCGAACGTGGCGCTGACTGGACGGCCAGCGAGCCGCGGCGCGCCCGCCGAGACGCCGGCCCTGTCTTCCCGGACGGTCAAGGCGAGCCCTACACGCAGGGCCTACCCGCCCAGGCGCCGCCGGGGTGGTTCGATCAGTTCCCGAGCGGTACCTATCGTCCAGTGGAGAGGGCCCCGCGGACGTCCGACGACACCCCCGGTTTCCGTTTCCGTCCCGGGGAGGATGGGGCCGGCGACGCGCCGCGAGCGCCGAGGTTCGAGGACTTCGGCTACACCGAGCCTCCGGCGAGCGCCTACCCCAACTATCGTTTCCGGGGCGATCCGGCGCACCAGCGGGGTGGCTGGCGCTCGCAGAGCGACCAGTCCCTGTATCGCTTTCGTCCGTTGAACGACCAGGAGCTGGGACGTATGGACCAGGGCTCGGGCTGGCGTCCCACCGAGCGCGGACGCGACCGTCGACCGAGCACCCCCCCGCGGGACGACTGGCGGCCAGGCGAGGCCTTCGGCTTCGAGCCCGGCGGTTTCGGACCGCGTTGAGCCCGGCAAGGATCGAGGATTCCACCGCCGCGAGGGCCAAGGGGCCTGGACGGTCATCACACTAGAGCGGGAGGTCAACTGGAGATGGCAATGCGCATCCAACCCTTGGGCCTGATCGGAGTCGCCGCGCTCATCGCGGTGTCCGCGCGGGTCGAGGCGGCGGGGGCCGAATTCTCGGCGGAGATGGAGCGGCGCGGCCCCGACGGCGAGGTCAGCGCGGGCAAGATGTATGTCGGCGACGGCCGCACCCGCATGGAGATGTCCCAGCAGGGCCGCGGGGTGATTCGGATCAGCGATCAGAATCGCGGCATGGAGTGGATCCTGTTCCCGGACGAGCAAAGCTATCTCGAGCGCGGTGCGCCCCCGGGGGCGAAGCCGGCCGCGCCGCCCGCCGAGCCCTCCGCGGAGACCTCGCCCTGCGCCGCTATCCCCGAGATGACCTGCCGCCGGGTCGGGGTGGAAGACGTCAACGGGCGCCCGGCGGTCAAGTGGGAGATGACCATGGCCCAGCAGGGCCAGACCCTCACGGGCGCCCAATGGCTCGATCAGGCGCGCGGGATTCCGCTGAAAAGCGTGGCCCCAAACGGTCAGACCATGGAGCTCAAGGTCCTCGGCGAGGAGACCTTCGACGGGCGCACCGTCGAGAAGTGGGAGATGATCACCACCGTCCCCGGCCAGCAGCCGGTGAGCACCTTCCAGTGGTATGACGCGGAGCTCGATCTCGCGGTGCGCGAGGAGTTCCCGGGTGGCTACGTCAGCGAGCTCAAAGAGATCCGCGTTGGTCCCCAGGCCGATGACCTGTTCGCGGTCCCCGCGGGATACAAGCGTATGACCCCCTCGGAGCAAGGTGGGGCACCGGTCCCCGGGGCCCGTTGAAGGTGCAGGTCAGGGTGCCGTGCCCGAGCGGGCACGGCCGACGGGACCCACGCGCAACCTGGATCGGAAAGGCAGCATGATCACGGTCGTCGGCAGTCTCAAGGGCGGGTCGGGCAAGAGCACGGTCACCTTCAATCTCGGGGTGTGGCTGGCCATGGCCGACATCAACGTGCAACTGGTGGATATCGATCCCCAGGCCACCCTCACCGATGTGGTGGAGGTCCGCCAGGAGGAGGGCTTCGACCCCCCGCTCAAGGTCCTCGATCGACGCGCCCTCGACCCCAAGGTCCTCAACGGTGCGGACGAGACCCTGATCGACGTGGGCACGGCCGACATGGATCATCTGCGCGTGGCCCTGTCACTCTGCGACCGGGTCATCGTGCCGGTGCAGCCATCACAGGCGGATATCTGGTCCTCCCAGCGCTTCATCCACCTGGTGAACTCGATCGAGCGGGAGCGCAAGCCGGATATCGTCGGCTTCATCAACCGCGGCGATACCCACCACGCGGTGCGCGAGACCAACGAGGCCGCCGCGGCGCTGGTCTCGCTTCCGGGCATCCGCTTCATCAAGCCGCGGCTCTCCCAACGGACCGTGTTCCGCCGCTCGTTCAGCGAGGGGCTGGCGGTGTTCGAGCTCGAGTCCAAGGGCAAGGCGGCGCGGGAGTTCCTGTCGCTGGCAGCGGCCCTGTACAGCAATCTCGTGAGCTGACGAGCGGCCGCGGGGCGTCCCCCACGGCTCGTCACCCCACCCGGGGATTTGGCCGGTTCGCGCAAGGCGCGGGCGGGGCTCGTGTTGCCGCTCGGCGAAATTCTGATAAGCTCCAAGGTCATCCGCCGGATACAGGCACCGCCACGAAGAGTCCACATGGCGCACAACCACGATCACCCCGAGACCGGACGCACCCCAAACGGCGGGACGCCGCTCGATCCCCAGGGGGAAGGCATCCAGGGCGATGTGACCGATTCCCAGCTCAACGCCTTCGCTATCGATCGGCTCTCCCAGGCCTTCGAGACCAGCGCCAAGCGCTGGGAGCTGATCGTCTATCCCTCCCTGTTCGCTTTCATCATCCTCGCCGCCTACGGCTTCTACCTGGTCTTCAGCCTCGCTAAGGACGTCCACTACCTGGCCATCAGCGTGGACTCCAACATGACGGTGCTCGCCTCCAACATGCAGTCCATCTCCGACAACATGGGGCAGATGAGCGCCAACGTGCGCAGCATGGCGGTGGGTGTGGACTCCATGGCCCGCGACGTCAGCACCCTGGAGCCGATGCTGACCAGCATCGAGTCGATGAGCAACTCCGTACAGCACATGACCATGACCACGGCGAACATGCGCGATGACATGTCGCACATGAACCGCAACATCACCCGGCCCATGCGCTTCATCAACTGGTTCATGCCCTGGTAGCCGTCGCCCTCTCGAGCCCGCGACCGGCGCTGCGCCGGGTCCGCGTCCAGGGTCCGCGGGGGGCGCATCGGCCGTGACCCAGTCCCCCATCCCACTGCCTGCCCAGGGCGTGCGCCTGGTGGTGGCGGTCTCGTCCCGGGCACTCTTCGATCTCAGCGATTCGCACCAGGTCTTCGAGTCCGAGGGCGTGGACGCCTACCGCGCCTACCAGGTGGATCGGGAGAGCGACCTACTGGCGCCGGGCGTCGCATTCCCGCTGGTGCGCAAGCTGATGAGCCTCAACGCCCTGCTGGGTGAGCGCGGGCGGGTGGAGGTGATCCTGCTGTCGCGCAATAGCTCGGATACGGGGCTGCGCGTCCTGACCTCCGCCAAGCACCACGGCCTGGACATCGCCCGCGCGGCCTTCACCGGCGGGGCCAGCCCCTACCGCTACGTTGCCGCCTTCGGGACCCATCTCTTCCTCTCCGCCGATCCCCGCGACGTACGCCTCGCGCTCGAGGCCGGCTGCGCGGCCGCGACCCTGCTCCCCGGTCACCCCGGGGGGCGCGGGCAGGACGCCGACCAGCAGGTGCGTATCGCCTTCGATGGCGACGCGGTGCTCTTCTCCGACGAGGCCGAGCGCCTCTACCGCGAGCAGGGGCTCGATGCCTTCAACGCGAGCGAGGCCGCGGCCGCCCACCGGCCTCTGCCGGGCGGTCCCTTCAAGGGGCTGCTAGTGGCCGTGCACCAGCTCCAGGCCCTGTTCCCGGCGGAGGACTCGCCCATCCGCACGGCCCTGGTCACGGCCCGGGGTGCCCCCTCCCACGAACGGGTGGTGCGCACCCTGCGCGCCTGGGACATCCGCATCGATGAGGCGCTCTTCCTCGGAGGGCTTTCGAAGGCCGCCTTCCTGGCCGCCTTCGACGCCGACATCTTCTTCGATGATCAGGAGACCCACTGCGAGGCCGCGCGATCCAGCGTGACGACCGGGCACGTCCCCCACGGCGTGGCGAACGGGGCCTAACAAGCTGGCGGACCCGGGGTGGATCGGTCGCCAGAAGGTGTGCCGAGCGGCGCGGGTCGTCTCACC
>CAVQQM010000052.1:0-29932 GCA_963714915.1 uncultured Gammaproteobacteria bacterium
GACGTCGCCCTTTGCGAGTCGCTCACCCGGCTGCTTCGCCCACTCGATCAGGGTGCCGGCCTCCATGTCGGCGCCCAGGGACGGCATGCGGTAGACCCCGCGGCTCATCCCGCTGGTCATCGCCCGAGCGTCGCCTTGGCGGCTGCGACGATCTCCGGCACCTGGGGCAGTGCGGCGTCCTCCAGGTGCTTCGGGTAGGGGATCGGCACCTCCGCGCTGCACACCCGCCCCACCGGGGCGTCGAGCTCCCAGAAGGCCTGCTCCATGATCCGGGCGCTGATCTCGGCCGCGAGGCTGCCCGAGCGCCAGCCCTCGTCCACGATCACCGCGCGATGCGTCTTGCCAACCGACCCCATGATCGCGGCGTCGTCCAGGGGCCGCAGGCTGCGCAGATCGATCACCTCCGCCTCGATGCCCTCCCCCGCCAGCGCCTCGGCGGCCTCCAGGGTCTTGTACAGAGAGCCCCCGTAGGTGATCAGGCTGACGTCCCCCCCGGGGCGGCGCACCGCGGCCCCCTCGATGGCTACGGGGCCGGCGTCGGCGGCCAGCCGGCCGGTACGGTTGTAGAGCATCACGTGCTCGAAGATCACCACCGGGTCGGGGTCTTCCAGCGCGGTCCAGAGCATCCCGCGGGCGTCCTCCAGGGTGGCGGGCGCAACCACCCTGATCCCCGGGATGGACGCATACCAGTTCTCCAGGCTGTGGGAGTGCTGGGCCGCGAGCTGGCGACCGGCGCCGCAGGCCATGCGGATCACCACCGGCACGCTGAACTGGCCCCCGGACATGTGTCGGAGGGTGGCGGCGTTGTTGACGATCTGATCCAGGGCCAGCAGGCTGAAGTTGACCGTCATGATCTCGACGATGGGCCGCATGCCGCCCATGGCGGCACCGATCCCGGCGCCGGTAAAGCCGGACTCCGAGAGGGGCGTGTCGCGGATGCGCTCGGGGCCGAACTCGTCATAGAGCCCCTTGCTCACCGCGTAGCATCCGCCGTAGCGCCCGACGTCCTCGCCCATCAGGAAGACCCGGGGGTCGCGTTTGAGCGCATCCCGGATGCCCTCCTTGACGGCCTCCCGGTAGGTGGTCTCGACCATCTCGGCGCTCATGGGGCCGGCACCGTGTAGACGTCGCGCGTCAGATCCTCGAGCGGTTCCCAGGTCCCTCGCTCCGCGAAGGCCACCGCCTCGGAGATCTCGGCCTCGATCTCGGACTCCATGCGCGCGCGCTCCGCGGGCTCCAGCATGCCGGTCTCCTCCAGCCAGCGACCGAAGCGCAGCACCGGGCCCTTCTGCTTCCAGGCCTCGACCTCCGCCTTGTCGCGATAGAGCTGGGCGTCGAACATGGAATGGGCGCGGAAGCGGTAGGTCCGGCATTCCAGGAAGCGCGGACCCTCACCTGCCCGGATCGCCGCCGCTGCACGCCGAGCCGCCACCTCGACGGCGATCACGTCCATGCCGTCCACCGCCTCGGACTCGATCCGGTAGCTCTGGGCCTTGCGGAAGATGTGGGTCTCCGACTCCGAGCGCTCCAGGGCGGTGCCCATGGCGTAGAGGTTGTTCTCGCAGATGAAGAGCACCGGCAGTTGCCATAGGGCCGCGAGGTTCAGGCTCTCGTGGAATTCGCCCTCGGCCGCCGCCCCCTCTCCGAAGAAGCAGGCGGTGACCCGGTCTCGACCCTGCATCTTGTCCGCGAGCGCCAGGCCCACCCCCAGGGGCAGCAGACCGCCGACGATGGCGTTTCCCCCATAGAAGCGGCTGGCCGCATCGAAGACGTGCATGGAGCCGCCCCGTCCGCGGCTGCAGCCCTCCTGCTTGCCGTACATCTCGGCCATCAGGGTGGTCATGGGCATGCCGCGGGCCAGTGCATGACCGTGCTCGCGGTAGGTGGCGACCACCGCGTCGTCCGGCGTCAGGCACTGCATGACCCCAACGGCGATGGCCTCCTCCCCGATGTAGAGATGCAGGAACCCGCGGATCTTCTCCTCCGTGTAGAGCTCCGCGCAGCGCTCCTCGAAGCGGCGGATGCGCAGCATCTCGCGCAGCAGGTGCAGGGCGTGCTCGCGGTTGAGGTGCAGCTTGGCGTCACCGGTGCTCATCGCTCGTCGTCCTCCCGGGAGCGAAGATCGCTCCTTCCGGCGGAATTTGCGCCATGGCCCGCGTCAACAGGCGTGCCCATCTCGAAGCACCCCGCCTCCGGCGCGTTATGCGGCCGAGACCAGCCGTGGGTCGATGATCGCGGGCATCGGGTCCGATGCCGAAACACTCGCGAACTCGGGGTGCTTCTGGTTGATCAACAGGTTCGGCTCGAATGGGGACAGGACCGATGGGACGATGAGAACCGCGATCTCGCCGCGATCGTACCAAGCGTCCCCGAATCGCTGACTGGATCCGTAAGGATAGGCTTCCCAACCCGGTAGCGCGGCAGGATCCAACGCCACACGCGAGACCACCGGTGGGATGGATACGCTCACGTAGCGCATCCCCGGAGGCAGATAGGCCATGCGCCAATGGACGACGTTCTCCAGCACCGCGAGCGAGTAGGCGCTCGCCGTGTGCACGATGAAGCGTCCGGGGCTGCACCAGCGGCTGCCGTACTTGAAGGCGCCCCCGCCATCGAAGATCGGGTAATCGACGTGTGCCAGGCGGTAGGCGGTCAGCTCACCGTCATACCGGAAGTCCATACATGCCCCGTTCGATGATCTCCTCCACCTGCCGTCCCCCGATCTCAGTCAAGGAGGCATCGAGTGGCGTCTTGCCGTTGAGCTCGGGGTGTGGCGAAAGGAGGAATCCCCGCACCGCCTCGTCGTCGCGCCAGAGGGCGCGGGCGATGGCAAAGATGCGGGCGAGGCGCTCAACCGTTTCGCTGTGTTGCTGGTTCAGCCGGCGGGCGCGCTGGTAAGTTGCCCTCGGGACGATGCGATAACGCAGACTCACCCGAGTGAGCTCGTCGGAACGGGCGGTGAGCTGGTCGATCAGCGCATCGAGGGCGTTCCTCGGAATCCCATGAGCGACCACCTCGTCGAGGTCCATCAGGCTGTTGACCGGATGTCCCAAGGTTTCGGGTCCGCCGAGTATCGCGGCGATCTGCTGGGCAGGAATCATGTCGGCCTTCCGATGAAGATCACGTGATGCCGAAAATCGTATCATGTGATGTCGCCACGCGGCACCTCCCCTGGCGGCGGTCGGTCACTGCTCGTCACTCTCCAGGGTGGAGATGTCGCCCTCGGGCAGCCCCAGCTCCCGGGCCTTGAGCAGCCGGCGCATGATCTTGCCGCTGCGGGTCTTGGGCAGGTTGGCGCGGCAGTCGATCTCGCGGGGGGCGACGGCGGGACCGAGGCGCTTGCGGGCATGGGCGAGCAGCGACCGACGCAGGTCCTCGTCCCAGGTGAAGCCGGGCTTGAGGGCCACCAGGGCCTTGACGATCTCGCCGGCGGTGGGCTCGGGGATACCGATGGCGGCCGCCTCCGCCACCGCCTCGTGCTCCATGAGCGCGCTCTCCACCTCGAAGGGGCCGATGAGATGACCCGCGGACTTGATCATGTCGTCGGCGCGACCGAGGAACCAGAAGTACCCGTCCGCGTCCCGCTGGGCCAGGTCGCCGGTGAGATACCAGCCGCCGGCGAAGCACCTGGCATAGCGCTCGGGCTCGTTCAGATAGCCCCGGAACATGGACGGCCAGCCGGGCTTCAGGGCCAGCTCGCCAGGGGTGTTCGCCGCCTCGATCGGCTCGACCGACCGGGTTTCGGAATCCCGGCGCACGATGGCGGCCTCGATGCCCGGCAGGGGCCGGCCCATGGAGCCCGGTTTGACGTCCATGGTGCGGTAGTTCGCGATCATGATCCCCCCGGTCTCGGTCTGCCACCAGTTATCGTGGAAGGGCAGCCCCAGCACGTCGCGGCCCCAGAGCACGCCTTCGGGGTTCAGCGGCTCCCCCACGCTCGCCAGGAAGCGCAGTGCGGAGAGGTCATGGTCCCGCGCGGTCTCACTGCCCACCTTCATCAGCATGCGGATGGCCGTGGGCGCCGTGTACCAGACGGTGACCCGCTGGTCCTGCAGGATGCCGAACCAGCGCTCGGGGTCGAGCTCGCCCTCGTCCACGATCATGGTTGCCCCGATGGCCAGCGGGGCGATGATCCCGTAGCTCGTGCCCGTCACCCAGCCGGGGTCAGCGGTGCACCAGTAGACGTCCTCGGGGTGCAGGTCCAGGGCGAAGCGGCCGGTCATCCGATGAACGATGACCGCCGCATGCACATGGACGGCGCCCTTCGGCCTGCCCGTGGTGCCGCTGGTGAAGTGCAGCAGCGCCATGTCCTCGGGCCGGGTCTCCACCAGGCCGCCGGTGTCGGGACACGTGCTCAGCGCATCGGCGAGCGAGAGGGTGCCCTCCGGCAGACTCGCGCCGCTGCGGTCCGTGAGTAGCACGTGCCGCAAGCCCGGCAGCGCCTCGCGCCAAGGGGCGACCTTGCGCCGGTAGTAGGCCTCGGTGGTCACCAGCACCCGGGCGTCGCCGATCTCCATGCGTGCCCGCACCGGCTCGGGTCCGAAGGCGGAAAAGAGGGGCGAGAAGACCCGCCCCGCCTTCAACGTGCCGAGTGCCGCCACGTAGAGCTCGGGTACCCGACCCAACAGGCTGAAGACCCGCTCACCGGGGCCGACGCCAAGACGATCGAGCAGGTTGGCGAAACGGCTGGTGAGCCGGGCGAGGTCGCGGTAGCTGAAGTCGCGTGCGCCCTGCCCCGCGTTCTGCGGCTCACGGGGAAGCCAGCGGATCGCGGTCTTGTCCGCGAGACCCTCGTCGAGGTGCCGGTCGACCGCCTCGAACGCGATGTTGAGCCCCCCGCCCGGAAGACCCCGTAAGGCGCTCCTGGCCTCCTCCCAGGAGAAGCCGGTACAGACCGCGCTGTAGTCGTCCAGGTTCGGGGGCGGCCAGTCGGGCCGCTCCGGTTTATGGATCGTCTCCCAGGCCACCCTCGCCTCCTGCGGGCCGGTCTCAATAACCCGCCTTACCAGCCTCAGGCTAGGTCACCCAGCGGGAGGTGTCCATCGATGCCGGGGATGATCCCGCGAGGGCATCGCGGGAGATCGTGGCCTGATCTCGTCAGGCCCGGAGCCCAACGCCTGACCGGACAGCGCCCGCCGAGCCCACCGCACCCGGTTGGGCCATCCCACTCACAGGGTCCGGCGCAGCAAGGGCAACAGCTCGTTCAGCGGCCGGGTATTGAGTACGTCCCTCCGCTCCAGCCATCCGCGGCGGGCCTGGCCGACGCCGTAGCGAAGGTTCGCGAAGTCCAGGGTGTTGTGGGCGTCGGAGGCGATGCTCACCAGCACACCCTCCTCGCGGGCCATCTGGCAGTGCATGTCGGTGAGGTCGAGCCGTTCCGGGTGGGCGTTGAGCTCGAGGTAGCAACCGCGCTCGCGGGCATGACGGATCACCCGAGTCATGTCGACATCGTAAGGGTCGCGCTCGTCGATCAGCCGGCCGGTGGGGTGGGCGAGGATGCTGAAGTGCGGGTGGTCCATGGCCTCGAGGATGCGCCGGGTCTGCTGGGCGCGGGTGAGATGCAGCTTGCTGTGAACCGCCCCGATCACCAGGTCGAGGCGCGCGAGCACGGTGTCCGGCAGGTCGAGCCCGCCATCCTCCAGGATGTCGACCTCGATCCCCTTGAGCACCCGGAAGCCTCCACGCAGCCCCTCGAGGCGCTCGTTGAGGCGGTCGATCTCCTCCATCTGCTCGAGCAGGCGCCGGCTGTCGAGTCCATGGGCCATGGTGAGGCGCTTGGAATGCTCGGTGACGGCGAGGTATTCGA
This sequence comes from uncultured Gammaproteobacteria bacterium, assembly GCA_963714915.1. Lineage (GTDB taxonomy): Bacteria > Pseudomonadota > Gammaproteobacteria > Chromatiales > Chromatiaceae > Thiodictyon. The sequence continues at coordinate 5,807 of CAVQQM010000052.1, forward strand.
GGCCCTGCTCCGCGTGCCGCCTCGATCATCTCCTCGAGGCTGGCGTGACCGTCGGTGGCGGTGGTGTGGCAGTGGAGGTCGCCGCGCAGATCCGCCCGCTCCACCAGATCGGGCAGCAGACCGTTGCGGGCGGCCTCGATCTCGCCCCGGTTCTCCCTGAGCTCCGGCGGGATATAGGGCAGGTCGACGGCTGCGAAGACCGATTCCTCGGTCTCGCCCGCCACCCGGTTGACCCCTTTGAAGACGCCGTACTCGTTGAGCTTGAGCCCCTTGCCGCGGGCGAGGGTGCGAACCGCGATGTTGTGGGCCTTGCTGCCGGTGAAATAGTGCAAGGCGGCGCCGAGGCTCTCGCCGGCCACCACCCGCAGGTCCACCTGCAGACCGCAGCGGAGGATCGCGGTCGCGCGGGTGTCGCCCTGGGAACGGACCTCGGACACCTCGTCGTAGTCCAGGAAGCGCCGCATGGCGGCCGGCGGGTCCGCGGTGGTGATCAGGATGTCCAGGTCGCCGACGGTCTCCCGGCAGCGTCGGTAGCTGCCGGCGACCACCACGCGATCGACCCCTGAGGCCCGCTCCAGCCAGGCAACGAGCGGCTCGGCGTAGCGGGCGGCGACGGACAGCTTGAAGCGCTGTTCGGTGGAGAGATGGGCCTCCAGCGCGGTGAGTATCCCGGCCTCGGTCTTGGGACCGAAACCGGGCAGCTCACGAAGTCGCCCGTCCTTCGCGGCGCGGTAGAGCTGCTCGGGGGTATGGATGTCCAGATCGTAGTGCAGTGCATGGACCCGCTTGGGGCCCAGGCCCGGCAGCCGCAGTAGATCCGTGAGGTCCGGGGGGAGCTCGCGCTCCAGCTTCTTCAGGGCCTGGCAGCTCCCGGTGCGGGCGATCTCGCCGATCTTTCCCGCCAGGGCCTCGCCGATGCCGGGCAGATCGGTCAGGTCGGCGCCCGACTCGACCATACGGGCGAGCTCCTTCGGCAGTCCCCGCACCTCCCGGGCGGCGTTGCGATAGGCCCGGATGCGGAAGGCGTTCTCACCACGGATATCGAGGAGATCGGCGATCTCGTCGAAGATCCGGGCAATATCTTCGTTGTGCACCGACATGGGTGAAGCACCCGCTCGTGGCTGGTGTGGTCCTCACTCAAGGCTAGCAGCCTGTCGGCGACGGCCCCCGGATAGCGGCAAAGCCGGCGTCGGGATGGCGGCCCGGGTCAGCCCCGCCGCCAGGTGGTCCCGGCAGGCGTATCCTCGAGCAGGATGCCGGCCGCCGCGAGCCGGTCGCGGATCGCGTCGGCCCGTGACCAGTCCCTGGCCTTGCGGGCGGCGATTCGTTCGGCGATGAGTCCCTCGATCTCGGCGTCCGCGAGACCCCCGGCGGAGGCCAGTCCCTCACCGCGCAGGTAGGCCTCGGGATCGGCCTGGAGGATCCCGAGAATCCCGCCGAGTGCCCGCAGCTCCGCCCCCAGGGCTGCGGCCCGCGGGGGATCGTCCTCTCTGACCCGGTTGATCTCACGGACGAGATCGAACAGCACCGCCAGGGCCTCGGGGGTGTTGAAGTCGTCGTCCATGGCGGCATTGAAGCGCTCCCGGAAGGTGTCCGTTCCCTCCGGGCGGGGCGAACCGGGAAGACCGCGGAGCGCCGTGTAGAAGCGGGTCAGGGCGCCGCGGGCGTTGTCCAGGTGCTCGTCGTCGTAGTTGAGCGGGCTGCGGTAGTGGCTGGTGAGGATGAAATAGCGCACCTCCTCGGGGCGGTAGCGCTCGAGGATCTCGCGCACGGTGAAGAAGTTGCCCAGGCTCTTGGACATCTTCTCCTCGTTCACCCGCACGAAGCCGTTGTGCATCCACAGGTTCACGAAGGGCTCGCCGGTGGCGCCCTCGGACTGGGCAATCTCGTTCTCGTGATGGGGGAATTGAAGGTCCGCCCCGCCGCCGTGGATGTCGAAGTGGTTGCCGAGCGCGCAGGTGGACATGGCGGAGCACTCGATGTGCCAACCGGGCCGACCTGGCCCCCAGGGTGATGCCCAGGCCGGCTCGCCCGGCTTGGCCGCCTTCCAGAGGGCGAAGTCCAGGGGATCGCGCTTGGCCTCGCCGACCTCGACCCGGGCACCCGCGCGCAGATCGGCGGGGTCCTTGCCGGAGAGCTTGCCGTAGCCTTCGAAGGAGCCCACCGAGTAATAGACATCGCCGTTGTCCGCTCGGTACGCATGGCCCTTGGCGATCAGGGTCGCGATCATCTCCAGTATCTCATCCATGTGGGCGGTCGCGCGGGGCTCCTGGGTCGGGGGCAGGATACCCAGGGCCTCGGCGTCCTCATGCATGGCGGTGATGAAGCGCTCGGTGAGGTCACCGATGGGCTCGCCCCGCTCCTCCGCGCGGCGGATGATCTTGTCGTCGATGTCCGTGATGTTGCGGATGTAGGTGACCTCGAGCCCCAAGGCGCGCAGATAGCGATAGACCACATCGAAGACCACCATCACCCGTGCGTGCCCCAGGTGGCAGAGGTCGTAGACGGTCATGCCGCAGACATACATGCGAACCCTTCCGGGCTCGATGGGGACGAATGGGACCTTCTCACGGGTCAGGCTGTTGTAGATCTCGAGCATGGATGATTCGGGGATGGGTGATGCTTCTGGGGGGATGGCCGCCGCGGACCCGCCGCCGGCGGCTGAGGGCCGCCGTGACCTCGGGTCGAGGTTAGGAGGCGGCATGGTATCAAAGGCGCCCGTGGGTTGGAGCGCGCCGAGCGACTTCCACGGCCCGCGCAAAGTCCGTACCATGACCCTCGCACAGTATGACCAAAGGGCGCCGCGCCCATCGGCCAAGAACCATAAACGATCGCGGAGACCGCATGATCAAGCTCACTACGAACCAGGGTCCGATCCTCATCGAGCTCGACGCCGAGAAGGCGCCCGCGACCTGCGCCAATTTCGAGCAATACGTGCGCGACGGACACTATGACGGCACCCTCTTCCACCGGGTGATCGACGGTTTCATGATCCAGGGGGGCGGAATGAACGCCGACTTCGTCCCCAAGCCAACCCGCCCGCCGATCGAGAACGAGGCGAAGAACGGGCTGAAGAACCTGGCCGGCACCATCGCCATGGCCCGCACGGCCGATCCCCATTCGGCCACCTCCCAGTTCTTCATCAACGTCGCCGACAACGGCTTCCTGGACTATCCGGGACAAGACGGCTGGGGCTATTGCGTCTTCGGCCGCGTCGTCGAGGGCATGGACGTGGTCAATGCCATCAAAGGGGCCGGTACTGGGAGCCGCCACGGCCATCAGGATGTGCCAAGCGAGGACGTCTTGATCGAGCGCGCCGAGATCCTCGACTAGGCGCCCGCCCGCCGCATGGATCAGGAGCCGGGCGGGGAGACGGGTGAGGCGCCCGACACGGGGGTCCCGGTACCCAACCCGCCCGCCGCCTCCGGCTCTTCGGACGAGACCCTCTTCATCTCCGATCTGCACCTGGCCCCCGAGCGCCCGGCCACGGTGGGCCTGTTCCTCGACTTCCTGTCCGGCCGCGCCCGCGGTGCCGGGCGGCTCTACATCCTGGGCGACCTCTTCGACGCCTGGATCGGCGACGACGACGACGCGAGCCCCTATCCGGAGATCCGCGCGGGGCTGCGCGACCTGACCGGCTCCGGCACGGAGTGCCGGCTGATGCACGGCAACAGAGACTTCCTGATCGGACGGGGATTCTGCCGGGACACGGGCTGTACCCTGCTCCGCGACCCCTGCCTGATCGAGCTCGACGGCGAGCCGGTCCTACTGATGCACGGCGACCTGTTGTGCACCGACGACGTGGACTATCAGCGCTTCCGCCGCCGCATCCGCAACCCGCTGGTCAAACGCCTGTTTCTTTGGAAGCCCCTGGAGGCGCGACGCCGGGTGGCCGCCGACTATCGCAAGAAGAGCGGCGCCGCCACGGCGGACAAGCGCGCCGAGATCATGGACGTCAACCAGGGGACGGTGACCCGCTTCATGGGCCGGCACGACGCCACCCGGCTGGTTCACGGCCACACCCACCGCCCCGCGGATCACGATTGGGTCATCGGCGGTCGTCCCGTCCGACGCAGCGTACTGGCCGAATGGCACGCGGATCAGGGCGAGGTCCTGGTGCACCGTCCGGGGACCTGGTATCGCGAGCCCGTGCTGCCGGGTGAGGCTCATTGAGTCTCGGCCCGAGGACCCTCCGCCACGAATCAGAGCGCCGTAGGTTGGGGTGAGCGGCAGCGAACCCCAACACCCCCCGCCTGGAGCGTTTCGTTGGGGTTCGCAAGCTCACCCCAACCTACAGCTGGCTCAGACCGGGGGCGTCGGACCTCAACCCGACCCGCCGAATAGCCGCGCTCGGGCTCAGACGGTTGGCTGCTCGCTCGCCCCTTCCGCGGCCTCCTTCAACCACAGGCAGGCACCGCCGCTCGCGGCGTCGATCGCCTTGAGACGGGCCGCGTGGGCGGCCTGGGCGGCAGCGTCGGCCCGGATCACCCGCAACCGTGCGCGGCCGGGATCGAGCTGTCCCCGATGTCTCGTGGCGACCGCGTGTCCGGACGCGGTGCCGGTCTCGTCCCCCAGGGTCAGCGCCACCTGCCCGCCGGTCATGGCGAGATAGACGTCGGCGAGGATCTCTGCGTCGAGCAGGGCGCCGTGGAGGTCGCGCTGGGAGTTGTCCACCCCGTAGCGCTTGCACAGGGCATCGAGACTGTTGCGCTGGCCGGGGTGCATGCGCCGGGCCATCGCCAGGGTGTCGGTGATCTCGCACAGCTCGGCGATACCCTGGGCCTCGGGCCTCCACTGGCGCAGCTCGTGGTCGATGAACCCGACGTCGAAGGCCGCGTTGTGGATGATCAGCTCCGCCCCCGTCACGTACTCCAGGAAGGCGGTCGCGATCTCCGCGAACCGCGGCTTGTCCGCCAACAGGGTGTTGGTGATCCCATGCACCCGCACCGCGCCCTCGTCCACCTCCCGGTCGGGCTGGATGTACTGGTGGAAGTTGTTGCGGGTGGGACGCCGGTCGATCAACTCCACGCAGCCGATCTCGATCAGCCGGTGGCCGTCCTGGGGGTCGAGTCCGGTGGTCTCGGTGTCGAGCACGATCTGGCGCATGGATCCGGTCCTGCGGTACTGGTCAGCCGGGTATCCCGCGGTTAGCGAGCGCGTCCGCGCGCTCGTTCTCCGGGTGTCCGGCATGACCCTTGACCCAGTGCCAGCTCACCCGGTGGGGGCCCAGGGCCCGATCCAGGGACTCCCACAGCTCCCGGTTCTTCACCGGCTGCTTGGCGGCCGTCATCCAGCCATTGCGCTTCCAGCGGGCCATCCATTCGGTCACGCCCCGCTTGACGTATTGGGAATCGGTGGTGATCTCGATGCGGGTCGGCCGTGTCAGGGCCTCCAGGGCCCGGATCACGGCGGTGAGCTCCATGCGGTTGTTGGTGGTCAGGGCCTCGCCGCCGCAGAGCTCCTTCTCGGTCTCGCCCCAGCGCAGCAGCACGCCCCAGCCACCCGGCCCGGGATTGCCCTTGCAGGCACCGTCGGTGAATGCCTCCACGCGGTCAGCCACGGGCGCCTCCCGACGCGCGCGCCGCGATGCGTCCGCCGCCGCCATTGCCCGGGAGTCCCCGCCTGGCGGTCGGCTCGATCGCGCCCGGCAGGACACTGGCTCGGGTGCTCCAGGAGGGCTTGATGGGCGTCAGGGTCGAGACCCGCTTGACCGCGCGGATCACATAGACCCCACCCAGGGCGGGCCAGAGGGTGCGCCCGAGGGTGTCGAGGGCCGCGAGCCGCGGACCCAGGGCACGCCGAAGCGGTGGGCGAAAGATGATGTGCTGACGCATCTCCACGTCGAACCCGAGGAGCGACAGCCAGTCCTCGATCCGGTAGCGGGTGAGGAAACGCCCGCACCACGGCACCCGTCCCCAGGGACCGGTCAGCAGGCTCAGGGCACCCCAACTGCTCAAGGCATTGAACCCGAGGATCAACACCCGCCCCTCTGGGATCAGGATCCGCTCGACCTCGCGCAGGACCAAACGGGGATCGGGGACGAAGTCGAGGGTATGGGGAAGCAGGACGGCGTCGACGCCGTCGGAGACCAGGGGCAAGGCGCCAGGGTGGGCGAGGATGCCGCGGCCCGTGGCAGACCCGGATGTCTCCGCGTCCCGGTCGGGGCCCACGAAGACGTGGTGGCGCACGCGACTCGTGGAGAGGGCCTCTTTGAATCCGTCGGCGACGCCGACCTGGACCAGGTAATAGCCGAAGACATCGCCCAACATCCCGGCGATGCAGGCACACTCGCGCGCCGCCACCTCGCTACCCAGCGGGGTCCGATACCAGGCCTCGAGGCGCGCCAGCGCCGACAGTGCGCCGTTGCTTTCGGACATTCGGGTGACCTTAGATTGGATGAGCGGTGCGCCCCCGGTGGTTCGGGGGCGGCGTCCAGCCCAGACGCCGCCCTCACCGCCCGCGGCGGGACGTCATGTTAACCATTCCCCGTTCCCCTGTCCCGAGGCCGGCGCGGGCCCTGCCCAGCCCCTCCAGGCTGATGATCGGCTCGCGGTCTGAAGGTCGCGGCCCTCGGATCGCCCGAGGCGCTCTTGAAGATGCCGGGCGATCCCGGCAAGGGACGGGAAACCCGATCGAATGGCGCGCCCGCGATGCTGGAAATTCTTCGTGCGCGCGCGTACCATCCATGCGTAACCGTAAGAATCTACAAAGAAACTCACTTTCACGGTTGGTCATCCGGGGGGATCCATGCCTGATTGCTCACCGCTCGCCGCGGCTTCCCGCGGTCGTTTGCTCGCCTTGCTCCTTGCCCTGGCCGTCCTGTTACTCGCTTCCGGCTGTGCCTCAAACAAAAAGACCCAGTACGCCTACGACGATGCCGAGTCCGGCGGCGCGGTCTCCGCGCGGGAGTATGGCTATGTGCGTCCCGCCGACGACGTCTGGGTACTCGGCGACGCCTCCCGCTCGTCGCGTCCCTCACGCCGGGCCGAGGACAGCGGCGACCTGTGGGGCCGCGTGCGCGGCGGCATGCGACTCGATCTCGCCGCCGATCCCCGCATCGACGCCAAGGTCAACGCCTTCCGCCGTGACCCCCAGTATCTGGTCAAGCTGTCGGAACGGGCCCAGCCCTATCTGCGGGTGATCATCGACGAGATCGACCGCCGCGGTCTGCCCGCCGAGATTGCCCTCCTGCCCTATGTCGAGAGCCGCTACAACCCAGCCGCCACCTCCCACAAGGCGGCCGCTGGCATGTGGCAGTTCATCCCCTCCACCGGCCGCATCATGGGCCTGCGCCAGGACGGCTGGTCCGACGACCGCCGCAACGTGCTCGCCTCGACCCGCGCCGCGCTCGATTATCTGGAGCAGCTCCACCGCCAGCTCGGCGGGGATTGGGAGCTGGCCATGGCCGCGTACAACTGCGGCCCGGGCCGCATCGAGTCGGCGCAGGCGGCCAATCGCAAGCGCGGCAAACCGACCGACTTCTGGTCCCTCGACCTGCCGGCCGAGACCGAGCACTACGTCCCGCAGATCCTGGCCGCCGCACGGCTGGTCTCCGAGCCCGCCGCCTACGGACTGCATCTGCCCAAGGTCCCGAACGGCCCGCAGCTCGAGGTGGTGCGCAGCGATCGGCCCATCGCCCTTGCCCAGCTCGCCCAGACCACGGGGGTGCCGCTTGCGGACCTGCGCCGGCTCAACGCCGGCCTCAAGCGGGGGCAGACGGCGCCCGGGGAGCCGGCCCATCTCGTGGTGCCCGCCGGCGCCGGTCAGCGCGTGGCCGCCCGGCTGAAGTCCACGCGGGTACTGCCGGCCGTTGCCTCCCTGGGAGGCCCGACAAGAACCGCCACGTCCGCCCGGATGCGAGCGGGCGCCCCCGAGCCCCTGAGCGCGGGTTCCGGCTCGGGATTCGATGACGAAGGCACGGTGCGGGTGGTCAAGGTTGGCGAGAGCCTGCGCTCCATCGCCGCAGCCCAGGGGATCGATCCCGAGGCCCTGGCCGAGTTCAACGCCATGCGGCTGGACGAGCCCCTGCTGCCAGGCCAGAGCCTGCGCGTCCCGGGCGGAAAGGCCAAGTCGGTGGTCAGCTACCGGGTGCGCGCGGGCGACTCGCTCGACGACATCGCCCGCCGCTACGGGGTGAGCGTGGGCGACCTCAAGCGCTGGAACCGCACCGCGGCCAACGATCTGCGCACCGGGGAGGTCCTGCGCATCTATCGCAGGATCGACGCGTCCGCGAGCTGATTGCCTTCGCTGACCCTTTGGGCCACGGATGGCCCGGGATGCTCAGGCGTGGCGGGTATATCTCGCTGCGCCGATCCAACCTACGACTGATGAGCAGCGTCGCTCGGCATCCTACGCACGCATCTCGCTAAGGCGTCGCCCCGCACTGCTTGCGGCAGTCCTCGGGACTCGCGAACAGACGCCGTCCGGGACAACCCCCGCCGCTGGTCGACAGGCAGCGGTTGCTCGCGTAGTCGTAATACCAGCGTCCGCTGCCGGGCCGGCAGTCTCCGCTCCCCGCCCGGGCGACGCAGCTCACGGGCAGCTCATCCGGCCGGGCCATCCCATCGCCGCCGTCGCTGCCGCATCCACCGAGCCCCAGGGTCGATCCCAGGATCAGGGCGGATAGGGCCGCGACGCGGGTGAACCGCCAGGTCAGGCCCCGCACGATCATTGGCCGACCCCCTGTCCGAGCCTGGCAGCGGCGCGAGCCACGGCCCCGGACGGTGCGTCCCTCCACCAGTCCGGGTGTCGGGCATCGTCCTGGTCGCGCGACATGGCCCGGTACGCGCCGCCGTTGAGGAATCCCCAACCCTTGGTGCGTGGACCGTGGGCGAAGAGCGTCCAGGCGGGTCTGTCATCCCGCAGCACCACCCGGTGATAGTCCTCCCCCCTCAGCCGGTTGATGGTCCAGGGGCGAACGTGGCGCACCCGCGTGCGGCCCGGGTCACCCGGCGCGGCGCGTATCTCGTCGTATCCCCCCGAGAGCACGAGACTCATGGCCGAGCCCCAGGGGTGATCGTGGAGACCCCGGTCGGGGTCAGACGCCACGAAGCGATGCAGATACAGGTGCCAGCCCTTGATGCCGGCGAGATAGTAGCGTTCCAGGTAGGGCTCGCCGTGCTCGCCGTCGATGAGACGGCAGGGCAGACGGGCGGTCAGACGGTGAAGTAAGGTCTCGATCACTGCTACGTCGGGAGGTTGGGGACACGCCCGCTAGTGTATCCGGGCCCGGGCTCAGGCGGTGAGCCCCGGGGATCACCTTCTCGGAGAGGTGCCCAAGGGACACGCGCACAGGCGTGTGGCGGGTCTCCCGGGGATTCGTAGGGAATAGAAGCCGTTGGGCTTAGGTTTTAGATTTCCAATCAAGAAGCCTGTGAACGGCCCTATACTGTTGTGCATTGCACAACGAGACCACACCCGATCACGCGCCGATCGCCCACGGCATCCGCTGGAGTGCCCAGCCGGGTGACCAACCGGGCGCATACCGGCGCGCCGAACATCCGCCCCATCCCCCTTCAGGGCACCAAACCCCGACCCGAGTGATCACATGAGCAACAGCAACGCCGCCCGCCCCGTCTTTCTCGAGATCTGGAGGATCCGATTGCCACTGCCCGGTGTGGTGTCGATCCTGCACCGGGTGAGCGGGGTCCTGATGGTCCTCTCCATCCCCCTGGGCGCGGTGCTGCTCCATCAGGCCCTCTCGGGACCCGAGGGCTTTGCCTCCAGTGCGGCCGTCCTCGGCCACCCGTTTGTTCGGCTCGGCCTGCTGGTCCTGCTGTGGAGCCTGCTGCACCATCTGTTCGCGGGGCTGCGTTATCTATTGCTGGACCTCGGCATCGGAGTGGATCGCGGCCCGGCCCGCCAGAGCGCCTGGACGGCACTCATCGCCGGTATCGTCGCGACCCTTGCCATCCTCGCCCTGGGCACCGGGGGTGGTGCATGAGCCGCCAGGCCTCGGGGCTCAAGGCCTGGGTGGTTCAGCGGGCGAGCGCGGTCTACCTGGCCCTGTTCATCGTCTATCTGCTGCTGTACTTCACCCTCGCACCACCGACAGATCATGCCGCCCTCGCCGCCTGGGCCTCGCGCCCCTGGGTGTCGGCCACCTTCCTGCTGTTCATCCCGCTGCTCCTGGCCCATGCCTGGATCGGCATCCGCGACGTGCTCATCGACTATGTGCACCCCGTCGGGGCCCGGGTCGGGCTGCTGACCCTATTCGCCCTGGTCCTTCTCGCCTCCGGGCTGTGGGCGATGAAGGCCCTGATCGCCGCCGGGATGACTGCCTGAGAACTTCGGGCACACTGACACTTCACCACTGACGACCGATAACCAAAGACAGAGCAAGAATGCCGATCCCCACCCGACACTTCGATGCGCTCATCATCGGCGCCGGCGGCGCGGGCCTGAACGCCGCGCTCCAACTGGCGGCCGCCGAGACCCGGGTGGCCGTGGTCTCCAAGGTCTTCCCCACCCGCTCCCATACGGTTGCCGCCCAGGGGGGCGTGAACGCGGCCCTGGCCAACGTGCTGCCGGACACCTGGCACTGGCACATGTTCGATACGGTCAAGGGATCGGACTATCTGGGCGATCAAGACGCCATCGAGTTCATGTGCCGCGAGGCCATCCCGACCGTCTATGAGCTCGAGCACGCCGGGGTCCCCTTCTCGCGGCTCGACAACGGCAAGATCTATCAGCGCGCCTTCGGCGGCCAGAGCCAGAACTTCGGGGGGGATCAGGCCGCGCGCACCTGCGCGGCGGCCGATCGCACGGGGCATGCGATCCTGCACACCCTCTATCAGCAGAACATCCGCGCCAAGACCCATTTCTTCGACGAGTTCTTCGCCCTCGACCTGGTGCACGACACCGACGGGGTCTGTTGTGGTGCCCTGGTGCTCGAGATCGAGACCGGCGAGCCCCTGCTCATCGAGGCCAAGGCCACCCTGCTCGCCACCGGCGGCTGCGGCCAGGTCTTCCGCACCACCTCCAACGCCCACATCAACACCGGCGACGGCTGCGCCATGGCCCTGCGCGCCGGGGTGCCCCTGATGGACATGGAGTTCTTTCAGTTCCATCCCACCGGCATCGCCGGCAAGGGCATGCTGATCACCGAGGGGGTGCGCGGCGAGGGCGGATTCCTGGTCAATAAGGACGGCGAGCGCTTCATGGAGCGCTATGCCCCCCGCGCCAAGGACCTGGCCAGCCGCGACGTGGTCTCCCGGGCCATCGTCACCGAGGTCAAGGAGGGTCGCGGCGCCGGCGAGGGTGCCGATCATGTCTATCTCAAGGTCGACCACCTGGGCGAGGCGGTGATCGCCAAGCGCCTGCCCGGCATCCGGGAATCGAGCCGGATCTTCGCCGGGGCGGACCCGGTGCGCGAGCCCATCCCGGTCTTCCCCACCGCCCACTACGCCATGGGCGGCATCCCCACCGACCGCTTCGGCCGGGTGGTCGTGCCCGCCGGTCATGGCTCCGAGGAGGTCGTGGTCGGGCTCTATGCCGCCGGCGAGGCGGCCTGCGCCTCGGTGCACGGGGCCAACCGTCTGGGCGGCAACTCGCTGCTCGATATCCTGGTCTTCGGGCGCCTGGCGGGCAAGGACATCATCGACTTCGTGCGCGAGAACCCCTATCGGCGCAACGTCGACCCGGCGAGCCTTGATCGAGCGATCGACCGCCTTCAACGATGGGACCAGACCGGCGACGGCATTCAGGTGAGTCAGCTGCGCGCGGAGTTCCGCAAGTGCATGGAGGACCACGCCGGGGTCTTCCGGACCGAGGAGATCATGAGCGAGGGCTACGCCAAGCTCTGCGCGATACGCGATCGTCTGCCCGAGGCGCGCCTGAGCGACCACTCCAAGGTCTTCAACACGGCCCGCATCGAGGCCCTGGAGTTGGAGAACCTGATCGACGTGGGATTCTCCATCGCCGTCTCCGCCCTCAACCGCCAGGAGAGCCGCGGCGCCCATTCCCGCCCCGACCATCCCCAACGCGACGACGTCAACTGGATGAAGCACAGCCTGTACTTCAAGGAGTCGGACCGGATGGACTACAAGCCGGTGCGCACCAAGCCCCTCACGGTGGAGACCTTTCCGCCGAAGGAGAGGGTGTATTGAAGAAGGGCCGAGTGGCGAGGGCCGAGTGGCGAGGCGGCTGACTCCCCAGCCCTCGCGACTCGTCACTCGCTACTCATTTCAGGCCGCTAGACCCCGTGCCGATGGCGTGGCGCCCGGCATGAACCTTAACCCCTCAGGCCGAGCCCATGAAAATCCGCGTCTACCGCTATAACCCAGATTCCGACCCCAAGCCGCGCATGCAGGACTTCGAGGTCAAGCCCTTCCAGGGGATGATGCTGCGCGATGCCCTGCTCGATGTGAAACGCCAGGACGAGTCGTTCGCCTTCCGGCACTCGTGCGGCGAAGGGGTGTGCGGCTCCGATGGGGTCAATGTGAACGGCACCAACCGACTCGCCTGTACCACCCCGGTCAGTGAGCTCAAGGAGCCGATCGAGGTGCGTCCCTTCCCGGGTCGCCCGGTGATCCGCGACCTGGTCGTCGACATGACCCAGTTCTACGAGCAGTACCGGGCGGTCAAGCCCTATCTGGTCCGCAACGACCCGCTCCCCGAGCAGGAGCTGCTCCAATCCCCGGAGGACCGGGACAAGCTCGACGGGCTCTACGAATGCATCCTATGCGGCTGCTGCTCCACCTCGTGCCCCTCGTTCTGGTGGAACCCGGAGCGCTTCCACGGCCCCGCCGCCCTGTTGCAGGCCTGGCGCTTCCTCGCGGACACCCGTGACCAGGACACGGACGCGCGGCTCGACGCCCTCGAGGGGCCCTACAAACTGTTCCGCTGTCACACCATCATGAACTGCGTCGAGGTCTGCCCGAAGGGGCTCAACCCCACCCGCGCCATCGGACAAATCAAGGAGTTGATGCTCGCCAAGGGGATCTGACCAGCGCGCGTCCAGGCGTGCCCGGCATGGGTCACACCCGGGTGCGAGCGACCTGGGCTCGAGACGCGGCGCGGTCCCAGTGGGGCAGCGAGTACCCGCTGCCCCACCGGGGTCTCAGCAGGGGACCAGCTCCAGGCACTGATCCAGGGAATGCCGCCAGTCAGGCATATAGAGACCGAAGGTCTCGCCGAACTTGGTGTTGTCGAGCACCGAATAGGATGGCCGCTTGGCGGGCGCCGGATACTCCGACGAGGGGATGGGGATCAGCCGGCAGCCGGAGCCCGTACGCTCCTGGATGGCCTTGGCGAAGCCGAACCAGGTGACATGGCCGGCCCCGGTGAGGTGATAGAGCCCGCCGAGCTTGGCCAGATCGATGTCACCCTGCAGGACCCGGTAGAGGACCATGGCCGTCACCTCCGCGAGCATGCGGCTCCAGGTCGGGGAGCCCACCTGATCGTCGACGATGCGCAGCTCCTCCTTCTCCTTGAACAGCTTGAGCATCGCGAGCAGGAAGTTGGCGCCGCGGGCCCCGTACACCCAGCTGGTGCGAAAGACCAGTGCCGGGGCGCCCGACTCCAACAGGGCCACCTCGCCGGCGAGCTTGGTCTCCCCATAGACGTTTAGCGGCCCCGGGGCGTCGTCCTCGGTGTAGGCGCGGTCGCGTGCCCCCGAGAACACGAAGTCGGTGGAGTAATGGATGATCGGCGTGCCACGCTTGGCGAGCAGGGCCCCCAGCTCGCCGACGGCGTCTGCATTGATGCGCTGGGCGATGTCGTGCTCGGTCTCGGCCTTGTCCACGGCGGTGTAGGCCGCGGCGTTGACCACGGCGTCGGGGCGCGACTCTTCCACCAACTGGGCCAGCAGGCCCTTGTCCAAGAGATCGACGATGGGGCCATAGCCGCCCTCGATGGAGGCGGCGATCACCTCTCCCAGGCCCGCCAGGGTGCGGCGGAGCTCCCAGCCCACCTGACCGTTGGCCCCGATCAAAAGGATGCGTGGCCGCTCCGTGCCGGCTCTGTGATCAGTCATGGATAGTCCTCTATGGTGGGCAATCGGTCGATCGGGATCTCCGCCAGGATGGGCGCATCCGCATCCTTGCGCGAGAGCTCGGGCGGGCCGTCGAGCGGCCAGTCGATCCCGATCGCCGGGTCGTCCCAGCGCAGGCTGAGCTCGGTCTCGGGGTGATAGTAGTCGGAGCACTTGTAGGCGAACAGCGCCGTCTCGCTGGTGACCAGGAATCCGTGGGCGAACCCGGGTGGCACCCAGAACTGGCGCTTGTTGTCGCCCGAGAGCGACACCCCCACCCAGCGGCCGAAGGTCGCCGAGCCGCTGCGCACGTCAACGGCCACGTCGAACACCTCGCCGGCAAAGACCTGGACGAGCTTGCCCTGGGCGTGGGGGTGCTGGATATGCAGCCCGCGCAGGACCCCGCGGCGCGAAAAGGATTGATTGTCCTGGACCAGGCGCTCTGGGAGACCGATCGCCGCGTAGCCCTCGCTGCGATAGGTCTCCAGGAAATAGCCGCGCTCGTCGCCGAAGACCTTGGGCTCGATGATCAGGACGCCGGGGATCTCGGTGTCGATGACCTTCATGCGCGCCACCCCCGGTGCAGCAGCCCGAGCAGATACTCGCCGTAGCCGCTCTTGCGCAGATCCTCGGCGATGGCCCCGAGCTGCGCGGCGTCGATCCAGCGGTTGTGGAAGGCGATCTCCTCCGGGCAGCAGATCTTCAGTCCCTGGCGTTTCTCGATGGTCTCGATGAACTCCCCGGCCTGGATCAGGGACTCGTGGGTGCCGGTGTCGAGCCAGGCGGTGCCGCGTCCCATGCGCTCGAGGGTGAGCGCCCCGCGCTCCAGATAGAGCCGGTTGAGGTCGGTGATCTCCAGCTCGCCGCGCGGGGATGGACTCAGGGTCTCGGTCAGCTCGCAGGCCTTGCCGTCGTAGAAATAGATCCCGGTGACGGCCCAGTTCGACTTGGGCGCGGCGGGCTTCTCCTCGAGGCTCAGGACGTTGCCCTGGGGGTCGAACTCGGCCACCCCGTAGCGCTCGGGGTCCGAGACCCAATACCCGAACACGGTGGCGCCCTGGGTACGTTCGCCCGCGCCGCGCAACTGCTCGACGAGCCCGTGGCCGTAGAAGATGTTGTCGCCGAGGATCAGGCAGGAGGGGTCGCCAGCCAGGAAGTCCTTGCCGATGAGAAAGGCCTGGGCGAGCCCGCCCGGCTCTGGCTGCTCCGCGTAGGCGATCCGGATTCCCCAGGTGGAGCCGTCGCCCAGCAAGTCCTCGAACATGGGCAGGTCGCGCGGGGTGGAGATGATCAAGACCTCGCGGATCCCCGCCAACATCAGGGTCGACAAGGGGTAATAGATCATCGGCTTGTCGTAGACCGGCAGCAGTTGCTTGCTCACCGCCCTCGTCAGCGGATAGAGCCGGGTGCCGGAGCCGCCCGCCAGGATGATGCCTTTGCGATTCATGGATCGGTCACTCCTACTGGGTGTCAGTCGGCGCCGCCCAGACGTTCGCCGCGGTAGCTGCCGTCGGTCACCCGCCGGACCCATTCGGGGTTGTCCAGGTACCACTGAACGGTGCGTCGCATCCCGCTCTCGAAGGTCTCGAGCGGCTCCCAGCCCAGCTCGCCCATGAGCTTGCTCGCGTCGATGGCGTAGCGCCGGTCATGCCCCGGCCGATCCTTGACGAAGGCCTTGAGGCCGTCGTGAGGGCGATGGGGCGAGTCGGGCAGCAGCTCATCGAGCAAGGCGCACAGGGTATCGACCACCTCGAGATTGGTACGCTCGCTGTTGCCGCCCACGTTGTAGACCTCGCCCGGGGTGCCGGCCTCGAGCACGCGCCAGATGGCCCGGCAGTGATCGGTGACATAGAGCCAGTCGCGGACGTTCCCGCCGTCGCCGTAGATCGGCAGCGGCTCCCCCGCGCGTGCCTTGTGGATCATCAACGGGATCAGCTTCTCGGGGAACTGATAGGGCCCGTAGTTGTTCGAGCAGTTGGTCGTCAGCACCGGCAGTCCGTAGGTGTGGTGCCAGGCCCGCACCAGATGATCCGAGGCCGCCTTGGAGGCCGAATAGGGCGAGTTCGGGGCGTAGGGAGTGGTCTCGGTGAACAGACCAGTCGCGCCCAGCGAGCCGTAGACCTCGTCGGTGGAGACGTGCAGGAACCGGAAACCGGACCGGGTGTCGTCAGGCATCCGACCCCAATGACCGCGCGCGCAGTCGAGCAGGTTGAAGGTGCCCAGCACGTTGGTCGTGACGAACTCCGCCGGGCCGTCGATGGAGCGGTCCACATGGCTCTCGGCGGCGAAGTTGACCACCGCGTCCACCCCGTGCTCGGCGAGCAGGCGCGCCACCAGGTCGGGGTCGCCGATGTCCCCTTCGACGAAGCGATGGCGCGGGTCATCCTGGAACTTGGCCAGGGTGTCCAGGTTCCCGGCGTAGGTGAGCTTGTCCAGGTTGACGACCCGGCAGTCGGTCTCGTCCATCAGAAAATGGATGAAGTTGCCGCCGATGAATCCGGCGCCGCCGGTAACGAGCAAGGTACGCATAGTCGAATCTCCAATCCCGCTCAATCGGCCCGGGATTCACCTGTGGGTCGGGCTTCAGCCCGACAGCGGCGCTGAATCTGCCTCCCCTGTAGGTCGGGCTTCAGCCCGACAGGGACGGTGGTCCGTCCGCGAGGCCCCAGTCGGGCTGAAGCCCGACCCACACCCGACCCTGGGGGCTAGAAGGGGATGTCGTCGTCGAAGGGATCACCGCCGCCCGGACCAGGATCGGCGGAGGGCGCTGGGGCGTTGCGGTTGCCCCCATAGGACCCGCCTCCAGTCGGGGCATCGTCAAAGGACGCGGAGGATCCCCCGCCGGGACGGCCATCGAGCATCTGCATGGTGCCGTTGATGTCGACGACCACCTCAGTGGTATAGCGGTCCTGGCCGTCTTGTCCCTGCCATTTGCGCGTGCGGAGCTTCCCCTCGACATAGATCTTCGAGCCCTTGTGGAGATACTGCTTCACCACCTCGGCGATGCGGCCGAAGAAGACCACGTTGTGCCACTCCGTGCGCTCACGCATCTCCCCGCTCTGCTTGTCCTTCCAAGCCTCGCTGGTCGCGATCCTCACGTTCGCAACCGCATCCCCGCTCGGCATGTAGCGCACCTCCGGGTCCGCTCCCAGGTTGCCGATCAGGATGACTTTGTTCACGCCTCTGGTGGCCATGGATTCCCTCGCGCCCGCCGGGGCGGGACCTGGATCAGACGAGACACGGCGCGCGCGGCGGCGCGGTCATGCCGAGAAAGCGGTCAATCTTGCCGAATCGAGCTCTTGACTGTCCACCTTGAGGTAGGCGACCCCCTCCTCCGGCACCACCACCGCGTCCCGCACACCGGGCACCGCCAGCAGTTGACGTTGGATCCCCAGGACGTCCAGGCCGCCCAGGCTCGGGCCCAGTGCAAGCACCTGGCTGGTCACCCGCTCGGGGGGTGTCATGGTCGCGGCCGCGACCAACCACACCAGCGCAGCCAGGGCGGCCACCAAAAAGACCGCCGAGGCCCCGAAGGCCTGGTGGGCCACCCCGCCAAGGACACCGCCGACGAAGGCCCCCAGGAACTGGGAGCTCGAATAGACCCCCATGGCGGTGCCCTTGGCACCCGCCGGGCAGGTCTTGGAGACGAACGACGGCAGCAGGGCCTCGAGCAGGTTCACCGCGGTGAAGAAGGCCAGGAGCAGCACCAGCAGTGGCACCAGATCCCTGGCGCCCATGGCGAAGCCGAGCGACACGACCGCGAGGGTCGCGATGCCGCCGAGAAAGATCGGCTTTGCCCGCCCGCGGCCCTCGGCCTGGATGACGAAGGGGACCATCAGCGCCAGCGAGCCGACCAGCACGGGCAGATAGACGGTCCAGTGATCGTCCGCCGCCACCCCGGCGTCCACGATGGCGTGGGGGACGACGAGGAAGATCGCGGTCATCATCACATGCAGGGAGAAGATCCCCAGGTCCAGGCGCAGGAGCTGGCGGTCGCGAAGCACCGAGCCCAGTTGGCTCGCAACCGGCTCGGCATCCCGGTGCACCCGCGAGCTCACGGGATCCGGGACCACGAAGGCCAGGATCAGGATGCCGCAGAAGGCCAGGATCGCGGTCAGCCAGAAGACCCCGGCGAGCCCCCAGATGCGCGCGACCGCCGGTCCGATCACCAGGGCGAGTCCGAACGACAGCCCGATGCTTGCGCCGATCCCCGCCATGGCGCGGGTACGCACCGACTCACGGGTGAGGTCCGCGGTGAGGGCGGTGACCGCGGCCGAGACCGCCCCGGCCCCCTGGATCACCCGCCCGAAGATCACCCAATGGATGTCGGTGGCCAGGGCGGCGATCGCGCTGCCCAGCACGAAGATGGCGAGCCCGGCGAAGATCACGGGCTTACGTCCGATCCGGTCGGACAGCATCCCGAAGGGGATCTGCAACATGGCCTGGGTCAGGCCGTAGGCCCCGATGGCGACGCCCACCAGCAAGGGCGTCGCCCCCTCGAGATCCGGGGCATAGAGCGCAAAGACCGGTAGGATCAGGAACAGACCCAGCATGCGCAGGCCGTAGATACCAGCCAGCCCGATGGCGGCACGCCGCTCGAGTGGGTTCAGGGGCGGGATCTGTGACTTGGGATGGCTCAAGGACGGGACGCTTTGCGCGGGCCGAAGGGGCGCTCGCATAATACCAGTTTCCCATCTCGGGGCGATGGCCCGCCGCCAGCCTCCCTCCCCCCGACGGGTGCACACTCAGGCAGTTTCATGGACAGCATCCGAATCCGCGGCGCCCGTACCCACAACCTCAAGAACCTCGACCTCGATCTGCCCCGGGACCGCCTGATCGTGCTCACGGGCCTCTCCGGTTCGGGCAAGTCCTCCCTGGCCTTCGACACCGTCTACGCCGAGGGTCAGCGCCGCTACGTGGAATCCCTCTCGGCCTACGCCCGCCAGTTCCTGTCGGTCATGGACAAGCCCGACGTGGACCACATCGAGGGCCTGTCCCCGGCCATCTCCATCGAGCAGAAGACCACCTCCCACAACCCCCGCTCGACGGTCGGGACCATCACCGAGATCCACGACTATCTGCGCCTGCTCTTTGCGCGGGTGGGACAGCCTCGATGTCCGCGGCACGACGAGCCACTCGAGGCCCAGACGGTCTCCCAGATGGTGGATCAGATCCTCGCCCTGCCCGAGGGCGAGCGGCTCATGCTCCTCGCCCCCGTGGTCTCCGCCCGCAAGGGCGAGTACCAGCACATGCTCGCGGAGCTCAACGCCCAGGGCTTCGTGCGCGCCCGTATCGATGGGGACATTTATGAGCTGGACGACCCACCACCCCTGGACCTCAAGAAGAAGCACGACATCGAGGTGGTGGTGGACCGCTTCCGGGTGCGGGCGGACCTGGGTCTGAGGCTCGCCGAATCCATCGAGACCACCCTGGGCCTCTCGGGGGGCATCGTGCGGGTCGCCCATCTCGACGACCCGCAGCGCAACCCCCTCACCTTCTCCGCATCCTTTGCATGCCCGGTGTGCGGCTACAGCATCCCCGAGCTCGAGCCGCGGGTCTTCTCGTTCAACAACCCCGCCGGGGCCTGCCCGAGCTGCGATGGGCTCGGCGTGGAGCAGTTCTTCGACCCCGCCAAGGTGGTGCTCCATCCCGAGCTCAGTCTCGCCGGCGGGGCGGTGCGTGGCTGGGACCGGCGCAACGCCTACTACTTCCAGATGATCCGCTCCCTGGCGGCCCACTACGGGTTCGACATCGAGGCCCCCTGGGAGTCGCTGACCGAGCAGGTGCGCGAGGTGGTCCTGTTCGGCTCCGGGCGGGACAAGATCAAGCTCAAGCTCCCCCACGAGCACGGCAGCGGCAAGCTCAGGCCCTTCGAGGGCATCGTGCGCAACATGGAGCGGCGCTATCGCGAGACCGACTCCAACACCGTGCGCGAGGAGCTCGCCCGCTATATCTCCGCCCGCCCCTGCCCCGCCTGTGGCGGCACCCGGCTCAACGAGGCCGCGCGCCATGTCTTCGTGGATGCCCACAACCTGCCGGCCGTCTCCGCCCTGCCGGTCGGGGACTCACTGCGCTGGTTCGAGGGGCTCGTCCTCCCCGGCACCCGCGGCGAGATCGGGGCCAAGATCGTCAAGGAGATCGCCACCCGGCTGCGCTTCCTCGCCGACGTGGGGCTCGACTATCTGACCCTCGAGCGCAGCGCCGAGACCCTCTCCGGCGGCGAGGCCCAGCGCATCCGCCTGGCGAGCCAGATCGGGGCGGGGCTGGTGGGGGTCATGTATATCCTGGATGAGCCCTCCATCGGCCTGCATCAGCGCGACAACGAGCGGCTCCTGCGCACCCTCACCCATCTGCGCGACATCGGCAACACGGTGATCGTGGTCGAGCACGACGAGGAGGCGATCCGCGCCGCCGATCTGGTGGTGGATCTCGGCCCCGGGGCAGGCGCCCACGGGGGCGAGGTGGTGGCCCAGGGCACGGCGGAGCAGGTGGCGGCGAACCCGGCATCCCTGACCGGGCGTTATCTCTCCGGGGACCTGCGCATCGCCATCCCCGAGGTCCGCAACACGCCGAGCCCGGAGCGGCGGTTGCGCATCCTCGGCGCCCAGGGGAATAACCTGAAGTGCGTGGACGCCGAGATCCCCGTGGGCACCTTCTGCTGTGTCACAGGGGTCTCGGGCTCGGGCAAGTCCACCCTGATCAACGACACCCTCTATCCCGTCGCGGCCAGACACTTCAATGGTGCCAGCCTGACCCCGGCGACCCATGGTGCCATCGAGGGGCTCGAGCATTTCGACAAGATCGTCGACATCGACCAGAGTCCCATCGGCCGCACCCCGCGCTCGAACCCCGCGACCTACACGGGGCTCTTCAACATGGTGCGCGACCTGTTTGCCTCGGTGCCCGAGGCCCGCTCACGCGGCTACGGACCTGGACGCTTCAGCTTCAACGTCAAGGGCGGGCGCTGCGAGGCCTGCAAGGGGGACGGGCTGATCCGGGTGGAGATGCACTTCCTGCCGGACGTCTATGTCCAGTGCGACGTCTGCAAGGGTCGTCGCTACAACCGCGAGACCCTGGAGATCCGCTACAAGGGCCGGACCATCGATGAGGTCCTCGACCTCACCATCGAGGACGCCCTGGGCTTCTTCGCGCCCGTGCAGGTGATCCACCGCAAGCTCCAGACCCTGATGGACGTGGGTCTCTCCTACGTGCGCCTCGGACAAAGCGCGACCACCCTCTCCGGCGGCGAGGCCCAGCGGGTGAAGCTCTCCCGCGAGCTCTCCAAGCGCGACACCGGGCGCACCCTCTACATCCTGGACGAGCCCACCACCGGCCTGCACTTCCACGACGTCAAGCAGCTGCTCGACGTCCTGCACCGCCTGCGCGACCACGGCAACACGGTGGTGGTGATCGAGCACAACCTGGACGTGATCAAGACCGCTGACTGGATCATCGACCTGGGGCCCGAGGGCGGCGACAAGGGCGGTGAGATCATCGCCGCGGGCACCCCGGAGGAGATCGCGGCCGATCCGCGCTCCCATACCGGGCGCTTCCTCAAGCCCCTGTTGGAGCGCGGCTGGTAGGGTTGCGGCGCGGTTGCCCGAGCGGATTCGGCTCAGACGCGCAGGATATGCGTGCGGTAGTGGCGCAGCTCCGCGATGGATTCGCGGATGTCGTCCAGGGCCTGATGCTTGGCGGTCTTGTGGAACCCCGACGCGACATCCGGCGCCCAGCGCTGAGCGAGGATCTTGAGGGTGCTCACATCCAGGTTGCGGTAGTGAAAGTAGGCCTCGAGACGCGGCATCAGGCGGGCGAGGAAGCGGCGGTCCTGACAGATGCTGTTGCCGCACATAGGCGAGGCGCCCGCGGGAACATGTCGGGCGAGGAAGGCGAGGGTCTCGGCCTGCGCGGCCTCCGCGTCCCAGGTGGAGAGTCGCACGCGCTCCAAGAGCCCCGAGGCCCCGTGATGCTCGCGGTTCCAGTCATCCAGACCGGCCAGCACCTCCTCCGGCTGGTAGACCGCGATCACCGGACCCTCCGCGAGGATGTCCAGGTTGGAATCGGTGACCACGGTTGCAATCTCCAAGATCTGATCGGCGACGGGGTCGAGTCCGGTCATCTCGAGATCGAGCCAGATGAGATGGTGCTCGCTCGCCGCCATGACCCGCCCTCGCTTCCGATCTGGATGTGCCGCCGCCCACGCCGGGCGCTGGAGCGCGCCGGCGTGGCGAGTCTAACAGCCGCCGCCCGCGGTGCGCACATCCGAACCCTTCTCTACAATGCGCGCGCCACCGCGCCGGAGATCCCCCGATGATCGCAACGCCCGTCCGCCGTCTGATCGCTGCCCTGCCCCTGGCCGCCGCCGCGGCCCTCGTCCATGCCGAGCAGGCCGCCCCGGATCCTCACGCGATGCACGAGACCAACTGCGTGAAGTGTCACGGCACCGAGGTCTACACCCGGGACGACCGCAAGGTGACCTCCTACGACGGCCTCGGCCGCCAGGTGCGCCAATGCGAGACCGCGCTCGGGCTGCGCTGGTTCGATGACGAGATCGCCGACGTCACCACCTATCTCAACGACAAGTTCTATCGGTTCAAGACCGAATGACCCATGCCTAGGCGGCGGCTCTCGGAACGTCAGATCGCGCGCATCCGCACGATCCAGGAGCGCCGTCGCCAACACCTCGCCGAACGGGCCGAGACCACCCTAGACGCGGTCGCCGAGGAGACCGGCGCACTCTCCGAGCCCGAGCAGGGGATCGTGGTCGTGCGTCACGGCGCCAACCTCGCCGTGGAGGACGGCCGGGGTGCCGTCCACCATTGCCTCGCGCGGCGCAACATCGGCCATCCGGTGTGCGGGGATCGGGTGGTGTGGCAGCGCATCGGCAACGGCGACGGCGTCGTCACGGCCGTCCAGCCCCGAACTACGGTGCTGAGCCGCCCCGACTACAGCGGACGCGACAAGCCCCTGGCGGCCAACCTCACGCGACTGGTCGTCCTCATCGCACCAGAGCCCGAGCCCGGCGGATATCTCATCGATCAGTATCTGGTCGCGGCCGAGCTCATGGGGATCCAGGCCCTCCTGGTCGCCAACAAGATGGACCTGCTCGACGCCCACGGCGAGGCCGAGTTCCAGGAGCGGTTCCGGCACTACCCGGCCATCGGCTACCCGATCCTGTGGACCAGCCTGCGCCGACCCGAGACCCTGCCGCCCCTGATCGCCGCCCTGAGCGGGGAGACCAGCATCCTGGTCGGCCAGTCCGGGGTCGGAAAGTCATCCCTGGTGCAAGCTGCTGCTGCCGGACCGGGAGGTCCAGATCGGGCGCCTGTCGGCGGCCACCGGGCTCGGCCGCCACACCACCTCGGCCGCCACCTGTTATCGCCTACCCACGGGCGGCTCCCTCATCGATTCGCCCGGGGTGCGCAGCTTTCGCCTGGGTGGTCTGGAGCGGGACGCCCTGGAGCGGGGTTTTCGCGAGTTCGGACCCTACCTCGGCGAATGCCGATATCGGCGACTGCCGGCACGACCAGGAGCCCGACTGCGCCCTGCGCGCGGCGGCGGAGCGCGGGGAGATCGTCCGGTCGCGGCTCGCCAGCTTCCATCAGCTTGCCATCGAGTGCGCACGGGCCCAGTCATGACCTCAGCCGCGGCGCGCGGCCGGGTCCCCAGCCACAACCCATATCCAAACCCAAGACCAGGAGCACGACACCCCATGGCCTACTGGCTGATGAAATCCGAGCCCGACGTCTTCGGCATCGACGACCTGAAGGCCCGCGGCGAGGCGGGCGAGCCCTGGGACGGGGTGCGCAACTACCAGGCCCGCAACATGATGCGCGACGCCATGGGCGTCGGCGACCGGATCCTCTTCTATCACTCCAACTGCGAGGTGCCGGGCGTCGTCGGGATCGCGGAGGTGTCGACCGCCGCCTACCCGGACCCCACGGCCTTCGACCCCGACGCCAAGTACTACGATCCCAAGAGCGACCCGGAGAATCCCCGCTGGTATCTGGTCGAGGTGCGCTACGTGCGCCATCTGAAGCGCACCATCCCGCTCGCCGAGCTCAAGGCGCACGCCGACGGGCGCCCTCGCCGACCTGCCCCTGGTGCGCCGCGGCAACCGGCTCTCCGTCATGCCCGTGTCGCCGGCCCAGTGG
>CAVQQM010000053.1:0-16245 GCA_963714915.1 uncultured Gammaproteobacteria bacterium
CTAGGTGTCCTCGGCGCAGCGACCGCAGACGCCGTAGATCACCAGCGAGTGGTCCTCGATGCGGTAGCCGTTCTCGACCGCGATCGCCTGTTGACGCTGCTCGATCAGGTCGTCGACGAACTCAGTGACCCGCCCGCACTTGATACAGACGAGATGATCGTGATGGTCGCCGGTGTTGAGCTCGAACACCGACTGCCCGCCCTCGAAGTTGCGCCTGCACACCAGACCGGCGCTTTCGAACTGGGTCAGCACCCGATAGACGGTGGCCAATCCGATGTCATCGCCGGCGTTGATCAGCTCCTTATAGACATCCTCGGCGCTCAGGTGGCGGCGCTCGCTGCGCTCGAGGACGTCGAGGATGCGTTGCCGCGGCCGGGTGATCTTGAGCCCGGCCTCTTTGATCTGTTGACTGTCCACCAGGTGGCTCCTGTTGGCTTCCCCGCCGGACCCGCGGCCCTGGGATCGCGGGCATCCATGCCGCGTGGGCGAGGCTCATGTATCATGCCGGGGTTTTTCCGTGGGTACCGGCAAGTAACAGGATGCGAAAGCGTCTCACTAAACACGCCACCCGTCCACCGCGAGCCCGGCGCGAGTCGTCGCGTCTGGGTCACGGGCGGGTTCGTTCGAGCGCCGTTGTGACTCGGCTCCGGGCCCGGGTCACACTCGCGGCGATCTGTGCCGCCATGCTGATGGCCGGCTGCTCGGGCGAGGAGCGCTTGGACGATTATCAGACCTCGCCCCTCGAGGACCTGCCCTTCGTCTACAAGATGACCGTGCAGCAGGGCAACATCCTCACCGAGGAGATGGTCGACGGCCTGACGCTTGGGATGGACAGGCGCCAGGTGCAGTACCTGCTCGGCACGCCACCCCTGACCGACTTCTTCAATACCGATCGCTGGGACTACGTCTACACCATCCGCCGCGGCCACGAGGACATGGAGATCAAGAAACTCACCCTCTTCTTCGAGGAGGACGCCCTGGTGCGCATGGAGGGAAACGTCAGGCCGGACCCGGGTCGGGCCGCCGCCCGCGAACCGACCGAGATCGTGCTCGAGGTCCCCGATTACCAGGGCCGCAAGGGCTTGTTCCGGCGCAGCCTCGAGGCCATCGGGCTCGAGCCCAAGAACTGATCGGCCCCGGGGCCGGTCAGCCCGCCTCCGGCTGGGCGTTGCTCTTACGCATCGGCTTACCCTCCGCCGCTCGGCGCTTGCGCGCCTGCTTGGGATCGGCGATCAGGGGGCGGTAGATCTCGACCCGGTCCCCGTCCTCGAGCACTTGATCGATCTTCGCGAGCTTGCCGAAGATCCCGACCTTGAAGACCTCGAGATCGATCTCCGGGCACTGGGCGAGCAGCCCGGAGCGCTCGATCGCCCCCCCCACCGTCGTCCCGGCCGGGACCTCCAGGGGCTCCAGGACCTGCGCCGCGGGGCCCACATAGGCCACCGCGACCCGCAGCGGCTCAGCCACGATAGACCTCGTCGGCGCGCTTGCAGAAGGCGTCCACCAGGGTGTTGGCGATCTGGTTGAAGACGGCCCCGAAGGCGCGGTCGATGAGCCGGCCGGAGAACTCGAACTCCAGGTCCAGCTCCACCTTGCAGGCGTCCTCGCGCAGCGCCGTGAACCGCCAGCCGCCGTGGAGGCGCCGGAACGGCCCGTCGAGCAGGTCGATGTCCATGCGTCTGTAGCGCTCGAAGCGGTTGCAGGTGCTGAAGGTCTGGTGGATCCCGAGACGGGACACCTCGATTTGACCGCAGATCTGCTCGTCCGATTCGGAGATCACCCGCGAGCGGTGACACCAGGGCAGGAAGGCCGGGTAGGATCCCACATCGTAAACCAGCTCGAACATCTGCCGCGCCGAGTAGGGCACCAGGGCCGATTTGCGTACGCCGGCCACGATCAGCCGATCCCCACAGCCTTGAGCAGGCCCAGGGCATTGAGCAGCACCAGAGCCACCGCGATGGGCGCCACCCAGCGCACCAGGAAGCGCCACAGCAGGTAGCCCAGACCCTCACCCATGGCGAGCTCGTCCGCGCTCGCCGAACGCGGCAGCACCCAGCCGGCGAACACGGCGATCAGGATGCCGCCCAGGGGCAGCAGGATGTTCGCGGTCAGATAGTCGAATAGGTCGAGCACCCCCTTGCCGAACAGGGTGTAGCCCGACCAGACATTGAGCGACAGCAGACAGGCCACCCCGAGCAGCCACACGGTCGTGCCCGCGAGGACCGCGGCCCGCACCCGACTGAAGCCGCGGTTCTCCACCAGCCAGGCCACCACCGGCTCCAGGAGCGAGATGGCCGAGGTCCAGGCCGCAAACACCAGGAGGACGAAGAACAGGGTGGCGAACAGGGCGCCGCCGGAGATGTCGCCGAAGGCGATGGGCAGGGTCTGGAAGATCAGACCCGGGCCGCTGCCCGGCGCTAGCCCGTGGGCGAAGACGATGGGAAAGATGGCGAGTCCGGCGAGCACCGCCACCAGGGTGTCCATGGCGGCGATGATGACGACGTTCTGGGCGATGGACGCGTCGTGCTTGAGATAGGACCCGTAGATCATGATGGCCCCCATGCCGAGGCTGAGGCTGAAGAAGGCCTGACCCATGGCGCTGAGGATCGCCTCGCCGGCACGATCGCCGAAGCGCCCGAAATCGGGGGTGAAGAGATAGTCCAGGGCCTTGGGCAGATCCCCCGCCTGGGAGGCATAGGCCACCATCACGATCAGCAGGACCAGCAGGGCGGGCATCAACCAGCGCACCGCCTGTTCCAGTCCGCTCGCCACACCGCGCGCGACCACCAGCACGGTCAGCACCATGAACACCGTGTGCCAGGCCAAGAGCCGCTCCGGGTCGCCGACCAGGGCGCCGAACATGGCCTCCGAGCCCGCCGCGTCGATCCCCGAGAAGGCCCCGCCGGCGGCTCGGAAGACATAGGCCAGGGTCCAGCCGGCGATCACGCTGTAGAAGGACAGGATCAGGAAGCCCGAGACGATGCCCATCCAGCCGAGCAGGGACCAGGCGGGCGATTTGCCCTCCTGCTCGGCGAGACTGCGCATGGTGTTGATGGGGCTCTGACGCCCGCGCCGGCCGAGCGCCACCTCCGCCATCATGATGGGGATGCCGATGCAGGCGACGCACAGCAGATAGACCAGCACGAAGGCCCCGCCCCCATACTCGCCGGCCGTATAGGGGAAGCGCCAGATGTTGCCCAGACCCACCGCCGACCCGGAGGCGGCCAGGATGAAGGCCAGGCGGGTCGACCACATGCCATGGATGGAGGTGGACGGCGGCATCGGGGCTCCTTCGGGTTTCCGGTGGACTGCGGTCGCGGTCGGGTGGCCGGCGCCTGCGCGGACGGATCCTCGCGACGCGCGGGTCGCGGGGACCGGCATTCTCCGGTAATCGACCACGGGGCTCAAGGAAGCCCGCGCCCCCACGCGGGACGGGCGTTCGCCTCAGCGCGCGGGGGGCGCGCCGATCAGTTCGAGATAGAGCGCCAGGTCGGTATCCGAGAAACAACAGAAGACGACCCGCTCGATCGACCCAGGGCCATCGAGGGCGTCGCGCACGGCCTCGACCGCGACCCGCGCCGCGAGCCCCGGCGGATAACCGTAGACCCCCGTGCTGATGGCCGGGAAGGCGATGGAGTCCAGGCCCTGATCGTCCGCGAGCATGAGGGAGCGCCGGTAGCAGGAGGCGAGCAGGTCTGGCTCGCCCTCGCCGCCGCCCCGCCAGACCGGCCCCACCGTGTGGATCACGAAGCGGGCCGGGAGCCGATGGCCACGCGTGAGCCTAGCCTCGCCGGTCGGGCATCCGCCGAGCCCGCGGCACTCGGCGAGCAGCTCGGGGCCTGCGGCCCGGTGGATGGCGCCGTCGACCCCGCCACCGCCCAGGAGCGAGGGGTTGGCGGCGTTGACGATCGCATCCACCGCGAGGCTGGTGATGTCGGCCCGCACGGCCTCGAGCACCGCGCCGGGGCGCCCACGCCGATCGATCGGATCCCCGCTCATGGCCGGCACCGCGGCGGCACGGGTGGTCCGAGCGCCGTCATCGGTGACCGCTGATCTCGGCATGCAACGGCTTGGTCTCCTCGAACCGGCGCTGCTGCGCGGGGGTCGCCTCGGCCTGGTAGCGGTCCTTCCATTCGCCGTAGGGCATGCCGTAGACGGCCTCGCGGGCGAGGTCGTAGTCCATGGGCACGCCGCGCTCCTCGGCGGCGGCGAGGTACCACTTGCTCAGACAGTTGCGGCAGAAGCCCGCGAGGTTCATCAGGTCGATGTTCTGCACATCGGTGCGCTGCTGCAGATGGGCGACCAGTCCGCGGAATGCGGCCGCCTCGATCTCGGTTTGGGTGCGTTCGTCCATCGGGTGTCTCCTCGGGCTCGCCGTTGTAATGGGAATCTGGTCAGGGGGATGTGGGATCCAGACCGGCGAGCAGGGTCGGCATGTGGATACGCGCCTTGAGCCGCCGGCAGAGCAGGAAGGTACCGACCATCTTGCGATGCAGGAAGAGGGTCTCGGGGGGCGGGGTGCGGTTGAAACCGCGCCCGCGCACCAGGGTCTCGCCGAGACGACTCACCCGCTCGAAGAGGTCCGTGTCGCCGAAATCGTAGACACCGGGCGCGCGCAAGGGCTCGCCCGCGAGCAGGATCAGCTCCGCCAGGGCGTCGGCGAGCGGAGGATGGGTCTCGCTCCCGAGATACCCCAGCCCGAGGGCCGCCTCGCGCACCGCATCCCGATCGCCGGCCACCGCCGCCAGGGCCATGCTTCGATATCCCTCGGCCAGGGACGCGGAGACCGGGCGCACGGCGCCGAAGTCGAGCAGGACGAGCCGGTCGGCCCCGGGGTCGTAGAGGAAGTTCGCGAAGTTGGGGTCGGTCTGCATGCGATGGAGGGCGAAGAGCTCGGCGAGCACCAGGGCCGAGAGCCGCGCCGCCACCCGGTCGCGCAGTGATTGGGGGTATCGCGGCTGGGCCAGCTCCTCGACCGGGAAGCCCTCGGCGAACTCCAGGGTGAGGACGCGCTCGGCGCAGAGCTCGGGCACCACGTCGGGCACCCAGAGACCTGCAAGCCCGGGTGCCTGGGCGCACCCGAGGCGGTCGCGATAATCGCTCAGCGCCCGCGCCTCGGCGCGGTAGTCGGCCTCCTCGCGGAGCTGCCGGCGCGCCTCGCCGATCAGCGGATCGAGGTCGATCCCGGCCGGCAGCAGGCCCGTGAAACGGACCAGGCGCGCCAGGTTGTCGATGTCGCTGTCGATACTCTCCTTCACGCCCGGGTACTGGACCTTGACCGCCACCTGACGCCCATCCGCGAGGGTCGCCGCATGCACCTGACCGATGGAGGCCGCGGCAATGGGGGTGAAGGAGAACCGCGCGAAGGCGCGGTTCCAGTCCCGCCCGAGCTCGCCCTCCAGGACCTCTGCGAGCTGGCCGAGCGGCATGACCCGGGCCTGGTTGCGCAGACTGCCGAGCACCCGCGAGAACTCCGGGGTGAGCAGGTCCTCGCCGTCCATGGACAGCATCTGGCCGAGCTTGAGGGCCGCCCCGCGCAGGTGCGAGAGCCGCTCGGCGAGTCGCTCCCCGTTGCGCGGGCTGAGCAGGAGCCGGGCGAGATCGGGGCGCTCCCCGCGGGCGAGCGAGGCCGCCCCCTCGCCAACCGCCCCCGCCAGCATGCCTCCCGCCGCTCGCCCCAGGTGCCACAGGCGCGTCGCCCGCCCGCGGGGCACGGGCACCCCCTGCTTGGCTTGGGATGGGTTCATGATCTATGGTCACCTCCGGGTCGCGGTCATCGTCGGGAGGTGGACGCGCCGCGCCCCATTGCAAGCCATCCACCCGCCGAGCGCCGCGCACCGGAGGGCGCGCCCATGACCTATCTGACACTTTCCCGCGCGGCCAGACTCGCGGGCGTGACCCGGGCCGAGCTCCAGCGGCGCATCCGCCGCGGGGATGTCGAGACCTTCGAGGGCGCGGTGGCCGTCTCCGACCTGCTGAGACTCTATCCCCAGGTCTCACTGAGCGACGACGAGGCACTCGCGCGGGTGGAGCGCATCAAGTCCGAGGCCCTGCCCAGGTCGCACGACGCCGACGCGGTGCTGCCCAACGCGCGGGTGCTGGTCTCCCGACTCAAGGCCCTGAGCGAGACCCTAGTCGAGCACATCTCGGCCCTGAACGCCGCCCTGGGTCTGCTCGACGAGGTCGAGACGAGGCTCGCCGCCATGGCAGACAGGCCGTCACCTCAGGCGCTGGCGGAGACCCGCGCCTGGCTCACCAACGAACGCGAGGGTCTCGCCAGCGCCACGGGCGCCGACGGACAGGCCCAGCTCTTCGCCAAAGACACCTTCCTGCGCATCATGGCCGCGAACGTCAAGCTCATCCCCAGTGGACACGATTTCTTCGTCGAGGGCAGCGAGTCCATCCTCGACGCCTCCGTACGCGCCGGCCTCAAGCTCAGCTATGGCTGCTCGAGCGGCAACTGCGGGTCATGCAAGGCCCGCTTGCTGAGCGGCGAGGTCTGGAAGATGCGCGATCACGACTATGTGCTGAGCGAGCGTGAGAAGCAGATGGGCTATCTGCTCACCTGCTCCAACACCGCGGTGACCGATGTGGTGATCGAGGCCGCGGAGGCCGTGACCGTCGCCGACCTGCCCCCCCAGGAGATCCGCGCGAGCCTGCGCAAGCAGGAGCGCGTCGCCCCCAATCTCATTTCGCTCAACGTCCAGACCCCGCGCACCCAGACCCTGCGCTTCATGGCCGGTCAGCGTGCCCGGCTCACCCTGGAGGACGGCGCGAGCCGGGAGCTGCCCATCGCGAGCTGCCCCTGTAACGGACGCAACCTGTGGTTCTACGTGCGCGAGTCAGACGATGCCTTCTCCCGCGCGGTCTTCGCCGGGCTCCACCAGGGCCACTTGGTCCAGGTGTCCGGACCGGTGGGCGACTTCGTGCTCCGGGAGGACGCACCCGAGCCTGCGGTCTTCATCGCCCTCGCGGACGGCATCGCCCCGGTCAAGAGCCTCATCGAGCACGCGGTGTCCATCGACGTGATCGAGTCCTTCCATCTCTACTGGGGCAGCGACTATCCGGAGGGTCACTATCAGGGCAGGTGGGGGCGAGCCCTCACCGACGCCCTGGACAACTTCGCCTTTACCCCGATCCTCAGCGCGAGGCCTGCCGACCTGGTCGCGGTGATCCGCTCGGACCTGCCGGACCTCAGGGAGCGGCGGTTCTATCTCGCCGGACCCGCGCCGGCGATCCTCTCGGTACGCGACGCCCTGCTCGGACTCGGGGTCCTCCCGGAGCGCCTCGCCCTGGAGGTCACCGAGACCTGAGAGGCCGGCGCGAGGGCGCCGACCAAGCGCCACAGACCCATCAGTCCGCGGGATCGCGGTCCTCGCGGCGCAGCATCAGCATGTAGTTGACCCCCATCCAGGGCGTGTAGCTGAAGGCCCGGTTGATGGGGTTGACCCGCACCCCGGTGCGATCGAGCTCGCGGAACCCCGCCCCGAGGCCGGACAGGACCTCGCCCGGGCGCACCAGCTTACGATAGTGATGGGTGCCCTTGGGGAGCCAGCGCAGGACGTACTCGGCGCCGAAGATGGCGATCACGGCCGCGGCCCAGGTGCGGTTGATGGTTGCAACCAGCATCAGCCCGCCCGGGCGGGTCAGTTGGCCGCACTGGGCGAGAAACTCGGGGAGGGCGTCCACGTGCTCCACCACCTCCATGTTGAGCACCAGGTCGAAGGCCTCCCCGGCGGCGCACAGGTCCGCGGCGCTCGCCAGCCGGTAGTCGACCGCCAGCCCGCTCCAGCGGGCGTGCAGCCGGGCCACCTCGATGTTCTTCGCGGCGATGTCGGTCCCCACCACCTCGGCGCCCAGGCGCGCCATGGATTCACTCAGGATGCCGCCGCCGCACCCGATGTCGAGCACCCGCACACCCTCGAATGGGCGTGCGCCGGAAGGGTCCCGCCCGAGCGCAACGGCGACCCGCGAGCGGATGTAATCGAGCCGGAACCCGTTGAGTCGATGCAGGGGCCAGAAGGGGCCCTCGGCGTCCCACCAGCGGTGGGCGAGTCGCTCGAAGTAGGCGACCTCGTCGGGGTTGACGGTGCTGTCTGGGGCGATGGAGAGGGACATGGGCGGATCTCAGGGGTCTGCTGCTGACCGGTGAGGTCGTTGCCCGCGGGATGCTTTGCAACCTAGAAACGGCAGTTGACCGCTTCGTGCCAGATGCAACGGTGTTGTGCCGCGCCGACTTCCTTTGCTCTGGCAAGCTCACCACGTGGGTGAGGCCGCTACGCCCCCCAGAGCACGCCCCGCGCGGCGCCTGAACTGCGTTGCAACTCGTTGCAATAGAAACACTATTGCGCCTCGTTGCGCCTTGCCTGTTTGCAATCAGGCCACCCCGCGGGACGCACTCTGGGCGCCGTCCAACTACCGTTTCTAGGTTGCAACCGTCAGGTCAGTCCGTCCGTGAAGACCATCGCCGGGAATCTGCCCCAACCTCGGTCGGTCTCGCCCTGGAGCGCCGAGGGGCGGATCGGCTGGCGGGGACGGATCAACGGGCAAGCCACACCAAAGCGGGCTCTTCGCCCCTGTCGAGCGGGCCGTCCCTGAGCACCAGGGTCCCGCCGGGCAGACGCCAGCTCGCCACGCCCTCCGCCACCTCGGCGGCCGGGGGGGTGGCCAAGGGATCGAGCCGCGCCACCCGCCGCTCCACCCAGGCGCGGATCTCGTCGTGGTAGGCCCGTTGATAGCGGACCTTCACGCCGCTCAGGGTATCGCCACGGAAGAACAGACTGACCGCCTTCGCCGGGTACTGATTGAACGACCCGATCGCCGCGGCGCACAGCCGATCGCCTAGCGGACCGGTCGCCTCGGTGCACTGGAGCTCGAGGGCGGGGAAGTTCTCCCGCAGCTTGGCCTCGGTCAGACGCGCATCGAAAGACTCGAGTGCGGCGTCGAACGCGGGGCGACCGAGGATGAACATCAGGGCCATGTCGGTGCGCCGCTGACCATCGGCCGTGAACATGAGCCAGTAGATCGGCCCGATGACCACGACCAGGGCGAGCAGGGTCTTGTAGAGACGCGGGATTCGGAAATCGCGGCTCATGAGGTCACCTCGGCGCCCGGGGCCAGGGCGCGGACGCGGGCGGCCAGGGTGTCGTCCACCACCAGCTCGAAATAGTGGCGACGTTCCGGCTCCACCGGCCCGAGTGCGTCGCCATACCAGTCCACCACCGGGGCGTAGCGCACCACCAGCCAGTGGCGTCGCCCGTCGCTTTCCTCGGTGCGGCCGACGAAGAACAGGCTCTCCGGCGCCTCGTCCTCGGGCAACCGGACCTGTTGCATGGCCAGCTCCTCCTGGAGCTTCAGGAAGGCATGCTCGTCCAGCTTGACCCCGTTGACGTTGTAGGCGAGCAGGTCGCGGCCCGGACCGGCGCGCTCGCCGCCTACCGCGTCACGCACCACCGAGATCCGGAACGCCGGGCTGGCCGGCACGAAACCGGACCGCCGCAACAGCCCCGAGCAGGCAGACAGTCGATCCGCCGCATTGATGGCACTCGAGATCATGATCCTTCGGCCTTCGTCGTAGAGAAAATTCGGCTCTCGCGCCGAGTAGGAGATACCCAGACCCAGCTCGAGCTCGGGCAGGTCGAGCCGTCGGTTCGCGAGGTTCTGACGCCCCACCACCTGTAGGATGCGGGTGGCCAGGCGGCATGCGCGGGCCACCGCGAGGCGGGGTGACTGATCCAGGTACTCGTACAGGGCCAGGATCACCGCGTCCCCCTCGACGAACAGCTTCTCGGCGGCGAACTCGGCCAGCAGGGCATTCACGGGGTTGAAGAAGTTCAGGCTGAAATGGGACGCGGGATTGAGCCCGCGGGCGCGCAGCTCCTCGGTGATCAGGGTGGAGCCGCGCACGTCGGCCTTGATCACCGCATGGCCGCGCACGTGCCGCGCTTGGGGACCGATCTCCCCCTGGAGCGGGAACTCGTGCAGGCTCCCGTTGGAGCGAGACAGCCGCAGCTCGTCCGGGGCCTCGAGCAATCGGATCCGGTCGAGCAACTCGAAGGTCTTGTAGGCGAGCTTGAGGTCCCGGCGCAGGGTCAGATGATCGAGCGCGAGCCGCCGGGCGAGCGCCTGCATGCAGACCGGGTCGCGGCGTCGCCGGGGGTCGAGGACACGCTCGAGACCGTGGCGGACGGCGTCGGGGTCCAGGGGGGCACGTGCGGCCGCGAGCCGCTGGGCGAGCTGGCGCCGGGTCAGCGGCGCCTGGGCATGGTCCAGGACGATCGCCGCGGGCAGTGCATGGCCGACCTGGGCGCGCAACGCCGGCAGGGCGTAGGCCGCGTGGGCGACCCCGAGCAGACCGGCGCCATCCAGGGCCGCGACCAGCTCGGACCTCACCTCGCGCTGGAAGGCCGACCACGCGGGGTGCCGCCAGGGCGCCCCTCGTTCCCCATCGACAGCCTCCCCATCGGTGCCCGGCTCGTCTGGGTCCGGCCCGATCAGGAGCTGGAGGTTCTCCAGATGGTCGAGCCAGGTGGCGGCACCTTGTCGGTACTCGTCACCGGGCACGAATCCCCGCAGCAGGATCTCGGTTCCCAGGAAGCCGCGCAGATCGCCTTGGTCCTGACGGTCCTGGCGATCGGGGCGACGCGGGTGGGCATCGGCCCGGGGCGGGTCGTCCGGGCGCAGGGGGAGATAGGGATCGAGCACCTGGCTGAGGCAGTCCTGGACGCGCGCGAGCCAGCCGTCCCCCTGGCACTCGCCGACCCAGGCCACCGGATAGTCCCCGGTCAGGGCACGCTCGACCTGGGGATCCGGGATGGCGAGCAGCGGATTGAAGAGGACCCGCTCGGGGATCGGCCACTGCTTGCCGATCACCGATGAGCGCAGCTGATTCAGGTGCCCGGTCTCGAGGGCACGGATCTGCCGGAACAGCAGGTTCAGCACCCGCCGCTGCACGGCGTCCCCCTCCCGGGTGAACCGCACCAGACGCTCCCGGGCGCCGGGGCCAAGGGCGGGTTCCGACCTGGCATCGACCTGCGACTTGAGCCCCTCGCGCAGCACCCTGACCTGCCGCTCCACCAGTTGGAGCAGGAGTTTGATCAGGGTGAGCTGGAGCAGGATGAGGACCTCACGGTAGGTCCCGGCCGGATGGCGCTCGAGGGCGGACTCGAAGAGGGCGAGGTAGGCCGTGCGGAAGCGCGCCAGGTCGTCGCTGCTGACGGTCTGATCGGGGACGCGGCTGTCGAGGGACTCGAAGTCCTCGCGCACCAACCGCTCGATCAGCTCGGCCGCGCGCTCGCGAAAGCGCGGGCTCACCAGACAGTCCACGCGGGCGTTGTCGATCCCCTTGCGCAGGCACTCCAGGGAGATGCCCCACGAGCGCGGACGCACCAGATGCGTAGAGAGCTCGGGGAGGCTGGGGCGCCACGGCATAGGGTCGGGTCCCAT
This sequence comes from uncultured Gammaproteobacteria bacterium, assembly GCA_963714915.1. Taxonomy (GTDB): domain Bacteria; phylum Pseudomonadota; class Gammaproteobacteria; order Chromatiales; family Chromatiaceae; genus Thiodictyon. The sequence continues at coordinate 11,446 of CAVQQM010000053.1, forward strand.
CAGGACAGGTCCGCGGCCGGCGGGACGCCGCCGGCACTCTGGTCTGCTAGACTCGCCGCTTGCCGCGAACGGCGCAAGCCCCGGATCCGACGCGGCACCGCCGATCAACCCCGCATCCGCCACCATGTCAGGCAGAAACCTCTCGAGAACCAGGTCGTCGGCGCCGCGTCGCACCGGCGGGCGAGGCGCGCGTCTGCTGTGCGCCGCGTTGGCCCTTGCCGCCGCGCCGGTGGTCTGCGACACCGGCCAGGGCCCGGATCAGGCCCGGGAGATGATGGCCGACGCCATGTCGCGCATGATGGAGGCGATGGGCTTCCTCGGCTCGGGTGCCGAGGGCGCGCGTTCCATGGCGAGCGGCCAGATGCCCGGTTTCTCGTCCATGCCTGGATGGGGCATGCCCGGATGGGGTATGCCGGGAGGGATGCCGGGCTGGCCGTCCATGTCCGCGCCCTTCGGGGGCAGCGATCCCATGAGCCAGGCAGGTCGCATGGGGGAGGGCCTCATGGAGCAGATGCCGCGGGGGATCCCCGGCATGCCCCCCGGGGTCGGGATGCCGTCCATGCCCTGGTCCGGCGGCCTGCTGGAGGGGGTGTGGGAAGGGGCGGGCGGCGGGGTCCTGATCGTCCAGGGGCCCTATTACCGGCTCTACTCGCCCACGGGCGGCTTCATCGAAGGGCGTCTGGAGCTGGTGTCGGGTGACCTGCGGCTGCACAACGCAGCGGCGGGGTTCGACCGGCGCTTCGACTTCGCCCTCGACCAGGGACGCCTGGCCCTGCGCGACGAGGGCGGCCAGGTCTATCTGTACCGCCAACTGGTGCTCGACGGCGGTGAGGGCGGTGGCGCTCAGCCGAGCCCCAGATAGGCGGCCATCAGCAGCAGGAACCAGGCGAAGGCCCGTCTCAGGGTGGCGACCGGCAGGCCGTGGGCGAGCCGCGCGCCCCAGGGTGCACTGGGGATGCTCGCCACCAGGATGAGCCCCACCGCGGGCCAGTAGACGAAGCCGCTGCTCCAGTCCGGGAGCCCCGCGCGGCCGAGGCCCACCAAGACGAATCCCGCCGCCCCGGCGAGGGCGATCGGCAGTCCGCAGGCGGCGGAGGTACCCACCGCCTGGCGCAGGGGCACGGCGCGGGCGCTGAGGTAAGGCACGGTGAGGGTGCCGCCGCCGATGCCGACCAGGGCCGAGACCGCACCGATGAGGGCCCCCATCCCGGCGAGTCCCAGGGCACCCGGCAGCTGGCGCGGGTCGCCGCCCCGGGCGCCGCGCAGCATGGTCAAGCCGACGTAGACGAGGAAGAGGGCGAACACCCGACGCAGGCAGGACTCCTGGATCTGGCCGGCGAGGCCCGCCCCCGCCCAGGCCCCCAGCACGATCCCCGGCGCCAGGCGCAGGACCAAGTCCCAGCGCACCCCGCCGCGGCGGTGGTGGGCGGCGGCCGAGGCGGCCCCGGTACCGACGATGGCGGCCAGCGAGGTGCCCACGGCGAGATGGGCCACCCAGTCGCCGCCGATCCCCAGATGACCGAAGATCAGGATCAGGGCGGGCACTACGATCACCCCGCCGCCGACCCCGAACAGCCCGGCCAGGAGCCCCGCCAGGACGCCGGTCGCCAGGAATCCGATCAGGTCCAGCCATCCCATCGCGTCATCCTTATCCTGTTCAGCCTTGCTCAGCCCGCGGCGGTGCGCTCGCCCGCTGCGCAACTGGGAGCCAGGATGCCGAGTCCCCGGACCTGGTACGGTTCAACCTAGAAACGGCCGTTGGACGCCCCCCAGGGTGCGTCCTGCGTGGTGGCCTGATTGCAAACAGGCAAGGCGCACGGAGGCGCAATAGTGCTTCTATTGCAACGAGTTGCAACGCAGTCCAGGCGCCGCGCAGGGCGTGCTCTAGGGAGCGTAGCGGCCTCACCCACGTGGTGAGCTTGCCAGAGCAAAGGAAGTCGGCGCGGCACAACATCTTGAATATGGCACGAAGCGGTCGACTGCCGTTTCTAGGTTCAACCAGCAGTCGCCGAACGACGCTCGCGGTGCCCGGCGACTCCCCTGGGCGCCAAGAGCCCCCATAATAGCGAGCGACTCGCCGGATCTGCCCGAAACACCGCGCCACAAGGAGACCCATACCCATGCACAACAAGCAGGTCTGCATCATCGGCGGCACCGGCTTCGTCGGCGGCCACCTGATCAACGCCTTGTCCGCGGCCGGCTACGAGTGCCGGGTGCCCACCCGCAACCCCGAGCGGCACCGCGATCTGAGGCTGGTCCCGGGCTGCCGGTTGCACCGGGTCGAGGACTGGGGGCCGGAATCGCTCCAGGACGCCCTGAGCGGCTGCGGGACCCTGGTCTATCTGGTGGGAATCCTCAACGAGATGGGCGGGCGGACCTTCGAGCAGTCCCATGTCGGGCTGGTGAAGGCGGCACGCGAGGCGGCCGCTCAGAGCGGGGTCACCCGCTGGCTCCACATGAGTGCGCTCAACGCGAACGCCGAGGCTGGACCAAGCGAGTACCTGCGCACCAAGGGTCAGGGCGAGACGATCGCCTTCGCCGCGGCGGAGCAGGGCATCGCCGTCACCAGCTTCCAGCCCTCGGTGATCTTCGGTCGCGGCGATAGCTTCTTCAATCGGTTCGCGGGCCTGCTCCGGGTGCTGCCGGGGCCCTTTCCTCTGGCGTGTGCCAACGCCCGTTTCGCGCCGGTCTTCATCGGTGACGTGGCCGCGGCCATGGTCAAGTGTCTGCAAAACCCGGCGACCGCGGACCATGCCTATGAGCTCTGCGGGCCGCGGGTCTTTACCCTGCGGGAATTGGTCGAGTACACCGGCGCGCGCATCGGCCGCAAGGTGCGGGTGATCCCCTTGAGCGACGGTCTGGCCAGGCTCCAGGGCAAGGTCTTCCAGTTCGTGCCCGGCAAGCCCTTCAGCACGGACAACTACCTGTCCCTGCAAGTCGACAGCGTCTGCAAACACAACGGGCTCGGCGAGCTCGACATCAAGGCCACGGACGTGGACGCGGTGGTGCCCTCCTATCTACCCTGATCGGCCGCGACGCGCGCGTCCAGAGAGGCACGTGACGATGAGCCAAGAAGCCCTGCTGCAGCGGATTACGATCCGCCCCGACGTCTTCGGCGGGAAGCCGATCATTCGCGACCTGCGGATCTCCGTGGAGCTGATCTTGGGCCTGCTGGCCCAGGGGGAATCCATCCAGGCGATTCTGGAAGACTACCCCAGCTTGGAGCACGCGGATATCAAGGCCTGCCTCGCCTACGCCCATGCGGTGATCGCCCATGAGCGGATCGACCGCATTGACCTAGCCGGTGCCGGTCACGGATGAGGTTCCTGATCGACCGCTGCGCCGGACGACAGCTCGCCCATTGGCTGCGCGAACGAGGACACGACGTCCGCGAGGCCACCGAGATTGCGCCCGACCCGGGCGACCAAGCACTCTTGGAGTGGGCCGTCCGCGAGCAGAGGGTCGTCGTGACCATCGATAGCGATTTCGGCCTGCTCGTATTCCATCGCAACGAACCACACACGGGTATTGTCCGGCTGCCCGATCTGCCTGCGGCACAGCGCATTGCCTTGATGGCACAAATCATCGACCGGTATGCCGACGAGCTCGCCGACGGAGCCATCCTGACGGTCGGAACGCAGCGCGTGCGCGTCTCCCGATCGCCCCCCGTATCGGACTGACCCACATCCAGGGGACCTGCGACGTCCGCCATTGACGAGCCCCTTCGGCAGATCCAAGGACGCCGACTCCCGCTACAGCCCGCGCGCGAGTCGGCCGGGCTGAGGAAGGCCAGGGAGCTCGGACGAGCGCTTCCCGCCCGCCACGGCGGGTCATCCTTACTCACCAGCCCCTTGGGTGCTGCCCGCTTCGTGGGCGTCTGGTGGATGTCGCCAGACGAGGCGGACCGCCCTATCCATTGACCCTTACGGCCGCCGCACCGCCTTCCCTACCTCGCTCGGTCCGGCCGCCCCTTCCAGACGCGGAAATAGACCCGGCCATCGCGTCGGTCGGTGATCAGCCAGCGGCCGTTGGGGATCTTCAGCCGGCCGTCGGTGTAGGCGCGACAGTCCAGGGCGCCGAGCCCGGCGGATCCCAGGCCCGACGCGGATCCCCGCGCGGCGAAATAGCCCACCGGCCCATCGCAGGGTATCGGCTGGTAGAGGTCCGCGTGGCGGGGGGTGAGGTCGGCGGCCGGACGCAGCACCAGCCAGGCCTCGTAGCCGTCGACCACCGTCCCGCCCTCGGCCTCGATCACCACCCCGTCCAGGCCCGCGACGAATCCGTCGGCGAGGACCTTGCGCGGGTCGGTTGCGGTAGGATCCCCGCCCCCGCAGCCGGCCAGGGTCGCGGCGAGGGCGAGGATGGCAGTCGGAGGCGATGGGGACGGGGGCACGGACGCCACGGGGCGTGGCATCAGCGGAGCTGGGAGATGTCCCGCACCGCGCCGCGGGCGGCGCTGGTGGTCATGGCCGCGTAGGCACGCAGGGCCTGGGAGACCGGGCGGTCGCGATCCACGGGCCTCCAGGCCTTCGCGCCCCGGGCCTCCATGGCGGCGCGGCGCCGGCCGAGGACCTCGTCGTCCAGCTTGACGTTTATGGCCCGATTGGGGATGTCGATCTCGATCAGGTCGCCCTCCTCCACCAGAGCGATGGGCCCCCCCTCTGCGGCCTCTGGCGAACAATGTCCGATGGACAACCCCGAGGTGCCGCCGGAGAAGCGCCCGTCGGTGATCAGGGCACAGGACTTTCCGAGCCCCTTGGACTTCAGATAGCTCGTCGGATAGAGCATCTCCTGCATCCC
>CAVQQM010000054.1:0-20668 GCA_963714915.1 uncultured Gammaproteobacteria bacterium
GCACCTAGCCCGTCCCGGGTCCCCGATCCGGGCCCCACGTCCGGCGGTTCAAGATGTTGCAGATCGAGTCCCTGACCCTGCCGGGGGCCTTGGCGATCTTCGCGGTCGGGGCCCTGGTAATCGCCGTGGTGGGGACGCGCCTGGCCAGGCTCGCCGACCGGCTGGCGGATGTCACCGGCCTCGGCGAGGCGGTCTTCGGGGCCCTGCTCCTGGGGGCCAGCACCTCGCTCCCGGGCACGGTGGTCTCCATCACCACGGCGGCAGCAGGCCGCGCCGACCTCGCCGTCGGCAACGCCGTCGGGGGCATCGCCGTGCAGACCGCCTTCCTGGTGATCGCGGACCTGGTCTACCGGCGCGCGAACCTCGAGCATGCCGCCGCGTCCTTGCCCAACCTGATCAACGGTGCGCTCCTGTGCGCCCTCCTGGCGCTGCCCCTGATGGCGGCCATGGGTCCGGAGGTCACCCTCTGGCACCTGCACCCGGTGTCGCTGCTGTTGGTCGGGATCTATGTCTTCGGCTTGCGGCTCGCCTCCCAGACCCGGGACGCGCCCGCCTGGCGCCCGGTGCGTACCATCGATACCCGCGAGGACGTACCAGCGGTGCACGGTGAGGGCGACGGCTGGTCCTTGTGGCTGGCCTTCGCGGCAGGCGTGGCCATCGCCGGCGTGGCGGGCTGGCTGGTGGGCGTCTCCGGGATCGCCCTGGTGCGTCTCACCGGGCTCTCGGAGACCCTGGTCGGCGGCCTCTTCACCGCCGTGGCCACCTCCCTGCCCGAGCTGGTGACCTCGATCGCGGCCGTGCGTCACGGGGCCCTGACCCTCGCGGTGGGCGGGATCATCGGTGGCAATACCTTCGACGTCCTGTTCCTCGCGCTGGCCGACCTGGCCTATCGCGACGGCTCCATCTATCACGCGGTAGGGCCGCAGCCGCTCTTCATCATCGCGCTGACCATCCTGCTCACGGCGATCCTGCTGCTCGGGTTGATCCGGCGCGAGCGCCGGGGTGTCGCCAACATCGGGTTCGAGAGCGTGGCGGTGCTCGCCTTCTATCTGCTCGGACTCGTGACCCTGGTGTGGTGGGAGACCCTCCCGGGTTGACCCGGGCGCGCTGCGCCTCGCGGCGGCCGGTCAACGCCCGAGGAGGAAGATGGTCGCCAGCCCGAGGAAGGACAGGAAACCCACCACGTCGGTGACCGTGGTCAGGATCACCCCGCCGGCCAGGGCCGGGTCGATGCCGAGTCGCTCCAGCACCAGCGGAAGCACGGCGCCGGTGAGGGCCGCCGCCAGCAGATTGATGGTGATGGCCGCCCCGATCACTAGGGCGATATCGGCGTCGCCGAACCAGAGCCCGGCCACCAGGGCCACCACCACCGCCCAGATCACGCTGTTGATGGCCGCCACGGCCATCTCCTTGCCGAGCAGCCAGCGGGCATTCTTCGCGGTGAGCTGACCCACCGCGAGCCCGCGGATGGCCAGGGTGAGGGTCTGGGTGCCGGCGATGCCGCCCATGCTCGCCACCACCGGCATCAGCACCGCGAGCGCCACCACCTGGGCGATGGTGGCCTCGAACTGGCCGATCACCCAGGCCGCGAGGAAGGCCGTGAGCAGGTTGATGCCGAGCCACAGGGCCCGGCGCCGGGCGCTGAGCAGCACCGGGGCGAACATATCCTCCGACTCGGAGAGACCCGCCTGACCCAGGAACTGGTGGTCGGCCTCCTCGCGGATGACGTCCAGCACGTCGTCGACGGTGATGCGTCCGAGCAGCCGCCCCTGGTCGTCCACCACGGGGGCGGAGACCAGGTCGTGCTGCTCGAAGCGGGTGGCCACCTCGCGGGCGCTCCAGGAGGCCGGGATCGGCTGCATGTCGGCGGTCATGACCTCCGCGACCGAGTCGTCCGGGTCGTTGGTGAGCAGCTCGGCGAGATAGAGCAGGCCCAGATAACGTCCCTGACGGTTGACTACGATGAGGTTGTCCGTGAGGTCGGGCAGGCCGTCCTTGAATCGGCGCAGGAAGCGCATCACCACGTCCAGGGTGACCTCGGGGCGCACGGTCACCGTGTCGGTGTTCATCAACCCGCCGGCGGAGTCGGGGTCGAAAGCCAGCGCCTGCTCGAGACGCTGACGGCGCTGCTCGTCCAGGGAGTGCAGCACCTCCCGGGTGATGGCCGCCGGGAGATCGTCGACCAGGTCGGCCAGGTCGTCGGTGTCCAGATCACGGACCGCCGCGATCAGCTCGCCCTCGTCCATCTCCCGGATCAGCTGGTCGCGCACGTCGTCGTTGAGATAGAGCAGCACCTCGCCGTCCGACTCGGCCTCCACCAGGTTCCAGACCAGCTCGCGCTCGTCCGGCGGCAGTCGCTGGAGCAGATGGGCGATCTCGGCGGGCTCCAGGGCGTTGAGCATGCGCGCGGCCGTGCGCACGGAGCCCTGCTCGAGCATCGCTTGCAGGTTCTCCAGGCGCTGGGATTCGGCGTTCGAGGCACTCATGTGGACGCATCCGGATGTGGAGACGGAGCCGGCCGATGGCTCCCGGGGGCTCGGGCAAACTCCGTAAAGATGGAGCCGGCCGCGGCGCTCGGCAAGTCTATGCGCGGGTCTTGGGGCCGCCGGGTCGGCGGGTGCCGCTCAGGCGCTGATCTGGTTGAGGGCGTCGAGCAGGTCTTCGGGGGAGGACTCGTCGAGTCGGGAGAAGAGCCGCGCGGTGTGCCACTCGAGCTCCCGGGTATCCGACCCCAGCACGATCTCCTTGACGTCCAGCAGGGCCCCGGGCTGCATGCTCAGCTCGCGCAGACCCATGCCGAGCAGGAGCCGGGTGAAGCGGGGGTCGCCCGCCATCTCGCCGCACATGCCCACCGGGATGTGGTGGAGCCCGCCCGCCTCGATGGTCATGCGCACCAGGCGCAGGATGGCCGGATGGGTGGGGTCGAAGAGATAGTTGACGCTGTCGTCGAGTCGGTCGATGGCCAGGGTGTACTGCACCAGGTCGTTGGTGCCGATGGACAGGAAGTCCATCAGACGCGCCAGCGAGCGGGCAGCGAGCGCGGCCGCCGGGACCTCCACCATGGCACCCACCGGGAGCTCGGGGTCGAAGGCCAGCCCCTCGCGGCTGAGCTCCGCCTTGTGCTGCGCGATGAGCTCGAGGATGGTCAGCACCTCCTGGGCGTTGGTGACCATGGGCAGCATCAGGCGCACTGGTCCCGAGGCCGAGGCGCGCAGGATGGCGCGCAGCTGGGGCCTGAACAGCCCGGGCTCCTTGAGACACAGACGGATCGCGCGCAGGCCGAGGGCCGGGTTGCACACGCCGGGGTTCGGTCCGCCGGTGGCGTCGGCGTATTTGTCGACCCCCAGGTCGAGGGTGCGGATGGTGAGCGGCATCCCGCCGACGCCCTGCATGATGTCGAGGTAGGTCGCCAGGTGCTCCTCCTCGTCCGGGAGGTCCTCGCGGTTCATGTAGAGGAACTCGGTGCGATAGAGCCCGATGCCCTCGGCACCGTTGGCCTGGGCGCCCTCGGCGTCTTCGGGGAGCTCGAGGTTGGCCATCAGGCGGATCGCCACCCCGTCGCGGGTCACGGCGGGTCGGTGAACGAGTCCCCTGAGGCCGGCGCGGCGGCGCTCGGCCGCTGACATCTGATCGCGGAAGTAGGTGATGGTCGCGCCGTCGGCATCCGCCAGCACGGTCCCGGTCTGGGCATCCACCACCAGGGTCTCGCCGTCGCGCAGATAGCGGGTGATGTTGCGCACCCCGACCACCGCCGGCACCCCGAGGCTGCGGGCGAGGATCGCCGTGTGCGACACCGGTCCGCCGTACTCCGTGACGAAGGCGGCCGCGCCCCGGTGACGCAGGATGATGGCATCCGCGGGCATCAGGTCACGGGCCACGACCACGGCCCCGGCGAGGTCCGCCGCCTGATCGGCGAAGCGCGCCGGCTCCCCGCGCAGGAACCCGATGATGTGGCGCACGACGTGCTCGACATCGTCGCGGCGGGTGCGCAGGTAGGGGTCGTCCATCTCGTCGAACACGGCCACCAGCACGTCGCGCTGCCGGGCCAGTGCCCACTCGGCGTTGCAGAGCTGATCCTGGATGATCCGCCGGGCCTCGTGGATCAGCGCGGCGTCCTCCAGCATGAGCAGGTGGGTGTCGATGAACTCCGCGATGTTGTGGGGCGTGGCGCGCGGGATCTGGTCGCGCACGGCCCTGAGGGCCTGGCGGGCGGCGCCCACCGCCTCGTCGAGCCGCGCGAGCTCGCCGGTCACCCCATCGCGCTCGATGGCCGTGCGGCTGACGCCGCCGAGCCCCTCGTTGGCCAGCATGGCCGGGCCGATCGCCACCGGGCGCGCGGAGGCCACCCCGATGCCCTGGAAGGCCAGCGTCATTCGGGCTCTCCGAAGCGCCCGCCGATCAGCTCCTCGAGTGCGCTCAAGGCGTCGTCCGCGTCTTCGCCGATGGCGTCGATGAGGATCCAGCTGCCCTGGCTGGCGGCGAGCATCATCACCCCCATGATGCTCTTGGCGTTGACCCGCTGACCGTTGCGCTCCACCTCGATGCGGCTCGCGAAGCCGCTGGCGCAGCTCACCAGCTTGGCCGCCGCGCGGGCGTGCAGCCCCAGGCGGTTGACGATCTCGAGCTGTCTGCTTGGCACCTTCCTCAGCCCTCCTCGTCCCGGCCGGCGCACAGCACGATCCCGTCGCGCCCGCCCGTGAGTGCCTTCTCCACCACGCGATCGAGGTCGAGCTCGGCGTAGTTCAGAGCCCGCACCAGCATGGGGAGGTTCACCCCCGCCAGCACCCGCAGGCGAGGATGGCGGGCGATGAGACCGATGGCGATGTTGGCGGGGGTGGAGCCGTAGAGGTCGGTGAGGACCAGGACCCCGTCGCCTTGGTCCAGGGCATCGGCGAGCCGTTCGCCGTCCGCCAGCACGTGCTCGCGGGGGGCGTCGGACTCGACGTCGAGACAGTCCGCCGGGGTTGGGCAGCCCCCGAAGATGGTGGTGGCCACCCCGAGCAGCTCGTGTCCCAGGGGGCGATGGGTGATGAGCAGGATGGCGACGCTCACGGTAGCTCCCGATGGCGAACCATCACCTGATAGCCCGCCTGCTCGAAGTGGGCGCGCAGGGCCTCGACCATGTAGACCGAGCGATGGTGGCCCCCGGTGCAACCGACGGCGAGGGTGAGATAGCTGCGCCCATCGGTCTCGAACACCGGCACCCAGCGGTCGAAATAGCCGGCGATGTCGTCGCGCATGTCCCGAACGTGGGCGCTCGCCTCGAGATAGTCGATCACCGGCTGGTCGAGGCCCGTGAGGTGCCTGAGCTCCTCCTGCCAATGGGGGTTGGGAAGACAGCGCACGTCGAACACGAAGTCCACGTCCTGGGGGACCCCGTGCTTGAAGCCGAAGGATTGCAGCAGGATCGAGGCCTTGGGGGCCGGTGCGGCGTCGATCCCGGCGCGTACCAGCTCGCGCAGCTCGTGGACGTTGGTCAGGGTGGTGTCGATGCGCACGTCCGCCGCCTTGGCCACGGGCTCGAGCAGCTTGCGCTCGAGCTTGATGGCGTCGGCGAGGGTGCGGTCCCCCCGCTTGTGAGCGGATGACGGCGCCGCGTCTCGCTGAACCGGCGCATCAGGGCATCGCTGTGGGCATCGACGAAGATCAACCGGGTATCGATGCCGCGCTCGCGGGCCGCGGCGAGCAGCCCCGGCAGCCCGGCCAGGTCGGCGGTCTCCGTGCGGGCGTCGATGCCCACGGCGGTGCGTTGGAAGACCTCGTCGCGCTCCGGGCCGAGCCCCTGGGTGAGGTCCTTGAGCAGGAACAGGGGCAGATTGTCGATGCTGTAGAACCCCAGGTCTTCCAGGGTGTGCAGTGCGACGGTCTTGCCCGACCCCGACAGTCCGCTGACGATCACGAGTTTCATGGCAGGCCTTGGCCCTGGTTGGGTTTGATCGCGGGATGCCCGTGTCCCGGCACCCTCGGCAGCCTGGGCTCAGACCGGGCCGCGGCGGGCCGGGTTGGCCAGGGGGTCTGCCGGCGTGTTGGCCGGCGGGTTGGGCCGGTCGTTGCCGATCGCGCGGGCCTGGCGGTCGATGAAGTCGACACCCGCATCGTAGCCCCGCAGCCTCAGGATCTGGTGGCGCACCGCGGCCTCCACCAGGATCGCCAGGTTGCGCCCTGGTGCCACCGGCATGGTGAAGCGCGCCACCGTCACGCCCAGGATGTTGGTGGCGGACAGGCTGCCGGCGAGCCGGTCGATGGCTTGCAGCTCGGGCTCGTGCAGTGGCTTCAGGTCGATGATCAGGTTGAGCACCCGGCGTCTGACCACTGCCCCCTCCCCGAACATGGCGCGGATGTTGAGGATACCCAGCCCGCGCACCTCCAGGAAGTCGTGCAGGGCCTCGGGGCAGCTGCCCTCGAGCTGATCGGGCGCCACCCGCGCGAACTGGGGGGCATCGTCGGCCACCAGGCGATGGCCGCGGCCGATCAGCTCCAGCGCCAGCTCGCTCTTGCCCACCGCCGGGTCGCCGAGGAGCAGCACGCCCATCCCCAGCACCTCGATGAAGACGCCGTGCATGGTGGTGCGCTCGGCCAGGGCGTGGGTGAGGTAATAGCGCAGATGGGTGATCAGCTCCTCGTCGCCGACCGGGCTGCCGAGCAGGGGGGTGCCGGTGCGCTCGGCACGCTCCCGGAAGGCGGCCTCCGGCTCGATCCCGTCGCAGAAGATCACGGCGGCCGGTTGATCGGAGAAGATCTTGTTCAGGGTCTCGGCGAAGGCGGTCTGCCCCAGGCCGGCGAGATAGACCAGCTCTGCACGTCCGATCACCTGAAGGCGATTGGGGTGGATGCAGTTCAGCGAGCCGATCAGTGCCTGGCGCGACAGGGACGGATGGGCACCCCTCAGTGGCCGCTCATCCGCGGGCTCGGGGGTGACCCAGCGCAGCCGCGCCCGCGGCGCCGTGTGGCGGATCACCGACTGGAGGCTGTCAGCCATGGACGCAAGCTCGCCGATTGGTGCTCAGCGGCCGGTGAGGATGGCGAGGACCGCCTCGGCCGATTCGGCCTCGCGCAGCCGCTGGCGGACCCGCGGGTCGCTGAACAGGCGGGCCAGCTGGGCCAGGAGCTGCAGGTGCTCATCGGTGGCCTCATCGGGGACGAGCAGGGCGAAGGCCAGGTCCACGGGCTCGCCGTCGGAGGCGTCGTAGTCGACCCCCTGGGCCGTGGCGACGAAGGCACCGATGGCCTGGTCCATGTCGCGCATCCGCGCGTGGGGCAGGGCGATGCCGTGTCCCAGACCCGTGCTGCCCAGGCGTTCGCGCTCGATGAGCCGTTCGAAGATGGTGTCCGCTATCAGGCCCGGACCGCCCTCGGCCAGGAGTCCCGCGAGGGTTTGCAGCAAGCGCTTCTTGCTGGCGACCTCCACGTCGGTGCGGATGCGTGTTGCGACGATGAAGTCGGGCCGAAACATCGGCGATGGCTCCTGAGACGCGCCAGGCGATCGACCCGCATCGATCTCGGCTGCGGGGGTGCTGGCGGTATGGCTGAACATAGACGGCGGCCAGGATACGCGGATCCGCGAGCGCGGAGCGAGGCTGGGACGGGCAGACCCGGTCGCCGCGGTCCTGAAAACAAGACACCTCGAGCCGGACCCATGGCCGGCTCGAGGTGTCGGCTCGGGATGCGCGATCGGGGCGCCTGGACCGGCGGCGCGCCTTACTCGGTCTCGCTCCCCTTGACTACGACAGCGCGGTGGCTGCTCTTCTTCTCCTTGTAGCGCAGGACCTGGCGGTCGAGCTTGTCGATCAGCCCGTCGATGGCTGCGTACATGTCCTCGTGGACCGAGTCGGCGAAGACGTTGGCGCCGTTGATGTGCAGGGTGGCCTCGGCCTTCTGTGCGAGCTTCTCCACGCTGAGGATCACGTGGGCGTTGATGACGTGGTCGAAGTGTCTCGCCAGGCGTTCGAACTTGTTGTCCACGTAGCCCTTGAGTGCGTCGGTGACGTCGACATGATGACCCGTCAGGTTGATTTGCATTGTCTGCTCCTGTGGTTTCAAACGGCCTGGACACGAGCCTGAGGCTCAGGCCAGGCGCTTGCGCTCGTTCGAGGGTGGGATCCCCATGGCCTCGCGATACTTGGCGACGGTGCGTCGCGCGACATTGATTCCCTGATCTGCCAGCTCGTCGGCGATCTTGCTGTCGCTCAGTGGTTTGCGTGTGGATTCTCCGGCGATCAGCTTACGGATCAGGGCGCGGATCGCCGTGGAGGATGCCTCGCCGCCGCTGGCGGTGTTGACGTGGGACGAGAAGAAGAACTTGAACTCGAGGGTCCCGCGGGGGGTGTGCATGTACTTCTGGGTGGTGACCCGCGAGACGGTGGATTCGTGCAGCTCCAGGGCCTCGGCCACGTCGCGCAGGATGAGCGGCTTCATGGCCTCCTCGCCGTGCTCGAAGTAGTCCTGCTGTAGCTCGACGATCTTGGAGGCCACCCGCAGCACCGTGTCGTTGCGACTGGCCAGGCTCTTGATGAACCAGCGGGCTTCTTGCAGGTGACTCTTCAAGGCGATGCTGTCCGCACTCTGGTCCGAACGCCGGATGAGACGCGCGTAGTCTGCGTTTACCCTGAGTTTAGGCGTCGTCTCGGGATTCAGCTCGACGAGCCACGCACCCCGGCTGCGACGCACGAAGACGTCGGGCACAACGTACTCCGACGGTGCCTCGGCGATCAAGGTGCCGGGACGCGGATTGAGATGTTGGATCAGATCGAAGGCCGCGCGCACCGCGTCCTCCTCAAGCCCCAGGGCGCGCATCAGGGCCTGCACGTCCTTGCGCGGGAGGTGCTCGAAGCCGTCGCGGCACACGGCGATCGCTGCCTCGCGGGCGGGCGTCTCGCGCGGGAGCTGGCGTAGCTGGATCAACAGGCACTCTTGCAGGTTGCGCGCGCCCACCCCCGCCGGGTCGAGTGACTGGACCCGGTGCATCAGGGTCTCGATCTCCTCCGGGGTCGGGCTCTTTCCGTCCAGCGCCTCGGAGAGGGTGGCGGCCAGGTCCTCGAGGTCCGCGCGCAGATAGCCGTTGACGTCGATGGCGTCGATGATGGTCTGGGCGATCGCCTCGTCGCGCTGGCTGAGCCGGCTCAGGTTGAGCTGCCAGAGCAGGTGGTCGTGGAGGGACTCGGGGCGACTCTGCTGGGCGAAGGGGTCGAAGTCGCTGCCGTCCTCACCGCCGCCGCCCGAGGTGGGCAGATAGCTCTCGTAGACGTCCTCCCAGACCGTGTCCACCGGCAGATCGTTGGGCATCTCGTTGGACTCGGCCTGGATCTCCCGCTCGCTGGTGTCGTCCTGGGTGCCCGTAGCCTCGTCGCGCTGCGCGGCCGGCTCCTGGGCCTCGCCGGCCGCGGCCCCGAAGCCCTCGTCCTCGTCACCCTCCTCGAGCATGTAGTTGCTGTCGAGGACCTCCTGGACCTCCTGTTGGAGCTCCAGGGTGGAGAGCTGCAGCAGCTTGATCGCCTGCTGGAGCTGCGGCGTCATGGTCAGGTGCTGGCTGAGCCTGAGCTGGATCGTCTGCTTCATGGATGACTGGCTGTCAAGGCGGACCGGCGGGCGAAAGCAATAAGGGTGCCTGATTCGATACTAGCCTACCCGAAGCCGGGCGCGCCGTGCACCGTGCACGTCTACATGGAGAAATCGGCGCCCAGGTAGACGTCGCGCACCTGCTGGTTCGCAAGCAGCTCGGCAGGCGGGCCGGCGGCGATCACGGTGCCGCCGCTGATGATGTAACCGCGGTCGCAGATGTCGAGGGTCTCGCGGACGTTGTGGTCGGTGATCAGTACGCCGATGTTGCGTTCCCGCAGATGGGAGACGATGGCCTTGATGTCGCCCACGGCGATGGGGTCGACCCCGGCGAAGGGCTCGTCGAGGAGCATCACCCGTGGATCCACCGCCAACGCCCGGGCGATCTCGAGCCTGCGGCGCTCTCCGCCGGAGAGGCTCAGGGCGAGTGAATCCGCCACGTGGGCGATGCCCAGCTCCTCGAGCAGCTCCTCGCAGCGCGCGTGGCGCGCCGCGCGCGGGACGTCGCGGCGGGTCTCTAGGATGGCGAGGATGTTGTCGCGGGCGCTGAGCTTGCGAAAGACCGACGGCTCCTGGGCCAGATAGCTCAGGCCCGCCCGCGCGCGGGCATGCATCGGGCGCAGGGTGAGGTCGCGCCCGTCGAGCTCGATGCGCCCCTTGTCGGCTGGGATCAGGCCGACGATGAGATAGAAACAGGTGGTCTTGCCCGCCCCGTTGGGGCCGAGCAGGCCCACCACCTCTCCGGCGGCGACCTCCAGGCTGACGTCATCGAGCACCCGGCGGCTGCGGTAGCCCTTCTGCAGCCCGATGGCGCGCAGGGTGCTCAAGGCTTGGCATCCGCCTGGGGCGTCTGCGGCTTCTGGCCCCCGGTGTCCTTCTGTGGCTGTGGCTGTGCCTCGGGCTGTGGCTCGGGCGTGATCTTGATCTTGACCCGGCCTGAGCCGCCGGCGCGCATGCGCTCGCGGGCCCGGTCGTAGACGATGCGCTCGCTCGCCAGGCGGTCCTCGCCCTGGATCAGGATGGCGTCGCCGGTGAGGATCAGCTCGTCCTTCTCCGCGTCGTAGTCCATGCGCTTGGCGAAGGCGCGCATCTCGCCGTCCTCGCCTTCGAGGAGCTGTTTGTAATTGACCGGATCCCCGAGGGCGATGATGTATTTCACCCGCCGGTCGTCGAAGTGATAGACGGTGACATGCTCGGCGAGCAGACGCATGCTGCCCTGGTCCACTTGGACATTGCCCACGTAGACGCTGGTGCTCTGGGTCTCGTCGAGCTCCACGTTGTCCGCCTCGATCAGCATGGGCTGCTTGTCGTCGCCCTCCAGTGCGAGGGCGGGGGCGGTGCACAGGGCGAGCCAGAGGGTCAGGGCCAGCAGGCGGGCGCGGGTGTCGGGCGGGTTCGTCATGGGCTCTCCGATGGGCCGGGGTCACGCCCACGCGCGGGCTGGAGGTAAAGGTTGGCGCGCCCCAGGAGCTCGGCGCGGACCGGTTTGGCGTACCACACGCGGATGCCGCTGCCCGTCGCCCATTCGGTGCCGCTCTCGAGGCGCACCGGCTCGTCGCCCTCGGCGAACTGTCGTTTGGGCCACAGGGTCAGGGCCTCGGTGATGAGGGTGACGGACTCGGCGTCCGCGGCGGCGGCGCGATGGACGCGCACGCTGTTCTCGAGTTGCACCTGGGCGCCGCCCTCGAGCAGCAGGCCGCTTTGGGCCTCCACCTGCCAGGGCGGGCCCTCTGTCTGGTAGAGGCTGAGCCTGGGGAGCTCCAGCTCGGTCAGGTCCTCGGCGACGAAATGTCTCAGGGTCGCCGCGACCAGGCGCCGCTCGGGCCGGCCGGACTCGTCGGTCTCGATGGCGGTGAATTGGGTGACCACGTGGTCCGGCTGGCGAGGCCGTGGGGCCCGCTCGTCGTCGGGCTCCGGCGGGGGCTCGAAGAGCCACCAGGCGCCCGCGCCCAGCACGGCGAAGAGGGCGGCCAGCAGCCAGGGTCGTACACCCCACATCGGGTCGGCTCAGGGGCGGTCGCGCGCGGGCCGGCCGCTCACAGCCAGTCGCTGGTGATGCGGTGCAGGTTCCCCTGGGCCTGCATGATCAGCTCGCAGACCTCGCGCGCGGCGCCCCGTCCGCCGCCCAGGCGCGTCGTCCAGTGGGCGTGCTCGATCACCAGGGGGTGGGCGTCCGCCACGGCGATCGCGAGCCCCACCCGGCGCATCACCGGGAGGTCGACCACGTCGTCGCCCACATAGGCGATCTGCTCCGGGGCCAGGCCCAGGTTCCCGCGCAGCTCATCGAAGGCGGGCAGCTTGTCGCGGCGCCCCTGGTAGACGTGGGAGACACCCAGGCCCTCCATGCGGATGCGCACCACCTCGGAGCTGCGCCCGGTGATCACGGCCAGGGCGACCCCGGTCGACTGCAGGGTGACCATGCCGTGCCCGTCGCGGGAGTTGAAGGCCTTGTATTCCTGCCCGTCGTCGCCGAGAAAGAGGCTGCCGTCGGTCAGTACCCCGTCCACATCGAAGATCACCAGGCGGATGGGGGCGGCGCGTTCGAGTATGTCCTGCATGGGTCCTCCGGACTGCGCGGAAGTCGTTGATCGTTGTCGCCGGCCCGCCTTGGGAGATAGCGCGGCTCACACCACCCCGGCGCGCAGCAGGTCGTGCATGTTCAGGGCCCCCACCGGGCGCCCGGCGGGGTCCACCACCATCAGCCCGTTCACCCGCCGTGACTCCATGAGCTGGAGTGCCTCCGCGGCGAGCTCCCCGGCGGCGATGGTGAGGCAGCCGGGGGTCATGACCTCCTCGACACGGGTCGCGTGCACGTCGATCCCCTTGTCCAGCGCGCGGCGGAGATCGCCGTCGGTGAAGATCCCGAGCAGCAGGTCGTCGGCGCCGGTCACGGCGGTCATCCCCAGGCGCTTGTGGGACATCTCGGCCAGGGCGTCGAGGAGCGGGGTCCCCACCGGGACCCGTGGCACATCGTCGCCCTTGTGCATCACGTCGAAGACATGCAGCAGCAGCCGGCGCCCGAGGGCTCCGGCCGGGTGGGAGCGGGCGAAATCGTCGGCGGTGAATCCGCGGCTCTCGAGCAGGGCGATGGCCAGGGCGTCGCCCATGACCAGGGTCGCCGTGGTGCTCGAGGTGGGCGCCAGTCCGAGCGGGCAGGCCTCGGCGGCGACGCTCACATCCAGATGGACATCCGATTCCCGCGCCAGGGTGGATCCGCGCCGGCCGGTCATGGCGATCAGGGGCACCCCGAGTCGCTTGATGATCGGCAGGATGGTCAGGATCTCCGCGGTCTCGCCCGAGTTGGAGAGCGCCAGCACCACGTCATCGGGGGTGATCATCCCCAGGTCGCCGTGGCTCGCCTCGCCCGGGTGGACGAAGAAGGCGGGTGTCCCGGTGCTCGCCAGGGTCGCCGCGATCTTGCTGCCGATGTGACCGGACTTGCCCATGCCGACCACGACCACGCGCCCCCGGCAGGCGAGCATGAAACGGCAGGCCTGGACGAACCCGTCGCCGATGCGTCCTTCCAGCGCCGTCACGGCCGTCGCCTCGGTGGCGATCACCGCCCTTCCGAGGTCGAGGATGCGCCCCTCCTCGCCCGGGGCCAGGGTGTGCTTGCGCGGACCGAGTCGGCGTGGTTCAGTCATGGATCGCTTGCGTTGTGGGGCCCGGATCGGGCCGCCATCGAGCGCGAACCTTACACCAAGCGGCGCCCGGATTCTCTCCCCCGGCGGGGCCCGGGACCCCCGCCGAGCGCCCTTCCAGCTTAGGCCGGACCCGCACCTAGGAGCCGTCGACGATGCGTCTGTTGCCGCTGCGCACGGGTTGGTCGCCCGCTGGGCCTGCCGACCATTTCTACCCCGCCGACCTGCCGGAGGATTGGCGCCTGACCTATTACGCCAACGAATTCCCGGCGGTCCTCCTGCCGCCGGACCTGTGGCTTTCGGCCGCGGCGGATGCCGCGCGCGCCTGGACGGCGGATACCGGCGAGGGCTTCCGGTTCTATCTGGAAGACGCGGGCGAGGACGCGGGCGAGGGCTCACGCGACCGCGTGCTGACCCTGGGGCGGGCGCTCGGGGGACGATTCGGCGGGATCGTCGCCGCGGGGTCCGGGTCGGGGGAGGGCGAGATCGGCGGCGTCCTGGTCCTCAGCGACGATCCGCGCGCCTCGGCGGGCTGGACGAGCGCCGGGATCGCGCTTCGGGTGCCCGCCGAGGTGCTCGGAGACTCCCGCGCCGAGGCAGGCTGGATCGCCAGTCAGACGGGCGCGGCGGGCTCGCCCGGGGCCGACCGTGAGGTCCCCGAGCCGGTCGTCATCGCGCTCCTCGGCGCCTGCAGTTTCGCCACCCTGGAGCGCTGGCTGCGCCTGAGCGAGCTGCTCGGGGTTGCTTGACCTGCGGGGGGCGCCCCGCGACAATCGCGGCCTTTCACCGGGTTCCCACCCGTGCCGTCCGTCGTCCGGCGGGCCGCTCCAGACCAGCCATCACCGGATCTCTGCATGGGTCGGCGACGTCCCCAGTCCGCTCGGATGCCGCGCCCAGGCGGCGCCCCACCGCGTCAGCCCGCCGCGCCCCCGGGGCCGGAGGCCAGGCCTTCGGCGTCAGGCCGTTCCCGGCGCGCGCGTCCGACCGGTGGGGCGCCTCTGGTGCGCATCCGGGGTCTCAGGTTCTCCCACGGCGCGCGGGTGATCTTCGACGGGGTCGATCTCGACATCGCACGCGGGTCGGTGACCGCCGTGATGGGGCCGAGCGGCACGGGCAAGACCACCCTGCTGCGGCTCATCAGCGGGCAGTTGAGGCCCGACGCCGGGACCATCGAGGTGGACGGGCAGCCGGTCCACGCCCTCTCCCGGGCGCGGCTCTACGAGCTGCGCCGGCGCATGGGGATGCTGTTTCAGAGCGGCGCCCTGCTCACCGACCTCTCGGTCTTCGACAACGTGGCCTATCCCCTGCGCGAGCACACCGATCTCAGTCCGTCGATGGTGCGCAAGCTGGTCCTGACCAAGCTCGAGGCGGTGGGCCTGCGGGGGGCCCGCGACCTGATGCCCGCGGAGCTCTCGGGCGGGATGGCGCGCCGGGTCGCCCTGGCGCGGGCCATTGCCCTGGATCCCATGATGATCCTCTACGACGAGCCCTTCACCGGGCAGGACCCCATCTCCATGGGGGTGCTGGTGGAGCTGATCCGGGAGCTGAACGACGCGAGCGGTCTCACCAGCGTGGTGGTGTCCCACGACGTGCGCGAGACCTCCTCCATCGCGGACGACATCTATGTCATCGCCGGGGGCGCGGTCGCGGCGCGCGGCACCCCGGAGCAGATCGCCGCGGAGCGTGCACCCTGGGTCCGCCAGTTCATGGACGGCCTGCCCGACGGGCCGGTGCACTTCCACTATCCGGCCGAGCCCCTGGCGCGGGACCTGTTCGGCGCGGCGGGCGGCTAGGGTGCTGGCGCAGGCGATCATGCGTCTCGGCCGCGTGGGGCTCGAGGCCCTCGGCAGGATCGGCCGCGCGCACCTCTTGCTGGTCTCCATCCTGCGCGGGACCGGCGAGGTCGCTGGGGCGTCCGGGCCTGCTGATCGCCCAGTTGTTCAACGTGGGCGTCCTCTCGGTCCTGATCGTGTCCGTGTCCGGGCTCTTCGTCGGCATGGTGCTGGGGCTCCAGGGCTACTACGTGCTCTCCCAGTTCGGCGCCGAGGAGAGCCTCGGGGTCATGGTGGCCGCGTCCCTGGTGCGCGAGCTCGGTCCCGTGGTGACGGCGCTCCTGGTGGCCGGACGGGCCGGCTCGGCGCTCACCGCAGAGATCGGCCTGATGAAGGCGACCGAGCAGCTTGCCGGTCTGGAGATGATGGCCGTCGACCCCGTGCGGCGGATCCTCGTCCCGCGCTTCCTGGCGGGGGTGCTGGCGATGCCCCTGCTGGCGGCCCTGTTCAGCGCGGTGGGCGTGATGGGCGGGTTCTTCGTCGGGGTCGGGCTGCTCGGCGTGGACGAGGGTGCCTTCTGGAGCCAGATGCAGTCCAAGGTGGATTTTCACGAGGACGTGGTCAACGGCGTCATCAAGAGCCTGGTGTTCGGGGTGGTGGTGACCTGGATCGCCCTGTTCCAGGGCTACGATGCGGTGCCGACCTCCGAGGGCGTGAGCCGCGCGACCACCCGCTCGGTGGTGCATGCGGCGCTCGCGGTGCTGGGGCTCGATTTCGTGCTGACCGCACTGATGTTCGGGGAGTGAACAGACCATGAAGGATGTGCAATGAACCGCAGACACGGCCTGGAGCTCCTGGTCGGGGCCTTTATGGTGGCGGGCTTCGTCGCGATGTTCTTTCTCGCGATGCGGGTGAGCAATCTCAGTGCCGGCAGCGATCCGGACGGGTATCTGCTCACCGCGCGCTTCGCCAACGTGGGCAGCCTCAAGGCGCGCGCCCCGGTGACCATGGCGGGCGTTCGCGTCGGGCGGGTGGAGGGGGTCACCTTCGACAAGGCGACCTACGAAGCGGTGGTGAGTATGCGCATCGACCCCAAGGTCGACACCATCCCGGAGGATACCTTCGCCAACATCTTCACCGCCGGTCTTCTCGGCGAGCAGTACGTCGGCCTCGAGCCGGGTGGCAGCCAGGAATTCCTGGCGAATGGCGACAGCATCGAGCACACCCAGTCGGCCCTGGTGCTCGAGCAGATGATCGGCCAGTTTCTATTCAGTAAAGCCGAGGAAGGCGGTCAATGATCACCAGACGTTCGTTACTCATCGGGTTGGCTGTGGCGGCCCTGTCGCCCGGGCTGGCCCTGGCCGCCCCGGACGAGGCCACCGCGCTGGTCAAGCGGACCACCGAGCGCATGTTGAGCACCCTCCAGGCGCGCCGCGCGGAGGTGGATCGCAACCCGTCCCTGATCTACGGGATGATCGACAGCATCGTCGCGCCCCATTTCGACTTCGAGCGCATCACCCAGGGTGCACTGGGCCAGTATTGGCGCGAGGCGGACACCGCCCAGCAGCGTGAGCTGGTCAACGGCTTCAAGCAGGTGCTGGTGCGTACCTATGCCCGCTCCCTGCTCAAGTACGACGGCGAGGAGATCCGCTATCTGCCGGTCAAGCCTGGCTCCAAGTCCGGGCGCGTCACCGTCTCCACCGAGGTGCGGGAGCCGGGCGCCGCGCCCATCCCCGTGGACTATCGGCTCTATAACAACGGGTCCGGATGGAAGGTCTACGACGTGGTGATCAACAACGCGAGTCTGGTCGGCAACTACCGCAGCAGCTTCGCGTCCCAGATCCGCCAGGCGGGCATCGACGGGCTGATCGTCAGGCTGGGAGAGATGAACACCAAGGGACAGGGATGACCGCGTCCCGGGACAGGGGGGCGCCCACGGCGCGGCTGCTGGCGATGGACGACGGCCGGCTGCACGTGGAGGGGGTGGTCGATTTCGCGACTGTCACCCCGCTCTACGCGGACTCCCAGGTGCATTTCGTCGCCGGGCGACGCCTGGTGATCGATCTCGACGGGGTCTCGGGGGCCAACAGCGCGGCCCTCGCCCTGCTCTTGGAGTGGACAGAGCTTGCGGCTGCCCGGGGCACCCGGCTCGAGCTCCATCACCTGCCCGCCCGGCTCTTGAGCATCGCCGCCCTCTCCGGGCTCGATGCCATCCTGCCCCTCGCCGACCGGCCGCCCGGCGACGAGCCCGATAACCCAACCGGCGCACTCAGCGCCCCGGTCCCAGATCACGCCGACTGACGGTTTCGATGGATAAGCTTCTGATCACGGGCGGGCATCCGCTACACGGACGGGTGCGCGCCTCGGGGGCGAAAAACGCCGCCCTGCCCATCCTCTGCGCCACCCTCCTCGCCGACGGGCCGGTCACCCTCACGAATGTCCCGCGTCTGCGCGACATCACCACCACCCTGAACCTGCTCCGGCACCTGGGTGCCCACCTCACCCAGAGCAACGGCAGCGTGGCGAGCGAGCCTCGGGGGCTCGGGAGCTTCGCCGCCCCCTACGACCTGGTGCGCACCATGCGCGCGTCCATCCTGGTGCTGGGCCCACTGGTCGCCCGCTATGGCCAGGCGGATGTCTCGCTGCCCGGCGGCTGCGCCATCGGGGCCCGTCCGGTGAACCTGCATATCGAGGGCCTCAAGGCGATGGGCGCGCAGATCAGCGTGGAGGGCGGCTACATCCGCGCCCGCGCGGACCGTCTGCAAGGGGCCCGGCTGGTGATGGAGATGATCACGGTCACCGGCACCGAGAACCTGATGATGGCGGCCGCCCTGGCCCGCGGCGAGACGGTGATCGAGAACGCCGCCCGCGAGCCCGAGGTCGAGGATCTCGCGGAGTTCCTCAACGCCCTGGGGGCTCAGATCGACGGTGCCGGCACCGACCGCATTCGCATCCAGGGGGTGGAGTCGCTGGGCGGCACCCGTCATGCGGTGATGCCGGACCGGATCGAGACCGGGACCTTCCTGGTTGGCGCGGCCATGACCGGCGGCCAGGTCCGGGTGGAGCACACGCGCCCGGAGTGTCTCGACGCCGTGCTCGCCAAGCTGCGCGAGGCGGGGGCACGCATCGAGACCGGCCCGGACTGGATCGAGCTGGCCATGGACGGGCGCCCGCGCGCCGTCGACATCCACACCGCCCCCCATCCCGCCTTCCCGACCGACATGCAGGCCCAGTTCTGCGCCCTGAACAGCATCGCCGACGGGGTGGGCACGGTCTCGGAGACCATCTTCGAGAACCGCTTCATGCATGTGCCGGAGCTGCAGCGCATGGGCGCGGACATCCGCATCGACGGCCATCTCGCGGTCTGCCGTGGCGTCGAGCGGCTGACCGCGGCACCGGTGATGGCGACCGATCTGCGCGCCTCTGCCGGTCTGGTGCTGGCGGGTCTGGTGGCCGAGGGCGAGACCCTGGTGGACCGGGTCTATCATCTCGACCGGGGCTACGATCACATGGAGGGCAAGCTCTCAGCCCTCGGGGCCGGCATCCGCCGCATCTCCGGCGCCGATACCATGGTCTCGCCCTGACCCGCGGCGCCCTCCCAACCTGGAGCCCCCACTGGTGTCCATCCCACAGGTCGAGCTGAGCGCACCGCTCACCATCGCGCTGTCGAAGGGCCGTATCTTCGATCAGACCCTGCCGCTCCTGGCCGCGGCCGGGGTCACGCCCGAGGACGACCCCGAGACCAGCCGCAAGCTGATCCTCTCCACCAGCAACCCGCGGGTGAAGCTGGTCATCATCCGCGCGAGCGACGTGCCCACCTATGTGCAATACGGCGCCGCCGACCTGGGCGTGACCGGCAAGGACGTGCTGCTCGAGCACGGCGGGGAGGGGCTCTACGAGCCGCTCGATCTACGCATCGCCCGCTGCCGGCTGATGGTGGCAGGCCTCCCGGACGCCCCGACCACGCCGCCGGCCTCGGGCCGCCTGCGGATCGCGACCAAGTATGTGAAGAGCGCCGAGCGGCATTTCGCCGCCAAGGGCCAGCAGGTGGAGGTGATCAAGCTCTACGGATCCATGGAGCTGGCGCCCCTCGTCGGCCTCGCCGACCTGATCGTGGACCTGGTCGAGAGCGGCAACACCCTGAAGGCCAATGGGCTGGTGCCGTTGGAGCACATCGCGGACATCAGCTCCCGCCTGGTGGTCAACAAGGCGAGCTGGAAGATGAAGCACGCCGCGGTGACCAGCCTGGTGGAGATCCTACGCGGCGCCGTAGAGCGCACCGCGGCCTGATCCGCACCCCTATACCGCCCGCCGCCGGACGGGGAGACCGAGATGACCGAGATTCGACGCCTATCCACCGCCGCGGCGGACTTCCGCACCGCCCTGGATGACCTGCTCTCCTGGGAGTCGGTCGCCGACGCCAGCGTCCAGGACACGGTCACGCGGGTGATCGACGAGGTGCGCCGGGGCGGCGACGCGGCGCTCATGGAGTTCACCGCCCGATTCGACCGCTGGGACCCGGCGAGCCCCGCGGAGCTGGAGATCCCCGCCCGGCGTCTGACCGCGGCGCTTGACGCGATCCCGGCCAGCCAGCGCGAGGCCCTGGAGCATCGCCGCCGCGCGCATCCGCGCCTACGCCAATCACCAGCGCCTGGAGTCCTGGAGCTACACGGAGGCCGACGGCACCCTGCTCGGCCAGCAGGTGACGCCGCTGGACCGCGCCGGGCTCTATGTCCCGGGCGGCAAGGCGGCCTACCCGTCGTCCGTGCTCATGAACGCCATCCCGGCCAAGGTGGCGGGCGTGGGCGAGCTGATCATGGTGGTCCCGACCCCCGGCGGGGAGGAGAACGACCTGGTGCTCGCGGCCGCCCAGATCGCCGGGGTGGACCGGGCCTTCCGCCTCGGCGGTGCCCAGGCGATCGCGGCCCTCGCCTATGGCACCGAGACCGTGCCGCCGGTGGAGAAGATCGTCGGCCCGGGGAACATCTATGTCGCCGCCGCCAAGCGCGCCGTCTTCGGCCAGGTGGGCATCGACATGGTGGCTGGACCGTCCGAGATCCTGATCCTTTGCGACGGCGGGACCGACCCGGACTGGATCGCCATGGACCTCTTCTCCCAGGCGGAGCACGACGAGGATGCCCAGTCCATCCTGGTCGCCTGGGACGCAGCGTTCATCGATCGGGTGGCCGAGAGCATCGCGCGGCTGCTGCCCACCATGGAGCGGCGCGAGATCATCGCCACGGCGCTGCGCAAGCGCGGCGCACTCATCCTGGCGCGCGATCTCGACGACGCCATCGCCGTGGCCAACCACGTGGCCCCCGAGCACCTGGAGCTATCCATCGCGGACCCCCAGGCGGTTGCCCCGCGCATCCGCCACGCCGGGGCCATCTTCATGGGCCGCTACACGGCCGAGGCGCTCGGCGACTACTGCGCGGGTCCCAACCACGTGCTACCCACCTCGCGCACGGCGCGCTTCTCCTCGCCGCTCGGCGTCTACGACTTCCAGAAGCGCTCGAGCCTGATCATGGCCTCCGCCGCGGGTGCCGCCGATCTGGCCCGGACCGCCTCGGTGCTCGCCCGTGGCGAGGGACTCACCGCCCACGCGCGATCGGCGGAGTATCGGGGAGAGGGAGAGGGCTAAGAAGGGCCGAGGGCCGAGGGCCCAGGGCCGAAACGTGGGTCGAACTGCGCGCGGCGAGC
>CAVQQM010000055.1:0-19616 GCA_963714915.1 uncultured Gammaproteobacteria bacterium
AGCCTTGAACACCCCCCTGGCCCTCGCTAGCCTCTCGTCCTGACGCCGCCTCGGCCTCGCAAAGGCGGTTGAATTTCCTATCCGTCGTATCCGTTATCCGTCGGATTGGGCGCTGCTGTGGGAGTAGACCGTCTGGTAGTAGAGTTTCTCCAGCTCCTGCTTGTGCTTGGTCTCCTCGTTGGCCAGGTACTCGAAGAGGTCCTTGATCGGCCCTGGCTCGGTGCTCCCCGCCAACGCCCGGTAGTGCTCCATGGCCACGTGCTCCCGCCCCATGGCGTACTGGAGCACGGCCTGGTCGTCCGGGCGCTCGCCTAGGTCCGGCAGGTGGATGCAATCCGAGAAGCGCCCGTCGGTGACGGGCGTCTCCACCTCGGCCCGGATCTGCTGCGCCAGGTCGTCCCGGGCCGCGAGGGCGGTGAACAGGTCGTAATGGCCCTGCTCCTCCCGGGCCAACTCCTCCACCAGCCAGCGGAAGTTCTTGCTGACCTTGGGGATCAGGTCCGTGTAGAAGTCGCGGGCGCTCTCCTCGAATGCCGATGCGACCTCGAGGATCTCCTGTAGGGTTTTCTTCGAGCGGATGTGCTCATATCCGCTGCCGCTCCCCTCAATCTCGCTCATACAGACTCCTCCTTCGCCGAAAGGACCGCGTCGATGCTGGCGGCGACCCGGTGCCCGTCCGCAACCGCGGAGACTACGTCGGGACCGCGGACCATATCCCCGGCTGACCACAGCCAGGGCTCGGAGGTGCGACCGTCGGCATCGATGCGGATGCGGTTGCGGTTCCACTCCAGGGACTCGGTGAGGGGCAGTCCCAGGCAGGAGGTGTCCGCTGCCTGGCCGATGGCCTCGACGATGAGTGCGGCTGGGTGGACCTGCGTGTCGCTGTCGTCGTAACGGGGCGCGAACCGTCCCTGCTCGTCGAAGATCGAGAGGCAGCGCACGGTCTTTAGGCCCGTGAGTTTGGCCCCTTCGATAACACACTCTTGCGGGCCGCGGCCGGGGAGGATGAGGACATCCTCCTCGCGGGCCTCGTCGATCTCCTCGCGGTCGGCGAGCATCTTGTCCTCGGCCTCCAGGGCGACCAGGGTGACGCCGACACTGCCGTAGCGCTGGCGCTGGATGCGGGCGAGGCTGCGGGCGATGTCCATGGCGACGTTGCCGCCGCCGATGACGACGACGGTCTCGGGGACCTCGAAGGACTCGCCAAGGGTGATGCGGCGCAGGAGGTCCACGGCGGAGTAGACCTGCGGGTGGTCGCTGCCGGGGATACGGGTGGAGCGGCCCTGGTGCAGACCGACGGAGAGCAGCACGGTGTCGTGCTCGGCGCGCAGCTGGTCCATCTGGATGTCCTGGCCGATGCGGGTGCCGCAGCGGATCTCGACCCCCATCGATTGGATGACTGCGATGTCCGCCTCGAGCTTGTCGTAGGGCAGGCGGTACTCGGGGATGCCGTAGCGCATCATCCCGCCGGGGAAGGGCTGGGCCTCGAAGACGGTGACGGCATGACCGGCCCGCGCCAGATCGAAGGCGGCGGTGAGCCCGGCCGGTCCGGCCCCGATGATCGCGACCCGCCTGCCGCTGTGCGCGGTGACGCGGCCCTCGGCGGCGATCTCCTTGACCCGATCAAAGGGGACCTGGTCCATGATGTGGCGCTTGAGCCAGCGGATGGCGATGGGGTCGCCCTCGTGCCGGGCCGCGCAGGCGCTCTCGCACTTGTGGGTGCAGATCCGCCCGCAGACACTGGAGAAGGGGTTGGTCTCGTAGAGGAGCCGGACACCCTGCTCGTAGTCGCCGTCGCGGATGGCGGCGATGTACTCGGGGACGGACATGTGGGCCGGACAGGTGGCGACACAGAGGCCGCAGGAGACGCAGCGGTCGGCCTCGATCCTCGCCTGCTCGATGCTGTAGCCGGCGACGATCTCGACGAAGGAGTCGCCGCGGGCCTCGGGGCTCAGCTCCCCCATCTCGACGCGTTCGGTGCCCGTTAGGCGATGGCCCTCGGGGCGACGGTAGCCGAGCTCGGCCTCGTCCCAGGGCTTCGAGTCCACCCCTGGGGTGAAGCGGAAGACCTCGGGGTCGTGGTCCACCCATTTGTACTCGTTGGACATGCTCAAGGAGCTCGTCATGCATACGTCCACGCACAGGGCGCACCAGCAGCAGCGCCCGTAGTCGATGCGCGGGCGCAGCCCCGAGTCGCCGTGCTTCGCGGCCAGCCCCTCGACCGGGACCATGTCGATCGCCGCGTTCTGGCAGATCGCCTCGCAGGTGCCGCAGCCGATGCACTTCTCGATGTCGTTCCGGTGAAAGCCGCGATAGCGCGGGGCGCCGGGCCGCTCGTTCAGCGGATCGCGGATCGTGACCGGGTCCCGGAGGAGGTTCTTCCAGGCGGTGAAGGGGGAGAGGACGTCGCCCAGACTCATTGCGATCTCCTCATCTCTCGATCTCGGGGGGATAGGTGTGCAGCGAGACCATCAAGGCCGCCACATCGGAGATGTTGCAGTTGACGATCAGGCGCTCCAGCAGCGCCATCGCGTGCGTGTAGGAGGGCCCGCGGACATTGACCCGGCGCGGATAGCCGCTGCCGTCGGTGACCAGGTAGTAGCCGTACTCGCCCCGGGAGCATTCGCCGCGCACCCAGGTCTCGCCGCGCGGGATCTTCCAGTGCAAGACGTTGGGCAGCGGCGCCATCACCGGACCCGTGCGTGGCATCTTCGCCAGGATCTGGCGGATCAGGTCCACGGACATCAGTAGATCGCGGCGGCGCACGTCGGCGCGGGTGTAGACGTCGGAGTCCTTGCCCACCACCGGCGCGAAGTCGAGCTCCGGATAGACCAGGTAGGGCTGGTCCTTGCGCACGTCCTTGGGCACCCCGGCGGCGCGGGCATTGGGGCCGGTGACGCCGTACTGGTCGAGGAGAACGGGATCGATGTAGCCCATGCCCAGGGTGCGCCTCTTGAAGACCGCATTGCGGAACATGGTGTCGTGGACGTCGGCGAGCGTCTCCTCGATCTCGCGCAGGGTCTCCGCCATGCGCCCCTCGAAGCCGTCGGGCAGCCCGTCTCGCACCCCGCCGGGTAGGATGAACATGTGATAGATGCGTGCCCCGGTGAGCTCCTCGAAGCGGTCGAGCATCAGGTCGCGGACATAGGTGGTCCACTGGCCGATGACGCCATGGCCCAGGGCACCGGCCTGACCACCGAGGTACATGAGGTAGCTGTTGATCCGGCCCATCTCCAGGATCAGCGTGCGAATCCAGTTGGCCCGCTCCGGAACCTCGATACCCGCGAGGTCCTCGACTGCGGCGGCGTAGCAATACTCGTTGAAGTCGGGCTCGGGGACGCAGATGCGGCAGACGATGGGGAAGCACTGGATGAAGGTTCGCCGCTCCATCAGCTTCTCGAAGCCGCGATGCAGATACCCGACATGGGTCTTGCCCTCGACCACCTCGTCGCCGCAGACGGTCAGCTCCACCGACATGTTGCCGGTGATGCCCGGGTGCTGCGGCCCCTGCCAGAGCTTGAGGTATTTGCCCGAGGCGAGGTCGATGTCCAGGCTGCCGTCGGGCCTCTTGGAAGGGTATTGACTGCGGTCCGGTTGGTACGGCATCTCAGGTCCCGTCCGGGTAGAGCTGTTTCTTCATGAACTGGGCGGGATCGCTTGACTCGCGTCCGGGGCGCGGCGCGAAAACCTCGTCAGAAAACTTCAAGGTATCGAAGTCGCGCCGGTACGGAGGGGTTCTGATCCAGCCTTCGAGGACGAAGTCCTCGTCCACCCGGGGGCTGCCAGGGAAATCGATGCCGAACATTTCCCGCAGCTCGCGCTGGTAGGTGGCGGCGGTCGGCCACAGGTCGTGGATGCTGTCCATGGACGCGGTGTCCCGCGGTAGCATCACCCGCACCCCCAGGTCGCGACATGCCAGACGGTTGTTCATCAGGTAAGTGAGCTGGAAGGTGGCATCTTCCAGCCAGTCCACCGCGGTGAGCAGCACCAGATGGGTGAAGCCCTCCTGGTCCCGCAGGTGTTGCAGCAGCGGCCGCAGCTGGACGCGGTCCACAGTCACGAAGGCCAGGCTCGGCTTCTGCTCGGCCAGCTCCCCCAGAGGGAAGCTCCTTTTCAGTCTTTCGTACAGATCGCGCATGGCCGCTTGCCACTCACCAGTTGTAGTCCGGCATATCCCAGTCGTGGATCACCCGTTTCTGGTTGGCTTTGTACCATTCGAAATCCTCGGCGTACTTGTTGGCCCCCTCCGCCTTGCCCGCCCGGATGATCCGTTTGAGCTCCTCGAAGCCGGCCAGCAGGGCCTCTGGGCGGGGCATGCAGCCGGCGATGTAGACGTCCACCGGCAGGTATTGGTCCAGGCGGGTGATCGTGTTGTAGGAATCGAAGTACATGCCCCCATTGATGGTGCAGGAGCCCAAGCCCACCACGTACTTGGGGTTCTGCATCTGCTCGTAGCAGCGGATCACCCGCTTCAGGGTCTTCACCGAGAGGTATCCGGAGATCACGAACAGGTTCGACTGGCGCGGCGTCGGCCGCCACTGGATGCCGAAGCGATAGGCGTCGAAGCGCGGCGTCATCAGGGGCCGCATCTCGATGGCCCCGCAGCCGGTGCCGAAGCCGAGGATCCATAGGGATTCGGCCCGCGCCCAGTTGAACAGGCCCTCGACGATCCTGCTGTAGGCCGCTGGCATGACAGTGGGAGCGGACTGGCAGTAATAGTCCTGCAGCGGATCGATCTCGATCTTCTGGCCATCGGGCGTCTCTACGACGCGTTTCTTCAGTTCGACCCGTACGGGCGGCCTTGGTAAGTCGTCTTTCATGGGCTTACACCATTAGGATCGCGAGGACGCCGAGCGGCACCGCCCAGACCAGGAACCAGCGGATCGACTGCTCCACCCGGAACCTCGGAAAGGCCACACCCACGAAGACCGAGAAGAGGTAGATCAGGAAGACCTTGAGGAAGAAGACCGGCCAGCTCGCCGCTCCGCCGAAGAAGAGGTTCATGTAGATCACGATCTTGGCGATGGGGAAGATCGCGCGGTTGGTCTGCATCAGGGCCAGATAGGAGGAGTGGTACTCCGTCGGCGGCCCGATCGGGATCTCCTGGGGTGCCAGCACCACGTCGAACGGGGGGCGCATCATCGAGCCCAGGAAGGAGAGCATGGCTGCGGCGACCGCGAGCGGATTGGTGAAGAGCGTCCAGTTGAGAATGCCCCCCTGCTGCGCCGCTACAATCTCGGTGACCGATAGGGTCTGGTACTGTACGGCGACCGCGTAGACGGCGAGCGCGAATGGCAGCTCGGCCGCGGTCACCTGCGAGAGCCCGCGCGTGATCCCTATGGCCGAATAAGGATGTCCGCTCTCGGCGGCGCCCAGCGCCATCCCCAAGGTGCCGAAGAAGACGAAATACAGGGCCAGGATCAGGTCACCGGCGAAGGACATGTTGGAGAACATCTCCGAGCCGTAGATGGTCGGCACGAAGAGCAGCAGCCCGACGCCCCCGGTGAGCCGGAACACCGGGCCCAGGTAGTACATCACCCCGTGGGTAATGGAGCTGCGCAGCCCGTAGTTCTTGATCAGGTCGACGTAGTTCTGCCAGATGGGGATGCCGTGGCGGCGGCCCACGCGGGCAGCGATCTTGGCCATCGCGGCCGTCAGCAGGAACCCGTAGTTCGCGACGATGAACAGGGTCAGAAGCGAATAGGGGATCTTGATCCACTCGAACTGCATGGCTAGAGCCCTGTCCGGAGGAGATAGACGACCACGACGAAGGCCAACAGCTGGATCGCGTAGGTCTGCCCGTTGCCGTTGTAGAGCCGGCGCAGCATGTCGGCCATGGCGTGGAGTAGATCGACCAGTGCGGACCAGAAGCGCTCGACCACGGGCTCGGTCAGGAAGCCCAGGGCCTTGCGGTAGGGGGCGAAGAAGTTCCAGGCGAAGTGGGTGGTCTCCGGGCGGTACGGGCGCTCGCCCGCGAAGGCGATATTGAACTGCTTGACCTTCTGCGCCTTGCGGTTGACGAACAGGAGCCAGGCGAAGAGTGTGGCGAAGATCACGCCGACGACGATCATGATCGAGATCGGGCTCCAGTAGCCGAAGTCGCTAGTGATCGTGAGTCCCTCCCAGCCGAGTGCACCCTGCGGAAAGAACTGGCTGATGTAGGCATCGACCCGACGCAGGGCGAGCCCCGGGACCAGGGCGAAGACCATCAGGAAGGCGACGAAGATCATCTGCGGCAGGACCAGCCAGAACGGGGCCTCCTTCACCCGCCGGTGCTCGTCCTTCAGCTGGCCCAGGAAGATCGTATGGATCAGCCGGAACAGATAGAGGAAGGCGATCGGCCCCGAGATGAAGACCAGGATCATCGGCAGCCGGTAGTCGGCCGTCATGATCGCGTTGTAGAAGATCCAGCGCCCGCCGAAGCCCGAGAGCGGCGGCACGCCTGACATCGCGATGATGCCGATCAGCACCGCGATGAAGGACAGGGGCATGAGGGTGATCAGCCCGCCCATGCGGTACATGTCCCGCGTGCCGGTGCGCTTGGCGACGCCCCCCACCGAGAGGAAGAGCATCGACTTGTAGATGTAGTGGTTGATGACGAACATCAGGGCCATCAGCCAACCCAGGTGGTTCATCATCGCCAGGCCGAACAGGGCATAGCCCATCTGCCCGATCGAGGAGTAGGCCAGCAGGCGTTTGGCATCCTCCTGGAAGGCCGCCATCAGGTTGCCGATCAGGGCCGACAGGGCGCCGATCCACAGCAGCAGGTGGGTCAGATCGACGCCGTAGAGCTGTTGTCTGCCCATGTGCATCAAGAGCACGAAGAGCCCGAACAGGCCGGCCTTCAGCAGGATCCCGGAGACCATGGGCGAGACATCGGTCTCGGCCTCGGCGTGGGCACCCGGCAGCCAGATGTGCAACCCGACGGCGGCGGTCTTGGTCATGAAGCCGATCGCCAGCAGCAGGAAGACCCAGGGGGCCAGGGGCGCAGCGACTTGCCCCAGGCCATCGAGCTGGAACAGAGGGTCACCCGCGGCGGCCAAGGCGAAACCCGCCAGGATCAGGAAGGCGCCTCCGAGCGAGAACAGGACGTAGGACAGCGCGTGGGGCTCGGAGCGCTTGCCGCGCAGGATCAGGAAGTAGGAGCCGATGGTGAGGGCCTCCCAGGCGGCGAAGAAGCTAAAAGAATCCTCTGCCACGATGAGCATCGCCAGGCCTGCGTACATCAGCATCGCCGAGGGGTAAAAGCCGATGCGCCGACCCCGGGTCTGGTAGCTCGCCAGCAGGATGAGTGCGCCGCCGATCAGCATGACGGCGGCGAAGATGAGCTGCAGCGGGTCATATCCTGGGAGGCTCAGGACGAACCAGGCGACCATCCCGGCGATCGCGATGCTGTTCTTGACCCGGGCCGGCAGCCATTCCAGGGCGAGGAAGCCGAGGGCGAAGAGGAGCGGCACCGCGAGGAGGAGATTGCCGTTCGGCGAGAGGGCACCCCAGAGGTAGCCCAGTCCCCACCCCACGGCCACCGCGGCGAGGATTACCACCCGCTTGAACGGCGAGGTGGCCACGGGCTCGGACACCCGCTCGCGCTTGATCGCGTAGCCGAACCAGCGGAATAGGTAGCCGGCCTCGAGCAGGGCGCCGAACAGGATCAGTCCGAGCAGGGCGAGACGGCCCTCGCCGGCCAGGTCGTGGACCAGCTCCCACTTGGCGTAGAAGCCCGGGAAGGGGGGCAGCCCGATCAGCAGGGCGATGAAGCTGGCGAAGGCGAAGATCAGGAGCGGATGGCCTTGCAGGGCACTCCAGGCAGTCAGCTGGCGTCCCTCGACGAGGCCGGACAGCCAGAAGAGGCCGGCCTTGGCGACCGCATGGGCGAGCAGGATGCCGCCGGCGACGAAGAGGTAGCTGTCGCCCAGGATGTCGCGCTGGCCGATGACGGCCAGGATCAGGCCGATCTGTGCCACCGAGGAGTAGCCCAGGAGCCGCCGGTCGTTGTCCTGGGCGAGGGCGAACAGATTGGCCCCGACGAAGCCGAGGATGCCGATCCCGGTGGCGACCGGGAGCCAGGCGGGACCGCCGATCAGGAGCAGCTTGTCCGCGGCGAACAGGGCCGCCGACCCCGCCGCCGCCGAGAGCATCGCCGAGAAGGCCGGGTGTGCCGATTCGTAGATGTCCAGGGCCCAGCCGTTGGCCGGGAACGGCTTGAGCTCCACGACGATGGCGATGAACATCAGGAAGAAGGCCAACGCCCCCCCCTGCAGCACCCGCGCGGAGACCTCGGCCATCCCATCGATGTTCAGGGTACCGGTGACGTGGTAGGCGAAGATGATCCCCACCAGCAGCAGGATCGTGATCACCTGGGAGGCCACCAGGTACTTGAAGCCGGCACCCAGGGCACGCGTGTCGCGCGAGAGCAGGATCAGGCCGCCCGTGGCAATGGCGACCAGCTCGAAGAAGACGAACAGATTAAACAGATCCCGGGTCAGCACGATACCGCAGGCGGCCATCGTGAAGATCAGCAGCACGGCCATCGCCCGGCGGCCCTGCTTGAACATGGTGTCGCGCAGGTAGATCGCCGAGAAGAGCCCGGTCAGGTTGATCAACAGGGTCAGGGCCGCCTCGGGCAGACCCATGCGCAGGTTGATGGCGAAGGGCGGCACGGTCCCGGCGGTAATGATCTCTACCGCGCCGACGTCCCTGGAGGCCAGAACCCAGACCCAGCTCGCCGACACCAGGCTCATGAAGGTGAGCGCGGCGTGGGTCACGCCGTAGGCCGCGGCCCGCCACTCGTCGCGCAGCAGTCCGAGCAGGAAGGCGGCGCCCAGGCCGACGACGATGATGAAGATGGCGCTCACCACTTGAGCTCCGTGTACTTGGAGATGTCCAGGGTGCGTTTGGTCTCGTAGAGCTTGTAGGCGTAGGCGAGCATCAGGGCCGTCACGCCGACGCCGATCACGATCGCGGTCAGGACCAGGGCCTGGGGCACCGGGTCGATGATGCGCGCGGCGGCCTCGGCGACCGGGACCGCCGCGTCGAGGATCGGTGCCGTACGCCCGCGCAGATAGCCCACGGCCACCATGACCAGGTTGACCCCGGTGTTCGCCACGGTGAAGGCGACGATCATGCGCAGGATGTTGCGGTTGGTGAGGGCCCCGTAGAGGCCGATCAGGATCAGGACGAAGCCGGTGACGAGCGCGATGGTGGCCATCAGAGGTCCTCCGTCTCGGAGAGATTGACCAGCATCGAAGAGAACTCCGCGCCGACCTTGAGACCGATGAAGGAGTAGATGATCGGTATCGCCCCGGCCGAGAAGAGCGAACCCAGCTCGCCGATGGGCAGGATGCGGTTGTCGAGGAAGCCGCCCGCCAGGAAGATCCCCAGGACGCCGATACCCACGAAGGCCAGTCCCGCCGTGGACTCGATGGCGGCGATCAGGCCGTGGCCGAAGCGCAGCAGGGGATCGGTCAGCAGCAGCAGCAGGATCGCCGAGGCGAGGATGGCCCCGCCCTGGAAACCGCCCCCCGGGGTCAGGTGGCCGTTGACGAAGACGTAGACGCCGAACAGCAGGATCAGCGGGACCAGCAGGCGGGTGCCGGTGGTCAGGAGCTCGCCCGTGGGCGGCGGCTCCCGCCGAGGCCCGTCGCCCTTGCGCCGTCCGTGTGACAGGACCAGGCCGACGATGGCGGCGGTGAGGAACAGGACCGTGACCTCGCCGAGGGTATCGAGCCCGCGGTAGGTGACGATGATCGCGGTGACGATGTTGGCCGCGCCGATGTCCTGGGCCGTGTGCTCGGCGTAATAGCGGGCGGTGAGATTGAGCTGGTCGTCGGGGGTGAAGCCGACCACCAGGCCCGCGAAGACGGCGCCGAGCCCCAGGAGCAGCAGGATGACAAAGAACCGCCTAATCACGTTCGCCCCCCCGAATCCGTCCGAGGACGAAGAAGAACAGGAAGGTGGTGAGCCCGCTGCCGATGGCGGCCTCGGTCATCGCCACGTCGGGGGCGGCCAGGAGCAGGTACTGGACCGAGGCGAGCAGGCTCACGAGGCCCGCGGCCAGGATGGAGATCGGCAGGTCCTGTTTCCCCCGCGTGGCGAGCACCGCCGCTGCCACCATCGTGACGCTCAGCAGCAGGGTCATCGCAATCAGCAATGGGGTCATGATCTTCCCCCCAGGTCTTCCTCGAGCCGATCGACGACGGTCTGCGGGGCCTTCTTCACGCCGATGCGGTGGGCCGCACGGGCGAGGACCTGCGACGACAGCGGATTGGTGAACAGCAGAAAGACACCGATCAGAAACAGCTTCAGCGCCCACTCCGGGCGCAGGCAGGCGACCCCGGCCAGGCTCAGCAGGGTCCCGAGAGTCGTGGTCTTGGTCCCCGCCTGGAGCCGGTTGTAGGTGTCGGGCATGCGCACCAGGCCGATCCCGCCAAAGAGGAGGAAGGCCGTGCCGCCGACCAGCAGGACCCCGCCAAGGAGAGCAAGCACCGATGGCATCAGAACCCCCGTTCGATGTAGCGGGCGACGACGATCACCCCCAGAAAGGACAGCAGCGCGTAGACGAGGGCAACGTCGAGGTAGATGCCTCGATCCCCGGCAAGGGCCGCGAGCACGATCCCGGTGATGCTGACGATCGTGAGGCTGTCGAAGGCGACGATACGGTCCGCGGACGTCGGACCCAGGATGAATCGCGCCAGGGCCAACAGGAATGCCGCCCCGGCGATCGTACCGGCCACATAGATCAGGAAATCAACCATAGATGACCTCGAGATAGCGCTCGAAACCGGCGACGATCTCGGCGGTCGCGGCCTCGACATCCGGGGACTGAACGTTCACCCAGTGGATGTACAGCCATTCGCCGTCCATCTCGACGGTCAGGGTGCCGGGCGTGAGGGTGATCGAGTTGGCGAGCATCAGCCGTCCCATCCGGCTCTTCAGGCGCGTGCGAACCTTGACGATGCCGGGCTTGATGGGCAGCGATGGGGACAGGACGGTGGCGGTGAGTCTGAGGTTGGCCTTGACCAGCTCCTTGAAGAAATACCCGTAATAGCGCAGCCCCGCGATGAAGGCCGCAGGCGTCGCGCGGAGCTCGGTGAAGAAGGAGAGCCCGTTGGGGTACAGCAGTGCGATGACCAGGGAGGCCAGGATGCCGACGACGAGGACGTCGACCGTCAGCCTGCCCATCAGCATGAGCCAGAACAGCAGGAGGGTCGCGAACATCACGGCCGTATTTCCCGGCCGCCTCGTGGTCCCACCTCTCGCTTCCATCGTGCCCCCATTGAAAACGCCTTGTGTCAAACCGGGACATCTCGGCCGACGCAAGGCGTCCAGAATAGTTGGAATATGGCGATACGCTAATGTAGCTCCTGCGACCGGCCGGAGACAATCGAGGTTCAGGCGCAAACGCGCCGCGGTGTTGACCTGGCGCAGGTATCCGTGGATTTGAACGCTTGTTGGCGGATCCCTGCCCGGGCCTCCCACGCCGAGTCCTCGGCCGAGGCGATCGCCGGTGGTTCGTGCGAGCCTCGCGCCCGCATCGCTCAGTGCGCGGTGGAAGCCGTGCTCCCTCAGTGGGTGAGATTCGCACCCGGAAATACTTGCTCCAGCCGGCAGCAATCGGAGCGGCCGTTGAGGCAGCAGCCCCGGGCGCGGAATCAGTTGGGTGGTATTGTCAAGCTAACCCGACATCGCGCCGGACCTTCGCTATTTTCCGGTACGGCGGTATCCCGTCCTGTACCGCCAGATCACCGACGGCATCGAGATCGTGCGCGTGGTTCACGGTGCCCGCGATGTCCCGACGCTGATGGCGGACCCCCCAAGCCACCAGCCTTCGCCCGCGCCGACAGCGCCGGACCATGCGGCGGCAGCAGCGCGAAGGCGACGAAGGCCGGGATCCCGATGGCCGAGGCCCCGCCCGCGAGCCCGGCCAGCAGCAGGTTGTCCGGCTGGAGGCCGTGCCAAACTGGGATCAGTCCGCCCGGACAGCCAGAGCACGACCATAAGCTTGTAATCGCATAGCTCCGCGTAGACCCATGAGCCCACGGGCAGGAAGGACACCAGCCCCAGCGGGATCGACAGGGCGATGACCCACTTGATGGCCGTAGTCGGACGCTGTTAGCACGGCAGCGACACCCTCGGCCAGCCGGCCCTAAGCTTGTCGCCGGGTCGCTTCCGCAAAGGGGGAGCGCGATGCGGCCGACTCGCCGCAGTGTGCTCCCGAAAGTGCCGTGGGGATGCCCGGCAGCCGTGGCGGGCGGTCGGGCAGGCCAGCCACCCGGCCGGCGGCCTCATGTCCCCTTGAAGAGACAGTCCGCCGGGGCCTCCAGGTGCTCGGCGATCTTCTCCTTTGCCAAGTCGCACAGGCCGCATTGGCGGCAGGAGGTGCCGCCGTAGGGCTCGAGCGGCAGGCTCGCGAGGAGGCGGCGGCCGAACTCGGCGCTGAGGTCCGCGTGCTCGGGCCGCTCCGTGAGCCTCTGCTCGGCCTCGGCACTGAAGCGGGAGATGAAGTCCTCCATCTCCCGGCAATGCTCACGCTGCCCAGCACCGGCGATGAGGGTATTCAGGCAGTCGAGGAAGGCACGGTTGCGTCGATCGGCCTCGGCATCCCCGGTGTGGTATCGGGATTTCCAACGGAGTGGGCGCATGGTGCAGCTCTCTGGGGGAACCGTGGGTTCTGGCTGACGGGATCTCGCGACATCGAAGAGTTTGGTGATGCTCTGCGCCGTCCTGCGTCGCCGGGCACGGTGTCGGGTCAGCGCAAACTGCCACGGCCGTCGCAGATGATCAACGCCGGGTCGTTCGGGTGCGGCGCTTGCGTCTCACAGCGCCGGACCCAACTCGCACGTCATCGCAACAGCCGGCGCATGCCCTCAAACGCGCCCTTCCAACCACTCCGGATGCGCCAGTGAAGACCGCCTTGATCATCATCGCCGTTCTAGCCGCGCTGGGCGTCGGCGCCCTGGCCGTGTTCGTCTTCGTGGTGCAGAACGTCGAGCAACCCCACTACGAGACCCTGGTCCAGGACGGCCCCTTCGAGCTGCGCGACTATCCGACGGCGATCGTCGCGGAGGTGGAGCGCGGCGGGGCGCGCCGAGAGGCGCTCAGCGCCGGTTTCGGGCCCCTCGCCCGCTACATCTTCGCGAAGGATCGTGAGGGCGAGCGTATCAGCATGACCGCCCCGGTGACCCAGACCGGCTCGAGCCCGCGGGACTGGTCGGTACGATTCTTCATCCCCAGCGGCTACGCGCTCGCACAGTTGCCCGCGCCTGGGGACGGCTCGGGTGTCAGCCTGGTCGAGCTCCCGCCGCGGCGGGTCGCGGCGATCCGATTCGACGGCAGGACGACCGATGAGCGCATCGCCGCGCGCGAGGCGGAGCTGCGCGCCTGGATGGCCACGCGCGGACTCGAGGCGGCCTCCCCGCCGCTCTATGCCTACTACAACGACCCGCTAACGCCGGGGTTCCTGCGCCGCAACGAGGTGATGATCGAGGTGCCGGCGAGCGGCCCGGCCGCGGGCCCGCCGTGAACGAACGGCCGAGTGCCGCGGGACGCCTCGGTCGAGTCGCCAATCTGGTGATCGGGCTATTGGCGATCGCCGCGATCGCCGTTGCACTGTGGCGGCTGGAGTCGGCCAGCTCGGGCCTTATCGTCGAACAGACCCGGGCCGGGTCCACGCCGGTCACACGCTATCGTCTGGCATCCGGCGCCCCCGCGCCTGTGGTCATCGTCGCCCACGGGTTCGCGGGCTCCCGGCAGTTGATGCAGCCCTTCGCCTTGACCCTGGCGCGCAACGGCTATTGCGTCTTGAGCTTCGATTTCCCTGGACACGGGCGCAACCCCGACCCCTTCGTCGCCCGTATCGAGGACCAGGAGCGACGCATCGAGGTGCTGACCCGGGCGCTGGAGGCCACGGCCGGGCTCGCCCTGGCCTCGCCGTGCAGCGACGGACGCATGGCCCTGCTCGGGCACTCGATGGCGGGCGACGTGCTGGTGCGATATGCGGCGACGCATCGCGACCGCGTCGAGGCGACCGTGCTGCTCTCCCCCTATCTCGCGGAGGACGCGCCCACGGGAGAGCCGCGCAACCTGCTGATCATCTATGGCTCCCTCGAACCGGAGATGCTCCACCAGATGGGCCGGGAGGCGATCGCCGCCACAAGCGGGGGCAGGGTCGAGGCTGGCGTGGTCTATGGCGACCCCGCCGCGGGGACCGCGCGCATGCTGGTCCTGGCCGACGGCGCCGAGCACATCGGGGTGCTCTTCGGACGCGCCGGGCTGACAGCCGCGCTGGACTGGCTGGACCGCAGCTTCCGACCGGACTTGGGCACCGATGCTGACGCCTTCATCGACGCCCGCGGCCCAGCCCTGGGTCTGCTGTTCCTGGGTATCCTGGCCCTCGCCTGGCCCCTCTCCCGGCTACTTCCGAGGGTATCCGGTCGCCCGCTGGGGGCGGGACTCGGTTGGCGGCGGCTCTTGCCGGTGGCGATCGCCCCTGCCGTTCTGACCCCGCTGATACTGCGGCTGATCCCGACCGACTATCTGCCGATCCTGCTGGGGGACTACCTGGCACTGCACTTCGGGGTCTATGGTCTGGTGACCGCGATCGGTCTGGCGCTGGTCCGCCGGCGCGAAACCGACGCACTGGCGAACCCGACCCGCGACCCGAGGCAATGGACGCCCCTGGTCATCGCCACCCTGGCCGCCAGTGCGTACGCCATCCTCGTCATCGCTCTGGCGGTTGACCGCTATGTCACGGCATTCATCCCGGGCGCGGAACGGCTGGTCATCCTGCTCGCGATCCTCCCCGGGACCTGGGCCTATTTCATCGCCGATGGCTGGCTCACCCATGGCGCCGGTTCGCCGCGCACGGCCCCGGCGGTCACCAAGCTCCTGTTTCTGCTCTCCCTGCTGCTCGCGGTGGCCCTCAATCTGAACGAGCTCTTCTTCCTGATCATCATCGTCCCGGCGATCCTGGTCTTTTTCCTCGTGTACGGCCTGATCGGGGGTTGGGTCTATCGCCAGACCCGGCACCCGCTGCCGGCGGCGCTGGCCATCGGCCTCGCCTTCGCCTGGGCGATCGCCGCCACCTTCCCGCTGGTCGGCAGCTAGCAAGGGTCTCCCCGGCGGACAGGTCTTGTCCGGGTCCTATCAACGCGGGCTGTAGCGGGGGTATATCCGTTCCCGGCCCATCGCATCGCGCGGAGGCTTAGCCCGCAAAGCCCCCGTTGGCCGCACGGCGATGGCACACCCCTCCGGCGGCTATAGTTGTCTCGCGAGGCGCGGACGCGGCGTCCGGTCCTGGCCCGTTCAACAACAATCTATACCCTGAGGAAAAAGCATCATGTCTGTCGCGAAAGTCATCGAGATCAGCGCCGAATCCGAAGAAAGCTTCGAGGACGCCATCCGCCAGGGCATCAAGACCGCCGGCAAGAGCCTGCACGGCATCAAGAGCGCCTGGGTGAAGAGCCAACAGGTGGTCGTGAAGGACAACAAGATCGCATCCTATCGGGTCGACCTGAAGGTCACCTTCATCCTGGATTAGCCACAAGCCGACCACGCGCGTCGCCCGGCCCGGTCGGGCCGGGCGACATCAGTACTCCACCACGCGATCCACACTGAGCACCCACCCGGCCTCGCCCGGCACCAGCTTGTATTGCAGCTGGCGAGTGCCGCCGGTGGGGTTGGCGTTGGTGTCGCCCTCCTTGTAGATCGGGAACCGCTGCACCAGGCGGTTCTCCACCACCCTGAACTCGTCGTGGCCCATGTAGCCGGCCGCAGCCTGCGGGTTGTCCTCCAGCGGCGGCAAATAGATCTCGCTCAGTGACTTGCGTCGGTTGGCCGCATACGCGACCAGCGAGCCGTAGGACCCGCTGCCGGCCGACTGGACGGAGACGTAGATCTCGGGCGAGTTGTCGGCGTCGAGGTCCGCGACCTCCGCGAGGATCACCGTGCCGTCGATCTCGCGCGTGATCGGGCTATTGTCCGCCTCGAGACCCGAGGGCGTGATGGTGACCGAACCGATCGAGCTGTCGTTGGGCGCCTGCACCCGAAAGGAGATCCCAGCGTATTCGAGGGTCTGGTCGAAGGGCCGGGGGCCCGACGGCGACGTCTCAGACGCGGACTGGGCGGCGCCCCAGGACAGGGTCAGGATCAGGGTACCCAGAGAGAGTGCCACTCCATTACGCATGTTAAGGCCTCGGTTCGATGATTCGACGAAGCCGCAGTATGAACCATGGCGGGGCCGCCAACGTGGCGAGGCCGCCAACGAGGCGGTCCAGCGTCAGGCCCATGCCCGGGGCTGGCGTCAGCGCCCGCGGCGGCAGCGCTCGGAGCAATAACGCACCTCGTCCCAGCAGCGCGCCCAGCGCCGGCGCCAGGTGAAGTCGCGCCCGCAGCGCGCGCAGACCTTTCGGGGAAGGTTGGGCTTGTGATGGCTCATGACCTGGGGTCCGGCGCGCGACCCCGGGCCCGGGCCGTTCCCTGGCGAGCGGCCCGACGGCGGCTGCCGTGATCGAAGAAGATCGCGCGGCTCTCCGCCCGGGCAGCCCCCTGGCGGCGCACCGCCCCCAGGCGCTGTCGGGCCTCGCGGGCGGCGGCCAGGTGATCCACCAGTGGCGGCGGATAGTCGCGCCCGATGCGCAACCCGATAGCCTCCTGCTCCCCCGGGCCGAGCTTCCAGGGCGTATGGATGAAGGCGTCCGGCACCCGCTCGAGCTCCGGGACCCAGCGCCGGATGAAGCGCCCATGCGGGTCCTGGTCCTCGGACTGCTTCACCGGGTTGTAGATGCGCAGGCTGTTGATGCCCGTGGTGCCGGATTGCATCTGGACCTGGGACCAGTGGATGCCCGGCTCGTAGTCGGTGAACAACCGCGCCAGGTGCAGCCCGGGCTCGCGCCAGTGCAGCCACAGGTGATAGCTGGCGAAGGCCATCAGCATGGCGCGCATGCGAAAGTTGATCCATCCGGTCGCGGCCAGGGCGCGCATGCAGGCATCCACGAAGGGAAAGCCCGTGCGGCCCGCGCACCAGGCGGCGAGGCGCTCGGGGTCCGGCACGGGGTCGCGCAGTCCGTCGCAGGCGCGCTGCATGTTCTGGTGCTCGATGCGCGGCGCGCTCTCGAGCTTCTGGATGAAGTGGCAGTGCCAGTGCAGCCGCCCCTCGAAGGCCGCGAGCGCCCGCACCCAGGTGCCGCGATCGGCGACAGGAAGGGACGCCACCTGACGCGCCCGCAGTCGTGTGGCCTGCACCGCCTCGCGCATAGAGAGCGTCCCCCAGGCCAGGTGCGGGCTGAGCCGCGAGCAGGACTCGTAGGCCGTCAGCGGGCTCGACATCTCCAGGTGATAGCCCTCTCCGCGCTCGCTCAGGAAGCCCTCCAGGGCCGCCACCGCCGCGCGCCGCCCGCCGGCCTGGCGCAGCGGGCAAGGGTCCTCGGCGAGCCCGAGCGCACGCCCGTCCGGGATCGCCCCGGGCTCCATGGTCGGCACGGATGGCCGCAGGGGCGACGCGGGCGTGAGCGCCTGGGACATGCGCCGCTCCCACTCCCGCGACCACCGGTCGCGGCTCGCGAGGCACCGAACCACACCGTGCTGAGGCGACTCGTGCCAGGCTACGCCGCGGTCGCGGAGCAGCCGCGCGACCGCCTTGTCACGATCGAAGGTCCAGCCATTGCCCGTCTCCTCGTGGGACCAGACGGCGGCCACGGGCAGTCGCTCCGTCAGCCGGGCCAGCACCGCGGGGGCCTCGCCCACCCGGATCACCAGGGGCGCGCCCAGGTCGGCGAGGTCGGCGCGCAGCTCCGCCAGGGATTCGCGGATGAAGTCCCAGTGCCTGCCGGCGGCGTCCGGCTGGGCCCAAAGCCCGGGCTCTGCGATATAGAGCGGCAGCACCGGGCCGTTTCGG
Source organism: uncultured Gammaproteobacteria bacterium (assembly GCA_963714915.1). Lineage (GTDB taxonomy): Bacteria > Pseudomonadota > Gammaproteobacteria > Chromatiales > Chromatiaceae > Thiodictyon. The sequence continues at coordinate 17,894 of CAVQQM010000055.1, forward strand.
GCCGCCTCGGCGAGTGGGCGGTGATCCTGGACCCGCAGGTCGCGCTTGAACCAGACGATCTGGACGGGAGGCTGTGAGCTGGGCATCGCGGTCATCCCCGGGATCAGGCGGCCGAATCCAGCGCCGACGACGGGGGGTTGGCCGCTACCAGTGCGCGCAGCCGCCCCTGGGCATCCGCGTACTGGCGGAAGCGGAAGAATCCCTGGGTGGCGCCCGGCCAGAGGACCTGGTCCCAGGGCCGGCGGACCCGCACCAGGCGCACATCGCGCGCTCCGAGAGCCCCGGCCAGGGCATCGAGACGACCGCGCCAGGGACCCACGGGCGCCTCCAGGGTCACCAGCTGCTCGACGCCGAGGGCGAGAACCTGCTCGAGGACGTCGTCCAGCCAGCACTCCGGATCGAGCAGCGCGGAGGGGGCGGCGAACGCGCGCTCGGCCCGCATCAGCCCGTCCTCCAGGGCCCCGCGCGAGAAGGCCGCGACCCCTGGGGCGAGATCCAGCCCGGACTCCACCGAGCGGTCCCAGCCGCCAAGGATGCCGACGACCGGTAGTCCGGCCAGGGGCGAGCACTCCGGGGCCAGGTCCTCGGGGGTGAGCAGGAGCGCGCTGGAGCGCTCGGGGTCCAGCTGGTCCGGCGCCGGGAGCGGCCTGGGACGCAGATCGGCGCCGAGCTCCGACAGGGGCCCGGCGGCCTCGTCCAGCAGCCCCCGCGGATCGAAGCGCCCGCGGGTGTAGCGGGCGATGTTCTCCGCCCTGGCCAGGTAGTGCTTGCCCCGGGTGTGCAGCCCGGCCACCCAGCGCCAGGACAGGGTGTTCGAGGCGGGGTCGCCGTCCAGCAAGTGGCGCAGGAAGAAGGCCGCCCCCAGGGTCCAAGGCAGTCGCAACGTGAACAGCCAGATGCTCGCAAACCACATGCGGGCGTGGTTGTGTAGATAGCCGTCCCTGGTCAGCTCCGAAACCCAGGCGTCCAGGCAGTCGATCCCACTGCGGGCGGCGAGCACGGCCTCGTAGCGCTCGCGGGGCTCGCCTTTCAGGGCATCGCGATCGCGTTGCCAGTGCCCCAGGTAGGTCTCCCACGCCTGAGGCCGGTGCTGGAGCCAGCCCTTCCAGTAGGTGCGCCACAGCACCTCCGCTGTGAACTTCTCCGTCGCATCAGATCCCCGCACGGACCAGGCCGCACCGATGGCCTCCGACTCGAGCACCAGCCGGTGCCTGAGCCAGGGGGACAGCCGGGAGACCCCGGCGTGGGGCGGGACGTCGAAATTCCGCGTCCTCGCGTAATCGGCGCTCGAGGGGGCGAACCCCGCGAGCCGCCGCAGCCCCGCGGCACGCGATGGAGCGAGCAGTCCGGGGGCGGAAGGCGGTGCCTCGAATGGGTCCGGCGTCAGGGGGTCGGACATCGGCTGCGGGTCTCCTCGAGTGCTCGGGTGGCGAGATCTCATGGCAAGCTTCGGCAGAGGCCCTCCCCCGGTCCCAGAGCACGGGGGCGTTAGGGTTCCAGGCCCCGCCCTCCCAGGCGTCGCCGATGCGCTAATTCGTAGACGGGCTCCGCGCCGCTCGCGGCGGCCCCGGGCATGACGCCGATTCAAGCATCTACCCCGGTGACGTCGGGCGATGATGGCGGCTGTTCGTTGACCCTCAAGTGCGGATATCGCGCCGTCCAAGGGGTTGAATCCAGTGGGCCGCGCCCGACTGCCCCGGGGATCCGCCCGAGACCCGAACGC
>CAVQQM010000056.1:0-53533 GCA_963714915.1 uncultured Gammaproteobacteria bacterium
GCTGGGGTGAGGGCGAGCCGAACAGGCGGCCCCTCACCCCAGCCGATACGGGCATGACTCCATCCCGTGCAGACAACCAGCGAATCGGCAAGCCCCGCGCGCGAGCCGATTCCGGAGGTAATCCCCCGATGCGCACAACGTTCGAACGACCGATGCCAGCGGTGATGGCCGTCGTCGCGATCGCCACGCTCGCGGCGGTGATCTCGGGCCACCCCGTGAGCGCAGTGGCGGACAACGCCCCGGCAGAGGAACAGCCCGCCCCCGCGGTGCAGGCGCCTGTCGCGCCGACCGAGGCCGCCGGGACCGGTGCCTCGGATGCCGGCCCACCGACCGACACGGAGAAGGGGGCCGTACCCAGGACCCTCGAGCAGATCCGCGCGGACATGGCGGCGGCCAAGGAGCGCCGGCAGGCGCTGCTGCAACCCGATCCCGTGGTGGCGGATGCGGAGACCCGCAAGGCGTTGTTGGACAAATGGGGCGTCGAGGTGAATGGCGTCCGGCTCGCGGCCCGTGGCTACATGATCGACTTCCGCTTCCGGGTGCTGGACGTGGACAAGGCGCTGCCGCTGTTCGACCCGCGCATCCAGCCGTACCTGCTGACCGAGGGGACCAACATCAAGCTGCCGGTGCCGGTGGGGGAGAAGGTCGGTGCATTTCGCACCACGAACCGGGGCAAGAACATCACGGCGGACAGGGACTACTACATGCTGTTCGCCAACCCAGACTCCTATGTGAAACCCGGACAGAAGGTCAGCGTGGTCATCGGCGAATTCCGCGTCGAGGACCTGACGCTGCAATAGCCAAGGTGGTGACTCAATGAATCAGAATAAGCTCTTTGCCGCCATCGCCGCCGTCCTGGCGTCGGCGCTGGCCCTGGACGCCCATTCCGGAACCCTCGAGCCTGAGCTCGAGGCGGCGATCGCGGGTCTTCGGCCCAACGACAAGGTCGACGTGATCATCCGCTGCACCGACTCGGTGGATCCAAATGCGATCGTCGCCGCCGACGTCAAGACGAAGAAGACGAAACTGATCGAGGAGCTAAGTGAAAAGTCGAAGCTGTGTACGAAGTTGATTGAAAAAGACCGGGCAATCAATGCCACGGAGAACGAAACAGAGCTGTGGCTGATCAACGCCGTGGCCGCCACGGTCAAGGTCTCGAAACTGAAGAACATGGCCAAGACCAAGGGCGTCGAGCGCATCGGCCTCAACGCAAAGGTCGTTCTGCCGGAGGATCCGCCCGCCCCGCAGCCCGCCGGGCAGCCCGGCAATCCCGGCTACACCTTCTGGAACCTGTCCGAGACCCGGATTACGGATCTGTGGGCGCTGGGCTACTACGGGCAGGATGTCGTCGTCGGGACCCTGGACACGGGTGTCGATCTCGCCCATGCGGACGTCGGCCCGAACTGGCGGGGCGGGTCAAACAGCTGGTTCGACCCCCATGGCGAGCACGCCCTGCCCCATGATGCCGACGGGCACGGCACCGAGGTCATGGGCATCATCCTGGGCGGTAACTCGTTGGGCGTCGACATCGGCGCGGCGCCGGGCGCCCAATGGATCGCGGTCAAGGTCTTCGACGACTCGGGGGAGTCCGATCTCGCGAAGATCCACCAAGCCTACCAGTGGATGCTGGATCCGGATGGGGACCCCGCCACGGACGACGCACCGGCGGTGGTCAACAACTCCTGGGCCCTTCCCGCCACCGGCGCCTGCACCGGGGAGTTCGCCGAGGACATCGCCATCCTCAACGCGGCGGATATCGCGATGGTCTTCTCCGCGGGCAACTATGGCCCCTATGCGGGCTCCAGTGTTGAGCCCGCCAACAATCCGGGGAGCCTGTCGGTCGGGGCGGTCGATTTTTATGGCGACGTGCTCTACACCAGCAGCCGCGGCCCTTCCGCATGCGGCGGCGGGACCTTCCCGAACCTGGTCGCCCCGGGCAAGGATGTGTTCACCACCGGACTGACCGGCGGCGGCACGAACCCGAGCGCTTGGGCCTACATCACGGGCACCTCGGCCGCCGCGCCGCATGTGGCCGGGGCCCTGGCTGTGCTCAAGGGGGCCGTGCCCGACGCGACATTCGCCGAGGTCCAAGGCGCCATCCAGGGCGGCGCCCTCGACCGTGGCGCGGCGGGCCCGGACAATGATTCGGGAGCCGGCTATCTGGACGCCGTCGAGGCCTACTATGTGCTGGCCGACGGGGGACCGACCGACGCGGACTCCGACGGCGTCACCGACGACCTCGACCAATGTCCGGGCACGCCCCTCGGCGAGACGGTCGATGCCCTCGGTTGCGCCTCCAGCCAGCTCGACGAGGACGGCGACGGCGTCTCCGATACGCTGGATCTGTGCCTCGGCACGCCCGCCGGCGAGCCGGTGGACGCCAGCGGTTGCTCGACAAGCCAGCTGGACGCCGACTCCGACGGCGTCACCGACGACATCGACCACTGTCCGGGCACTCCCCCCGGTGAGACGGTCGATTCCTTCGGTTGCGCCGCCAGCCAGCTCGACGAGGACGGCGACGGCGTCGCCGATACGCTGGATCTGTGCCTCGGCACCCCCGCCGGCGAGCCAGTGGACGCCGACGGATGCTCGGCGAGCCAGCTGGACGCGGACTCCGACGGCGTCACCGATGACATCGACCAATGCCCGGGCACGCCCCCCGGTGAGACGGTCGACTCCTTCGGTTGCGCCGCCAGCCAGCTCGACGAGGACGGCGACGGCGTCGCCGATACGCTGGATCTGTGCCTCGGCACTCCCGTCGGCGAGCCAGTGGACGCCGACGGATGCTCGGCGAGCCAGTTGGACACGGACGCCGACGGCGTGAGCGACGCGCTGGATCTGTGTCCGGCGACACCCGCGGGAGAAACCGTGGACGCCGATGGCTGCTCACCGAGTCAAGGCAACCCGGGCAACCGCGGGCTGTTCTTCTCGACGCTCGGAAACAGCGAGGTCCCGGACGTGGCTGCACCCTACAACAATGCGGACATCTACGGCTTCGACGGTGAGGCCTACAGCCGGCTCCTGGCCTTTAGGCAGACCATGGGCTTCAACGCCAGTGTGGACGCCCTGGATATCGTCGATGAAGACACCTTCTACGTCTCATTCGCCAACACCACCGTGAGTAGGTCCGTCGACTTCGCGGCGTTCGGCGGCACCGCGTACGACGAGGACGTGCTGCTCTACGACCAGGGAAACTGGAGCCTGTACTTCGACGGCTCCGTCTGCGGCCTGGATGCCAGCAACGGCCAGGACATCGACGCCATCTCCATCGACAACGGCACCCTCTACTTCTCGACGCTCGGTGGCGGGAACACCAACCCGGTCGGTGGCGTGCCAGCGCCTTACGACGACGCCGACGTCTATACCTGGGCCGAGGGAGCCGAGAGCTGCGGTCGGGCACTGGACGTCAACCGCCCCGGCCCGGACCTTCTGCCACCCAACGCCGACATCGATGGCCTGACGGTGCGGGATGGAACCTACTACATGTCCTTCGACGCCGGGGTGGACGTGCCAATTCTGGGAATCGTTCAGGACGAGGCGGTGGTGTCCTATGACGGAGCGAGCTGGGCGCTGTACTTCTCCGGGCCGGGACTCGACGCGAGCAACGGCCAGGATGTGGATGCCTTCGATCTGCCCTAGACATCATGTCGCCCAACAAACCCAACCCGATCCTCATTGGCGATACGCTGGACCCGTGTCCCCCGACGGCGACGCAATCGCGATGGACCTGGACTGGACCGATGGGGATGGGAGGGTGTGCTGGGTGCCCCGAGATCGTGGGGCACGGCGTCGGTCGGGACTCTGATGGACGCGACCTGATGGTCGATCTCAGTCGGGTCCGCTACCTGCTCATCGCAGCGCGCACGGGTTATTCCGGCGACCGACGAACTCGCATGCCAGGCCGAGATCGCGGCGGGCATCACCCGGCCGCAGCCGGGTCGTCGACAAACGGCTGAGCTGGACTCGCTCGCGGGGGCGGCGGGGGGAGACCCTCGAGGGATGCACTCAAGTTTCAGCGCTGCCCCGACTCGGTGACGGCCCACCGACCCGAGGGAGCAATGGTGATGTCGGTCGATCGACGCTGATCGGCGCAGGCGCCCCAGCGGGCGGGCCGAGGCACCCCGGCCCCTGGTGTTTCCGGTATCGTCCGGGTGCGGGCGACGACCCAACGGCGCATACAATCGGCCATACTCGCGGTGGCGGTCGTGACCCCGCCAAACCTGCTGACGAACGACGAACGACTCTCCTCGGAGCTGTAAACATGACGACCAGATCGAAGATCCTCGGTTCGGCTCTTGCCGCGTTAGGGGTATTGCTGGTGGGGATGTCCCCTGCCCCGCTCGTGCTCGCCGAAACGGGCTTGCCGAGTGGCGAGCCTGCCGACGCTAACCAACCGGTCGAATCGGAGCACCAGGGACACCGGATGGACTCGGACGGGGGCATGCGCTGCGGCGGCGCCGGCCATGAGCACCACAAGGCCATGATGGAGAAAAAGGGCTATAGCGTCTCGGAGCACGATTATTCGCTGGCCGATGTCCCATTGGTCGACATGGACGGCGACAAAACGACCCTGTTGAACGAGTTGAACGGCGGGAAACCAGAGATCGTCACCTTCGTCTTCACCACCTGCACCACCATCTGTCCGGTCCTGAGCGGAACCTTCGCGCAGCTCCAGGCGGAGCTGGGGTCCGAGGTCGACGACGTGAAGATGGTCTCGGTCTCCATCGACCCGGAGTACGACACCCCTAAGCGCCTGCGCGCCTACGCGGAGCTCTTCAAGGCGGGCCCCCAATGGCATTTCCTGACCGGCGACCTGGACGATGTCATCGCCGTCCAGAAATCCTTCGACGTCTACCGGGGCAACAAGATGAACCACGAGCCGACAATCCTGCTGCGTAAATCGCAGGGGGCTCCGTGGGTGCGGATGGACGGTCTGGCGAGCGCCGCCGAGGTGGCCGATGAGTATCGGCGCATGATGGCCGCAAACTAGGTCGGACCTCACGCCGATGACGTCTCGTGGCAGGATCTCCCCATCGCTGGTCCTGATCGGATTGGTGGTTGCGCCTGTGCTGGCGGCGGCGGCACCTGACGGAGAGACCGCGGCGCCGGCTGATCCCGGCCTGGTCGACCCTCGCGTCGAGCTCGGCCGGCGGATGTACACGGAGGGTCGGCTGGCATCCGGAGCGTTGATGAGCGGAACCGTCGTTGGAGATGTGAAGCTCACCGGCGAGCAGGTCATCTGCGTGGCCTGCCACAGGCGCAGCGGGTTGGGTTCCACGGAGGGCCAGGAGGCGGTACCCGCGGTGACCGGCGACCTGCTGTACCAACCCTTGCGGTTGCCAACCAGCAAACCCCCCCTTGCGCCGACCCTGAGGCCCGCTTACGACGACACCGCGCTCAAGCGGGCGATCAGGGACGGGATCCGATCCGACGGCAAGGCGCTCGGCGAGCTGATGCCACGCTACGACCTGACCGACGATCAGCTCGACAGCCTGATTGCCTATCTCAAGCAACTGCAGAGCAATCCGGCCACGGGGGTCACCGAGGAGGAGATGCACTTCGCAACCGTCATCGCCGGCGCGGTCGATCCCCCGACGCGCAAGGCATTTCTGGACGTACTGGAGACCTACTTCGAGCAGAAGAACCGGGAGACGCGACACGAGACCGACCGCTCCGCCCATGCGCCCTGGCACAAGGCCTGGGCCATGAAGCCCTATCGCAAGTGGGTGCTGCATGTCTGGGATCTCGAGGGACCAGAGGATTCCTGGCAGAAGCAGCTGGATGCGCGTTATCAGGAGCAGCCGGTCTTCGTCGTCGTCAGTGGCCTCGCGATCGGACGCTGGGAGCCTATCCACCGCTTCTGCGAGGCCCACCGGGTGCCGTGCCTGTTCCCGAACACCGATCTGCCCGTGGTGGACGAGGCAGACTTCTACTCGGTCTATTTCAACAGAGGCATGGCGCTGGAGGCGGATACGGTCGCACAGCATCTTGCCGATGCGGGTTCGGCCACCGGACCAGTCGCCCAGATCTTCGACCCCGCCGACCCGCGCGCCGAGGCGGCAGCCTCGCGATTGCGCGAGCGCGTGACGGGCTGGGGCGGGCAGGTCGAGGATTCACCCGTCACCACGCCCGGATCCCCCACCGACACGGCAGTGGCAGGCGTTCCTTCGTGACGCCGGACGCGAACCGATCGTTGCTTGGCTAAGCCCCAAGCAACTGGACGGGACTCTGGCGCGTATGGGCCTCCCAGATCGACGATGGCCCCACGCGCCTCTACCTGTCGACCAGCCTCTTCGGCTCGCGTCCCGACGCGATTCCCACTGCACTGCGTGAGCGGATCTACCTGGTGCACCCGACCGAGATCCCGAGCCGCGTGCCGCGCCTGTTGGCACGATCCCGCGGTTGGCTCAAGGCGAAGCACATCGAGTCGCCGGAAGCGGAGAAGGTACAGGCGAATGCCTTCTTCGCGCTCAAGGTCGCGGGCGAGGGTGCAAAACGGATCCGGGGGTTTTTCAACCGGGAGTATTTGCTCGAACGGATCGAGCACATGACGGAGAACGCAACCTTCACGTCCGTGTACCCCAAGGTAAGTCTCGCCTCCGGACAGCGGTTCGCGTCCCGTGGGGCCTATATCGCTCAATTCGCTCCCGAGGGATCTGGTGAACTCACCGTGGCGGGCGACTGGATCGTGCCGGGTCCAGACTGACCTTCCAAGACCAGAGCTGGACCTCAGGTGCGAGCCGAGATACCCCCTGGCTTCTCCCACCGCCAGCGACCGGAACAGACGACGAGGAACGCGCAGTCCCCTACCCCACCCGGCGACGCTGCTCCGATCGGCAATCCGAAGCACCACGAACCGTTGGACCTAGAAACGGCGGTTGGACGGCCGTCCGGGTGCGTCCCGCGGGGTCTCCGGAAAGGCGCGACGATGCGCAAGAGTGGTTCTATTGCAACGAGTTACGATGCAGTCCCGGGGGGGCGCGGGGCGTGCGCTGGGAGCGTAGCGGCCTCACCCGGAAGGTGAGGCTCCAGGAGGAGCGAGCCGGGCAATTTTCCAAACCCTTGGATGAAGCACGAAGCGGTCAACTACCGTTTCTAGGTTGACTGTCATGAAACAGAGAACGAAACGCACCGTCGCGGTCGCCGTCGCCTCAACGGCCGTATTGGGATGGACTGCGCCATGGGCGCACGCGGCCTGCACGGGGGGCCCGGACATCTTCGAGTGCACCTCCGAGGCAGATTACCTGGCAAAGATCGGCGAGCTCGGCTATTCGACCATCGTCGAAGGCTTCGAGGACGATGCCATCTGGGGAACGGTACGTAGCACGCTCTCCGCGACGAACAGCGCGCCGAGCATCACCAGTCAGGGAATCACCTGGACCGCCAATCACGCCCAGAGCGACATCACCACGGGCATGGCGCGACGCACCGGCCAGTGGGGCCTCTACGACCCCGATCACGGTTTCGCCACCGGTTCGACGGCCCAGTGTGACATCGACAACCCCCCCGAACACTGTCTCTGGTACGACGGTTTCACGGGGACCCGGGTGGCCGGGGAAGGGGACCTCTACGCCGCCGGTGCCTACATCAGGACCTCGACGGTCGGCGCCAATCCGGTCATGGTCATCGACGATGATGACACCAACCGGATCGACTTCGGGAAGCTCTCGGACACCGCCTACCACTTCTTCGGCGTCGTCGACACGCGCGGATTCACCCGCTTCCAGTTCAAGGAGATCGACGGAAAGGTCGGGCAGAAGTTTCTGATCTTCGGGGATGACTTCACGTTCGCCTCCTCCTCGGCACCCGTAATGCCGGCCTCAGCGCCAGCGAAGGTGAACCATAACTGGACGTGGATCGACGCTCCATCCGGCTACGGGGACGCGGTCGTCCTCGCTGGCCCGCCGACCTCTCATGGCGACGACCCGGGCGTCGTGCGCATCAGGAACATCAGCGACATCGGCTTCGAGTTGCGCTTCCAGGAGTGGGACTACCGGGCACGCGACTTCGCCGACACCGGCCACGTCTTGGAGGACATCCCCTATGTCGTCGCGAAACCGGGGCGCCATCTAATGTCCGACGGCTCCGAGTGGGAGGTGGGCACCTTCAGCCTGGGCGGTACCGGCATCTGGCACGGCGAACTGTTTAGCGCACCGTTCGGCCAACCCCCGCATCTGTTCCTTACCGTGCAGACCTATAACGGCGTCCAGGCCGTCTCGGTGCGGGCCCGGAACGTCAGCGCCGCCGGGTTCGAGGCGGTACTGCTCGAGGAAGAGGCGCTGATGGACGGGCACGCCACGGAGGTCGTCGGTTTCCTAGCCGTGGAGAGTCCTGCCGGCGGCGGGCGGATCGACCTCGACGGCATGCCGGTACCCTATCTGTTGCAGAGCCTCAGTAGCGACGAACGTTGGAGCCCGGTGCTCAGTCAGAGGCTCAGGCTCGAAGAAGAAAAATCTAAGGACGGCGAAGTCGACCACACCGATGAGACGCTGCATGTACTCGCCCTTGGTGATCAGGTGCTAGCCCAGCAGGTGACTCACAAGGGTGCGGACACCGCCGCGCTGCGCCGGCTGGAACCCACCAAGGACGCGCCGATGGAGTGGGGACTGCTCCGCGGCCTCGACCACAACTGGCAGACGCTTCCGTTCGCCAAGACCTACACCGACCCGGTGGTGGTCGCCAAGCCCGCCAGCAACGCCGGCTCTGACCCCGGCGTTATCCGCGTCGATAACCTCGGCCCTGGCCAGGTGCAGCTGCGCTACCAGGAGTGGGACTACCTCGACGGCCAGCACGGGGCACCCGAGGACGTCTTCTACCTGGTGTCCGAGGCCGGTCAGCACAGCCTTGGCGGTCTCGCCGTCGAAGCCGACTGGCTGACCAGCAACAAACTTGGGCGTGCCGGGCGATGGGAGGCGATTGGCTTCAACAGCCTGTTCTTCTCCGATCCCAGTGTGTTCGCCAGTGTCATGAGCTACAACGACGCCGACCCCGTCATCACCCGCATCCGCAACCTCGACCTGACGGGCTTCGAACTCGTCATGTACGAGGAAGAATCTAGGACCGACGGCCACGCCAACGAGACGCTCGGCTGGATCGCCATCGAGACCGGCAGCAGCACCACCAGCGACGGACGCAGGCTGCAGGTGTTCTTCGACCGAATAAACCAACAAGCCACGACGGTGTCTTTCCCGAGCCCCTCCAACCACCGCATCCCGACAGTGGTCGGTGACGTCGACAGTACCTATGGTGGCGATCCGGTGTCCCTGCGCTATACGAATCCGACCAACACGCAGATCGAGCTCATGTTGAGCGAGGAACAATCCCTGGACGCCGAGGTAAGCCACGTAATGGAGGACATAGGGGTCTTCATCGGAGAGTAACGGAACCCGATCAGTTGCCGCTTCTACCCCTACGTCAACGAATAAAATATGTGTATATGGCCTCGTGCGGGGAGACCTTGACCGCTTGGTGGGATCATTCGACGAATATCCCAGTCGTCGACGCCTGGTGAATGCGCCAGGGCATCCATTAGAGATGAAGGTCAGGCCGGACATCCTTGTCCGAGCCTGCCCTTTGGCATCGCCGAGGACTAGTCGCCGATCTTCGTGCTCAGCCCGCGCTCCGGACGGGAGAACTTGTGGCAGGTCGAGCAGTCCCGGCCCTTGTCGCGCACGTGCTTGTCGTGGATGTAGAAGAAGTAGTTCCCCTCGTTCTTCGTCTTGGCGGAGTGACACTTGGTGCAGGTGTCGCTTTTCGCCCCCTGGGTCGCGTAGTTGCCCTTGAGCTCGTAGCCAAGATCACCCTGCAGGTCCATCCGCAGGGGACCGCCGCTCGCGTAGCTGCGGTGACAGGCACCGCACTGCAAGGCATTGTCGGCCACTTCGACACCGTGGTTGATGCTCTGGAAGGTGTGGACCGCAACCACCTCGAAGTCGTCCGTGGCGCTCATCCCGTCGGTCTGCTCCATCCCGCTGCGCACCGCGGCGTCGAAGTCTCCCGTGCGGAAGAATTCGAACGTCGAGTGACCGATCAGGGTGTCGCTGGCGGTGTGCCGTGCCAGCTTACCCAGATGCTCCTTCATGGGATGCAGCTTGGCAGTGGAATCCGAGACGCTGCCGAGAGGCAGACCCAGCACATAGGCGTCGCTGCCCACGGGCAGCCCGAGTGCATCTGACTCGTTCTGCGCAAGGGTCAGGGTGGGCACGTTGGTCAAGGGCTCCCCGAGGACGTAGACCTCGCTCTTGCCGTTAAACCAGGCGTAGCTTGGGACCTGGTCGCTGGCCTTGTCCTCCCGGGGCAGCCAGCCACCGCGGCCATTGCAGGCCTTGGGCGAATAGTGCGGATCCTCCCAGTCGCGCGCCATCTCGGTGGGCACCCCCTTGCCGAAGACGGGAATATGGCAGGTCTGGCAAGCGATATGGCCGGCATGGGTGTCCCGACGGGTCCCGTTGCGGGTGCTGTAATCCCCGTGGGGCCGCGCCCCATGACAGGCGCTGCTTTCGCAGGTCAGACGACCCTCCGTGTCGTTCGGCCGTAGGTCCACCCCCCGCCCGGCCATGCGATGACCGCCCGCCGAATGGCAATCCGCACATTTCATTCCATGACCGGCACGACTCATATGCATATCGACTGCGAGTGGAGGGTCTGCCAGCAGGGAGGACAGGTCACCTCGCTTGGCCCCGTCCGCACCAGCCGCGCCTGCATGACAGTTCAGGCAGGATTGACGGGTCGTCGCATGGACACCGCGGGCCGCTTCCAACGCCGAGATCGACATCAGCGGTATGGGCGCGCCGGAGAGCAGGGGATTCGTCGGATCCGCCGGCACGAACTGAAAGTCCTGTGTCTCGTCGTCCACCTCGGGGATGCCTTCTAGACCGGTTCGGACGATGGGCGGCAGGCTCGGGTTCGGAGCACCGGTTTGGGGATCCGGCGCAACGATGTTGAGCTCCACGAACTGTCCGGTGGGATCGGGGAATCGCTTGTATTGCTCCTGGTGGCAGGTCAGGCAGTCGATGTTGGCGAGCTCTTTCATCTGGTCCTCGGGAGGTAGGCTCCCAAGGATTCCCGGGGTCTTCGGAACCCGACCATTCCCGACGTGGCAACCCGCACAGGTGAAGCGGGGTGAGCTCTCGTGCGTCCCGCAGTAGGTATTGATCCCGGTGAAACCCTCACCCGGAAGACCGTTCCACCGCTCTCCGGCAGGCCCGAAGATGTTGGTGACATAGTCGGTGGGTCCGGATTGCTGGTAGTGAACGGAGCCGTGCATCTCCCGCGCCTCGTCCTCGTGGCAGCTTAAGCAGGTCTCCGGGCCGGTGTAGACCGCGATGCTCTGATGCGGATCACCGCCACCGATGACGGCCTTATCAACGGTCACCACGACTGTGTCGGCGCCGCTGAGGGCGCCCTGGTCGTCTCTCACGACCAGGGTGAAGGTGTATTGTCCGGCTGCGAGAATCACGGTCGGGCTTGCCTGATCCTGGGGATCTGGAGACCCGCTCCATGTCCAAGCGGCTACGTGACCGTCTGCGTCCGCGGATGCGCCACCGTCCAACTGCACCTCCGATAGCCGCCTGGCCGACGACGAGCGTCAGATGTTGATCCGGTCCGGCGTTCGCCAGAGGCGCCTGGTTCGGAACGGGCGCGGGATTGACGGTTACAGATACCTCGTCCACGACGCTCTTGGCGCCGCCGTCGTCGGTGACCACGAGCGCGAAGGTGTAGCTTCCGGGAGCGAGGTCGAGCGTCGGGCTCACGACGTCTGCCGGGTCAGGGGTGCCGGTCCATGTCCAGTCGACGATCTGACCGTCGGGATCGCTCGAGGCGCCCCCGTTCAGCTTCACCTGCACGCTGCCCGCACTCGCGTCGGGTGTCAGAGACTGATCGGGCCCGGCCTTCGCGACCGGAGCCTCATTCGGCGTCGGCGGCGGGCTGGAGTCCTTCGGGGCGCAATCAGCGGGCGCCTTCCGCACATCCATCTCGATTCGACCGCCGCCGCTCGAGAGCACCAGCACGCGGCACGGAACCGGGGCCGGGCCATTCTTGGCGACGCGCCAAAGGGTACGATCGGGCTTCGCGTCGACGCCGATCCGCCGTGTCTGGTCATAGGCGTTGAGGACGGTGATCGCCGCATCTTCGTGGCGGGTCCCCTTCACCACGAGACGCTGCAGGTCCGCCCTCCAGACCGCCCGACTCACGGAGAAGTCAGCGTTGTCAGACCCGTCATCGTCGTCGCCTAGTACGGGCGCAGCCAGCAGATGTACTAATGCGAGGCCGAGCAATCCGGCCGCAATCGGTCGTTTCGTTGGAGCCATTCCCATTCCTTCCGAGTTTGATTCTTCGTGAGGCGCCAACCGTGCCATCCACTCGCCCGATTGTTGACGCGAAATTACAGCCACCGTGCGAAAACCATCCTTATCGACAGACAGGGTTTTCGCAGGCAAACCGTACAATCTCCGACAGGCCGTCGATCGGTGATAGGGGTCACGCTGCGGCGACATCAATCGGCTGCGCCGGCATGATGTGACCGGAGTCGCAGAATGTCGGGTGCGGACGCTACCGCGTAAGAGGACTTCCACACCCGGTGCCGATCGAGGTTGCGTCGAGCGTCGAGGACCGGGGCACACGGAAGCCGGACGCTCGTGGTCGAAAAGACCGGAGAGCCCTCCAAAGAAAAGGGGCCACGTGGGCCCCTCGATGCGTCGGGAGGTCCGGCGGTGGCCGGACCCGAGGCGGTCAGGCGATCATTCGCCGGGCTCGACGGCCTTCATGGAGAGTCGGATGCGACCCTGCTTGTCGACCTCGAGCACCTTCACCCGGACGGCGTCGCCCTCCTTCAGCTTGTCGCTGACGGACTGGACGCGCTCCTCGCTGATCTGAGAGATGTGCACCAGGCCGTCGCGGCCCGGCAGGATGGTGACGAAGGCGCCGAAGTCCATCAGCCGCGCCACCCTGCCCTCGTAGATCTTGCCCACCTCGACGTCGGCAGTGATCAGCTGGATGCGGCGCTTGGCCTCCTCTCCTGCCGCCTTCTGCACCGAGAAGATCTTCACCAGGCCGTCGTCGGTGATGTCGATGGTGGCGCCGGTCTCCTCGGTGATGGAGCGGATGACGCTGCCGCCCTTGCCGATGACGTCGCGGATCTTCTCCGGGTGGATCTTGAGCTCGATGATGCGCGGGGCGTGCTCGGACATCTCGGCGCGATGGCTGTCGATGACCTTGTTCATCTCGCCCAGGATGTGCATCCGCCCCTCCTTCGCCTGCGCCAGGGCGGTCTCCATGATCTCCTTGGTGATGCCCTCGATCTTGATGTCCATCTGCAGGGCGTTGATGCCCTCGGCGGTGCCCGCGACCTTGAAGTCCATGTCGCCGAGATGGTCCTCGTCGCCCATGATGTCGGTGAGCACGGCGAACTGGTCGCCCTCCTTGATCAGACCCATGGCGACGCCTGCCACCGGCCCCTTGATGGGCACGCCCGCGTCCATCAGCGAGAGACTCGTGCCGCACACGCTGGCCATGGAGCTGGAGCCGTTCGACTCGGTGATCTCGGAGACCACGCGCACCGAGTAGGGGAAGGCCTCGATGCCCGGCATCGCCGCCAGCACGCCGCGCTTGGCGAGCCGGCCGTGGCCGACCTCGCGCCGCTTGGGGCTGCCCACGCGCCCGATCTCGCCCACACAGAAGGGCGGGAAGTTGTAGTGGAGCATGAAGGGTTCGCGCCGCTCTCCTTCCAGTGCGTCGATGATCTGGCTGTCGCGCTCGGTGCCCAGGGTGGTCACCACCAGGGCCTGGGTCTCACCGCGGGTGAAGAGGGCCGAGCCATGGGTGCGCGGCAGCACGCCGGTGCGGATGTGGATGGGCCGCACGGTCTTGGTGTCGCGGCCATCGATGCGCGGCTTGCCGTTGATGATGGCGCCGCGGACGATCTTCTTTTCGAGCTTTTCGACGGCGCCGTAGATCTTGGGCTGCGGCCACTGGCCCTCGCCGTCGCCTGCGAGCTTGTCGTAGATCTCCATGCGGATCGCGTCCAGCGCGGCGTAGCGGTCCATCTTCTCCTTGATGGTGTAGGCCTCGGCGAGGCGCTCGGTGTAGGCGCTCACGGCATCTTCCAGCGACGGGTCCGCTTGCGACGGCTCGAAGGACAGTGGCGGCTTGTTCACCTCGGCGGCCAGCTCGCGGATGGCCTGGATGGCCACCTGCATCTGCTCGTGGCCGAACAGTACGGCGCCGAGCATGACCTCCTCGGACAGGCCACGCGCCTCGGACTCCACCATCAGCACCGCGTGCTCGGTGCCGGCCACCACCAGATCCAGGTCGCTGTCGGGGCCGAGACCTGTCACTGCCGGGTTCAGTAAGTACTCACCGTTCTTGTAGCCGACGCGGGCGGCGCCGATGGGGCCGTTGAAGGGCGCACCGGAGATGGCCAGTGCCGCGGAGACGCCGATCAGCGCCGGGACCTCGGGGTTCACCGCCGGGTTCAGCGACTTGACCGTCGCGATGACCTGGATCTCCCGGCCAAAGCCGTCGGCGAACAGCGGCCGGATGGGCCGGTCGATGAGGCGCGAGGTCAGGATCTCGCCCTCGCTCGGGCGGCCTTCACGCCGAAAAAAGCCGCCGGGGATGCGGCCGGCGGCGTAGGTCTTTTCTTGGTAGTCGACGGTCAGCGGCAGAAAGTCCTTCATCTCGGTTGCGCGCTTGTCCACGACCACGGTACAGAGCACCACCGTATCGTCGACGTTGATCAACACGGCGCCGTCCGCCTGGCGGGCGATCTCGCCGGTCTCCAGGGTCACTGTCTGGCTGCCGAACTGGAACTGCTTGCGGGTAGCTGTGGGTATCACGAAGGGCTCCTCTGAGGCTGGCGTCTCGCGTCTGGGGCGGCGACGCTTGGGCGTGTCGGACTTGATCGGGGTCGGGGTCGGGTCGAGTGAGTCGGGTTGGACGGGCGAGAAGGCCGAGGACGGTTAAGGCGCCGCACGGGCCCCGCTCGCGCCGCGGGGGGCTCACGCCCCCCGCCGCCGCGCGCCTCAGCGGCGCAGGCCCAGACTCCCGATCAGATCCCGATAGCGCTCCAGGTCCTTCCGCTTGAGGTAGTCGAGCAGCTTGCGGCGGGCGTTGACCATGCGCACCAGCCCCCGCCGGGAGTGATGGTCATGCTTGTGGGTGCCGAAGTGCTCGGTCAGATGCTTGATTCGGGCCGTGAGCAGGGCGACCTGGACCTCGGGCGAGCCGGTGTCCCGCTCGCCGCGACCGTAGGTGTCGACGACCTGCTTCTTGTCCGCTGCGGTCATAGTCATGGAGGATCTCCTTACCTTGAGGATCGGCCCGGACAACCGGGCTGGAAGCCGACCCATGGGGCGCGCGACACCCGCCGCTCGCCCTGACCACCCCAACTATGACCTCAGGGGATCGGGTCGATGAAAAACCTTTGCGGCCACCGAGGGCGCCGCTCCGCGGCGCCGCCAATGGACGGGCCGCCATGTTACCGATTGGGGATCGGCGACTCCAAACCCGCGGGCCTCACAACAGACGCTTGGGCTGAACCTTGCCGTCGTCGAGGATCTCGCCCACCCCGAGGAAATGCTCCGAGGGATCGTAGAGCCGCACCAGCCCCTCGGTGGGCGCCCGCGGCACCAGGACCGCCTGTCCCTGCCGGAGATAAAAGCCCGCATCGGCCGACAGACGCACCGCGGGCCAGTGGCCGAGCGCGGAATCGAGCGGCAGCAGCAGGGCGTCGAGCACGGCCGCTGCCCCCTCCTGCTCGGCGGCCTCCTCGATCCGATCCATGGTCAGGAAGGGCTCGGCGGACTCCAGATAGGGTCCGACCCCGGTGCGCCGCAGGGCCGCCACATGACCGCCGCAGCCGAGGGCCTCGCCGATGTCCTCGGCCAGGGTGCGCACATAGGTGCCCTTGGAGCAGTGGACGTCGAGCACGACGTCCGCGCCCTCCTGGGCCACCAGATCCAGCGCGAAGATCGAGATACGGCGCGTCTTACGCTCCACCTCGACCCCCTCGCGGGCCAGCTTGTATAGCCGCTGACCCTCATGCTTGACCGCCGAATACATGGGCGGGAGCTGATCGATCTCGCCGCTGAAACGCGGCAGGACCGCGCGGATCTCCTCAGCGCCGATGCCCGCGACGGGACGGGTCTCGACCACCTCGCCCTCGGCGTCGGCGGTGGTGGTGGTGACGCCCAGACGCACCGTGACCCGATAGCGCTTGTCGGCGTCCAGCAGGAAGGCGGAGAACTTGGTCGCCGCCCCCAGGCAGACAGGCAGCAGGCCCGTGGCCAGGGGATCGAGACTCCCCGTATGTCCCGCCTTGGCGGCGCGATAGAGCCGCTTCACCCGTTGCAGCGCGGCGTTCGAGGTGAGCCCGAGCGGCTTGTCGAGCAACAGGATGCCGGTGACGTTACGTCCCGGGCTTTGACGTCTGCCCATGAGCTCGGGACCCCCTCAGATCTCTGCGTCGTCGCGCCCGGCGTCGCCCGGCGCGGCCTGGGCATCCGCCGCGGCGGCCCGGTCGATGAGTGCGCTCAGGTGCTCGCCGGCTTGGATCGATTCGTCATGCACGAAATGCAGGGCCGGCATGACCCGCAGGCGCACCCGCTGGGCCAGGGCATGTCGCAGGAAGCCCGCGAGCCGGCCGTTCAGGAGCCGCTCCTGGGCGCCGGCGTCCTCGTCCGACGGGAAGCAGGTGAAGAAGACCTTGGCGTGGGACAGATCCCGCACCACCCGCACCTCCTGCACCGTGAGGTTGGCGAGCCTGGGGTCGCGCACCTCGTCGCGCAGCACCTGGTAGAGCTCGCGCTTGAGCTCGGCACCCACCCGCTCGGTCCGATCGAACTCCTTCACGCGGCCCACCCGGACTCGGCGTCGGCCGCCACCGCGGGCACCCTCATAGCACCCGCGCCCGCTCGGTGCGCTCGAAGACCTCGATGTGGTCGCCGACCTGGACGTCGTTGTAGTTCTTGACGCCGATGCCGCACTCGGTCCCGGCCTTGACCTCGGGCACGTCCTCCTTGAAGCGACGCAGGGACTCGAGGGTGCCCTCGTAGATCACCACGTTGTCGCGCAGCACGCGGATGGGGTTGTTCCGCTTGATGACCCCGTCCACCACCATGCAGCCGGCGACGGCGCCGAACTTGGAGGAGCGGAAGACGTCGCGCACCTCCACCCCGCCGATGATCTCCTCGGTGACGATCGGGCTCAGCATGCCGCCGATGGCCTTCTTGACGTCGTCGATGAGCTCGTAGATGACGCTGTAGTAGCGCAGGTCGAGCCCCTTCTCCTCGATCACCCGCCGGGCCGCGGCATCCGCACGCACGTTGAAGCCGAGGATGATGGCGTTGGAGGTCACCGCCAGGTTGGCATCGGACTCGGTGATCCCGCCGACCCCGGAGGCGACCAGGCTGACCTTCACCTCGTCGCCGGTGAGCTTGAGCAGGCTGTCGCGCAGGGCCTCGAGACTGCCTTGCACATCCGCCTTGATGACGATGTTGAGGGCCTTCTGCTCGCCGTCCTTGAGCTGGGAGAAGAGCTGCTCGAGGCTCGCGCCCTTCTGCTCCTCGAGCTTGCTGCGGCGCGTGCGCGCGGCCCGCAGCTCGGCGACCTCGCGCGCCCGGCGCTCGTCCGTCACCACCATCACGTCGTCGCCGGCGTTGGGGGTGGAGGAGAGACCCAGGACCTGGACCGGGATAGACGGACCGGCCGACTCGACCGGCTTGCCGGTCTCGTCGAACAGGGCCCGCACGCGGCCGAACTCGGTGCCGCTGACGATCATGTCCCCGCGGCGCAGGGTGCCGGACTGGACCAGCACGGTCGCGACGGCGCCGCGGCCCTTGTCCAGGCTCGATTCCACGACCGCGCCCCGGGCGGGACCTTCCACCGGCGCCTTGAGCTCGAGGAGCTCGGCCTGGAGCAGTATGGCGTCGAGCAGGGCGTCGATGCCGTCTCCGGTCTTGGCGGAGACCTTCACCAGCTGGGTGTCGCCGCCCCATTCCTCGGTGAGGACCTCGTGCTGGGAGAGCTCCTGCATGACCCGATCGGGATTGGCGTCCGGCTTGTCCATCTTGTTGACGGCCACCACCAGCGGGACCCCGGAGGCCCTGGCGTGCTGGATGGCCTCGATGGTCTGGGGCATGACGCCGTCGTCGGCGGCCACCACCAGGATCACGATGTCCGTGACCTTGGCCCCCCGTGCCCGCATGGCAGAGAAGGCGGCGTGGCCGGGGGTGTCGAGGAAGGAGATCACGCCCTTGTCGGTCGCCACGTGGTAGGCACCGATGTGCTGGGTGATGCCGCCGGCCTCACCCGATGCGACCCGTGTGCGGCGGATGTGGTCGAGCAGGGAGGTCTTGCCGTGGTCGACGTGGCCCATGATGGTGACCACCGGCGGGCGGGTGACGCCCTCGGCCTCGTTGATCTGGGCGTCGGTCTCCTCGATCAGGGTGTCCTCGGCGGTGCGCTCGTCGGCGGCCACCGGCTTGTGACCCATCTCCTCCACCAACAGGGTCGCGGTGTCCTGATCCAGGGCCTGGTTGATGGTGACCATCATGCCCTGCTTGAAGAGGGTCCTGATGAGGTCGCCGGCCTTGACCGACATGCGGTTCGCCAGCTCGCCGACGGAGATCGACTCGGGCACCTCCACCTCGCGGATCACTGGGGCAGTCGGCCTCTGGAACTGGTGCTTGTCTTGCAATTGCGGCTTCGCCCCCTTCTTCTTGCGCCGTGCCAGACGCCCCGCCGGGGTGTCGGCGTCGACCTCTTCGTAATCGGCGCGCTGCACCTCGGTCTCCCGGGCGCGCAGTGAATCCTTGCGGGCGGCCTTCTTGACCGACCGCTCCTTCTCGGAGAGGTCCTCGGCCTTCTTGGCCGCCGGCGCCGCCTTCTTGGGCGGCTTGGGGGCCTCGGCGCGCGCCGGGCGGGCCCTCTCCTCAGGGCTCGGCATCCCGGTCAGCTCGGGCACCGACTCCGCGGCGGGCGACTCGGGCTGCTCCGCGGAGAGACGCGCGGCCTCTTCGGCCTGGAGACGGGCGGCCTCCTCGGCCTCGGCGCGACGACGCGCCTCTTCCTCGCGACGGCGCTCTTCCTCCTCGCGGCGCTGGCGCTCCTGCTCCTCGAGCTCGGCGAGCCTGCCGGCCTCCTGCTCGGCCCGCAGGGCCTCGAGCTGACTGCGCCGGCGCACCTCGTCCACACCACTACCGGCGGCGCGGGCACGCGGGGCGCGGCGCGGCTCGACGGTCGGGCGGCTGGCCTCGGCGCCCGCCGCGGCCTCGGCCGGCGCATCGCCGGCGACAGCGGGCTCACCGCGTTTGACGTAGGTGCGCTTGCGCCGAACCTCGACGCTGACCGTCTTCGAGCGCACCGTCGGGGTCGGACGCGAGCCGCCCACGGGGCCGCGCGGCGCCACCACCGGCTGGCGCAGCTCGGTCACGGACTTGCGCTTCAGGGTGACCCGGTTGGGATCCGTGGCGTCTTCCGGCTCTGATTTGCCGTGACTGCGGCGCAGATAGCCCAACAGTTGGAGCTTTTCCTGCTCCGTGAGGGTTGCGTCTTCGCCGCTCGCGCTGATCCCCGCCTCGTTGAGCTGGATCAGCAGCCGCTCGACGGGGACGCCGACCGTGGAGGCAAGTTGTTTGACCGTCACTTCACTCATTCACCAACCTCCAACCGGGACGTCTCAGTGGACTCCGCGAACCAGGGCTCACGCGCCTTCATGATCAGCCGCGCCGCCCGCTCCGCGTCCATGCCTTCGATCTCCATCAGCTCATCCACCGACTGCTCGGCGAGCTCCTCCATGGTCGACACCCCGCGGGCCGTCAGGGCCAGGGCCAGGGCCTCATCCATGCCCTCCATCTCGAGCAGGTCCTGGGCCGGCTCGCCGCCGACCACCTCCTCGGAGGCGATGGCGCGCGTCAACAGGACATCCTTGGCGCGCTCGCGCAGCTCGTTGATCACCTCGTCGTCGAGCTCGTCGATGGCCTGCATCTCCACCAGCGGGACGTAGGCCACCTCATCGACGGTGGTGAAGCCCTCGTCCACCAGGACCGAGGCCAGACCCTCGTCGATACCGAGCTGGTCCATGAAGCTCTGCACGCTGCGCTGGGCCTCCTGCTCACTCTTGGCGGCGGCGTCCTCCTCGTTCATCACGTTGAGGTTCCAGCCGGTGAGCTGGCTCGCCAGGCGCACGTTCTGCCCGCCACGTCCGATCGCCTGGGACAGGTTCTCGTCCTTCACGGCCAGGTCCATGCTGCGCGCCTCCTCGTCGATCACGATGGAGACCACGTCGGCGGGGGACATGGCGTTGATCACGAACTGGGCCGGGTTGTCGTCATGCAGGATGATGTCGACACGCTCGCCGTTGAGCTCGTTGGAGACCGCCTGGACACGCGAGCCGCGCATGCCCACGCAGGCCCCGACAGGATCGATACGCGTGTCCTTGGTGCGCACGGCGATCTTCGCCCGCACGCCCGGATCGCGTGCAGCGCCCAGGATCTGGATCATGCCCTCGCCCACCTCTGGCACCTCGAGCTTGAACAGCTCGATGAGCAGGTCGGGCGCGGTGCGGCTCACGAAGAGCTGCGGACCCTTGGCCTCGGCGCGCACATCGAAGAGATAGCCGCGCATGCGATCACCCACCCGCACGGACTCCTTGGGAATGACCTGATCGCGGGGCACCAGGGCCTCGGCGTTGTTGCCGAGGTCGAGGATGATGGTGCCGCGATCCGCCTTCTTGACGATCCCGGTCACCAGCTCGCCCTTGCGGTGCAGGTAGGCGTCGACGATCTTCGCGCGCTCGGCCTCCCGCACCTTCTGGACGATCACCTGCTTGGCGGTCTGCGCGGCGATGCGCCCGAAGAGCTCCGACTCGATCTCCTCCTCCATGAAGCCGCCCAGGCCTAGCTCAGGCTCCAGGACATCCGCCGCGGACAGGGTGATCTGACGTTCGGGCGCCTCCAGGACACCGTCCTCCGGGTCCTCGACCACCTCCCAGCGCCGGAAGGTGCGGTACTCCCCGGTCTTGCGGTCGATGGATACCCGCGCGTCGATCTCGCCGCCGTGCTTCTTGCGGGTCGCCGAGGCGAGCGCGGCCTCGATCGCCTCGAAGATCACGTCTTCGGGGACGTCCTTTTCGTTTGAAACGGCCTCAACGACCAGCAGTATCTCTTTGCTCATCACGCTCTTGTGTGCTGTTTTCGTTCGCCTCGCCACCCGACACACCGGGGCGATCGGCTCACGTCCGTTTGGGACGACCGTCGCGGGCAATCGCCGCGCGGCCTCGGGGATCTCCCCGGCTCTTCCAGGGCCCGGAGACCCTCGCTGTCAGACCTCCGGGACCAGCCGCGCCGACTCGACCGCGGCGAGCGGAACCTCCCAGGTGCGCCCCTCGACCTCGAGCTGGATCAGTCCGTCCGCAAGCCCGAGCAGGCTACCCTCGAGGTTGCGCCGGCCCTCCACCTTCTCGGCCAGCCGCAGCTTGACGCGGTGCCCGCGGAAGCGCTCGAAGTGCTCTGGATAGACCAGAGGGCGGTTGAGGCCCGGCGACGAGACCTCGAGGCTGTAGCGGCCCGGGATGGGGTCCTCCACATCGAGCACCCCGCTCAACTGGTGGCTGACCTCGGCGCAGTCCTCGAGGGTGATCCCGGCCTCCTGGTCGATATAGACGCGCAGGATGGCCCGATCGCCTCCCCGTCCGAGGTATTCGACGCCGACCAGCTCGTAGCCCATGGACTCCACGACGCGACGCGTCATCTGGCTGAGGGTGCTGTCAAGCGGCTCCATCGGGTCCCGTTCAAAAACAAAAAAAGGGCCTGAGGCCCACGTTCGTTTCCTCACCCGAGCCCTGGCCGGCCTGGCCAGTTCGGCGGCCGCGCGGGCGACTCGGGATACAAAAAGACCCCGAGGCCGGGGTCGCTGACGGAGGCTCGCCTGTCACCCTCCCTGCCGTCGGTGATCCATGCGGGGCGCTCCCCGCGGACCCGAGCGCGCCGGCCCGTTCCGCCATCCGTGAACTGCGAGAGTGTAGGTGCTTGCCCAGTCTCGCGCAAGCCGGTTTAGCCCGAGCGACCCCGATAGCCGAAGGCCCCTGTCGCCCGGAGACCTAGCGCCCGGCGAGCCACTCGGCGATCAGGCGCAGGTCCTCATCCGCCACCCTGGCCATGGTCGCCCGCATGGCCGCGCTGAGCCCATTGGTCCGACGGCCGTCGCGGATGTCGATCGCCTGACGATACAGGTACTCGGCGCCCTGACCGGCGAGCCTCGGGTAGAGCGGCAGGGCGGGACTCTCCCCGTCCTCACCATGACAGGTGTGGCACTGTCGGTCGCGATACAGGGTCGCGCCGTCGCCCGCTCCCGCTCCCGTCCCGCCCAAGCACAGCAACGCCAGTACCGCAAACTTCTGCGCCCGCGCCGCGGACCTCGAGCCGGGGTGCCGACTCCGACCATCCGGGTTAGGATGACCGGGCGTCTCGACCATCTTCCGAGCGCGAACCATCGTTAAGAGCCTCCAGTTTGAGTGCAAGGCAAGACCCATCGCCCCAGCGCGGGACCGATCTACAGGCCCAGGTCCTCGAGCGATCCCTGGAGCTCCTCCGGGACGGGGCCCGACCACTGGGCATCCCTCCACCGCGGCCCGAGATCCGCTTCGACCTGCGCGGGCGCGCCGCCGGTCAGGCCAGGTTCGGCCCGGGCAAGCTCACCGAGATCCGCTTCAACGCGCTCCTGCTCGCCGAGAATCCGCGGGAGTTCATCGCTCAGACCGTGCCCCACGAGTGTGCACACGTCCTCGCCTACTGCCGTCACGGACGCGGGATCAGACCCCACGGGCCGGAGTGGCAGGCGATCATGCTCCGCTGGGGGGCCCAGCCCGAGCGCTGCCACCGCTTCGATGTCTCGAGCATCAGCGCCCGACAGGTTCGCGAGTTCGACTACCACTGCGATTGCCGTGACCACCGGCTGAGCGCCATCCGTCATCATCGGGTGCTGGGAGGCCAGGTCTATCTCTGCCGCAGCTGCGCCGCACCCTTGCGTCCGGGGCGCGCACCCGGGGCGCGGCCCGACGAATGAGCGTCACCCCGTCAGACGCCGGGGATCAGCGCCCCGGGTAGGCGCCCGGCCCGTAGCCCGGGTAGCCGTAGGGCGGAGGGACCATCCCCGGCCCCCAGGGCTGGGGCATCTGCCCTTCGGCGGCCCGACGCATGGTCTGGTACTGCTCGAGGATGCGCCGCCGCTCCGCCTCAAGGGCATCCGCGGGGGCCGCAGGGGGAGCCACGGCGTCGGCCGTGGCCCTCTCAGCGCCGGCTGGCGGGGCATCCGGCACCCCGGCGGGCGCAGCAGAGGGCATGGTCCCGGGCAAGGGCGGGGGCGGCGGCGATGTCATGGGCACCGATGCGCCCGCGACCGGAGCGGTCCCAGGGGCGACCTCGCCCGAGCCCGCCGGAGCCGCGATCTCCTCAGACGCGGCCTCGGGATCGGTCTCGGTGCTCATGAGGCTGCGGGCAAAGGCGGCCGACTCGGCGGCCTGAACCGGTGTCGGCGCGGCCCCCTCCGGGGGGGCTGTGGCGCTCGTGCCGGGCCCCATCGCCGCGGGCGACCCGGACCCGGACCCGGGAGCGGACTCGGCGGATGTCTGGTCATGTGGCTCGGCGGGAGTGCGGGCCTCGTCGGCCTGACGCTTGGTCGACCCAAGATAGACCACGCCGAAGGCGATCACGATCCCCCACAGCACGAGCTTGGGCCACCAGCTCAGACGACCGCCCCGCGGCGCGGAATCCTGCTCAGGCATGACTGCTTCCCCTGTTGTCGTCATTGATCACTGGGCGGCCGACGGTCGGACTTGCCGGTCTGCCGTCCCGGCGTCCACCAGGGCGGCGAGGATGCCGGGGATGCGGCCGACGCAGGTCGCCATGCTCGCCGCCACATCGGCCATCTGGATGGGGCCAGACCCCTTGCCGGCCGCCCAGTTGACGACGAACGCGAGGGTCGCGAAGCAGAGCCCCAACTCCCGCGCCAGTGCCGCCTCGGGCATCGCGGTCATCCCCACCAGGTGACAGCCGTCGCGCTCGAGACGGGTAATCTCGGCGGCGGTCTCCAGACGCGGACCCTGGGTCGCACCATAGGTGCCCCCGTCCACCGCCCCCACGCCCGCGGCGGTACAGGCGGCGAGGAGGCGGCCACGCAGCTCGGCACAGAAGGGCTCGCCGAGCTCGATGTGCTCCACCGCGGCCGGCTCACCGTCGAAATAGGTGTGCGCACGCCCGTGCGTATAGTCGATGATCTGGTCGGGGACGGCGAAGGTACCGGGACCGAACCCAGGGCCGATACCGCCCACCGCCCCCATCCCCACCACGTCACCCGCCCCCTCGTGCTGGAGGGCCCACAGGTTCGCCCGATAGTTCACCCGATGGGGGGGGATCTGGTGCCGATCGCCGTGACGGGCGAGATAGAGCACCGTCTGCCCCCCGATCGAGCCCCGGCGGATCGGGGCAGATGGCGGGCCATAGGGTGTCTCGACCGGCTTGGCGGAGGCGTTCTCCAGTAGCGGCAACGACTCGAAGCCAGAGCCCCCGATGATCGCGATGAGAGACATATCCGGCTCCAGACCCACGAGGCCGGCAAGTCTACCCCAGTGAGCCCCGAACGAAAAAACGCCGGTGCCCCGCGGGGCACCGGCGTCTCAGGGCCGGGTCGAGGCAGCGCTCGGATACGGGCTAGAACCTGGCCTCGTGGAACATGCCGATCTCCAGCAGCTTGGGGAACAGCACCTGCTCCTCGCGGGCGATCCGCTGGGCCACCATGTCGAAGACCTCGTGGGTCTCGGCGAGAAACTCGTCCGTGAAGTTGAAGTCGCAGTTCTTCAGCCAGCGTTTGTGATAGTCGTCGAAGGTCTTGCGCAGCGGCTTCTCACCGCTGATGAAGCCCCAGGCAATGGACTTCACCTTGGGGTCCTCGTGGATCAACAGGCTGGGGTAGAGACTGCGGTCCTCCTCAGCGAGGTGCGCGCGCACCTTCTGGGCAAGGTCACACAAGAGCTCGTAGGCGGTCTTCGCGTTCGGGCGGATGCGCAACTGGTCCATGTCGAGGATCGAGCGCAGGTCGTCGATCATCTGCCTGAGCTCGGCGTGGGTGCCGCGATAGCTGTCTAGGGTCTGCATAAATCCATCCTCCTCCATCTCACTTCTTTAGGGGGTCGTCGACGTCCTAGCGGGTCCTCGGCCGGGGTCGCCGGCAGTCGAGGTGGAGCTGGGGGCCAGATATGGCGGGCGTCGAGTTGGCCTGAGGTGTAACCCAAAAAAACCGCCTCGTCAAAAAGTCAATAATAATATTGGCGTTTTGTGGAGTAACCATCAGGCGACCAGCGAGCCCGAGACGATAGCTCGCGAATCGACGGCGGAGCGGGCTCCCAATCAACCGGGGGCGTGGCCCCCGCGGTGGGTCAGACGTCCTCTTCGGCGACCGCGTAGATACCGCGGGCGTTCCGGAAGTAGCCCTTGTAATCGAGGCCGTATCCGAACAGATAGCGGTCGGCGACCGCGACACCGACGAAGTCGGCCTCGCAACGATGGGGGCGTCGCTTGGCGACCAGCACGGCCGAATGCACCGAGGCGGCGCCGTCGGCCTCGCAGGCCCGCACCACCGCATCCAGGGTGATCCCCTCGTCGAGGATGTCGTCCACGATCAGGACGTGCTCGCCGCGGACGGCATCCGACGGACGGTAGCGCCAATCGAGCGCCCCGCCGCTGGTCGCCCCGCGATAGCGGCTGGCGTGGACGTAATCCAAGCGCAGCTGGAAATCGAGCCGCGGCAGCAGGAGGCCCGCTGCAATGATCCCGCCGGTGACCAGACACAAGACCAGCGGATCGCGCCCGGCGAGCCGCTCGGTGATGGCGGCGGCCATGCGCTCGAGGGCCTCATCCATCTCCGCGGCGGATACCAAGCGCTCGGCGCGCGAGGCGACGGCCTCGTAGTCCGATGGTGACAGCTTCATGTGCGCCTCCCGGGGTCTGTGGGGTCTGCCAGGGGGAGATCCAGGGAGGCCAGGGACTCGAGCGCCCCCACCTCCCGGACGCCCGCCTGCCAACGGGGATCCTCGTGCAGCCGCCCCGGCTCCACCGGGCCCCGGCCATGCATCCGCAGCAGGCGCAGCTGACCCACGGGATCGGCGTCATCGGCGAGGGCGGCGACCGTCTCGATCGCCGCCGATCGATTGTTGCAGACGAGGATCATGTCGCAGCCCGCCGCGCGCGCTGCGCGGGCCCGGTCGCCCCGACCACCGCCAGCGTCGGCCGCCTGCATGTTGAGATCGTCGCTGAATACCACGCCCTGAAAGCCCAGGCGCCCGCGCAGGACCTCTCGCAGCCAGAAGGGCGAGAAACCCGCCGGCTCGGCGGCGATACGCGGATAGAGGACATGGGCCGGCATCACGGCCTCCAGACCCTGGCCGATGAGTGACTGGAATGGCCTGAGATCCCAGTCCAGCAAACGATCGAGGCCGCGCTCATCGCGTGGCAGCTCGAGATGAGAATCGGCGGCGACACCGCCGTGTCCCGGGAAATGCTTGCCCACCGAGGCCATGCCGGCCGAGCGGGCGCCCTCGGCCCAGGCACCCGCGAGGGCTGCGACCTGGGCGGGCTCGGGTCCGAAGCCCCGGTCTCCGATGACCCGGCTGACCCCCGCGTCCACGTCGAGGACCGGGGCAAAGCTGAAGTCGATCCCGACCGAGCGCAGCTCGGCGGCCATCAGCCAGGCCACCGCCGCGCAGGCGCGCCGGGCACGCGCCGGGTCCGCCGCGTACAGCTCGCCGAAGCGCCCGGCCGGCGGCAGGCGGGTGAAGCCCGCGCGGAAGCGCTGCACCCGCCCGCCCTCCTGATCGACGCCGATCAGCAGGCGCGGCTCGCGCAGTCCGTGGATCGCCTCGGTGAGCGCGCGCAACTGCTCCGGGGAGACGAAGTTGCGGCTGAACAGGATGACCCCGCCGACCGCCGGGTGCGCAAGGAGCTCCCGATCCTCGGGGGCGAGCTCCGTACCCGCGATATCGACCATCACCGGGCCTAGTGACACGGCAGCCTCCGGCGCCGGCGAGTCGGCGAACGATGGACGGGGCGGGCAGACCTGGGCATGGCGGCCTTTTAGCACAGCCCGGCGGGACTGTCTGCGCGCGGCCCGCCTCGCCCAGGTCAGCCGGACCTCAGGCGCACGTCGAGCCGGTCCCTCAGGGCGTCGCCAAGCAGATTGACGGCGAGCACCACCAGCAGGATGGCCACGCCCGGGGCGATCACCAGATACGGCGCGACGAGCAGATAGGAGACCCCGTCGCGCATCAGGCTGCCCCAGGAGGCGTCGGGCGGCTGGACACCCAGCCCGAGAAAGGACAGACCCGCCTCCGCGACCACCACCGAGGCGATCCCGAAGCTGGCCTCCACGATCAGTGGCGCCAGGGCCAGCGGGATCAGATGGCGCGTCAGGATCGCCCCCGCGCCCTGACCCAGTGCGCGGGCGGCCTGGACATGATCGCGCCGAGACAGGCTCATCACCTGGGCGCGAGCGAGACGGGCATAGCCGACCCAGCCGACCGCCGCCAGGGCCAGGGTGACGTTCCCGATCCCGGGGCCCAGCACCCCCGCCAGCGCGATGGCGAGCAGGATCCCGGGGAAGGCGAGGAAGACGTCCATCACCCGCACCACCAGCAGGTCCAGCCAACCGCCGGCGAATCCGGCGATCCCGCCGATCAGGGTGCCGGCGACGGCGCTCAGCACGACGACGGAGACGGCGACCCCCAGGGAGCCGCGCGCCCCGACCAGGAGACGGTCGAGCACCGGCCGGCCCAGGTCGTCGGTCCCGAGGGGAAAGGCAAGGCTGGGCGGCTGGAGGATCGCGGTGAGGTCGACCCGGTTCGGGTCGAGGTCCAGCGCATGGGAGCCGAGCGCCGCGGCCAGCCAGAGCAAGAGGATCGCGGCAGGCAGGATCACCCCCAGGATGGGCGCGCGGCGATCGATCGAGATGCTGGGGCGCGTGGCCATGGTCGAGGTGCCGGTGGCTCCGGGTCAGGGTGGGCCGCCGCGGCCGGGCGCTGGAACGGGCCGACCGACTGCCCGACATCCTGACACAAGCGAGCCCCGGGCGGTGTCACCGGCGCGCCCGACAGGTCGCCGGGCCCGGGGTTTGCGATCGGCCGGGCCCTCGGGGATGATGCCGGGCGCCCATCGCCGGCAACCACCATCGACCTGTTGCCCATGCCCCCCTTGGTCCCGGAGTCCTGACCGATGTCTCACGCCCACGTCCGACACCCCTTCCCGCGGCTCGTGCCGAGGCTGCTCGGCATCCTTGCGACCCTGGCGCTCGTGGCCTGCGGGTCGTCCTCCCTGACCGAGCGCCAGGAGACCTACGACGGCCCGCCCGCGGCCGCGGTCGCGCCGGTGGCGGAGGGTCGCGCGGTCCCGCTGCCCCAGGTCTCGCGCTGGTGGATCCAGAAGGTCATCACCGACGAGCTCGATCGCGCCGGGGTCTTCGCCGGCGTCGTGCGTCTGGAGCACGCGCGGGCGGAGAACGAGGCCGCCCTCATCATCGAGCCGACCCTGACGGATCTGCGCTGGCGCGACCCCTCGGAGCGCGGCGGCGACGTAACGCTGCGGGTGCGGGTGCTGGACAAGACGACCGGCCGGATCGACTTCGAGCGGGTCTACAAGGGCGGCTGTGCGCGCTGCAACGTGCCCGTGGGGGAACCCTCGATCGTCGGCCCGGTCTCCGCCCTGATGGAGGATCTCAGTCGCGACCTCAGGAAACGCTACGGCAGATGATCCCCGCCGACCGCGTCACGGCAGTGGCTGGACCCGCTCGGTCTCCATCTGGATCCCCAGGGGTCCCCGCGGCAGCCAGGCCTCGACCGCTGACCCGCCCCGCCTGACCTGGATGGGGACGAGCTCACCCACCTCACCCTCGGTGGTGGCCTCGCGGATCTCGCTGAAGTCGAACAGACGCTCGCCGGCATAGGCCTCGATGAGGTCGCCCGGACGCAGACCCGCCGCCTCGGCCGCCGAGCCCGGGATCACCGAGCGCACCGCGACGCGGTTGTCCTCGCCGGTGGTATACAGGTAGCGATCCCAGGCATCGTCGCCGATGTCCTCCCGGATCGAGCGCTCCTCGCCACGGATCGCCCGCAGCTCCTCGCGGTAACGATCGGTCCCCATCCAGCCCTCGCGCACGGCGAGGTCCCTCAGGTTCAACCGCTCGAGCTCGAGCCGACTGTCCCTCCAGATGATGTCGTCTGCCAACACCGGATCGACGCCCGAGGCGACCAGGGCCGCGCGCTGATCGTCCGCCGTGCGCGGCGGGCTCGGGCGGTCGACCTCGGCGCGGTCGTCGCCCGGGCGCTCGGCAAGGGCCTGCTCGACGCTCGCGAGGCGGGCCTGAAGCAGGCCGATCTGGGACTCCAGGCGTCGCCATGCGGCCAGGGCGGTCTCCAGGCGCGTGTCGTCGGACGCGGCGGTTTGCGGCCCCGCCGCCGAGTCGGCGGTCGCATCCTCCGGCTCCGGGAGCGCGACGGCCAGGGCGAGGGGGTCAGCCTCGGAAGGATCTGCCGGATCGCGGGCCGGCGCGGTGGAGCCCGCCTCCGATACGGTCCCCGGTTCGGGCGCGGGCGCCTCCTCGCTCCAGTCTCCGAATGCCGCGGCGCCGGCCATCACGCCGACGGCGAAGGCGGCCAGGGGTAACAGCCAGGTCTTCATCATGGATCGTCCGCTCGTCTTGGATCTCGGTTTGGGGAAAGATGCGAGGGTTGAGATTGGGGCTCGCCGTGGGCCTGCGACAACACCCGTCGGGCCATGTTCCCCGCGCGGGCGACGAGATGGGCCAGGCGGCGACCGCGTTGGAATCCCCTGCCAAGCCCCGATCTACCCGCCCAGGCGCCGTGAGCCAAAGCTCCGCGGCCGATAGGTATCCATCGAGGTAGAACGACACCCCATGAATGCGAAAGGCTTCAACATCCTGCTCTGGGTCGCGGTGACCTTGTGGCTGGTCATGATGTTCCAGGGCATGGGCGGACCCGACCGCATCGAGGCCCGCAACCTGAGCTATAGCCAGTTCCTCACGGAGCTGTCCGACGGCGCGATCGAGGAGGTCAGGATCCAGGAGCAGACCATCAAGGGCACGCGCACGGACGGCTCGCGATTCGAGACCTTCAACCCCGGTGACCCGGGGCTGGTCGGCGACCTGCTCGAGAACGGCGTCACCATCCGCGCCGAGCCCCCGCCCGAGCCCAGCCTGCTCACCCAGATGCTGGTCGCCTGGCTCCCCTTCCTCCTGCTGATTGGCGTGTGGATCTGGTTCATGCGTCGCGGCGCCTCGGGTGGCGGTCCGGGCGGGATCTTCAACTTCGGCAAGAGCCGCGCTCGCCAGCACGCCGAGGGCGATGTGAAGGTCACCCTGAAGGACGTCGCGGGCGTCGAGGAGGCCAAGGAGGAGGTCGGCGAGCTGGTCGACTTCCTGCGCAACCCCCAGAAGTTCTCGAGCCTTGGCGGTCGCATCCCGCGCGGCGTGCTCATGGTCGGCCCCCCGGGCACCGGCAAGACCCTGCTCGCCCGGGCCATCGCCGGCGAGGCCAAGGTGCCCTTCTTCAGCATCTCGGGCTCGGACTTCGTCGAGATGTTCGTCGGCGTGGGCGCCTCGCGGGTCCGTGATCTCTTCGAGCAGGCCAAGAAGAGCGCCCCCTGTATCATCTTCATCGATGAGATCGACGCGGTCGGCCGGCGCCGCGGGGCCGGCCTCGGTGGCGGTCACGATGAGCGCGAGCAGACCTTGAACCAGCTGCTCGTCGAGATGGACGGCTTCGCCGGCAACGAGGGGATCATCGTGGTGGCCGCCACCAACCGGGCCGACGTGCTGGATCCGGCCCTGCTGCGCCCCGGTCGCTTCGACCGCCAGGTGGTGGTGGGTCTGCCTGACCTCTCCGGACGCACCGCCATCCTCGAGGTGCACATGCGTAAGGTGCCCCTCTCCGAGGACGTGAATGCCCGCACCATCGCCCGCGGTACGCCCGGGTTCTCCGGGGCGGACCTGGCGAACCTGGTCAACGAGGCGGCCCTGTTCGCGGCCCGCGCCGGGCACACCACGGTCGGTATGGCCATGTTCGAGAAGGCCAAGGACAAGATCATGATGGGCGCCGAGCGGCGCAGCATGGTGATGTCCGAGTCAGAGAAGAAGCTCACCGCCTACCACGAGGCCGGTCATGCCATCGTCGGGCGGCTGGTGCCCGAGCACGACCCGGTGCACAAGGTGAGCATCATCCCGCGCGGCCGGGCCCTGGGCGTGACCCTCTTCCTGCCCGAGCGCGACCGCTACAGCATGAGCAAGCGCCAACTGGAGAGTCAGATCTCCAGCCTGTTCGGCGGACGCCTGGCAGAGGAGCTGATCTTCGGCCCCGAGCACGTGACCACCGGCGCCTCCAACGACATCGAGCGGGCCACCGATATCGCCCGCAAGATGGTCACCCGCTTCGGTCTCTCCGACAACCTCGGGCCACTGGCCTACGGTGACGAGGAGGGCGAGGTCTTCCTCGGCCACTCGGTGACCCAGCAGCGGCAGGTCTCCGGCGGAGACCTCCCAGGCCATCGACTCGGAGGTGCGCACGATCATCGACCGCAACTACAAGCGGGCCAAGGGCATGCTGACCGAGAACATGGAGAAGCTGCACGCCATGGCAGACGCCCTGCTGCGATTCGAGACCATCGACAGGGACCAGATCGACGACATCATGAACGGCCGCCCCGCGCGCGATCCCGACGAGGGTGGGGATCGAAGCAATCGCGATCAGGGCACGGGCGGCGCCACCACCGGGCGACCCCACCAGGAGCCGCCCATCGTCGGCGGGGCGGTCGGCGGGGTGTAGGAAGGGCCCGCCATCCAGGCGCGGCCCGAACGGCCCGGTATCTCACTCGATGCCGGGCCGTTTCTTTTTGAGGTCTCCCATTGAGGTCTCGGGGGCGGCGACGGCGCACGACCCTCACACCCCACCGCCGGGCCATTGGGCGCGAGGCCACCGGCGCTTGGGTTAGACTCCGGGGCCCTGACGGTCGGCCTGGAGGAACCCGTGCCCGCAACCCCCTTCGCGAACCCGGATGTCTTCCGCCGCGCCTTCGAGGCGGGGCTCGAGCGACTGCTCGGCGACGGGTCCGGTCTCGGCGCCTACATCCTGGCCTTCAACAACGCGGCCTTCGACCCCCGCATCCGTGACGCCCTCGCGGTGCCCCTGGAACGCGGCTTCGACCGCTTCGCCCGGTCCTTCCGCGATGCATTGGCACGCGGTCGCGACCCCGAGCTGCCGCCCGATGACATCGCGGTCTTCCTGCGCATGCTCGCGGTCGGCTACGCGGCCCTCGAGCCGGCCCGCACGCGACGCGTCGATCCCTGGGAGGTGCAGTTCAACCCGGTGCGCGGCTTCCGACCCGCGCGCGCGGCGGCCGGGCCGCCGCCGGCCATGGGCACGGCCTTCGATCCCCACGGGTTCCATTTCAACAAGCCCTTCCTGCGCCCGGAGACCTTCTGGAGCGGCACCCTCGCCGGTCGCTCACTCGACCTGCTGTACAACAAGTTCCCCTTCGTCGAGTACCAGACCATCGTGGTCCCCGACCGCGAGTCCGAGTCGCCCCAGCTCCTCACCCGGCGGGACCATGAGCTGGCCTGGATGCTGGCCGAGTCCCTTGGCAGCGACGACAGCGCGACGGCGCTCGGCTACAACAGCCTCGCCGCCTTCGCCTCGGTCAATCATCTCCACTTCCACCTGACCCTGCGCCAGCACCCCCTGCCCATCCTCGATCCCCGCTGGCGGCATCAGGGCGGCCCGGAGCCCTACCCCGTCGACTGCCAGTCGGTGGGCGCCCCCGACGCGGGCTGGGACCTGATCGACGGGCTCCAGCGCTCGCGCCAGCCGTTCAACCTGATCTACACCCCGGGGCGGCTCCTCTGCATCCCGCGCAGACCGCAGGGCGACTATGCCCTTCCCGACTGGTGTGCCGGACACTCCTGGTACGAGCTGGCCGGGGGGCTCTTGTGCTTCGACGAGGCGCGGTTCCTGGGCCTGTCCGCGACGGAGATCCGCGCCCTACTCGCCCTCGGGGCACCCGTTCCATGACGGCCGCGCGCTCCGCTCGAGCCACCCCATGGAATCCATGCGTTTTCGGCGAATCTTTCGCGCCCGTCGTGGGTCCATCTGAAGGCGCGGCCGGGCGCCGCGGTCCGGGCTTCCCATTTGACCCATATGAGCGCCGTCTGATATACATTCGCGGCTTTTCGCCCCAAGCGTCCGATTCTTCCGCGGGCGTCCGCGTTGCCCCGGCGAGACTCGGACGCCATCACGAAAACGCTACTGACAGGACTCGGCAATGACACATCTTTGGCTCAAGACGGTTTCGACAGCGATTCTTCTGGCGGGCGGCGTGACCAGCTCGGCGCTGATGGCAAGCGAGACGGCACCCGCCGCGGCGACCGGCAACGCCAGCGCGGGAGAGGCCAAGGCCGGGATCATCTGCGTGGCCTGCCATGGCCCCCAGGGCAACAGCATCGTGCCGATGTGGCCCAAGGTCGCGGGCCAGCATCCCGATTACATCTTCAAGCAGCTCACCGACTACAAGGCGGGTAACCGGGAGAACGCCCAGATGAGCCCCATGGCCGCCCCGCTCACCGAGCAGGAGATGCGCGACCTCGCGGCCTACTACGCCGCCCAGACCCAAACCCCCGGTGCCGCGGACCCGGCCCTCGCCGCGCTGGGTGAGAAGATCTATCGCGCCGGCAACCCGCAGAACGGCGTACCGGCATGCAGTGGCTGTCACGGCCCGGCGGGCATGGGGATCAACCTAGCCAAGTTCCCGCGTATCTCCGGCCAACATGCGGACTACACCAAGCAGACCCTCACCCACTTCCGTGCCGGCGAGCGCGGCAACGATCCCAACGCCATGATGCGCGGCGCTGCCGCCCGCATGACCGACCAGGAGATCGCGGCCGTCGCCCAGTACCTCCAGGGCCTGGGCAACTGAGGACAGGCCGATGACACCACGGCGTCCGTCCCCGCGAGGCGTCGTGGTGTCCGATTGGATCGGGCCGGCTGGGCCTCGGGGCTGAGGCCCGCGAGGACGGCAGGTGCCACGGATCCGCGCCCTGCTGATCCTGATCCTCGGTCTCTGGCTGGGCGGGAGTGTCGTGGTGGGTGGCGTCGCCGCCTATAACCTGGCCGGTCTCCCGGACCTGCTGGCACGCAACCCGGCGCTGGCCGAGCACGCGGGCTTCGACCCAAGTGACACGGCCGCCAAGAAAGGCAGCCTGCTCTGGGCACACGCCTCGGAGCTGAATCGTGGGCTGTTCCAGACCTGGAACCGCGCCCAGGTGTGGCTGGGGACGGGGGCGCTGCTCCTCGCCCTGTTTCTGACCCGGGGTGAGCCCCGCACCCACAATCCCGCCCGCTGGCTTCCCGCCGGTCTCATCGCGGCCGCCCTGGCCCTGGTGATCGCGCTGCAGCTCCTGGTCCAGCCCGAGCTGATCAGCCTGGGGCGAGCGCTCGATCTCGTCCCCCGCAGCCCCGCTCCACCCGAGCTCGCCGGGTTCCAGCGGCTCCACGGCTGGTACAACGCCGCGGAGCTGCTGCGACTGACCCTGGTCGCGGTCGCGGCGGCGCTACAGATCGCCGCCACCGCCGCCCCGCGCCGAACCCTCTGAGCAGCCCCATCCGGGGCCGCCGTCAGGTGAACATGTCGGCGGTGATGTTCCTGAACCAGCCGATCGCGAACTGGACCTCCATGGCCCGGGCGCGCGCGTCGGCGTCCGGCGGGGAAAGACCGCCGGAGTCAGGGACCGAGACGATCTTGCCGTCTTGCAGCTCATAGACCCCAGCCACCGAGATCCCATGATCCGGGGCGATGATGCTGTAGCAGGTGTTGACGTAGGAGGGCTCCGGGGGCGGCAGACCGTTCACCGCGGCGGCCACGGCGGCCGCGCACACCTTGCCCTGGGAGTTCGCCGCGTAGCCCGACTTGGGCATCGCACCGGCGATGACGGCGTCGCCGATGACATAGATGTCGGGGTGGATACTGGACTCGAAGGTCTGCTGATTGACGGGGCACCAGCCCGAATCGTCCGTCAGACCCGCTGACTCGGCCAGGGTCGCGGCCTTCTGGTGGGGGATCAGGTTGACCACGTCGGCCTGGAACTCCTCCACCGAGCCGACCAGGGTGCGGGTCTTGGGATCCACGGACTCGATGATGCCGCCCTGGGCGCCTGACACCCACTCGATCATGTCCCCGTAGTGCTCCTTCCAGGCGGCCTGGAAGAGCCCCTGCTTGGAGAAGGCGTCCTTGGCGTCGAGGATCAGCACCTTCGACTTGGGCTTGTGGTGCTTGAAGTAGAGCGCGATCTGGGCCGCCCGCTCATAAGGGCCGGGGGGGCAGCGGAAGGGATTGGGCGGGGCGACGATGGCGCACACGCCCCCGTCGGGCATGGCCTCGAGCTGCTTGCGCAGCAGGGCGGTCTGAGGACCGGCCTTCCAGGCGTGAGGCATGCTGGTGTCGGCCACCTCCGCGCTCATCCCCTCGATGGCATCCCAGCGGAAGGCGATGCCCGGCGAGACGATCAGCTTGTCGTAGTTGTAGCGCCCGCCCGACTTGCCCCGCACGAAGCGCTCGGCCGGGTCGATCTCGGTCACCTCGTCCTGGACGACGGCGATGCCCCGGCGGGTGAGTCCGCGATAGTCGAAGGTGAGGCTCTTCAGATCCCGCTCGCCGCTCAGCACCTCGTTGCTCAGGGGACAGGAGATGAAATAGGGCTCGCGCTCGATCAGGGTGACGCGGATGCTTGGGTCGGCCATCAACAGATACTTGGCCGCGATGGCGCCGCCGTAGCCGCCGCCGACCACCACCACCCGCGCCTTTGGGGCCGTGGTGGCGAGCACGGCGGGCGCGCCGAGGATCGAGAGTGCCGCCGCCCCGGCGGATGACTTGAGAAACTGTCTGCGTGTGGTGCCCATGGTCCCCTCCCCTACTTCTGGCTTTCGTAATACTGGGCGAGGGCCTCGAGCTCCTCATCGCTCAGATTCATGACCCGCTCACCCATCTTGCGGGGGTTGCAACGCTTGCCCTCGGCCCGGCAGGTCTCCAAGGCATAGCGGGTGTAGGGGGCCCACTGGCCCGCGAGCCTGGGGGATTCGTCCTCCTGTTCGCGCCCGGCATCCGCGTGGCAGCTCTCGCATTGCAGATCATGGATCTCCTGCCCCTGGTGCAGCAGCCCAGCCGCGGCGACCCGATCGGTGGAGACCCAGGGCTGCGCCGCGTAGAAGCTCGCGATGGCGGCGATCTCCTGGTCGCTGTAGGCACGCATGATGCGGCCCATGATGGTGGACGGGCGCAGGCCGGTCTTGTAGTCGTCGAGCACCGTGGCGAGATAGCCCTTGTCCAGACCGCCGATGGTCGGCATCGCCTCACCTGCGCTGGCCCCGTTGGTCCCGTGACACCCGGCGCAGGTGTTGGCGAGCATCGACGGGGAGCGGATGCCCTCCGCCTGTGCGCCGAGGGCCAGCATGGCCAAGGCGACGCCGAGTGACCGGCCAAGTGACCGAGAGAGTCGTCGAGTCATGGGTGCTTCTCCTCTGGGGTTGCCCTTGGCCGACTCGCCCGGGGCTATTGGTGTTCTTAGCGCCCCAAAGCTGCGGCCCGCGGAGGGCAGCGACCTTGATCTCGATCAAGCACACCGGGCGACCACCCGGAAACTTGATCTGGGCCAAGGCCGGTGCCTCGCCCCAGACCAGTCTCCGGGTCGGCCCAGATCAGCCCGGATCAGCCCAGATGCGCCCAGATCAGCCGGGACGCCCGTCGGCCCGCGCTGAGACCAGCATGGGCCCGTGGACCCACAGGAAGAGCGCAAAGGCCAGGCCCCACAGGAGACCGGAGAGGATCAGCGAGCCCCCGTAGGCAGCGGGCCACAGGAGCGGCCCGGCGACCCGCACCGCGGCCGCCAGGTTCAGGGCCCAGAAGGCCGCCACCATGGCCGGCGACGCGATCATGGGGCGCCCCGTATGGCCCAGGGTGACCCGCGACATCATGCCGAGGGTGAAGACCCCGATGGCCCCGACCGTGAGGGCGTGCAGAGCCGGGAAGGACGGCAGGAGCCCGAGGTGCGCGAGCCCATTGAGGCCGATCCCGAGGATCAGCCATAGATAGCCCGCGTAGAGCACGGCCAGGATCGGGCTGCGCCACGCCCCCGGGTGATGCCAGTCGGCGAGACGCAGCGCCTGCAAGGCCGCCAGGGCGAGGGCGACGCCGCCGGTGAGCTCGGGGACCCAGCCCGTCGCATCCCCCAGGGTCCAGAGCCCCCAGAGTCCGAGGGTGCCGGACTCGACCCAGACCCGGGTGACCGGCGTCGCCCCCGGTATGGCGGAACGGGTGAAGAAGGGCATCACCCGCCCGGCCACCAGGAGCAGGACGCCGAGGATCAGCGCCAGCATTAGCCGGTCGGCGGCGATCGCGATCCCGGGCAGGATCCCCAAGACGTCCAGGTGCACCAACAGCGCCGCCAGTGAGAACCCGCCCAATAGGCCCAGGAAGACCCGGTTGACCGGGTTGGGCCCGCTCCAGAGCGGGCGGCGCAGGGACAGGGCCAACACCATCGGGAAGGCCGTGTCGATGCAGGCGATCACCCAACCCGGCGCCCCCAGCCAGGGCAGCACGCGCCCGGCCAGCCACAGGGCCAGGAGCCCCGCGAGCGGGATCCCCACCGGCGTCTCCATCCCGGTCCAGTTTCGGGTGGCCGTGAGCAGGAAACCCGCGATCACCGCCAGGGCATAGCCGAACAGCAGGGAATGGGCGTGCCAGGCGGTGCCCTGGTAGTAGGGCTGCGCCGGCAGCCATCCCCAGAGGACGGCGAGCCACAGGGGGACGGCGAGCAGCGCCCAGACCCCGGCGGCCAGGAAGAACGGCCTGAATCCCAGGGCCAGGATGGGCGGCGATGGCGGGCGCGGGACGACTGACTCGGGCATGGGGGACTCCGGTTGGCTCACTCACCCTAGGCGCGCCGGGCGCGGCCCCCATTGACCCGGGTCAAACCGCGTCGCGCCGGATCATCGTCGACCGGCACCGGCCGCGCATACTGATCTAGATCAACGAAACACGTGTGAAATACCCCAGTGCCATGCTCGTTTTAACCTAGATCAAGTCGCCCCCCCGGCCCCCTCCCTAGCCTGCATCGGTCCCAAACCTGGGCGTGATCCTAGAACCCTGTGCATAGATTCGGAGGGCGGAGCAGATGCGAACCAAGATGAACGGGCTGGCCTTCGCGACCGGCCTGGTGCTGGCGGCCGGCGCCGCCACCAGCGCCTGGTCGGCGGAAGACCTCAAGACCGTCATGGAACGACGCGGACTCACCGAGAAGGACCTCCTGGCCGCCGCCAAGACCTACACCCCGACCGGCGGTCGGGACGAGTATCTGGCCTTCTCCTCCGGCGGGCAGTCCGGCCAGGTGATCGTCTACGGCATCCCGTCCATGCGCAT
Organism: uncultured Gammaproteobacteria bacterium; assembly: GCA_963714915.1. GTDB lineage: Bacteria > Pseudomonadota > Gammaproteobacteria > Chromatiales > Chromatiaceae > Thiodictyon. The sequence goes on from CAVQQM010000056.1 coordinate 38,517, forward strand.
CCTGAAGTACATCGGTGTCTTCACCCCCGAGCCCTGGCAGGGCTATGGATTCGACGACGAGTCCAAGGCCGTGCTGGCCCAGGGCCGCATCCGTGGCAAGGACATCGTCTACGGCGACACCCACCACCCCGCACTCTCCGAGACCGAGGGAGACTATGACGGGCGCTGGCTGTTCATCAACGACAAGGCCAATCCACGCGTCGCGGTCATCGATCTGCACGACTTCGAGACCAAGCAGATCGTGGCCAATCCCTTCTTCAAGTCGGAGCACGGCGGCGCCTTCGTCACCCCCAACACCGAGTACGTGATGGAGGCGACCCAATACGCCGCACCCATCCTGGAGGACGGCTTCGTCCCAATCGAGGAGTTCAATGAGCGCTACCGGGGCGGCCTGACCTATTGGTCGTTCGACAAGGAGCAGGGACGCATCGTCCCCGAGAAGTCCATCGTCCTGGAGCTGCCGCCCTACAGCCAGGATCTCTCCGACGCGGGCAAATTCAGCAGCTACGGCTGGGGCTTCACCAACTCGTTCTGCACCGAGCGTTATGTCGGCGGCATGGAGCGTGGGCGCCCGCCCTTCGAGGCCGGCTGCTCGTCGAAGGACACCGACTTCCTGCACGTGACCAACTGGAAGAAGGCCGAGGAGCTGGTCAAGGCCGGCAAGGTCAGGCAGGAGAAGGGGATGTACTACATCCCGATGGAGCAATCCGTCGCCGAGGGCCTGGTGTATCTGATCCCGGAGCCCAAGAGCCCCCACGGCGTGGACGTGACCCCGGACGGCAAGTTCATCATCGTCTCCGGCAAGCTCGACAGCCACGTCTCGGTCTTCAGCTTCGAGAAGATCCAGCAAGCCATCGCGGAGGGCAAGTTCGAGGGTACCGACCCCTACGGCCTGCCCATCATCGCCATGCAGGACGCCCTGCACACCCAGATCAATCTGGGGCTCGGGCCGCTGCACACCCAGTTCGACTCCACCCCCTGTATCGCCTACACGTCACTGTACGTGGATTCGATGGTCGCCAAGTACGACTACTGTGAGGGCAAGGTCCTCGACAAGCTGGCCATCCATTACAACATTGGCCACCTGGTGACCATGGAGGGCGACACGGTCAATCCGGATGGCAAGTATCTGGTGGCGCTGAACAAGCTGGCCATCGACCGCTTCAACCCCGTGGGCCCGCTGCACCCCCAGAACCATCAGCTCATCGATATCGGCAACGAGAAGATGCAGCTCCTCTACGACATGCCCCTGCCGCTCGGCGAGCCGCACTATGTGGTCGCCATCAAGGCCGACAAGCTCAAGCCCGAGGTGCGCTACAAATCCGGATGGAACAGCCGCGCCAACGAGAAATCCGCCTTCGCGACCCGGGCCGGGCGTGAGTCCACCGAGCGCACCTGCGACGCCGAGGGCAAGTGCAAGGTCACGGTCAAGGGCACCCTGATCCGCTCACACATCAACCCGGAGATCATCGAGGCCGAGGTCGGCGACACGGTCTCCATCCATCTGACCAACCTCGAGCGCGCCCAGGACGAGGTGCACGGCTTCGCCATGTACGGCCAGAACGTGCAGCTCTCCATCGAGCCCGGCAAGACCGCCAGCGCGACCTTCGTGGCCGATACGGAAGGCGTCTTCCCCTACTACTGCACCGAGTTCTGCTCGGCGCTGCACCTGGAGATGCAGGGCTACCTGCTGGTCAAGCCCAAGGGCTATCAGGCGACCGAGGTCACGATGATCGAGGGCACCCTCTACACCCAGGCCGACTACGAGACCCAGGTGAACACCAACCTGGAGACCCAATCGGTCATCGACCAGGTGGTCGCCTTCATCACCTCCAAGGACTTCAAGTCCAACCCGACGGTGCTGGCCCTGGTGGAGGACGCCACCGACCAGCTCGGCTTCGCCCAGGAGGCCAAGGCCAAGTCCGAGGCAGCGGCCGGCGGCCAGGACTGGCAGAACGCCATGCTCTGGGCCAACCAGTGGTGGCAGTACCAGGTGAAGGCCGCGGACCTGGGTCTGCGGGCCAAGAACCTGCTCGACGAGGCGGGCCAATAGGCCCTCGGGGGCGGGGGCCCGGTCCCTCGCCCGTGATCGCCCTCGGGGCCGCCGGCCATCGGCCGGCGGCCCCATCGAGCCTCCGTTCGCCATCCACCCAAACCCACGAGACAACCATGCAGTCGCCTAGCCTATCCACCCTGACCCTCGCCCTGCTCGCCACCGGTGCACTGATCGCCGCTAACCCGGCGCGGGCCGAGGGGCTCGACGGGGCCAAGCTCTATGTGACCAAGACCTGCGTCGCCTGCCACGGCAAGGACGCCAACACCCCGCTCCTGCCCATCTATCCCAAGCTGGCCGGTCAGAGCGCCGACTACGCCTTCAACCAGATGAACGACATCAAGTCGGGCGCCCGCAACAACGGCCAGACCGCGGCCATGAAGGGGGTCATGCACCTGGTGGACGAGGCGGAGATGCGCGCCCTGGCGGATTGGCTCGCAACCCTTCAATAACTGATATTTTTCCGCCAGTTACGGTTTGACCGACATCAAGGCCCGGGGTCCGGCGCCAGCCTAGACTGGGTTTCGAGACGGGCAGCGGACCCATCCGGGGCGATGTCCGAGGCAGTCATCAGGGGCCCCACCCCTGCGTTATCCGGAGACCTGAGATGAAAGCACTTTCCATACGACTGGCCGTTGCCGCGGTGGCGGCCGCACTCGCCGGCTCCGCCTTCGCCTGGAACGAGGGCGGCGGTGAGCAGGACGAGGCCATGCACCTGGTGGGCGACCCGGAGAACGGGCGCGATGTCTATGAGGTCTGCTCCGCCTGCCACTTGCCCGAGGGCTGGGGGCTGCCGGACGGGACCTTCCCCCAGCTCGCCGGCCAGCACCACAACGTGATCATCAAGCAGCTCGCCGACATCCGGGCCCTGAACCGGGACAACCCGACCATGTATCCCTTCGCCCTGCCCGACCAGATCGGCGGACCCCAGGCCTTGGCGGACGTGGTGGCCTACATGGCGACCCTGCCCATGACACCCGCCAATGGTGTCGGACCCGGTGACGACCTGGAGCACGGCAAGAAGCTCTACGAGGAGAACTGCGTGCGCTGCCACGGGGCGAACGGCGAGGGCGACAACGACAAGTACTACCCCCGCGTCCACGGCCAGCACTACAACTACATCGTCCGCCAGTTCCGCGAGATCAAGGGCGGCCAGCGGCGCAACGCCAACCCTGACATGGTGGAGCAGGTGAAGGGCTTCTCGGAGCGGGACGTGATCGCCGTGAGCGACTACACCGCCCGACTCAAGCCGCCGAAGGAGCTCCTGGCCGAGTCCGCCGATTGGCAGAACCCGGACTTCGACTGACCCCTCCCCATGGGCCGCCCGGTCCCCTCCGGGCGGCCGCCCTGATCCTCCCTGCGAAGCGGTACCCCCATGAACACTCGAGCGAGCGACCGCAGCGGTCTCTTGATCGCCCTCCTGTCCCTGACCGCCATCGGTCTGCTCGCCGCGGTCTATTTCACCCCGATCTGGTGGGTCTCGCTGACCGCGCCCAACTACCCGCCGGAGGCCTTCCCGGACGGGGTGCGGATCCATTTCCACATGAACGGGGTCTTCAACGGCTGCAAGAAGGTGGAGAAGGCCGAGATCCGCGAGGATGAGGCGCTGGACTGCGTCCACGAGATGGACACCATCAATCACTACGTGGGCATGTACCCCATCGCCGCGGGGGGCGTGCTGGAGAAGACCTTCTCGCCCTTCCTGATCGCCATGCTCGCGGTCATGCTGCTGGGCTTCGCCGTCACCCGACCGACGATCCGGCTGGGGGTGCTGGGCCTGGGCTTCGCCGGGATCCTGGGCTGGATGTTCCTGACCTACTACGGGTCAGACGGACTGCACTTGCAGAGCACCGGCTTCGTGCGCGCCCTGATCACCTCCCTGGACCAGGAGGCGGGCAAGGGAGAGGAGGCCGCGGCCCCTGCCCTTTCTCCCGGCGAGGCACTGATCGCCCGGCTCAAGGCGGAGCTCGCCGAGAGCACCGGGGAGTCGGCCGATGCGCCGGCGCCGGACGCGGGGGGTAGCGACGCGACCTCCGAGAAGGAGGCCATGATCGAGAGTCTGCGCATCACCTTCGAGCGCGACCAGGCCCGCCGTCCGGCCGAGGAGCGCCAGGAGTGGACCGGCAGCGGATCCCAGGTGATGGCCTGGCACTACGGCAAGAGCCTGGGCCGTTACTTCAACAACCCGGTGGAGATCCGCCCCATGGTGGCGACCATGTCCAGGGTCGGCCATGCCGTGCCCTGGCTCCTGCTCGCCGCCATGCTGCTCCTGCTGTGGGGCGCCCGCCGCACGGGGGGACCACTCTATTGGCTCCTGGTGCTGGTGCCCCTGGCCCTGCCGGTGTTCTTCCTCATCGACTACTCCGCCTGGCTCTGGTGGTACGGACACAACCTCAACGCCATGGGCGCATTCACGGTGAAGCCCTTCATGCCCACGGTCTTCGGCGACGGCAAGGTGGCCCAGTTCTCGACCCATTCCTATCCCTACTGGGGCTTCGGTCTGATGCTGCTGACCTCGGCGGTGCTCGCGATCGCCGCCCTGCTGCGTCGCAAACAGCTGCGCGCCGGCTGACGATCCCCATCATGAGACCCGGCTCCGCGCTGATCTCCCTGGCCGCCCTGCCCCTGGCGGCCCTGTGGCTCGCCGGGACCGCCTGGGCCGCCCACCCGCCCCTGCAACCCCTGGTGGATGCCACCGCCGCGGGCGGCACACTCAGCCCGAGTCCCGGCGTCTACGCCGGTCCCATCGTGGTGGACAAGCCGATGACCATCGACGGGCGCGGCGAGGTGGTGATCGACGCAGGCGGCAAGGGCACGGTGGTCCTGCTCGATACCGACGGGGCCACCCTGAAGGGGCTCACCCTGCGCGGCTCGGGCAGCTCGCACAACGACCTGGACTCGGGGGTTCAGGTACGCGGCAACTTCAATGTGATCAAGGACAACCGCATCGAGGACTGTCTCTTCGGCGTCGATCTCCAGCAGTCCCGGAACAACATCGTCCGGCGCAACCACATCTCCTCCAAGCCGGTGGATCTGGGCATCCGGGGGGACGCGGTGCGCCTCTGGTACAGCTTCGACAACCAGATCACCGACAACATCATCCGCGACGCCCGCGACACCGTGGTCTGGTACTCCCGCGACAACCTGATCGCACGCAACGACGCCCGTGGCGGACGCTATTCCCTGCACTTCATGTATTCCCAGACCAACCGGGTCGAGGACAACCACTACGAGGACAACACCGTCGGCATCTTCCTGATGTACAGCGACGGGGTGGTGGTGCGAAACAACACCATCACCCATGCCCAGGGCTCCACCGGGGTGGGCATCGGCTTCAAGGAGACCTCCGAGGTGGTGATCGAGGGCAACCGCATCCTCTACTGCGCGACCGGCCTGTACCTCGATGTCTCACCCTACCAGCCCGATACCATCAACCGGATCAGCGACAACCTGATCGCCTACAACGGGGTCGGGGTGCGTTGGTTGAACGACTGGCAGGGCAACGAGCTCGTCGCCAACCGGTTCAAGGGGAACATCACCCAGATGGTGGTGGAGGGCGGCAAGGGCGCCACCCGCAACCTGTGGGAGGACAACTACTGGGACGATTACGAGGGCTTCGACCGGGACGCCGACGGGATCGGCGACACCCCCTACGAGCTCTATACCTATGCCGACCGCATCTGGATGGACGTGCCGCCCGCCCAGTTCTTCAAGGGCTCGCCCATGCTCGAGATGATCGACTTCCTGGAGCGTCTGGCGCCCTTCAGCGCCCCCGATCTGATGGCCCGAGACCCCAGACCCCGCATGACGGCCGACCTGGCCGCGGATCTCGCCAAGGCCCGGGTCCCGAGCCCATCGCTCGCGACGGACCCCGAGGACGATGGTGCATCCCCGGGCGCTGTCCCCAGCGACGCCCCGGCACCGGCGGGCACCTTCGATGCCTACCAGGCCCTGCGCAGATCACTCGATCAGGAATGAGCCTTCCACCCTCGCCCCGTCACGACCGGCCCGCCAAACCCTGACCCGCCCACCCCTGCCCCCAGCAGCGCAACCGATCACCCATGAGCGACGTCAAGCCACCCACCGCGCGTCCCAAGGTCTCCCCCCGCAAGGGACAGACGAGACGCGAGCTCCTGCGCACGGCCGGACTCACGGTGGGTCTGGTCGGCGCATCCCTGCTCGGACTGATCCCGGTCATCGGGGGGGCCAACGCCCGGCTGCGCCCGCCGGGGGCACTCAAGGAGGGGCTCGCCGAGCAGGAGCTCCTGGCCGCCTGCATCAAGTGCGGTCAGTGCGTCCAGGTGTGTCCCGTGGAGGCGATCCGACTCGCCGACCTGACCGATGGGGTTGGGATTGGTGTGCCCTATATCGAGGCCCGCGACCAGGCCTGCGACTTCTCCTGCGACGGGCTCCAGTGCGTCCTGGCCTGTCCCACGGGCGCCCTCACCCATGCCATCAACTACCCGGCGGAATCGCGCATGGGGTTCGCCCGTCTCGCCCGGCCCGATGCCTGTCTCGCGGTGCAGGGCAAGGGTTTCAAGGGTCAGGCACGGGGCGCCGATTACACCGGCAAGCTCCGCTACGAGTCGGTGGACCGCTGGAGCCCGATCCCGGTGGCGGATCATCCCTACGACCTCGAGCTCTGTGATCTGTGCGTGCGCCAGTGCCCCATCGAGATCCGCATCGCCCAGTGCGAGGCCGGGACCCCACCCTCCGGGGACCCCAATCAATGCCCGCCCAGGCACGCCATCCGACTGGAGCCGGCGGGCAACCCGGGCGCCATGCGCCCCGTGGTGCTCGACGGCTGCGTCGGCTGCGGGGTGTGCGAGATGATCTGTCCGCCCGAGCCCGCGGCCATCGTGATCGACATCCACAAGACGGCGGACATGGTCTGACCGGCGCCCCACCGCGAGCCGCTCCAGACATCTGCCCAAGGACCCAGCGCGATGAGCTACCTACTCGATTCACTGCGCCAGCTCGCCGGCCTCAAGCCCTTGAAGCCCACGCCGGCCCAGATCCCCGTGGAGGTGCGCGCCGTCTATGACGAGAAGCGCAAGACCAAGCTCGACGCCGAGGTCCTGCGGGCGGTGGAGCACAAGCACGCGCAATCGCCGGGGCGACACAAGTGGCGCAACCGTCGCTGGGCGACCCTGATCCTGGTCAACCTGCTGTTCGTGATCTCCTATCAGTTCGACGTGCAGCTGGTGGAGGGCGCACTCACCGCGTCACGGGTGCTCGGCTTCCACATGGCGGACCTCAACTCGGCCTTGCAGGTGATACTCGCCTACAAGCATGTGGTCCTGAACCTATTGATCGGGACGGCCACCGTCTTCGTGCTGTGGTGGCTGCTCGGCGGGCGGACCTTCTGCTCCTGGGTGTGCCCCTATCACCTGATCGCCGAATGGGCCGAGGCCCTGCACCTGCGGCTCGCCGCCCGCGGCTGGGCCCGCGACCTGAGATTCCATCGCGGGGGACGGACCCTGTTCTATGTGATCTTCGCCCTGCTGGCCTTGCTCACCGGATACACCCTGTTCGAGACCCTCTCCCCCACCGGGATCCTGAGCCGCGCCTTGATCTACGGCCCGGGTCTGGTGCTCCTCTGGGTGCTGGCCCTGCTGGCCTTCGAGGTCTTCGTCTCCCGGCGGGCCTGGTGTCGCTATGTCTGTCCCATCGGCGTGACCTACGGGCTGGTCGGGGCCCTCGCCTCACCCCTGCGGGTGCAGTACAACGTGGATGCCTGCCATCACGAGGGCGACTGCCGCAAGGTCTGCCTGGTGCCCCACGTGCTGGATGTCACCATCCGCGGCCGCGCCCTGGCGCTGGACACGGATATCGGCGCCGACTGCACCCGTTGCGGTCTGTGCGTGGACATCTGCCCGACCTCGTCCCTCAACTACAGGTTCAAAGGCTTCGGCGGCCTGGGGTGACCCCATGATCGAGCTCCAGAACGTCGAGAAGCGCTTTCGCCGCCAACAGGTCCTGGCTGGCATCGACCTCACCATCGAGCGCGGCCATCGCGTCGCCCTGGTGGGCTCGAACGGGGCGGGCAAGACCACCCTCATCCGCTGTCTGCTGGGCGAGTATCTGCACGGAGGGCAGGTGCTGGTGGAGGGTCTGGCGCCGCGGGAGCATCGCCGCGAGGTCCTCGCCCGGGTCGGTTTCGTGCCCCAGCTCCCGCCCCCCCTCAAGATGCCCGTGGGCCAGCTGGTCCGCTTCTCGGCGAGCCTGTGCGCCGCCGACCCGGCCGAGATCCGGGGCGTGGCCGCCCGCCTCGGGCTCGACCTGGAGGGCTTCAGGCACCAGCCCTTCGTCAAGCTCTCGGGCGGGCAGAAACAGAAGCTCCTGATCGCGATCGCCCTGGGTCGCGGGGCCGACATCCTCGTGCTGGACGAGCCCGCGGCCAACCTCGACCCCGAGGCCAGGGGCGTCTTCTTCCAGATGCTCGCCGAGCGTCAATCGAGCGCCGCCATGCTGATCTCGAGCCACCGCCTGGACGAGGTGGCCTCCCTGGTGAATCGGGTGATCGAGCTGGACCAGGGACGGGTGGTGCTGGACGACCGGGTCGCGGACCTGGTGGACCTGGCCAGCCGGCTCGCCTGCACCCTGCGGCTGAGCCGGCCGGACGAGGCCTTCGCGCGGGCCATCCAGGCCTGGGGGTTCAGCTCGAGCCAGGGCGGGAGTCTATGGCGCGGGGAGGTGGCGGGGCCGGATCGGCTGCGCTTCCTGGGTCTGTTGTCCCGTTACGCGGCGCTCCTCGCGTCGATCCATTGGGACGAGCTGGAGGAGGCAAGGGCCCATGTGGCTTAGGGGACTCGCGTCGATCGCCATCACCCTGTTGCTCGGCGCCTGCGGCGAACCGGGGACGGGACCGGTGGAGGTCAAATGGGACCGGGCGACCTGCGAGCGCTGCCGCATGGTCCTGAGCGATCGCCGCCACTCCGCCCAGGTCAGGTTGGGCGAGCCGAAAGGAGGCTCCCGGGTCTATCCCTTCGACGATCTGGGCTGCGCCCTGATCTGGCTCGAGGGGCGGCCCGGGGGGATCGAGGCCGCCAACGAGATCTGGGTGAGCGATTGGCGCACCGGTGACTGGATCGACGCGCGCACCGCGTCTTTTGTCCCGAACCAGATCACGCCCATGCAATACGGGCTCGGGGCCCAGCCCGACCCGGCCCCCGGGACCCTGGACTTCGCCCAGGCCCGCGACCAGGTCCTGGAGGCGGAGCGGCGCAATCAGGCCCATACCAACCGCGAGACGCCGTTGGACCCTAGCCCCGGAATCGGTCCATCAGCACCCCGTGGCGCAGCCCCCGGTCGCTCACCCTGAGCCGGTCGCGGTCGAGCTTGCGGAGCAGGGAGAGCACGATCAGCGCGCCGGCCAGGATGACCTCCGCGCGGCCCGGCTGCAGCCCGGGGATGTCACACCGGCCGGTCGAATCGAGCGCGGCGTAGCGGGCGATCTGACCCTCGACCTCGGCGCGGGTGAGCTCGAAGCCCTGGATGCGATCGGGCTCGTACTCGGTCATCCCGAGACTCACCGCCGCGAGGTTGGTCACGGCCCCGCCCATGCCCACCAGGGTCTCGGGCCGCCCCACGGCGTCGAGCCGGTCGAGCTCACCGGCGATGGCATCCAAAGCCGCGGTGATGGTCTCTGCCGAGACGGCGGCGGCCAGCCCGAACTGCTCGGTGAGCCGCACCGCGCCCAAGGGCAGGCTGAAGCGATCCTCGACCCGGCCGTCGCGGCCGATGCTGAGCTGGGTGCTGCCGCCGCCGCTGTCGAACACCACCAGGGACCCGGCCGGGATGCCCAGGGACTGGGCGGCGGCCAGATAGGCGAGGCGGGCCTCCTCCTCCCCCGAGATCACATCGATACTCAACCCGCAGGCCTCGCGCACGGCATCGAGGAAGGCCTGGCCGTTGCGGGCGAAACGGAGGCCCGCGGTCCCGACCATGAGGGTCTGCACGGCCCCCGCGCCCCAGGCCGCATCGGCCAGGGCGCGGATCGCGTCGATGGTGCGGGCCTGGGCAGACCGACCCAGCTCGCCGCGCTCGCGCAGGCCCTCGCCCAGACGGGTCACCTCGACCCGATCCAGGATCGGAGTCCAACGGCCGGCCTCATCCCGCTCGGCCAGGTGCAGCTTCACCGAGTTGGTCCCCACGTCGATGGCCGCGTAGCGCGTCCCGGCGCCGCCGCCCTCGCCGGTCATGCCGATCAGGGCCTTGAGGGCCGGCGGGTAGGCCTGGTTCGGCACCCCCTCGAGCCCCAGGCGCCGGAGCGCGGCGAGGACCGCCGTGCGATCCTCCGACTCGACCGCCAGGGTCCGCACCCGACGGCCGTCGGCCACCACCTCCGTGACCTCCGCGGCGCAGCCCTCGAATCGGACGCGGGTGCGCGCCTTGTGGACCTGGAGCGCGCGCAGATCGGGGGCGGGCGCGATCAGCTCGGCCAGGAGCTGCTCCAGGCCGTAGTCCGCACGGGTCAGCTTCGGGGTCGGTGCACCGAGACAATCGAAGACCTCGGCGACGGTCTCCGCCGGCAAGGGGAAGGGGGCCTTGAGGATCGGGCGCCAGCGCTCCAGTCCGTCCCCATCGACCTCCTCCTGGCGCTTGATGTCGAGCAGACCCGCGCGGACCTTGACGCTCGCGTCGTTCAGTGCCGAGAGCAGATAGACCTCATGGGTGCGCTGCACCTCGCCGCGCCCCGCGGCGACCAGTCGGGCGGCCGCCTCCGCGAGGTCGCCGCCGAAGCTGCGCCACTCCCAGCGCGGGACGATGGTGTCCGGCGCTGTGGTGTCCGCCGCTGTGGTCTCCGGCCCTGTGGTGTCTGGCGTCGTGCCCACGGAATCGCCCAGGCCCAACCGGGCTAGCCGTCCGCCGGCGCGGGCGCGACGGCGGACGGCGATTCGCTCGCCCCGGCGGCTAGATAGGACATGGACCAATGGGTCTTGGACTGCTGCTCGGCGTCCTGCTCGGCACCGACCTCGGCCAGGAAGGCCATGAACCCCGCGACGGCCACGGCCGCGTGGGCGATGGGGCACTTGATGGAGACCTCCATGAGCCGCGCCCCGTCGCCCCGCTTCCACAGCTCCGCCGTGATCCCCCAGGGGCAGCCGGGCTCCTCGAACTTCCAGCGGTGTGCCGCCAGGGGTCCGAAGCAGGAGAGGGAATCGAAGTCGATCTCCCGTCCGCCGACGCTCCGCAGGAGCTCGCGCTGCTCGTTGGTGAACAGCTCGCCGATCGGCTTGTCGCCCGCCACCACCTTCTTGATCAGGCCCTTCTCCACCGGCATGGTCAGGGATGCGGACTTCACGATCCCCTTCTCGCTCGCATCCGCCTCGAGCTTGAAGCCCTCGAGCTTCGTCCACGCCTTGGAGACCTCGGCCGGGACCACGGGCCGGAACTTCACCGTGCTGTCGTGCTGGTCGCCTACGATGCGCCGGGCCCGGGCAACGATCCCCGCCGCGCTGAGATCGCGCCCCGGGGTGTCGAAGAAATAGATGTACCGCTCCTCGTCGTTGTCCACCGTGAGGCCATAGCGGGTCAGGGCGACGTCGATCTGATGGTCGGGGACCGTGGCCTTGACCTCGATGGCGTCGACCCCGGCCACCTGTTTGGCGATGGCGTTCTTGGTCGCGGCGCCCCGGCGTTTTCCGCCCGTCTTGCTGGATTTCACTCTCACGCTCCTCTGTTTGTGGCAGGCACGGGCCATCGGATGAGACCGACGGCGCGAGCTGGCCCCGAGCATAAGGCGCGTGTGACGGTTTCGTGAAGGGGGGACGGCGCGGACTCGAAGCGCCGGCCGCGCCCGGGTCACCCGCGACGCGGCGGGGGGGCGCAGGCGGGACCGGCCTGACCGAGCTCGGCGGCATCCGCGAGCTCGGCCATCTCCACCAGGGCGGGTCGATCGATCAACGTGACATGGGCGCCGTGGACCGAGATCGCCCCGGCGTCCGAGAGCTGCTTGACCACCCGCGAGAAGGTCTCCGGCTTGATGGACAGGCGCGACGCCAGCACCCCCTTGCGCACGTCCAGCGCGAAGGCACGGCGATCCTCCGGGCAATGGGCGAGCAGGTAGCGCGCCACCCGGCTGCGGGCCGAGTGCAGCGTGAGGTTGTCGATCTCACCGATCAGGGCCCGCAGCCGCCGGCTGAGCGCCCCCAGCACCACGAAGCAGGTATCCACCGACTCCCGGAGCATGGCGGCGAAAGTCGCCGGCGTCGATGGCGATCACCTCGCTCGGCTCGAGGGCGGCCGCGCACACCGGGTACCGGGGCGCGTTGAGAAACATCAGGGCCTCGGCGAAGGTCTCGCCGGCGCAGACGATCTCGATCACCTTCTCGCCGCCGTCGGGGGCGAGCCTGAACAGGCGCACCTGGCCGCTCAGGACGAGATAGAAGTGCCGCGCGGCGTCGCCCTGGCTGAACAGCCAGGCGCCCTCGTCGAGCTGACGGCGTGCCGCACGCTCCGCGACGCGCCGCAGCTCGGCCTCGTCGAGTGCAGACAACAGTGGGGTCGCGCGCAACTGCTCGATCATGGGGGGCTCGGGGTCCGGGGGGCGGCGAGGTCGAGGGTCGCGCGACGGTAACGCCAGGCGGCCAGGGACATCAAGGCCAAGAGCCATAGGGCAGAGACCGTGAGGACCAATCCACCCGCCCACGCCAGGCGCGCGTCCAGCACCGCCCCGAGCAGCAGGCCGAGGGCCACGGCATGCAGGGGCGGGTGCCAACGGGCGACTCCGTCCGGCAGCAGGCGGTGCATGTGCGGGATGCGCACATCCAGCCGGCCCAGGTCGATCTGACGGGACTGGAGGTGAAACCAGGCCAGGAAGGGGACGATCTTGAGCAGCATGCCGCTCGGCAGCCCGACCCCCACCCCGACCAGCATCAGCACCCCGAGGAGCTCCGGCGCCGCCCCCAGCCACCAGCCGAGCGCGGTGCCCAGGATCGAGGCCATGGCAAGCCGCCAGTGCATCAGGGTGGGGTCGGCCCGCGGGCGCTCGCGGTAGGCCTGGAGCACCAGTGAGACCGCCGCGAATCCCGCGAACCCCAGTGCGATCAGATCGCTGGCCAGCTGGGACCAGTGTCCCCGGCCGGTCCCCAGCAGCACTGCGGCCGCGAGGATCAGCACGAATAGCACCGGGGCCGTGAGCAAGGTGTAGGGACGCGGGAAGGCCGGTGCGACATAGAAGAGCGGCAGCACCTGGTAGGCGACACCGACGATCAGTAGCCCGACCCAGCCGAACAGGCCCCAGAAGGCGTGGGCCTCGACCCAACTGGAGAGATTGGGCAGCGGCAGCCATCCCATGAGCGCGGCGACCAGGACGAGACCGAGGGCCACCGTCACCACCAGGGACAGGGCCGCGAGTCGCAGGGCCGTGACGGTGCCCGGATCACCGCGCGCCCGCGCCAGTGCCGGGAGGGCGCCGGCGAGGAAGACCGTGAAACCCAGCGCGGCACAGGCGGCGCCGACCCACAGGGCGATGCCCCCGAGCCCGAGGAACCCCCCGGCCATGAGACCCGCGCCGAGGCTGAGGAGGATATGGGTCCAGGCACCCACCCAGGCGACGCCCCGGATCGGCGCACCCGCGATCACCGGGAGCATCTGTAGCAGCGCACCGCACATCACCTGGGCGAGGAAGCCGACGGTGAGCAGATGGGTCGCCGCCAGGGCGGATGGGCTCCAGCGCGAGCCGAGCGCGGCGTCACCGGCGACCACCATCAGCACACCCGCGGCGACCGCGAACCAGGGGGCGGTGAGGAAGAGCCGAAACGGCAGATGGATGGGCGGGGCCTGGTCGAGCCGCAGCCCCCGGGGGTCGATCATCCTGGAAAGAGCAGTTGATCGCTTTGTAGCGTATGCAACTGTCTGTGGCTGTTGGGATTCAGGCAGCCTGCGATCGTCACCCGCTCGGTGGACGTCGCTACCGCCGCCATGGCACGCCCCGCGCGGCGCCCAGCATCGTTACAACTCTTTAGAATAGAACGACTATTCCACCTCGTTGTGCCTTGCCTGTTTGCAATCAGGCCACCACGCGGGACGCACCCTGACGACCGTCCAACTGCTCTTTCTAGGATCATGGACCTGTGCCCGAAGGCGAGTCCGTTTCGGGGGCGATGAGGATCCGCCAATCGCCCTCGACCCCTTCGATCTGCCAACGATACCCGAGCCGACGCAGGATGTCGTAGAGCGGAAACGGCTGGCGGCGGTGACGCACCACCAGGCGATCACCCGACTGGAGACCCGACAAGGCGTCGAGCACCCGCTCCAGGGGCTCGGGGGGCGGCAGCGCCGAGACATCGAGCACCCGGTCCATGACTCAGGCCGCGCCTCGCTCGCCGAGAATCGCATCCGCTCGCTCCGCGAGGGTCCGATCGGCGAGCGGATAGAGGATCGCCTCCTCCTTGGCGTTGTGCTGCTGGATGAGCAGATGCAGGGTCTCGAGGAGCCCCAGACACTCGGCCTTGTCCCGCGCCGCGACGGCGGCCCGCAGGTCGTCGAGCATCTGGCGGATCTGCTGATGCTCCATGCGCATCACCGAGGTCGGGCCGCCCGCGGCAGGGGCGGCGTCCTCCAGGGCCGGGAAAAGCCCCTCCTCCTCGAGCCTGAAGTGGGCCTCGGTCGCCTCGGCGAGCGCCCTGACCTCGACCGGGACGCGCTCCCATTCCGCCGCTTCCGCGGCCCTCTCGACGACGCTGAGCAGACGGTCACAGCGACGATGCTCGGCGGTGAGCGCCGGGGCGATGGCTCCAGACATGGGGTCGGTCTCCTGGGGCAAGGGGTGCATGCGCGGCACGCATGCTCCGGTCGGGTTGGCGAGTGTGCCTTGATCGATGTCATTTGGCAGCCCCGTCATTTGGCAGCCCTCTGACCCCATTCCGGCGTTTGACATCGGTTAAGGCCCGCGTCCTCCCTGGTGCGTGCAATGCAGGTCGCCCGTGCAGCCGGTCACCAGACCCTACCACCGGAG
>CAVQQM010000057.1:0-11976 GCA_963714915.1 uncultured Gammaproteobacteria bacterium
CCGCAGCGCCCCGCCCCTGGGCAGCAGGATGGCGACCTCCCGCCCGTCGCTCAGGGTCGCGCGCAGTCGGGCACGGCCCCGCTGATCCCGGGTGAGGTTGAGGGTCGGAGAAAGGTCCGGCGGGACCGGGGTGCGTTCGGTGAGCTCGATCATGGGTGGCTTCGGATAGGTCGGCGGCGACTGTCGGATTGGTTGATCGGGCGCTGAGACTAACCCACAGGACGGGTGACGCTAAGCCCCCGCTGCCCATCTCAGGCTCCCGTCGCCGGGACCGGCCGCCGTTCAGGCGCCATCGCCGAGTGCGGCGGCCAGGGCGGCGATGCTGAGCGGCGAGGAGCCCTCGGCCTTGTTGTTGACGATGACCAGGACCTCCCGCCCCTGGTCGAGCGCCCGCCGCACCAGGTCGACGATGGCGGTGCGAGATTCGGGATCCGGCTCGGCGAGCCTGGAGAACGGATGGTAGAGATCCCGCGCCTCCTCGTATCCCCGGTTGGGGCGCAGGAGCCAGCGAATTACAAGGGGATGGGCCGGGTCGTCGCCGAAGAGCGACATCTGCGCGCCCAATCCTGGGAGACGGGGATGGACCGCCAGTCCAGCGGTCGCGCCGCCATGATGGAGCGCGGCGACCAGATCCGGTGTCAAGAGCTCGCGATCGCGCAGCTCCACGCCATAGGTCGGCCCCTTGGGCAGGTCACGAAGAAAACGATAGAGCCCCTCCGCGAAGCGTCTGGGCCGCGCGGTGATCTCCCGCCCCAGGGGTGGGAACTGAAAGAGCAGCACCCCCGCGCGCGGTCCCAGGCCCTCGACGAAGGGGGCGACGGCCTCCACCACTGCCCGACCCGCGTCGAGGAAACCGCGGTTGACCTCGGACCGTGAAGGGCCGCGCGGTCGCGGATCGGTCAATGTGGCCGGCGCCTTGACCAGGAAACGAAACCCCTCCGGGGTCTGGGCGGCGTAGCTAGAGAGGCGTCCGACATCCAAGGGGGCGTAGAAGCCGCTGTCGACCCCCACCGTGCGCAGCAGGGGATGCGACGCGTAGGCCGCCAGGCCTTGGCGTGACAAGACCTGCTTGGACGCGGGCGCCGCGTAGACCAGGCCGGTCCAACCGGGAAAGGACCAGGACGAGGTGCCCAGACGAAGCCGAGGGTCGAGCCGAGCGGCGATCGCGTCCAACCCCGCCGCGAGCGCGGCGGGGGCCGGGCTTTCGGCCAGCGAGGGCCCCCGACCGCCGCGCGGGCGCCCTGGTTCCGGCTCGTCATCGAAGAGCGCGAGCTGTCTCATCGTCCCCTCCCACCGTTCCGGCCGGAGATGGGGGCTTGTGCGGGCGGATCATCCGACCGGGCGCGCGGGAGCGGTGGGCAATCCGCGGCCCTGGACGCGCGGCCAGGTCAGGGCAATACTCCCAACCGCCCAGCCCCCGCCGCGGGCGAGGCGACGAGTCATAAGACGCGAATCAGGGAGGGGACAGACCCGTGACCCAGGAGAGACCCGGCCATCGGCACGCCACCGACGCCCGGCCAGGCCAGCCAGTCTGGGACTGGCCGCGGCGCTCGCCCCCAGGACGGCAGGTCGCCGAGCCCAGGGATGTCTGAGTCCCGTCCGCGGCGCCCCGGGCCCACATCCGGCGGCGGTCTTGCCCCGAGCGATGGCGATGAAAGCCGGCGGGGCATGGGCCTGGGTGCGAGCGAGGAAGACTACCGTCTGGTCGCCGATTACACCTTCGACTGGGAGAGCTGGTTCGGACCCGATGGGGCCCTGCGCTGGATGTCCCCGTCTTGCGAACGGACCACCGGGCACCCTCCGGCGTCCTTTCTCGCCAACCCCGATTTGCTGCTCGAGATCGCCCATCCAGAAGACCGGCCGGAGCTGGCGGCCCATCTGCGCGAGGGCCTGCGCGATCCCGAGGCCAAACGCCTGCGATTTCGGATCATCCGGGTAGACGGGGAGATGCGCTGGATGGAGCACGTCTGCCAACCGGTGTATCGCCCGAGCGGCGAGTTCGCCGGGCGCCGGGGCAGCACGCGCGACATCACCGAGACCATCGAGACGGAGGAGACCCTGCGCCGGCGCGAGCAGGAGTTCGCCACCCTGGCGGACAATTCGCCCGACCTCGTCGCTCGTTTCGACCGGTCATTGCGGCACCTCTATGTCAACGCCGCCGTCGAGCGCGTGACCGGACGGCCCCGCTCCGACTTTCTGGGCCGCACCAACGAGGAGCTGGGCATGCCGCCCGCGCTTTGCGGGCGCTGGTCGGCGACGCTCCACGATGTATTCGAGAGCGGGGAGCCGCGCGCGCTCGAGTTCAGCTTCCCGACTAGCGACGGTGACCGCTACTTCAGCCTGCGCGCGGTCCCAGAGCGCGGCGCGGACGGCACTGTCGAGACCGCGCTCTGCACCACCCGCGACGAGACCGAGCGGCGCCAGGCCGAGTCACGCGCCCGGTCCCTGGCCAAGGTCGTCGAGAGCTCGAGCGATTTCATCGGCGTCGCCGCCCTGGACGGCCAGGCCATCTATCTCAACCAGGCCGGCCAGGCCCTGGTCGGCCTGAGCGGCGACGCGGCGGTCCAGGCCAGCCGGGTGGAGGACTATCTCTTCCCAGAGGACCTGCCCTTCGTGCGGGAGACGGTGCTGCCGACCGTGATCGCCCAGGGCCGTTGGGCGGGGGAGTTCCGCTTCCGCCATTTCGTGACGGGCGAGGCCATCGACGTGCACTGGGACGTGGTGCGCATCGACGACGCGGAGACGGGAGCGCCCGTGCGGCTCGCGACGGTGACCCGCGACATCCGCGACCGCAAGGCCGCGGAGGCCAGCCTGCTGGAGGCCGGCCGGCGCAAGGACGAGTTCCTCGCGGTCCTGGGGCACGAGCTGCGCAACCCCATGGCGCCCATCCGCAACGCGGTGGACGTGCTGCGACTGGTCCTTGGGGACGCCGACCCCAGGGTCGGCTGGGCAGTCGGGGTGCTCGACCGTCAGACCGCCCATCTCGGCAGGCTCTTGGACGATCTGCTGGATGTCTCACGCATCGTGCGCGGCAAGCTCGAGCTGAAGCGCGGGCCGGTGGAGGTACGCGACGTCGTCCGGCACGCCCTGGACGGGGTCGCACCCCTCCTCGCGCAGCGGCGCCACCGGCTCGAGGCCGAGGACCCGCCCGCAGGACTCCTGGTAGAGGGCGACCTGGTGCGACTCTCCCAGATCCTCCTGAACCTGCTCCTCAATGCCGCGAAGTACACCGCGGGAGGCGGTGAAATCCGACTCACCACCGAGGCCGAGGGAGGCGAGGTGCGCATCCGCATCCGCGACACCGGCCTCGGCATCTCCCCCCAGCGGATCGACGAGATCTTCACGCCCTTCTCCCAAGGGCCCCGCCCGGATGGCGGTCCGCCGAGCGGGCTCGGCCTCGGCCTGACCATCTCCCGCCGTCTGGCCGAGCTGCACGGGGGACATCTCACGGTCCGCAGCGACTGGCCCCGACCGGGCTCGGAGTTCACCCTGCACCTTCCGCGCCTCGCCGGGGTGCAGGGCGCGTCGCCGCAAGAGCCCGCGCCCGGGAATGCCGGACAGGGGGTGCAGGTGCTCGTCGTAGACGACAACCCCGACGTGGCCGGGGCCCTCGCGCTCCTGTTGGAGGTCCTGGGTTGCCAGACCCAGGTCGCCGCCTCCGGGGACGAGGCCCTAGCGCTCGCCGAACGTCAGTGTCCACGGGTGGCCCTGTTGGATATCGGCCTGCCGGGGATGGACGGCCTGGAGGTGGCCCGCCGGCTGCGCCAGCGCTACCCGAACCCCGACCGGCTCCTGCTGGTGGCGGTGACCGGCTACGGACACGCCGAGGCCAGGGAACGCTCGCGCGCGGCTGGATTCGACCTGCACCTTGCCAAACCCGTCGACCTGCCGACGCTGGAGTCCCTGCTCGCCGGTCTCGGACCGCACGGACACACCGGTTGACCGCCGCCTGATCGATCCGGGGGCTCGCCGACCGCCTTGGCGCTCGCCCCCCCGATACCCCGTAGTCCTACGGATAACGGGTCGGTAAGTCCGGATAGTCGCTGTACCGCGCGAGGGCTAGTCTTTCGCTTGCGCCGACGATGTGCGGCGTCGCGTCGATACCAGGGACCAAGGAGGTCGGATCGTCACGCCGATAGGACGACGGGGCGCGCGCCCGGCCGTGGGGGTTCATGGATAGGCCCCCGCGGCATCCCCATCGCTACGACACATCGCCATAAAGAAGACATCGAAGGAGGAGCCCCCCAATGCCACTCGAGGCCAGCTATATCCCCGCCGAGAACCGGCTCGATCTGACCTTCGAAGGCAATGTGGACATCACGGTCTCGGAGGCGATCTTCGAGATCTGCCGGGGCCTGCGCCCCGATCTGATGTACTGCATCATCGATCTCTCCCACGCCAAGCGGGTGTTCGCCTCGGGTGTCGCCCTGCTCCAACTCCTGCACTGCCACCTGGTGAGCGTCGGCGCGAGCGTTGTGATCCTGAGCGACCAACCGGAGGTGCGCGAGCACATCCCGATGATCACGCGCCGGCCTGCCTACCCGGTGCCGACCCGCTACCAGGCCGACCCGTCGATCGCCCCGCGCGGCGAGTGCGCCCCGCCCTTCGCCGCCTGATCCGCCGTTGCGCCCGGCATGCCCGTCGCGCACGCGACTGTGGCATGCTTGGGCTCGATGAGCCACTGGATCGAGCCCGACCGAATCTACACCCAGGCGGCCACTGATCGGGCGGCGTGCCAGGTCGGACGCCGTTCGTGAGCGGCGCCGTCGCCCCTTGGCGCTCCCTGTCCCTGCGTCTCAGCGCCGTCTTCATCACCGTCCTCTTGGCGTCCGCCCTGGGCGTCGGCTATCTCTTCGATCGCGGCCGCGCCGAGGCCCTCGTCGAGCGCGAGCGCGACCACCTGCGTCTGCACACCGAGCGCGCGGCCGACGACGTCGTCCAGCTCATCGGCCAGCTGCGCAGCGATGCCTTGTTCCTCGCCGGTACACCGCCCATCCAGGGGGTCGGCCGCGCGCTGGCGGCCGGCGGCTACGATACCGTCGGCGCCTCTAGCCTGGACCAATGGCGGGAGCGGCTGGAGCAGATATTCCTCTCCTTCGCGGAGGCCAGACCGCGCTACTTCCAGCTGAGACTCATCGGTGTCGCCGACAAGGGGCGCGAGCTGGTGCGCGTGGAGCGCTCGGAACGCGGGATGGGGGTCACGCCGCGGGACGCCCTCCAGCACAAGGGCGACCGCTATTACGTCCAGGAGGCACTGGCCTTGCCCTCGGGGTCGGTCTACCTGTCCCGGATCGATCTCAACCGGGAGCACGGCCGAATCAGCGTGCCGCACCTGCCCACCCTGCGCGCCGCAACCCCGGTCCACGACCCCGACGGCGAGCTGTTCGGGGTCTTGGTCGTCAACCTGGACATGGGCTGGGTCTTCGCCCGGGCCACCGCATCGCTCGATCCCACGGAGACCCTGTACATCGCCGATGAGCAGGGCGAGTTCCTGCGGCATCCCCAAATCGATCGGGCCTTCGCCCACGAGTTGGGGGGGCGCTCGCGCATCACCGACGCGTTTCCCCAGTGGGCGCAAGCCATCGCGGCCGCACGTGGCGGCCCCGGGGGCTTCGTCGAGGCCGCGGGCACGCGTCCGGACCGGGCCGCCTTCGTCACCGAGCGCGCCTGGGACCCCGCTCGGCCCGAGCGACGGCTGCTGTTCCTGCTGATCGAACCCATGCAGCTGGCCCTCCAGGGCACTGGTCTGATGCGCCAGGAGAGCCTGCTCTGGATGGGTGCACTGCTCCTGCTCGCCGTCGCGTTGGTGGTACTGGCGGTGCGCCGGCTCACCAGCTCGCTCACGGGCTTGGCCAAGGCCTCGGCCTCCATCGCCGAGGGCGACTATGCAGTCGACCTGCCCGAGGACCAGGGGGGTGAGGTGGGCACCCTGGTGCGGGCCTTCCGTCACATGGCCGATCGGGTCGCCGACCGCGAGGAGGCACTGGCGGAGCTCAACCGGGGCCTCGAGCGCCGGGTGGCCGAGCGCACCGCCCAGCTCGAGCGGCAGCACGCCCTGCAGGGTCTGATCCTCGAGCACATCGCCGACGGCGTGGTGGTCGCGGATCCCGACGGCCACTTCCTGCTGTGGAATGCCAAGGCGGCGCAGATCGTCGGCTCGGGACCCAAGGCGGTCCCGCCGGATGCCTGGCCCGGGCATTTCGGCATCTTTCGCGACGAGGGCGAGGAGCCGGTCCCCCCGGGGGAGCTGCCCCTGGTCCGGGCGATGCGCGGCGAGACCATCGACAATGTCGAGCTCTATCTGCGCAACCCCGAAGGCGGTGAAGGCCGCTGGGTCCAGGTGACCGCCCGGCCCTTGCGTGGCGGCAAGGGCGAGGTCGCCGGCGGGGTCGCGGTCCTGGTGGATGTGAGCGAGCAGAAACGCCTGCGCCGGCTGGTCGAGGCGGACCGGGCGGAGCTGGCCCGCGTCGGGCGGCTGGCACTGGGCGCGGGCATCGCCTCGTCCGCGGCCCATGAGCTCAGCCAGCCCATCGCCGCGCTCAGCAACTATGCCGCGGCCGCCGCGCGCCTCGACCAACAGGGTCGCCTCGGGGCGGACCAGTGCCGTGACATGCTCACCCGCATCGAGGCCCTGGCCCGGGAGGCGGGCGAGGTCCTCAACCGCTTGCGCGCCCTCATCCGCCGCCGCCGCCAGACCCCGGGCCCCGTCGACGTGAACGCCGTCGCCGAGGCCTGCCTGGACCTCATGGGCGAGCGCATCCGCCGCCAGGGCGTGCGGATCACTCGCGGCTACGGCCGCGACCTGCCGATGCCCATCTGCGACGCGGTGGAGCTGACACACGTGATGATCCAGCTGGTCGCGAATGCCCTCGAGGCGATGACCGACCCGGCCCGCGGCGAGCCCTCACTGTCCATCGAGACGGGTTACGATCCGCATATGGGACTGATCCATATCGAGGTAGGCGATTCGGGGCCGGGCATCGATCCGGGGCAGGCCGAGGTCCTGTTCGAGCCCTGGCAGACCGAGAAGCCGGACGCCCTGGGCATCGGCCTGTACGTCGCCCGGTCCATCCTGGAGCAGCGTCGTGGCGCCATCCGCATCGGCACGAGCGCCGCCGGCGGGGCGCTGTTCCGGGTCGAGCTGCCGGCCGGGCCAGAGGTGCTCAGGTGAAGGTCCAACCACTCGTCCATGTCGTCGACGACAACCCGGAGATGCGCGACTCCCTCCGCACGCTCTTGGAGTCGGTGGCGATCGAGGCGGTGACCTACGAGAGCGCGGACGCCTTCCTGGCATCCCAAACGATCGCGCCGGGCCGCCCGGCGGTGGTGCTGCTCGACGTGCGCATGCCGGGGATGAGCGGCATGACCCTGCTCGAGCGCCTGCGCACGGAGCACGCGAGCCTACCGGTGATCATGATCACCGGTCACGGCGACATCGACATGGCCGTGCGGGCCATGAAGCTCGGGGCCGTCGACTTCGTGACCAAGCCCTTCGGCGCCCAGGCCCTGCTGGATCGGATCCAGGACGCCCTGCGCCGGCCCGCGCCGATCGACGAGCCCCCCCAGGGCGGCGATGAGGCGGACACCCGCCTGGCGACCCTCACCCAGCGCGAACGGGAGATCTTCGATCGCATCGTCTCCGGCCAGGCCAATAAGGTGATCGCCCTCGAACTGGGCATCAGCGTGCGCACCGTGGAGTCCCACCGCGCGAGCATCATGGAGAAGACCAAGGCCAACAGCCTCGTCGATCTGGTGCTGCTGTCGGTCGCCCTCAAAGACGAGGCCGGCGAATGACCGGAACCGTGGGGCGCTCGTCATGGGGGAGATCGATGGTCCGAGATGTCGCCAAGCACACCAATGTGGCAGCTCCTCACAGGCCGCGATGCCCCAGCGCGGGTGACCGGTAGCAGCCAGCTCAGGTCCGCGGCCGGTCCCTCTTCCGCCCCGGTGGCTCGTCGAGCATGCCGCACCTGCCCCGCCAATGCTTCCATGGCCACGACGTCCGCGATGTCTCGGGGGCCTCTTCGGCCAATTCCGCGATCGAGACCCTCGCGAGGGGTCGAGCTGATCCCGCCGAGCGCCGACAGAGTCCGGTGGGTTCCCGGTGCTTGAGGATCCCCTGCATCCTCATGGACGCCCGCATTCGTAATGACGATGTCGTTACGTGGCTGCTAGTATCAGGAGCATGTGAGGGATATGAAGCGAGACAGCGCCATGCCGACGATCCAGGACCGAGCCGCGAGGCGTCAGACACTCAACCTGCGCATCAAGGAGGAAGAACGCGACCTCATCGACCGAGCCGCCCGGATCAGCGGCAAGAACCGCACCGAGTTCATCCTCGACGCCAGCCGGCGGGCGGCCGAGGAGGCCCTGCTCGAACAGACCCTCTTGCGCGTCGGCGGCGAGGCATTCGCCGCCTTCCAGGCGCGACTCGATGCGCCGCCGCAACCCAATGATCGGCTGCGCAAAACCATGCAGACCGTGCCGCCCTGGGAGAAGGCATGACGGTCGGGCCACCGGAGCTGCTGACCGAACGACACGATTGCTCCAACTTCTGCTCGGGCCGCAAGACGCTCGACACCTGGCTCCAGAGACGCGCCTTGCGCAATCAAGCGACCGGCGCCTCGCGGACCTTCGTCGCCTGCGAATCCGGGCGGGTGATCGCCTACTACGCCTTGGCATCCAGTGCCGTGGCCATGGAGCTGGCCACCGGACGGC
This sequence comes from uncultured Gammaproteobacteria bacterium, assembly GCA_963714915.1. GTDB lineage: Bacteria > Pseudomonadota > Gammaproteobacteria > Chromatiales > Chromatiaceae > Thiodictyon. The sequence continues at coordinate 8,719 of CAVQQM010000057.1, forward strand.
TACGGCGCAACATGCCCGACCCGATCCCGGTCGTCGTGCTCGCGCGTCTGGCCGTCGATGGCTCCCACCAAGGCCAGGGACTCGGCCGAGCCTTGCTCAACGACGCGGGCCGGCGCGTGTTGAGCGCCGCGGATGCCATCGGGATTCGGGGTTTGCTCGTACATGCCCTGGATGAGGAGGCCAGGGTCTTTTATCAGCACCTCGGCTTCGACCCCTGTCCGCTGGATCCGATGACACTCATGATCACCCTGGCCGACCTGAGGGCCTGTCTGTAGGGCCAATGGACGGGCTCGCTGGTCGCCCGCAGTCACGAGCGCAACGGCAGACTCCGGGTTCGATCGGACAACCGCCTCGCGGTCTGTCGAACTTGGCGCGAAGCGGCTGCATAAGCAGAAGGGCAGTCCATTTCGAGCCGGATCAGTAGGCTCCCCGCGCTGACTCGACCCGCGCCATCCCCGCCGGCCGGCGAGATCATCGGCCGTAGTCCTCGGCCAGCCGCCGCGGGTCCGCGCCCAGGGCATAGGCGAGGCGCAACCGCCACATCAAGAGCACCGTCCGCCCGATGCCCCGCTGTTCCCAGCGCCGGCTGGAAACGATCAGCGGCGTGCGCAGGCACAGGGGGCGCTGGCGACGGCGCAGCAGCCTCGACAGGGCGATGTCCTCCATCAGCGGGATCTGGGGGAAGCCGCCCACGGCGTCGTAGGCCGCGCGGGCGACGAATACCCCCTGGTCGCCGGTGGCGATGCCGGTGAGCCGAGAGCGCGCGTTCATCATGCGCTCGATCATCCGCAAGGCAGGTGCCGCGCCGGACAGCCGCACGTCGAACCGGCCCCAGACCGTCGGCGCTCGGCAGGCTCCCAGCAGGGCCTCCAGGGCCGGCGGCGGCACCTGGATGTCGGCGTGCAGGAACCACAGCCAATCACCTCCGGCCACGCGCGCGCCGGCGTCCAGTTGACAGGCACGGCCGCGCGGCGCCTCCAGCACCCGGTCGGCCAGCGGGACGGCCAGGTCCTGTGTCCCATCGCGGCTGCCGCCGTCCACCAGGATCAACTCGTGTCCCAGCGCCCGCAGGGGAGCGAGGTCGGCCAGGGTCTGGGCGATGATCGCCGCCTCGTTCAGGGTGGGTACGACAACGGAGATACGCGGCCTGGACTCCGCCCCCGTCTCGGTAGACCTGACCGTTGGGAGCGTCGCGTCGCGCGGAGCGAGGATTTGCTGGACCGGCCCCTCCAGCTCCGCGTCCAAGGCCTCGATCCGTCCGGGCAGATCCTCCGGCGGGAACTTGGCGGCCCCGGCGATATGGCCCTGCTCACCGACGGGCTCGGCGACCGGCAGCATCGACCCGCGGCGCAGCCGCGCCACCAGGCGCGGCAGGAAGGCCACGGCTGCGAGCAGGGCAAGCGCAATCAGGCCCTTCTGGATCACGCCCTCGCCGCCCGCCACCGCCTCGCGCCCGGCGAAGCCCAGGTAGGTGTAGGCCATCGCCCCGGGCAGCATGAACACCAGGGTCGCGAGCAGGTAGGACAGGAAGGGGATGCGGGTGAGTCCGAGCGCATAGTTCAGCAGATTGAACGGGAACAGCGGCACCAGCCGGGTGAAGGCGACGAATCGCCAGCCCTCGGCCTCCACCCCCTGGACCAGCCGCGCCAGCAGACCCTTGGCGCGGGCCTGCACCCAGTCCCCCGCCAGATAGCGGGCGATCAGGAAGGCGAGGGCCGCGCCGAGGGTCGCGCCGACCAGGTTGTAGAGGGTGCCCCACAGGGGGCCGAACAGGGCGCCGCCGGCCAGGGTCAGCACCGATCCGGGCAGGAAGAGCACCGTAGCCGCCGCGTAGATGCCGATGAAGAGGAGCGGCCCGGCGGCACCGGCCCCGCTCACCCAGGTGGTCAGTGCGGCTGCGTCGAGGCGGTCGCGATAGATCAGGGCCAAGGCCACCGCAAGCGCCAGTAGAATCGTCCCCAGCGCACGGGCCAGGGCGCGATTCACCGCAGCTCCCCTGCGGTCCCTCCAGTGGTCTCCCCGGCGGTCGTCTCCGCGGAAGCGGGCGCCGTGTCGGCCCATCGGCGCCGGTTGATGGCGTAATCGGTGACGGCGCCCCGGAACGGCAGGGACAGCATGCCCGGCAGCTGGTCCACCTCGCGGGGATCGCGGTGGTCGCGGATGCCGATGGTCATGTCCTCATGACCAGCGCGGGGCTGATCCCGGTAAGTGCCGAAGAGGCGGTCCCAGATGGAGAGGTTGAAGCCGAAGTTGGAGTTGGTCTCGTCGTCCTCCACGGAGTGGTGCACCCGGTGCATGTCCGGGGTCACCAGCACCCAGCGCAGGCGCCGGTCGAGCCCTAGAGGCAGGCGAACGTTGGCGTGGTTGAACATGGCGGTGGCATTGAGCAGCACCTCGAAGATCACCACCGCCGCCACCGGCGGACCGATGACCAGGATGGCCGCGAACTTGATCAGCATGGAGAGCAGGATCTCCAGGGGATGGAAGCGCGCCCCGGTGGTCAGGTCGTAGTCCAGGTCCGCGTGGTGGACCCGGTGCAGGCGCCAGAGTGCCGGTACGGCATGCACCATCACGTGTTGTAGCCAGATGACGAAGTCCAGCGCCACCACCGCCAGCACCAGGCCGAGCAGAGGCGGAAGCGGGTAGATGGCGAGCAGCCCCATGCCCCGCTCCGCGGCGAAGGCCGCCACGCCCACCGCCGCGGCCGGGAAGATGAGCCGCAGCACCAGGGTGTTCAGCACCACCAGACCCAGGTTGTTGCCCCAGCGCATCGCCTTGGAGACCGTCAGCACCCGGCGCGGGGCGGCGAGCTCCCAGAGGGCCATGACGGCGAAGATGCCGATGAATGCGCCGAGGCGGATAGTCGCCTCGTGGGTCTGGACCAGACTCTCCACTGGGGTCTCCGGGATCAGGATTGGATAGCCGAATGCTCGCACATCTTGAGCAGATGCTGATCAACTGCCATCCAGGCGTCGGGTCAGCCCTCGAGTGGTCGACTGCCGCGGTTCGGGTGCGTTCTGTCGGTGGAGGCCGGCGCGCGCCGCCAGCGAGGCGACTCGCCAACTGGCAAGCAGTCTTCCGGAGTCGTGGCGGGACAGATGAATAAGGGCCGCCCCAGCGGTTGCGCTGACGACGCAGCGCCCCTTAAACACTTTCGTGCGACGGAAAAAGACAAGGGGTTAGGCCGATACGGCCTAACCCCTTGTTGTATTTGGCTCCCCGGGACGGGCTCGAACCGCCGACCTAGTGATTAACAGT
>CAVQQM010000058.1:0-40211 GCA_963714915.1 uncultured Gammaproteobacteria bacterium
CGCTGGCAAAGCGATCGGCGATGTCCTCCAGCTCGGCGGTCGCGAAGAGCCCGCTCGGGGAGACGCCGCCGTTGAGGCAGGGCTCCAGTTGGGGATCGAGGGCTGCTTGATGCAGGACGGCCAGCTCGTGCTCGGCGCGCACCTGCTCGGTGACCCTCTGTTGGGCCATATACCAGTCTTCGGCGGACTGGCTCGCGAAGCGTCCACCCGCCGACACCGCTCCGTTGATGGACGGCTCCAGTCTCAGGTCATCGGCCATGGCCGGGGCGGCCAACAAGGCCGCAAGGCCAGCTGCAAGGTAGGAAGGTCTCATCTCGACGACTCCAGGTCATATATCAGTTTCCGCTAATATACTGACACTGAGCCGGGAGGTCAAGCCGGGCAGAGAATTACCCCTTTTTGGACAATTAGTTACGAGATGTTTCAGGATATGTCTGGATGTCACGCCGAACCCGCCCCCGCCCTCGCCCCCGCCCGGACCAGGGTCAGGAAGGTCATGGGGATGGGGTTCTTCGCGTCGGCGGGATGCTCGCTGCGCTCGACCTCCTGCCATCGCCCGCGGGTCCCAGTCCGGGAAGCGCGTGTCGCCCGGGGGCTCGGCGTGCACCCGGGTGAGATACAGCCGCGCCGCCAGGGGTAGGGCCTGGGCATAGAGGTCGGCGCCGCCCACCACCATCAGCTCCGGCGCATCGCCCGCGGCGGTGATGGCTGCCTCGACCGAGTCCACCAGGGTGCAGCCAGCTGCCCGGTAGTGGGGATCCCGGGTGAGTACGATGTGGCGGCGCCGCGGGAGCAGGCCGGGTAGGGACTCCCAGGTGCGCCGGCCCATGAGGATCGGCTTGTCCAGGGTCAGACGTTTGAAATGGGCGAGGTCCGCGGGCAGACGCCAGGGAAGGGCGTTGCCCTGCCCGATCACCCCGTTGTCGGCGACCGCCGCGATGAGGGCGATCTCGGGCCGGCAGGCGCGTGCATGTCGGCCCGTGTGGGTCGTCATGGGGCGAGGTCCCCGGTCGAGGGGTCGTAGCGCTCCAGGGCCTCGCGCAGTCGCTCGCGCACCGCCTCGCGCAGCTCCGGCGGGGCGACCACCTCCACGTCCGGGCCGTACTTCAGAACGTCCATCACCAGCTCGAGCTGGTTGCTGTAGGGCACCTCGAGCTGGTAGCTGCCGTCGTCGAGGAAGCGCCCCACCTGGTCGCGATGCCATTCCTCCTTGGAGACCCAGCGGGCACGCTCGGGGCTGAAACGCAGCACGGCGACCCGCTGTGGCTCGCCGGCGAAGATGCCGTAGGAGGAGGCATAGTGGCGGTCGAGCTCGGCGTCGCCCACCGCGAGGGCCGGCTCGTCCAGCGGGCGGGCCGACTCGATGGCGTCGAGGGCGAAGGTGCGCAGCCCCTCGCGCAGGTGGCACCAGGCATCCAGGTACCAGTTGTCCCGGTAATAGGTCAGCCGTTGGGGGGAGACCCGGCGCTCGCTGTGAGCCTCTGCGCTGCGGTTGAAGTAGCCCAGATGCAGCCGCTGACCCTGGGCGATGGCCCCGGCCACCGCGAGGAAGTGCTCGCCGCCCCGCCGCGAGGCCATCCGCAGGATACGCACCCGATCGGCGATACGCCCGGAGCCGGTGGGCTGTAGCTCCAGGAGCGAATCGATGCGCTTCTGCAGGGGCCTCAGGTGCTGATCGAGCAGGCCGGGCTGCACCCCGGACAGGAGCTGCTGGACCGTCAGCAGGGCATAGAGCTCTGAGGCGTTGAACCACAGCCCGGGCAGCTCGTACATCTCGCCCTCGGACTGGTCGTAGAGATAGCCGCCGCGGTCCCGGTCGTAGACGATAGGTGCGTTCAGGTATAGCCGCATGTCCTCGATGATGCGCTTGACCGTGGCGCGCGAGCACTCCAGCTCCTCCTCGAGGCGCCGCCGCGAGACCGGGAGCCGGGCCGCCTGGAGGATCCGATTGAGCTCGAAGATGCGGTCAAACCGATCCATGCCGGGACCTGCCTCGGTTGCACCAAGGGGATGAGGGGAATGAGTGGGATGCCCGCCCCGGGCGGGGCGGGCGCTCAGGAGGTCGCAGTCAGACTGCCGCGCTGGCGGCCAGCCTCGCAACCGGTGCCGGTGCGCCCCACAGCCGCTCCAGGCCGTAGTAGTCGCGCACCTTGGGAAGCATCACATGGACCACGATGCCGTTGAGGTCGACCAGGGCCCACTCGCCCTCCTTTACCCCCTCGGTGCCCAGTGGGCTCTCGCCGCCCTCCTTGGCGCGAAAGGCCAGGGTCTCGGCGATGGCCTTCACGTGTCGGTCGGATGTCCCTGATGCCACGATCATGATGTCCGTGACGGCGGTCTTGCCACGCACGTCCATCACCTCGACGTCCCTGGCCTTCATATCGGCCAGGGTCTCTACCACCAGTTGCTTCAGTTGCTCGAGCTGCATGCGATCTCCTCTGCTTCGAAGGTCAGGATATGGACAGGTTTGGCCCCCGAGGGCCGGCGTCCCTGGTCTCGCGGGCTGGGGACGGTGCAAACGTCGCCCTCCCGCTTCGCGCCGCGCCGCCTCGACGGCACGGCCGGCCGGCTCCTCCTGAGCCGGCCGTATCTCATCGGACTCGGCCCGCCACCGCGTGCCGGCGCGCCCCTTCGTCGGGCTCCCGATTCCCATGCCCAACCAACGGCCGGCCATAGAGCCCCTCGCGCTCGATGATGGCGAGCACGGCGTCGGGGACCAGATAGCGCGGGCTCATCCCGGCACGGATCAAGGCGCGAATGCGGGTCGAGGCGATATCGAGTTGGGTCACCTGCTGCATCAGGATGCGTCCTGCCGGCGCCGCCTCCAGCGCTTCGCGGCCATGGCAGGCGCGCTCGCCATACAAACGACGCAGGCCCGGGGTCAGATCCTCGCCTTGACCGGGTTTCGGCCGGCGCATGACCACGAGATGGGCCAGGCCCAGGATCGCCTCGGGCTCGTGCCAATCGAGAAAGCCCGCGAAGGCATCGAGCCCCATCAGTAGACAGATCGGTCGCCCCGCCCCGATCTCCTCGCGTAGGGACCTCAGGGTATCGACCGAGTAAGACCTCCCGGGACGCTCCAGCTCCCGGGGGTCGACGATCATGCGCGGCTCACCCGCAACGGCCGCGCGCAGCATGTCCAGGCGAAGGGCCGCCGGGACCTCGGGCTGGGGGCGATGGACCGCGACCTTGAGCGGGATCAGTCGCAGCTCGACGAGGCCCAGGGTCTCGAGACAGTCGAGCGCGGGGCGCAGGTGCCCGATATGGACAGGATCGAAGGTGCCGCCGTAGACGCCGATCATGGGCAACGGCATGTCGACGACATGCCGCTCGGTGGCTGGATCGAGTCAACGCGGACCGGCATACCCCGGGGCGGACACGAGCGGCGGACAGGATCGGGGAATCAGGATCCAGCCGGCCAGGGCCGGACCTGGAATCGGACGGGGGCTGCGGGGTCTCGCCGACAATGGAGGACTGGGGCGTATCAACCGGATCCAATACGGGTGGCAGAACGTTAGCAGAAGAACCGCGCCTTGTCCGTCATCGGCGCACCTCGCCGTCACCGAGCACCACGAACTTCACCGATGTCAGCCCCTCCAGCCCCACCGGACCGCGGGCATGGAATTTGTCCGTGCTGATGCCGATCTCCGCCCCCAGGCCGTATTCGAAGCCGTCGGCGAAGCGGGTGCTGGCATTGACCATGACCGAGCTGGAGTCGACCTCACGCAGGAACCGCCGCGCGCGGCCGTAGTCCTCGGTGACGATGGCGTCCGTATGGGCCGAGCCGTGGCGCGCGATGTGATCCATGGCCGCATCGATCCCGTCCACCATCCTGATCGAGAGGATGGGGGCCAGGTACTCCGTATCCCAGTCGGCCTCGGTCGCGGGCTGGATCTCGGGGAGATGCTCGCGGGTGCGCGGGCAACCACGCAGCTCCACGCCCTTGGCGGTCATCGCCCGGGCCAGCTCGGGCAGGACCTGTCCTGCCACCGGGGCATCCACGAGCAGGGTCTCCATGGTGTTGCAGGTGCCGTAACGCTGGGTCTTGGCGTTCATGGCGATCTCGAAGGCCTTGCGCAGGTCTGCCGCGGCGTCGATGTAGACATGGCAGATCCCGTCCAGGTGCTTGATCACAGGCACCCGCGCCTCTCGGCTGATGCGCTCGATCAGGCCCTTGCCGCCGCGCGGGATGATCACGTCGATGGACTCGGGCGAGGCGATCATGGCCCCGACCGCGGCTCGATCGGTGGTGGCGACCACCTGCACCCCGTCCTCGGGCAGACCTGCCTCGGCGAGCCCGCGGCGGATGGAGCCCGCGATCGCCTGGTTGGAGTGGAAGGCCTCGGAGCCACCCCGCAGGACGGTCGCATTGCCCGACTTGAGACAGAGTGCCGCCGCGTCCGCGGTCACATTGGGGCGGGACTCGTAGATGATTCCGATGACCCCCAGGGGGACCCGCATGCGCCCGACCTGGATGCCCGACGGGCGGTAGTTGAGATCGGTGATGGCGCCGACCGGATCGGGCAGGGCGGCGATCTGGCGCAGGCCCTCGGTCATCGCGTCGATGCGCCCGGGGGTCAGCTCCAGGCGATCGAGCAGGGCCGCATCGAGCCCCTTGGCGGCGCCCGCCTCCAGGTCCTGCCGATTGGCGGCCATCAGGGCGTCGCGCTCCGATTCGATGGCCTCCGCGATGGCCAGCAGGGCGCGATCCTTGGCGCTGGTGGAGGCGCGCGCCAACAGGCGGGAGGCCGCGCGGGCGCGGCGGCCGAGTTCGGCCATGTAGGCGTCGACGTCGGTGATCTGGTGCTCGGTCATGGTCTTGGGCCCCGGTCTCGGCCCCTCAGGGTCAGGGTGTCGGTGAATCAGCCACAAGGATACCAAGTTTCGACGCGCGGCCATTCACCCGCATACTCGACGAACCTGGCGGGGTGCGCCCGTCTGGACGATACTAGCCGACCGTAACGCTCAACAAATCCAGGGGCGCGTCCGATGCGAACAGAGACAGGCGCTGGCGGCCCAAACATCCCCGGACTGGCGCGTAGGACCCGGCGCGCCCCACCGCGGGAGCCACACCCACCCCGGAGGTTCCATGCAGAAGTCCCTATTCATCGACCCGGTGAAATGCACCGGGTGCCTGCAATGCGAGATGGCGTGCTCCTACACCCACACGGGGGCCTTCAATCCGTCCAAGTCGCGCATCAAGGTCTTCGCCTTCGAGCACGAGGGGCGCAAGGTCCCCTACACCTGCACCCAGTGCAGCGAGGCCTGGTGCATGCACGCCTGCCCGGTGGATGCGATCAAGCTCGACCCCGCCACGGGCGCCAAGATCGTGCTGGAGGCGACCTGCGTAGGCTGCAAGGTGTGCACCATCGCCTGCCCCTTCGGCACCATCAACTACATGAGCGACTCGGGCAAGGTCCAGAAGTGCGACCTCTGCGACGGAGATCCGGCATGCGCCACCGCCTGCCCAACCGACGCCATCACCTATGTGGACGCCGACTGGACCGGCCTCGAGCGGATGCGCGCCTGGGCCTCCCGCGCCAACGCCGCCACCATCTGAGCAAGAGGACACCACCATGGCCTGGACCCGAAAGATCCTGCGGGTGAACCTCACCCAGGGCACCTGCACCCCCGAGCCCCTCAACATGAAGTGGGCGAACGACTATCTCGGCTCGCGCGGGCTGGCTAGCAAATATCTGGTGGAAGAGGTAGACCCCAAGGTCGACCCGCTCTCCCCCGAGAACAAACTGCTGATGTCCACCGGCCCGCTCACCGGCACCATGGCCTCCACCGGCGGGCGCTACACGGTGGTCACCAAGGGGCCCCTGACCGGCGCCATCGCCTGCTCCAACTCGGGCGGTTACTTCGGCGCCGAGATGAAGTTCGCCGGCTGGGACATGATCCTGTTCGAGGGCCGTTCCCCCGAGCCGGTGTATCTGTATCTGGAGAACGACCGGGCGGAGCTGCGCGATGCGGGACACCTGTGGGGCAAGAGCACCTGGGTGACCGAGGAGACCATCAAGCACGAGCTCCAGGACCCGCAGATCCGCATCTCCTCGATCGGGCCGGCGGGTGAGAACCAGGTCCTCTACGCCGCAGTGGTGAACGACCTCCACCGGGCCGCCGGACGCTCCGGCGTGGGCGCCGTGATGGGCTCGAAGAACCTCAAGGCGGTGGCCATCCGGGGCACCCAGGGCGTGAGCGGCGTCCGCGACTTCGGCGAGTTCCTGAAGGTGACCAGCGAGAAGAAGCAGATCCTGGCGGACAACGCGGTCACCGGCCAGGGTCTGCCCAAGTACGGCACCCAGGTGCTGATGAACGTGATCAACGAGATCGGCGCCCTACCGACCCGCAACCATCGCGACGTTCAATTCGAGGAGGCAGGCAAGATCTCCGCCGAGGCCATGCACGAGCCCCGGGCGAGCGACGGTAAGCCGCAGCTGGTGACCAACGCCGCCTGCTTCGGCTGCACCATCGCCTGCGGACGCATCGCCAAGATCGACGAGACCCACTTCTCGGTGGTCAACAAGCCCGAGTACTGGGGCGCCTCCGGGGGCCTGGAGTACGAGGCGGCCTGGGCGCTGGGCGCCGCCAACGGGGTGGGCGATCTGGAGGCCCTGCAGTACGCCAACCTGATCTGCAATGAGTCGGGGATGGACCCGATCTCCTTCGGCGCCACCGTCGGCGCCGCCATGGAGCTCTACGAGCTGGGCATCCTGAGCGACGAGCAGATCGGCATCGACGCGCCCTTCGGCTCCGCCCAGGCCCTGGTGACCCTCGCCGAGATGACGGCCAAGGGCGAAGGCTTCGGCCGGGAGCTGGGTCAGGGATCCAAACGGCTGTGTACCAAGTACGGGCGCCCGGAGCTGTCCATGACCGTGAAGGGGCAGGAGTTCCCCGCCTATGACTCTCGCGGCATCCAGGGCATGGGGCTCGCCTATGCGACCGCGAACCGCGGCGCCTGCCACCTGCGCGGCTACACGGTGGCCTCCGAGGTCCTGGGCATCCCGGTCAAGACCGACCCGCTCACCACCGAGGGCAAACCGGCACTGGTCAAGGCCTTCCAGGACGCCACAGCGGCCTTCGACTCCTCGGGGCTGTGCATCTTCACGAGCTTCGCCTGGTCCCTGGCCGACATCGCGCCCCAGATCCAGGCCGCCTGCGAGGGTGACTGGTCGCTGGAGCGACTGGAGCTGGTCGGCGAGCGCATCTGGAACATGGAGAAACAGTTCAACCTGGCCGCCGGGCTCACCAGGGCCGACGACACCCTGCCGCCGCGCCTGCTTACCGAGCCCGCCAAGACAGGTCCCGCCAAGGGTCTGGTGAACGGACTCAACGTCATGCTGCCCGAGTACTACGAGCTGCGCGGCTGGGACACGGAGGGGGTGCCAAATACCGACACCCTGGAGCGTCTGGGGCTCTGAGCCAGACCTAGCGGATGGGCCGCGATGTGGGGCGGGAGACGGCGCGCCGGTGATGGACCGGTCCGCGCCGGCCTCCCGCCGGATGTCCAGGCACCCGTTGCCGTCCGATCCGTGCCCCCCACGATTTCGCCGAGACGAGTCACCATGAAACATCTGATCCTAGGCAACGGTCCGGCGGGCGTGATCGCCGCCGAGGCCCTGCGCCAGGCCGATCCCGAGTCCGAGATCCTGCTGGTGGGCAACGAGGACGCCCCGCCCTACTCGCGCATGGCCATCCCCTATCTGCTCGAGGGCAACATCGACGAGCCCGGGACCTATCTGCGCAAGACCCCGGGCCATTTCGAGGCTCTGGGGATCCGTGAGCTGCGCGCCCGCGCGGTGGCCCTGCACACGGACCAGCGCGACGTGCTCTTCGACGACGGCAGCCGCGAGACCTACGACCGGCTCCTGATCGCCACCGGCTCCCATCCGGTGCGCCCGCCCATCCCGGGCATCGACCTGCCGCGGGTCCTGACCTGCTGGACCCTCGAGGACGCCCGCGCCATCGCCGAGCATGCCAGGCCGGGCAGCCGGGTGGTCCAGCTCGGCGCGGGATTCATCGGCTGCATCATCATGGAGTCACTGGCCACCCGCGGGGTGGAGCTGACCGTGGTGGAGCTGGGCGACCGCATGGTGCCCCGCATGATGACCCCCAAGGCCGGCAACATGATCCGCCAGTGGGTGGAGACCAAGGGCGTGCGGGTGATCACCCAGGCCGGCATCGACCGGATCGACCCTGGCGCGGACGATGCCATGCGGGTGCATCTCACCAACGGCACCGCCCTGGACGCCGACCTGGTGATCGTCTCCGCCGGCGTGACGCCCAACGTCGGCTTCCTAGAGGCGACCCCGGTCCATGTGGCCAAGGGGGTCCTGGTGGACGACCGGCTCGAGACCTCGGTCGCGGGGATCTTCGCCGCCGGCGATGTGGCCGAGGCCCCCGACCTCTTCACCGGCGCCCATCTGGTGGCCGCCATCCAGCCCAACGCCGCCGACCAGGCGCGGGTCGCCGCGCTCAACATGGCGGGCGGGGACGTGCGCCTCCCCGGTGTACTGGCCATCAACGTGCTCGACACCCTGGGGTTGGTCTCGTCCTCCTTCGGCCAATGGTGGGGCGGCAACGAGCCCGACGGCGTGGAGCTGGTGGACGAGGACCACCAACGTTATCTCAGCCTCCAGTTCCAAGGGGATATCCTGATCGGCGCCACCGCCATCGGTCTCACCCAGCACGTGGGCGTGCTGCGCGGTCTGATCCAGAACAAAACCCCCTTGGGTGAATGGAAGGCCATACTCCAGGAGTCGCCGCTGCGCTTCCCCGAGGCCTATGTGGCGCGCAGCCAGCAGCCCACCGCCCTGGTGCATTAGCGGCCGGCCCGGGAACATGGGTGCCGCCGGTTGGCGGTCGGCGCTCATGACCCCTTACGGAACTGGAGGAGCTTCGCGATGAGCTATGTCGACGGATTCGTCGCCGCCGTGCCGACCGCGAACAAGGACGCCTACATTCAGTACGCGCGCGAGGCGTCGTTGGTGTTCAAGGAGCACGGGGCGCTCAGACTGGTGGAGTGTTGGGGCGACGACGTCCCCGAGGGAACCCTGACCTCTTTCCCCATGGCCGTGCAGCGCAAGCCCGACGAGACCGTGGTCTTCTCCTGGATCCTGTGGCCGTCGAAGGAGGTACGTGACGTCGGGGTGCAGAAGGTCATGCAGGACCCGAGGCTCCAGACCCAGCCCATGCCCTTCGACGGGGCCCGCATCATCTTCGGCGGCTTCAAGGTGATCGTCGACGCTTAGGGAAACGCTGACTAAAGCGTTTCCCGTGTGGGCCAAGGATGGCCCACCATTTTCATCGGCGCTAAGCCGTTGAAAATGGAGCGCCCCACGAGTCGCGCCTCGGGGAGCGCGAGTTGATTCAAGCCAGGGATGGCTTTAATCAGCATCTCCTTAGAGCAGGCAGGCAGGCGGCGCTGCGGCCGCAACGACCCAATCCATCCGCGGCGGCCCAACGTCCCTGAATCGCAATGCAGATTACCCTCAAGCTCTATGCCTCCCTCGGCGACTATCTGCCGCCGGGCGCCAAAGACAATCGACTGGAGCTCGAGATCCGGGAGACAGACACCGTGCAGGCGATCCTGGAGCGGCATCAGCTGCCGCCCCGGCTCACGCACCTCGTTCTAGTGAACGGCGTCTTCGTACCCCCCGCCGAGCGCGCCGAGCGGCGACTCGCCGCGGGCGATCAACTGGCGGTCTGGCCGCCCATCGCCGGGGGTTGACGGCTGGCGTGACCTACCAGCCCGCCGAGTCTTTGGAGCGCGAGATGTCCGCAACCCCGATGGACGTGGCCCGCGGGCTGGCCGCGGCCTTCCCGGGCGCGGTCGCGGGTGGCCCCTTGGCCTTCGAGGTGCGTGGTGAGGATGGAGTCGAGATGACCCTCGAGCTGACCCCTGGCCCTGAACGGGTGATCGCCCTGCTGCGCCTGCCCACCCTCAATGCACGCATCCTGCTGCGGGGCGGCGATGACCGGGCGCGCGCGGCCATGCTCAAACGTTTCGATCTAGCCACACGCCGTGGCGGGGGCTGAGACTATGCCCGATACACCCGACTGCGGCGGCGACGCCCCGCGCCTGCGGGTCGCCGAGGCCCGCGCCATCCTCACCGGCAGCATCGCCCCCGTGAGCGGATGGGAGCAGGTCTCCCTGCGGGCGGCCCTGGGGCGGGTGCTGGCCGCGGATCTGGTCGCCCCTTGCGATGTCCCCGCCCACGACAACTCGGCCATGGACGGCTATGCGGTGCGCGCGGCGGATCTCGGATCGGAGCCCTCGGCCCTACGCGTGATCGGCAGCGCACTGGCGGGCCGGTCCTTCTCAGGCACCCTGGGGGCCGGCGAGGCCGTGCGGATCATGACCGGCGCCGTGATGCCCGAGGGGGCGGACTCGGTGGTGATCCAGGAGGCGGCGCGGGTCGAGGGTGATCAGGTCCTGCTCGGGCCCTGCGAGCGGCCGGGACAGAACGTCCGCCGGGCGGGCGAGGACCTCGCGCGCGGCCGGGTGGCCCTGCCCGCCGGACGGCGTGTCGGACCGCCCGAGCTCGGGCTCGCGGCCTCACTCGGGGTCGCCGAGGCGCGGGTTTGGCGTCGCCCACGGGTGGCCTTCTTCTCTACCGGGGACGAGCTGGCCTCCATCGGCCGGGCGCTGCTGCCCGGCGAGGTCTACGACAGCAACCGCTACAGCCTCTACGGCGCACTGCACGGTCTCGGCGTGGAGGTGCTCGACATGGGCGTGGTCCGTGACGATCGCGAGGGCCTGGAGCAGGCGTTCAAAGAGGCGGCAGAACAGTCCGACGCGGTGATCACGACGGGCGGCGTCTCGGTCGGTGAGGCGGATCACATCCGCTCCATCCTCGCCCGGCTCGGCGACGTGCGCTTCTGGCGCCTTGACATCAAGCCCGGCCGGCCCATGGCCTTCGGGCGCCTGGGGGATGCCTGGTTCTTCGGTCTGCCCGGCAACCCGGTGGCGGTGCTGGTGTGCTTCTACCAGATCGTGCGTGACGCCCTCGAGCGACTCGCGGGTGTCGATCCGGTGCCCCCAAGGGCGAGCTTTCGGGTGCCCTGCGACCAGGCGATCAAGAAGCGTCTCGGCCGGCTGGAGTTTCCCCGCGGTCGCCTGTATCAGGCCGACCGGGCGTGGCGGGTGCGACTCACCGGCAGCCAGGGATCAGGCATCCTGCGCTCCATGACCGAGGCCAACTGTTTCATCTGCCTGCCCGAGGACAGTCCGGGGGTGGGCGCGGGCGACCTGGTGGAGGTTCAGCCCTTCACGGGCATCCTCTGAGCCCCGAGACGCCCAGTCCCGGGCCCCAGCTCAGGGCCTGGCCCCGCCGCCCGTAATCCCCCGGGCCAAGGCATCGGCAAGCACCGACAGGCCGTGCCAGGGATCCCCGCTGCCCTGACCCTTGATCGCCCGGTCGATCCCGGCGCAGCGCTGCAACAGGCGGCGCAAGAGGCCGGGCGAGAGGCGGGCGAGGGCCCGTTCGATGGCGTCCTGGCGCAGTCGCGGCACTCGGTGGGCCGCATAGACGGGACCGAGTGGACGGCGGGCGGCGCGGGCGGTCGCGGCCTCGGCGAGCATGCGGATCTCCCGCGCCAGGGCCCAGAGCACCAGCACCTCGGCGGTCCCTTCGGCCTGGAGCACCCGCAGCACCCGCTGCACCCGCGCCCGGTTGCCGCCCAGGGCCGCATCCGTGAGGGCGTAGACGTCGAAGCGGGCGCTGTCGGCCAGGTTGCCGAGCAGGTCATCCAGGCCCAAGGGTCCAGGCTCACGCAACAGACGCAGCTTCTCGATCTCCTGGGCGGCCGCGAGCAGGTTGCCCTCCGAGCGCTCCGCGAGCAGCTCGGCGACCCCCTCCTCCGGGACCAGGCCGACGGCGGCGAGGCGCTCGGCGATCCAACGGGTCAGCTCGGCGGCCTTCAGCGGCCAGACCTGCACGACCACACCCAGGGCCTCGATGGCCTTCACCCACTGGGTGTCGAGCTCCTTGCGCTCGAGTCCCGGCGCGACCATGAGCAGCAGGTTGTCGGGACAGGGCCGCTCGCAATAGGCGCGGACCGCCGCCCCACCCTCGGCGCCCAGGCGGGCGCTCGAGACCCGCAGCTCGATCAGCTTGCGGGTGGCGAACAGGGACATGGCGCTGGCGCTGGCCGCGAGCAGGCCCCAGTCGAATCCCGTGTCCTGATCGAGCACCTCCCGCTCTTCGAAGCCGCCCGCGCTCGCCGCCGTGCGCAAGGCGCGGGCGGCCTCCCCGAGCTGGTAAGGCTCGTCGCCACACACCAGATAGGCCGGGGCCAGCGGCCCTCGGAGGTGTCCGGCAAGCTGGTTGAAGCGCAGCCGCATCCCCGTACCGCTACAGGAGCACGGCGCGCAGACGCATCAGGATGCGGTCGGCGGCGTCGATCGCGAAGTCCTTGTAGATCAGCTGCTCTTCCAGGTCCTTGCCCAGGACCTCGGCGTCCGGATTGTCGAAGGTCCGCACCAGATCGAGATTCAGCGGCGGGACCTTCTCCTCGCCCTGGGGACCCACGGCATCGAAACGCACCAGGTAGCGCAGCTCGTAGGCGAGCCGCTTGCCGCGCGCGTCCACCGCGGCCACCCTGGACGCCCGCCGCTCGGAGAGGATGCGCAAGATCAGCTTGGCGTCGGCGCGTGTCCCGGTCAGTTGCACGGGTCCGCCGCGCAACTGTTCCTCCAGCGCGCCGCGCACCGGCGAGCCCGCCGGCGCTTCGATATAGATGGGCGAGAGCTCGGCTGGGATCTCGACCGCCCCGCGCAGGCGAAAACCACAGCCAGGCACCACCGCGGCAGACAACGGGAGCGCCAACAGCAGGCGCAGGACGCGCCGGCGCCCGGACACGGTGTCCCCGTCCTGGGCCCCGGCCATGGACTAGGACGCCACCACGTTCACGAGTCTGCCCGGCACCACGATCACCTTGCGGATGGCGAGCCCCTGGGTGAACCGCGCGACGGCCTCACTCTCCAAGGCCGCGGCCTCGACCGATGCACGGTCCGCCTCGGCGGCAACCGCGACCTTGCCGCGCACCTTGCCGTTGACCTGGAGCACATACTCGATGCTGTCCTGACGCAGGGCCGACTCGTCCACCCGCGGCCAGGGCGCTGCGAGGATGTCATCCCCGAACCCGAGCTCGCGCCAGAGATGATGGGTCACATGGGGGGCGATGGGTGCCAGCAGCCGGAGCACCATGCCCACGCCCTCTCGCAGGACCGGCGCGGTCCCGCCCCCGGCGTCCAGCTTGTAGAGGGCGTTGATCATGGTCATGCAGGCCGAGACGACCGTATTGAACTGCTGGCGCTCGTAGTCATAGAGGGCCTTCTTCAAGGCCGCGTGAATCTCGCGGCGGGTCTCCTTGGCGGATGGGTCGGACCCCTCGGGATCGCCGGCCGCGCGGATCGCCTCGGACTGGGAGACGCTCAGTGCCCACAGGCGCTTGACGAACCGAAACGCCCCCTCGACACCCTCGTCGTTCCACTCCAAGGACTGATCCGGTGGGGAGGTGAACATGGTGTAGAGACGCACCGTGTCGGCGCCGTAGCGTTCGATCAGGGTCTCGGGGTCCACGCCGTTGTTCTTCGACTTGGACATCTTCTCGATGCCGCCGAACTGGACCGCCTCGCCGTCGGCGTTGAGCACGGCCCCGATCACCCGGCCCTTGTCGTCCCGGGTGACCATCACGTCCGCCGGATTGAACCATTCCTTGCGGCCCTCGGCGTCCTCCCGATACCAGGTCTCGGCCACCACCATCCCCTGGGTCAGGAGTCGGGTGAAGGGCTCGTCGCAGTCCACCAGCCCCTCGTCGCGCATCAGCTTGTGGAAGAAGCGCGCGTAGAGCAGATGCAGCACGGCATGCTCGATCCCCCCCACATATTGGTCGACCGGGAGCCAGTAGCGGGCGCGCTCGTCGAGCATCGCCGTATCGCAGCCGGGGGAGCAGAAGCGGGCGTAGTACCAGCTCGACTCGAAGAAGGTATCGAAGGTGTCGGTCTCCCGGGACTCACCCCCGGGTAGATCGATGAACGCGGGCAGCCGCTTCAGCGGCGAGCCCGAGCCGTCCACCACCAGGTCGTCGGGCAGCCGCACGGGCAGATCGGTCTCGGGACGCAGGCCGCCGTCGGCGCCGTGCACCACCGGGATCGGACAGCCCCAGTAGCGCTGGCGCGAGACGCCCCAGTCCCGCAGGCGGAAATTCACGCGCCGCTCTCCCCGGCCGTGCTCGGCGAGCCAGTCGGCGATGGGACCGAAGGCCTGCTCCGAGGTCAGCCCATCGAAGGGACCCGAGTCGAACAGGACGCCCTTCTCCACGTAGGCCGCGGACTCGATCCCGCAGGGGCTGTCGTCGGTGCTGCGGATCACCGCGCGCTTGGGGATCCCGTAGCGCTCGGCGAACTCCCAGTCCCGCTGGTCGTGGGCGGGGACGGCCATGACGGCCCCGGTCCCGTAGCCCATCAGCACGAAGTTGGCGGCGTAGATGGGCACCGCATCGCCGGTGACCGGGTGCAGGGCGTGGAGCCCCAAGGGATGGCCCCGCTTCTCCATGGTCTCGATCTCGGCCTCGGAGACGCCGCCCTGGCGGCAGGTCTCGATGAAGGCCGCCAGCTCGGGGTCAGACCCCGCCGCCCGACGCGCCAGGGGGTGCTCGGCGGCCACCGCCACATAGGTGACGCCCATGAGGGTATCGGGTCGCGTGGTATAGATGCCGAGGGGCTCGTCCGAGCCCGCAAGCCCGAATTCCATGTAGACACCCTCGGAGCGGCCGATCCAGTTGCGCTGCATGGTGCGCACCTGCTCCGGCCAGCCCTCCAGGTTGTCGATGGCGTCGAGCAGCTCCTGGGCGTAGTCGGTGATCCGCACCGACCATTGCTCGATCTCGCGCTTCTCCACCAGTGCGCCGGAGCGCCAGCCACGCCCGTCGATCACCTGCTCGTTGGCGAGCACCGTCTGATCGATGGGGTCCCAGTTGACGACCGCGGTCGCGCGATAGGCGATCCCCTTCTCCATCAGGCGGGTGAAGAGCCACTGCTCCCAGCGGTAGTAATCCGGGTCGCAGGTGGCGAGCTCGCGGTCCCAGTCGTAGCCGAAGCCGAGGCGCTTCAGCTGACCCTTCATGTAGGCGATGTTGGAGCGCGTCCACTGGGAGGGCGGGATCCCATGCTTGATCGCCGCATTCTCCGCCGGCAGCCCGAAGGCATCCCAGCCCATGGGCTGTAGGACGTTCTTGCCCAGCATGCGCTGATAGCGGGCGATCACATCACCGATGGTGTAGTTGCGCACATGGCCCATATGCAGGCGCCCCGAGGGATAGGGGAACATCGCGAGGCAGTAGAACTTCTCGCGGCTCGGGTCCTCGAGCGCCGTGAATGAGCCCTGGGACTCCCAATAGCCCTGGGCCGCGGCCTCGACGGCGCGCGGATCGTAATCGTGTTGCATGGAGTTGGCTGGTGACGACGCAGGCATTGACGGACCCCCACAGGATACCCGATCGCCAGGACCCGCGAGGACCGCGGCGCCGAGTCAGCCGTCCTCGCCGGGGGTGAGATAGCCCTCGCAGGGCAGATGGATGGGCTCGACCGGTCGGGCGCGTCTCAGGCGCAGGGCCGTCAGGCTCCCTCCCCACAGACAACCGCTGTCGATCCCCCAGACGTTGTCCCGGTCCCAGTAACCCAGGGCCGACCAGTGCCCGAAGACGATCCGCTCCCCCTGGCTGCGCCGCCCGGGACACTGGAACCAGGGGACGAGATCCGCTGGACGGGTGTCCAGAGTCCCCTTCTCCTTGAGGGCCAGATCGCCGTCGACGGTGCAATAGCGCAGGCGGGTGAGACAGTTGGTGATGAAGCGCAGGCGCTCCATCCCGGTCAGATCGGTCGACCAGCGCGCCGGCTGGTTGCCGTACATGGCGAAGAGAAAGTCCCGGTAACCGTCCCCGCGCAGGACCGTCTCCAGCTCGCGCGCCCGCTCCAGCGCATCCTCGAGGCTCCATTGGGGCGGGAGTCCCGCATGCACCAGGGCGAAGCCGCGCCTTGGGTCGCGATGCATGAGGGGGCGTTGACGCAGCCAATGCAGCAGCTCGTCGCGGTCCGGGGCCTTGAGGACGGGGCCCAGGTTGCTCTTCTTCGCATGCTTGCCGTTGCCCTCGGCCAGGGCCAACAGATGCAGGTCGTGGTTTCCGAGCACCACCACCGAGCAGGCATCCAGCGACCGCACCAGCCGCAGGACCCCGAGTGAGCCGGGACCGCGGTTGACCAGGTCACCCGTGAACCAGAGACGATCCCGCGCTGGATCGAAACGGATGCGCTCGAGCAGACGTTCGAGCTCGGACTCGCAGCCCTGGATGTCGCCGATGGCGTAGGTGGGCATGGCGTGAGACGACAGACCGCCGCGCGAGGGCCGCAAGCCCCCGTCAGTGGACCCGCGAGATGGACGCCAGTGAGAAGGGCGGGATCTCCGCCTCGAAGCGCCGACCGTCGTCGCGCACCATCCCATAACTCCCGTGCATGCTCCCCACCGGGGTGGCGATCACGGTCCCGCTGGTGTACTGGAAACGCTCGCCAGGACGCAGGTAGGGCTGCTCGCCGACCACCCCTTGTCCACGCACCTCCTGCACCTGACCATCGGCGTCGGTCACGATCCAATGGCGGTCGAGCAAGCGCGCCGGCTCGTCGCCGCCGTTCTCGATGGTGACCGTATAGGAAAAGACATAGCGCCCCTCCGTCGGCGAGGATTGCTCGGGTTGGTACTCGCTGCGCGCGGATACCGTGATCTGGCTCTCTGTCACATCCGTCTCCCAAAAAGGTCGCGGCGTCTGGCGCCGGGGCTCGGGATCGGCGGCGGGTCTTGCCTGCACCGCCAGCCGGGGGTGCCGAGGGTCAGACCCGCGGCGCGTCGGTTGATCCTTGGCATGGGACGAGGCGAGGGTGCACCGCCATGCCGGGCGGAGATTATCGCATCCCGCCGGACAGTCGGAGAGATTCACCGCCCTCCCGCGGAGGCGCTCCCCGGAAACGGCCGATCGGGGCGCCTTTTCCGCGCGGCCTGCCGGGCAACACGGCAGACAATCGGAGAGGAACGCGTGATAATAGCCGCCCGTTCCGGGGGCCTGCCGTTTTGCATGGAATCGCCACCGAGAGCACCCAATTTTTTCAGCATGTTGTAAACTCTTCCTCGCGATACATCGCAGGTGATCGTCGGTACCCTCATGACATATAAGCGCTCGCGCCGGAAGCCCGATCTGTTCTCGGTCCTGTTGATCGTCGTCGTCCTCGGGATGTCCGCGACCGTCGCCTATCAGATCAACGTCTATTTCGGGGGCTCGGCGGTGCCCATCGCCAAACAGGCCCCCCAACCGGGCGTCGGCGGCTGACCGACGCCTTCGCGCCCGGGTGGCCGCATCCCTCGGACGCCGCCCACCCGCGCCCACCCGAAGATATCCCCGCAGAGCGCCATGACAGAACCCCTGCGCCTCGCCGTGGTCGGCGTCGGCTATCTCGGCCGGTTTCACGCCCTGATCTATTCCCGCATGCCGGGCGTGATCCTCACGGGGGTGGTCGACACTGACCCCGAGCGCGCCCGGGCGGTCGCGGCGGAGGCCGGCTGCCCCGCCTATGGCGAGATCGGGGAGCTGATCGGCCAGGTCGACGCCGTCAGCGTGGTGGTGCCCACCACCGCCCATCTCGCGGCCTCCGAGCCCTTCCTCAGCCGCGGCATCCCGGTCCTGCTCGAGAAGCCCATCGCCGCCACCCGGGACGAGGGCGCGGAGATCGTGCGTCTCGCCAAGGCCCATGGCGCACTCTTGCAGATCGGTCACGTGGAGCGCTTCAACGCGGGGGTCATGGCCCTGGCCCAGCGCATCGAGGCGCCGCGCTATATCGAGGCCCAGCGCATGGGCGGATTCGTGGAGCGCGCGACCGACGTCGATGTGGTCTCCGACCTGATGATCCATGACATCGACATCATCCTGTCGCTGATCGGCGCGGAGATCAGCCACATCTCGGCGGTCGGGGCCTCGGTGCTCACGGGGCACGTGGATATCGCGAGCGCACGCCTGGAGTTCGACAACGGCGCCGTGGCGAACGTGGTCGCGAGCCGAGTCTCGGACCGCAAGACCCGGCGCATCCGCGTCTTTCAACCGGGCCGCTACCTGTCACTCGACTTCATCGACCAGACCATCGACATCGCCGAGCCCCGCACGGTGCCCGGTGCGCTACGCCCAGAGATCACCCGTCAGCGGGTGGCGGTGGAGCCCATCAAGCCCTTGGATCTCGAGCTCGCCGAGTTCGTCCGCTGCGTGCGCGAGGGCGCCCAGCCCCTGGTCGACGGTCGCATCGGGCTGAAGGCACTCGAGGTGGCCCTCGAGGTCCACGCCCGCATCGGGGATTAGCAGCTCGCGGGTACGCCCTGCGATAGCCTGGTCATGGAGATGGCCGCGGCCACCGCCGCCCGCAGGCTGCCGAGATCCGCGCGATCGCTTCCCGCGAGATCGAGCGCCGTGCCGTGATCCACTGAGGTGCGGATGATCGGAAGCCCGAGGGTGATGTTCACCGCCTCGCCGAACCCCAGGTGCTTGAGCACCGGCAGCCCCTGATCGTGGTACATGGCGAGCACGGCGTCGGTCCCTCGCAGACGACTGGGCACGAAGGCCGTATCGGCG
Source organism: uncultured Gammaproteobacteria bacterium (assembly GCA_963714915.1). Classification (GTDB taxonomy): domain Bacteria; phylum Pseudomonadota; class Gammaproteobacteria; order Chromatiales; family Chromatiaceae; genus Thiodictyon. The sequence continues at coordinate 18,673 of CAVQQM010000058.1, forward strand.
GGTAGGGGCCCGTCTAGATCCAGACCGCGCCCCCGCAGACGCTCGACGACCGGGGTGATGACCTCCAGCTCCTCGCGTCCCAGATGTCCGCCCTCCCCCGCGTGCGGATTGAGCCCGCATACCAGGATCCTCGGGGCGGCGATCCCAAAACGCCGTTGCAGGTCCCCGTGCAGGGTGAGGATCACCCGTTCGAGCAGTGGGGCATCGATAGCCGCGCTGACCGCCGAAAGGGGCAGATGGGTGGTGGCGAGCGCCACCCGCAGCCCCGGCGCGGCGAGCAGCATCACCGGCTGCGCGCCGCAACGCTCTGCCAGCAGCTCCGTATGACCCGTGAAGGGGAACCCGGCGTCGTTGATCACCCCCTTGTGGACGGGTCCCGTGACCAGGGCATGGAGCCTCCCGGCGAGACAGAGGTCACAGGCGATCTCGAGGGTCTCCAGCACATAGCCGGCGTTGCGCGGGTCGAGCCGCCCCGGCTCGCTGGGTGCGCGCAGCGCGACCGGCACCACGGCGAGGCCCCCGGGACCCGGTGGCTCCGCCAACCCGGCCTCCGGGTCGAGCTCGAGGAGACGCAGCGGCAGCCCCAGCCGCCGGGCGCGATCGGCGAGCAGATCGGGATCGGCGACGGCCACCAGGTCCGCCTCCAGGGGCTCCTGGGCGAGGCGCACCAGGAGGTCGGGGCCCACCCCCGCGGGCTCGCCGGGCGTGACCGCAAGGCGGATCCCGCCGAGCGAGCCGGCGACCTCAGGCGTCGTCGCCATCCAGCCTGACCTCCACGTAGGCCTCGTCGCGGAGCTGGCGCAGCCAGGCCTCGGTGGCCTCTTCTGCCTTGCGGCGTTGGATCGCCTCACGGGCCTTCAGGCGAAGCAGGTCGTCGGCGGTGTCCTGGGAGCGCCGCTCCTGCACCTGCACGATGTGCCAGCCGAACGGGCTCTCGAAGGGCTCGCTGACCTGCCCCGGCGTCAGGGCATCCATCACCTCCTCGAACTCGGGCACCGTGTCGCCCGGACTGACCCAGCCGAGATCGCCCCCCTTGAGCGCGGAGCCGGTGTCGTCCGAGTGGGCCTGGGCCAGGGTGGCGAAATCGTCGCCCCCCTGGATGCGCTGACGCAGCTGGTTGAGGCGGGTGCGGGCATCCTCCTCGGAGACCAGCTCGTTGGTCCGGACCAGGATGTGACGGGCATTGGTCTGGGTGACCGAGTCTGGCGCTCCACCCTTGATGTCGACGAGCTTGATGATGTTGAACCCGCTCGGGCTACGCAGCAGGCCCGAGACCTCGCCCTTGCCGAGGCTATAGGCCAGGTCGGAGGCCAGGCTCGGCACCGCGGCCATCTCGAACCAGCCGAGATCGCCCCCCTCGAGCGCGGTGCGCCCGTCCGACTGGGCCGCCGCAACGGACGCGAAGTCCGCGCCGCCCCGGATTCGGGTCAGCAGCCCGTTGGCCTTCTTCTCGGCCGCGGCCTCCTGGGCCGGGGTCGGATTATCCGGAAGGGCCACCAGGATGTGGCTCAGGCGCACCTGCTCCCGCGGGATCAGACTGTCCGCCTCGCGCGCCAGGAAGCGATCGACCTCCTGATCGGTCACCTGGATGTTGCGCACCACCTCCTGATTCTGAAGCCGGCTGGTGAGGATCTGCATCCGGGTGTCCTCGCGAAAATCCGCGAAGCGAATGCCCCCCGCCTCCAGGGTCGCCTGCAGCTCCTCGATGGATAGCCCGTTGCGCGCCGCGATGCTCGAGAGCGCCTCGAGCACGGTGGCATCGTCGACCGTGATCCCGAGCACCCTGGCGCGCTGCTGCTGGAGCCGCTTGAGTATCAGGCGTTCCAGGACCTGCTTGCGCAGCTGATCCGGCGGCGGCACGGCGGTCCCCTCCTGCTGCAACTGGGGAATCACCAGGCTGGTCTCGTGCTCCACCTCGCTCTGCACCACCACGTCGTCGTTGACGACCGCGACGATGGCATCGAGCGACTGGGCCATGACCCCGGCGGCAGGCCAGAGGAGGGTGACACCCAGGGCGAGGGCGGCTCGCACCGTCCCCCGGCGGGAAATAGGGGCGGCTGGAACGGGTGTACGCCCCGAGGGCAGATCAATATGGGCCATAACCGTAGATGCCCTCTTCGAGCAGTTTGTCGATCGAATTGCCGAAGGCGCCGAGCCCCGCGAGCTCCAGTTGCAACATCACGCTGGTGTTGCCACCGTCGTCACCAGAGGTCTTCAGATGACGCCCCACGATCCTTAGACGCCAGCAACAGCGCCCGAACTCGATCCCCGCAAAGGCGTCCACCGTCTCTTCGTTGAGCAGCGAGTAGAGCCAACGTCCGACCACCTGGACCTGACCAGCGATCGGCAGGCGGAAGGCGAGGTCGGTATTCTCGTAGCTGGTGGCCTCGGTCGGCCCGTCGTTGTAGCGATAGGCCAGATTGAGGATCCGCTCGTCGCCCGGGGCGTAGCGCAGCTCCAGGACCCGTTGCTCCCAGGGGTCCTCGTCCTCACCCGCGTTCGGGTTCCATTGGGCGCTGGCCCGCCCGAGCAGGTCCTTGCCGAGGGCCGCGGCCAGCTCGCCGGCGACTGCCGAGGTCGCATCGTCCTCGATGGTGTCGCCGGTCAACTGTACCAGCCGATCCTTGAAGAAAAACACCTGACCGATGCTGGCGCGAAACAGCTCGCTCCCGTCGAGGGCGCCCAGGGTACGCGAGGTCAGGGCAACGGTCAGCCGGTTCTCGTCGCCCAGCCGGTCGTAGCCCGTGAACCGGTTGGGGCGAAACAGGCTCGGGAAACCGAAGTTCTGGGTGGTGGTATCGAAGAGTGGCGTGTCGCTCTGGTCCTCGTAGGAGGTCAGCACGTAATACAGCCGCGGCTCCAGGGTCTGTAGCGCCGAGGAGCCGAACCAGCTCATATCGCGCTCGAAGATCAGCCGGCCGTCCACATCCAGGCTCGGGATGAGATGCGACTGGTGGGGATCCACCCCCTCCTCGACGTCGGTCAACTGGTAGCCCGTGTAGAACAGCCGGGCGCGCGGGGTGAGGTCGCCGAAGCTCCTGCGCATTGGCACGCTGACGGAGGGCACGAGCACCACCCGACTGCCGTCCACCCGTACCGGGTGGTCGAAATAGTCGTAGCGGCCTTCGACGCTCACATCGACGAGTCGATTCTGCTCCCAGGGCCGGATCTCGGCCTCCAGATGGGGGAGTTGGGCGTAGGGATAGCTGCGCTCGGGCAGCAGCGGGTCGATGGTCTGGAAGTCCTGTAGCCAACCCATAAAGGACAGGCCAGGACCTCGGTAAGCCAGGTCGCCCCGCCGGCGCAGGTTGCGCGAGCTGGTCACGTCGAGCCGATTGCCGAAATCGCTCAGCACCTGGTCGTCGGAGACGGCGCTCGCGTCGATGGCGGACGACCAGCCCTTGCCGAAGCGCCCCCCCTGCTCTATCCGCCAAGCCCAGCGGGTGCCGAGCTCCGGGGCCGCGCTATCGTTCGGCAGGACGTCTCCGGTCAGCTTCACGTCCTGGAAGCGGTTGAGATGGCGCACCTCGGCACCGAGCATGAGACCGCGGGTGCTCATGTAGCGCGGGATGAGGGTCGCGTCCATGTTCGGCGCGATGTTCCAGTAATAGGGGATGGTGAGATCGAAGCCGGTTCTGTCCGAGTTACCCACGGATGGGATCAAGAAACCGCTGCGCCGGCGGTCATCGATGGGAAAGCGCAGATAGGGACTGTAGAGAACCGGCACCCCGGCTAGACGGATCCGCGCGTGGCGCGCGGTGCCCAGACCCTTGTCATGATCGAGCAGCAGATCGCTCGCGCGCAGGGACCAATCCATGTGCCCGGGGGGACAGGTGGTGTAGATCACGTCGCGGTAGCGCGTCCGCTCACCGGTCAGGAGGTCCGCGCTCTCGGCGCTACCGCGTAGGTTGGCATCGCCGGCGAAGCGATAGCGCACGCCCTCCAGGCGCCCCTCTCCGCTCTTGAGGTTGTAGCGGCCCGCGTCCGCGCGCAGGCGCGCCCCGGGGTAGGAGACGAACAGGTCGCCGGCCGCGTCCACCTCGCCGGTGCCGCGCCGGTAGAGGGTGCGATCCGCGGTGAGTCGCTGCTCGCCCTGCTGGAACTCGACGCCACCGATGAGCTCGATCTGATCGGCACCGCGGTCGTAGAGCAACCGGTCCGCATCCACGTCCACGGGCAGATCGGGTCTGGAATCCGGCTCGGCGATGCCCCCACCGATCCCGGCGCCACCGACACGCGGCCCGCAGAAGTCCCAGGGCAGGTCCGCGTACAGGACCGCATCCTCGTCCCGGTCGCTCGACTCGGGGAGCGGGCCGAGGGCCGCATCGGTTGCCGGGGTCGTGGCGCCGGGCGTGGAGGACTCACGCGGCGGGAGCACCCAGGGGGATTCGCCGCCGAGGTCCTGGTCCGGGTCCTGGGGAACCTCGCTCGGGGCCTGCTCGGGCAAGCCGGAAGGCTCGGGGGGCAACGGGAAAAGGGCCGGGGGCGCCAGCTCGGTCGGACCCGGCCTCGGTGTGGGCGGGAGCGGCGCGGGGGAGGCGGCGACTGGCGGCAGGCTGGGCACGGGTGCCGCGACGGGCTGCGCCGGGCGCGGATCCGGTGCCGAATCTGGCGGCGAATCTGGCCCCTCATCCGTGGCGGTCGGCGGCCCCAGTTCTGGCCCCGGCTGCGGCTCCAGCGCCGGCTCCAGCTCGGGGCCGGGCTCCGGCATCGGTGTGCCGGCGGTCGGGGGCGGGCGATCCGCGGCCTGCTCGGGGGTCTCCCCGGTCGGGTCAGGCTGAGCTGGGTCCGATGGCCCGGCGGCCGGGAACGACTGCGCAGGTAGTGTAGGCCCCGCCACCCCTTGCACCGGGGCAGTACCGTCGGGCGGCTCAGGCACCGTCACTGGGGCAGGGTTACGCACGGGGCCGGCCTGGGCGGGGCCGGTCTCGACGATATCGGCCTGAGGGAGATCAGGTGCCGAGGCGGATTCCAGCGCGGGTGTCTGGGGCGGGCCGCAACCCTCGTCGGTCTCGCCAGCCTCCTGGCAGCCCCGACCCGCATCGACGGTCACGGCAGCGGCGATCGGCGCGGGGATCAGGGTCGAGAGCAGCAGGCAGAGCAGGTAAGGACGCACTTCGAGCTACCGTTGTTGCGCCCGCCAGCCCCGAATGGGCGCCCGGGGCGGGGGCTGCACGATCACTCGCCCCGAGTGGACGGCTTCGAGTGAAGCTGCAACCATGTCACATTCAACCCATACCGGCAATCCGCACATCCCCTCGCGGGTTGATGTGTCCATGCCCCTGGAGACCCCTTGACCGATCGCGGCGCATCCATGGAGCGTTGGCTCGCCGAGCTGCTCGCGGGCGAGCCCCATTCGGTGGCCCCCGCCTCCTCCGACGCGAGCTTCAGACGTTACTGGCGCGTGACCCGCCCCGGCGGCAGCTTCATCGTCATGGACGCCCCGCCCGAGCACGAGGACTGCGGGCGTTTCGCCGATCTCGCACGCCGTTTTCGCGCGGTCGGGCTGAACACCCCGGAGATCCTCGCCGAGGACCTGGAGAACGGCTTCCTCGCCCTGGGCGATCTCGGCACCCGGCTCTATCTGGACGAGCTGAATGGTCACAGCGTCGAGGGCCTCTACGGCGATGCGCTGGGCGCGCTCGCCACCATCCAGGCCCGCGGACCCATCGAGGGTCTGCCGGTCTACGACGCGCCCTTCCTGCGTCGGGAGATCGAGCTGTTCCGCGAGTGGCTGCTCGAGCGGCACCTCGGCATCATCCTGGACGAGCGACAGTCCGCCGTCTGGGAGCAGGGCCGCGAGGCCCTGATCGCCAATGCACTCGAGCAACCCCAGGTGTGCGTGCATCGCGACTTCCATTCCCGAAACCTCATGGTCACGGAACCGCCGAGCCCGGGGATCCTCGACTTCCAGGACGCGGTGCTGGGGCCCGTGACCTACGACCTCGTCTCCCTGCTCAAGGACTGCTATATCGCCTGGGAGCCCGAGCAGGTCACCGCCTGGGCCCTGGAGTACCGGGACCTCGCGGTGCAGGGCGGGGTGATGCCCGAGGTCGAGCGGGAGCAATTCCTGCGCTGGTTCGACCTCATGGGCGCCCAACGCCACCTCAAGGCCTGCGGCATCTTCGCCCGCCTCCATCACCGCGACGGCAAGCCCCAGTACCTGGGCGACATCCCCCGCACCCTCGCCTATGTCCTCGATGTCACCGGACGCTACCCGGAGATGGAGGGAGTTGGTGCGCTGATCCGAGAGGTCGTCGGGGAGCCTCTCCTAACGGCGGGCTGAGCAGGTCCGCGGGACGCGAGACCGCGCGGCGGCGCTCTCCCCCTGGACCCACCGGCTCAGGCCGCGCGGATGCAGCGCACGATCCGCCCCCCGCCCAGGTCCACGGCCCCCGGATAGGCGAGCGCGCACTCTGGCAAGGCCTCTGGACAGCGGGGATGGAAATGACAACCCGCCGGGGGCGCCGCGGGGGACGGCAGATCCCCTTCCAGCCGGATCACCTCGCGGCGCTGAGCGGGGTCCACCATGGGCACCGCGGACAGCAGGGCGCGCGTGTAGGGATGACGCGGATCGCCCAGGACCTCGTCCACCGGGCCCTGCTCGACGATCCGGCCCAGATACATGACCGCGACCTCGTGGGCCAGATAGGCGACCACCGAGATGTTGTGGGTGATGAACAGATAGGCGATCCCTAGGCGCTCCTGGAGGTCCTTGAGCAGATTCAGGATCTGCGCCTGGACCGAGACATCGAGGGCGCTGGTGGGCTCGTCGCAGACGATCACCCGCGGCTCCACCGCCAGGGCGCGGGCGATGCAGATGCGTTGACGCTGCCCGCCGGAGAACTCGTGGGGATAGCGCTCGGCCGCGTCGGCGCTCATGCCGACCAGATCCAGCAGCTCCTCCACCCGGGCCAGACGTCGGGTGCGGGAGCGCTCGATCCCCAGGGCCTGGAGTCCCTCGCCGATCACGTCGCCCACCAGCATGCGCGGGTTCATGGAGGCGAAGGGGTCCTGGAAGATCAGCTGTAGGTCCTTGCGGAAGGGCCGCATGCGCCGATGACCGATCCCCGCGATCTCCTGACCCCGGTAACGCACCGATCCGCCGGTAGGACGCACCAGTTGCAGCAGACCCTTGCCGGCCGTGGTCTTGCCGCAGCCGGATTCACCGACCAGCGCCAGGGTGCGCCCCGGACGCAGGGAGAGATCGACCCCGTCCACCGCCCGTACCTGCCCCACCACCCGGCGGAAGACACCCCGATGGATGGGGAAATGGACCTCGAGTCCCGACACCTCCACCAGTGACTCGCCGCCGCCTCCATCGCTGGACGCGCCTCGCGCGCGGGGGGCTCGATCGGCGCATCTCCGAAGGCGACCTGCCAGCGCCGGCAGCGCACCCCGCGCCCCTCGTCGAGCCCTTGCCACTCGGGAGGCGCCTCTTCGCAGGCGGGCTCGGCGAGCGGGCAGCGGGGGGCGAACCGGCACCCCACGAAGGACTGATCCAGACGCGGCACGCGGCCGGGGATGACCGCTAGCCGCGCCCCGCGGCTGCCCTCCCCCGGCACACTCTCCAGGAGCTTGCGGCTGTAGGGGTGGGCCGGTCCGGCGAAGAACCCCGCCACCGGGCCGGTCTCGACGATCTGGCCCGCGTACATCACGGCGAGCCGGTCCGCGGTCTCGGCGACCACCCCGAGGTCATGGGTGATCACCAGCACGGCGAGACCGGTCTGGGTCTGGAGGTCCTTCAGGAGCCGCAACACCTGGGCCTGGATGGTCACGTCCAGGGCCGTGGTGGGCTCGTCGGCGATCAGGATCTGGGGGTCGCCAGCCAGGGCGATGGCGATCATCACCCGTTGTTTCATGCCGCCGGAGAGCTGATGGGGATATTCGTCCACGCGCCGCGCGGGATCGGGGATACCGACGGCCGCGAGGAGCTCGATCACCCGGGCGCGCACCGCCGAGCGCGCCCGCCCCTCATGGACTTGCACCGCCTCGCCGATCTGGTCGCCGACGGTGAGCACGGGATTGAGGGATGTCTGGGGCTCCTGGAAGATCATCCCCATGCGCCCGCCACGGATGGCGCGCATCCGCGCCTCGCTCAACTGGAGCAGATCCGTCCCCGCCAGGCTCACGGTCCCAGAGACGATCCGCGCGGAGGCCGGCAGCAGCCGCATCAAAGAAAGCGCGGTCATGGACTTGCCGCAGCCCGACTCGCCGAGCAGGGCGAAGGTCTCGCCCCGGCGGATGCTGAGGTCGACCCCATCGACCACCAGGGCCGAGTCGCCCTGGTTGGCACCGGCCGCGATGCGGGTGGTCAGCCCCCGAACCTCGAGCAAGACCTCTGGCATGGGCTAGTACCTCATGTCACCCGCGCTGCTGGCCAGAGGCAGCCCCAGGACCCGGCTCGCGTTCGCCGTGGTGGTGGCGGCGACCAGGGCCGGCTCCTCGCCCCGCACCTCGGCCAGCGCGGCCAACACCTCCGGCAGGTATTCCGGGCTGTTGCGGCTGCCCTGGTGGCTCGCAACCGTGAGATCCGGGGCGTCGGTCTCGAGCACCAGGGATTCGAGCGGGAGTCGCGCGGCGAGTCCGCGCAGCCTGGTGGAGCGCTCGAAGGTCAGCATCCCGCCGAACCCCAGCGTGAAGCCCAGGTCGATATAGCGTCTCGCCTCCTCGATCCCGCCGCTGAACGCATGGACGATGCCGCCCTTGACAGGGGTCGCCTGAAGCGCCGCGAGCACCTCCGCGTGGGCCTTGCGGACATGCAGGATCACCGGCAGGTCCGCCGCCCGGGCGCACGCCAACTGGGCGGCGAAGATCGCCTGCTGACGGGCACGGTCCAGGTCGGCGACGAAGAAGTCGAGCCCGATCTCACCCACCGCGACCAGGTCCCCGAGGCCAAGCGCCCGCTCCAGGGCCGCGAGGTCCGTGTCCAGGTGACGATCCAGATAGACCGGATGCAGGCCGAGGGCCGGAAAGAGTCCCGCGGATGACCGGCACAGATCGAGCAGGGCCTCCCAACCGGCGCGCTCGACCGCCGGGATCACGAACCCCACCAGCCCGGCCGCGCGCGCGCGTTCGAGAACTGCCGAGCGATCCGGGTCGAAGGCATCGCAATCGAGGTGGCAATGGGTATCGACGATCGCCGGAGGCGATGGCTCGCCGGGGTCCTGGCTGAGGCTCACCACATGAGATCGTCCGGTACCTTGAAGTCGGCGTAGGGATCCTCGCCCCCGGCGTCCTGCCCACGCTGGTTCCAGACCAATACCAAGGAGGCATCCCGCGCCCGCAGGCGCTCGGCGATTTCGGCCGGCACCAACTCGTAGAAGGTGTCCTGGCGCACGATGGCGAGGCGCCCGTCCACCAGCCGGGAGTGCTGATCGCGGTTCACGTAGAGGCGCTTGAGGGCGTTGCCGTCGGCGAAGTTGTAGGCCAGGTCGCCGCCCTCGCGCACCACCCGATGGGTATGGATCAACTGCCGGGTCTCGTGCTCCTGGGCCCGCCGCTGGGCCTCCTGCTGGCGTTGCAGGTTCAGCTCGCGGTCGCGGCGAGCCTTCTCTGCCCGTGCGGCCTCGGCCGCACGCCGCGTCTCCTCGTCGCCCGCACCCGGCCGCCGGCCGGTCTGCTGGGACGACTTCCGTTTTCCCGTGCGCGTCTGCTTGGCCTGCTGCTCGCTGACCAACCCCGCCTTGAGCAGCTGCTCTTGAAGTGAGCTCGCCACGATGTCCGCTCCCCTGGTTTCGCGTCTTGACCCGATCGCCCGAGAGCATCCGATACCGGCGCGGGTAACGCAACCCGTGGCCGCGCAGACCCTCCGGATCGCGGGGTCGGCGCCGGCACCCTTGTTCGCTTAGAATCCCGCCCCGGGCGCCCGTTCGCGCCCACCGTCCCGATCATTTGCGAACCCCTGGAGCCCGATCCATGTCCGTTCTAGCGCGCGCGATCCCTGTCCTACTCCTGCTGTTGCCCCTCTCCTCCGTCTCGGCGGAAGAGGTCAGCTACGTCGACATGCAGCGCGTGCTCGAGGAGAGCGAGGTGGGCAAGAAGGTGCAGGAGGATCTGCGCAAGGAGTTCGAGCCCACCGCACAGTCCCTGGGCAAGGAGGAGCAGGAGATCCGCACCCTGCAAGAGACCCTGGCAAGGGACGCCCCTCTGATGAGCAAGGACCAGGTCACCAAGAAGGAAGAGGAGCTCAAGAAGCGCATCGAGAGCTACCAGAAGGATGCGGGCAAGGCCCAGCAAGAGCTGATGAAGGTCCAACAGGAGCGGGCCCGCGAGATCCTGGGTCCCGCCCAGAAGGCGGTGACAGCGGTGGCGAAGCAGAAGAAGCTTTCGATGGTGGTGGAGCGCAGCATGAACGGCATCCTCTACATGGACGACAGCCGGGACATCACCGAGGCGGTGATCAAGGAGATGAACTCCACCAAGTAGCGATCTCGCCCGGCCAAGACGCTGTTACCACGGTATTTCAGGGGCGATGACCTGGGGTTACACTAGCGCCCTGCCGGACTCAGGATGAAGCGGCGGCGGAAGCGGGAGGGCGTTCCACTTCGGCCCGGATCCTCGTTGCGCAGAGCCCAGCATGCGCCTCTAAATCCGGACTCAACTGGTCTCGCCTTCCCACCCCATCGCCGCGACCCCCCGGTGCGACAGGCGACCGGCCAGAGGATCCCGACTCCCGCGCCCGCCCGGGGCGCCGGCACCGGTATCCCACCCGAATCCAACAGAAATCAATAAGAGGAACAGAGCGAATGCTTGGCGAACCCCACGATCTGCTGCATGAGTTCCCGGAATTGGAGGGCAAGATCGAGTCGATGCGCGCCTCCAATCCCGATTTTGCCCATCTGATGAACGACTACGATTCACTCGACGCGCGCGTGCGCCAGATCGAGGAGCTCGGGGTCCCGGTGGCGGACGAGACCATCGAGGATCTCAAGAAGGAGCGCCTCGCCCTCAAGGACCGTCTCTACACCTTGCTTCGGGGCTGAGACGGTCGGCGCGATCAGCCGACTTGGACCCATCCCGCCGTCGGCCTGAGATCGCACCCGGACAACCACCCGATGTCAGCGCCGACCACCGAGTTCCGGGTCCTTCCGGTCACCGCCTTCGAGCAGAACTGCACCCTCCTGTGGCGCGAGCCCGGCCGGACGGCGGTGATCATCGACCCCGGCGGCGACGCCTCGCGCATCCGCACGCTGATCGACTCGCTCGACCTCAAACCCGAGGCGATCCTGCTCACCCATGGCCACCTGGATCATGTGGGCGCGACCGCACCCTTGGCCCGTGAGCTGGGCCTGCCGATCATCGGCCCGCACCGAGACGACGCCTTCCTGATCCAGGGCCTCGCCGAGCAGGGACGCATGTTCGGCTTCCCCCCGGCCGAGCCCTTCCTGCCCGACCGCTGGCTCGAGGGCGGCGACGAGGTCTCCCTCGGCGGACATGCCCTGTCGGTCATCCATTGCCCGGGCCACACCCCGGGGCATGTCGTGTTCTTCGACCCGCAGGCGCGGCTTGCCCAGGTCGGCGATGTCCTGTTCCGCGGCTCCATCGGCCGGACGGACTTCCCGCGCGGCAACCACGCGCAGCTGCTGGAATCGATCCGCGACCGGCTCTTGCCGCTCGGCGATGATGTCCGGTTCATCCCCGGGCACGGCCCCATGTCCACCCTCGGGAGCGAACGACTCCACAACCCGTTTCTCGCCACCGCGACCCGGCGGGCGTTCTGAGGACATGCTGATCGAAGACTTGGTTTCCGATTCGCCCATTTTCAGTCACTTGGGTGACATTAGGTTCTAGCCCGGACGGGAAGCGCCACCAGTCGGCGCTTCCCTCGCGCAACGCACCGCGGGACCGCCCGCTATCCTTGTCGGCACAGCCTTGGGACGACCACGATGCGCAAAGCAGTGACCGACGGAGCCAAGCCGATCAAGGGCGATACCAGACGTCGGTATTGGGTGCACACGACCCCCGGCACGCCGCGCAAGCCCCCCGCCGAGGGCGAGCCCAAACGTCCGGCCAAGGCCCGTTTCCTCGAGCCCTATCACATCTCCGAGGCCCGGCGTGACGAGCTGATCGAGCTGCTCGCCACGGCCGGGGTGGGCGACCCGGAATCCCGCGACCTCTTCGTCGCGGCCATCGAATACGACATCGCAAGCCTCAGGCGCTCGCCGCGCGCGCAGACGCCCGCCCCTGCGCCTGTCGCGGTGCTGGAGCCCCAGCCGGTCGCCGCGAGCGAGCCCGCCCCCGAGACCACGCCAGCACCGTTCCAGCACCCGACCAGGGCGGCAGGCCCGAGACACTGGACGGGGCGCCGGGCGTCCTTCTCGAGCGGATCGCGGCGGGCGCGCGGGAGCTGGCCTCCCAACTGGAGGCCCTCGAGCCCGAGCCGCTGGGCCGGGTCGCCACCGCCCTTGCAGGATGCCGACCCGTTCAGACGGGTCCACACGGCCGATTACTTCCGGGCCCTGGAGCAAGAGCTCGCGCGTCTCGCCCTGGCCATATCCGGGATGCCCGGGGCCGCGGGCCCGATTCAGGGCCCGGAGCCAGGGCCGCCGGCCGTCACGCAGGCGCCCGTGCCGGCGCCCATCCTGGCGCCAGACCCGACCCCCGAGCCTCAGATGCCCGCCCTCGATCGGGCCTCGAGGCGATTCCTCGACCGGGTGGCGCGGGTCTACGAGGAGGTCCTCGAGGCCCCCGCGGAGCTCGACGCCGCGCGACCCTTCGCCCCGCTGCTGCGCCTGGTCGCCGGTGAGGCCGGGATCTCCCTGCCCGCGGACCCGGGCGCCCTGTCGGCGGCCTGGCGAAGCCCCGAGGGGGCGAGCTGATACCGGCGACTCAGCGACACGCGCCCGGGGCGCGGGTACCTGCCTCAGTTTCCCAACCGCCGCTCAGAGCGCGAGCCGATCAAATGCCGGGAGGGCATCTGAGCAGCATCTCCCTGGGAGTCGACTCGGTTAGAATCGGAACCCGTCGGCCGCGGACCGCGGCCTGCCCATCACACGGTTCCTCGTCTGGATGACGCACCCCTGATGTTGTTCGATCGCCTATTGAGGCGCCGCCCGGCCACCGACCGGCGTGCCTCCCCCTCCGAGCTCGCCGAGCTGGCCCTGAGCCACCCCGATCCCTCGACCCGTCTCGACGCCGTGCGCCGACTGGCGAGCCTGCCCTCTTTGCGGGCCATCGTCGCCGACAGCGGCGACGTGCAGGTGCGCGAGATCGCCATGGCCCGTTACCGCAACCTGCTGTGCGGGTCGGAGCAGGCCGGGATCGATCTGCAAGCCCGACTCGCCGAGCTCACCGACGCCAGCGACCCGAGGGCCATCGAGCAGGCGGCCACCGAGGCGAGCGAGCCGGAGCTGCGGCGCTTGGCCATCGAGCGCGTCGACTCCCCGGCCGTGCTGGTCGCCTGCGTCCTCCACGATCCGCTCGCCGCCAACCGCGCGGCCGCGCTCGCGCTCATCCACGACAAGGCCTCCCTGGAGCAGATCGCCCGAGGGATCCGCAAAAAGGACAAGGGGGTCTACCGGGAGACCCGCGAACGGCTCCGGCGGCTTGCGGAGGAGGAGGCGATACCGGCGCGGGTCGAATCCCAGTGCGCGGAGCTCTGCGAGCGTATCCAGCGCCTCGGTCGACTCGAGCAGTGGAGCCAGGATCACGCGATGCTCGAGCATCTCGACGCCCAATGGGCCGAGCTGGAGCCCCAGGCGCCGCCCCACTGGCAGGGGCTCTACGCGGAGGAACGGGCGCGTTTCCTCGCGGCCTTCGAGACCCATCGCGAGTCGGTCCAGGCCGGGATCGCGGCGCGGGAGGCGCGGGCCGAGGCGCGCGCCGCCTGGGAGGCACTGATCGAGCGGGCGCGGGGGCTCGCGGCCCTGGAGACCGAGCGCGAGCTCGCCGCCGCGCGCGCCCAGATCGCGGCGGACCGCGACGGGCTCGCGCCCCTGCCGCCGCCCGAGGAGGCGTCCTATTCACGGCGCCTCTCGGAGGCGCTCGCCGACCTGGACCATCGACTCTCCGCGCTCGGCGAGCATCGCCGAACGGCCGGGCGCCTTGCCAAGCTCATCTCCACGGCGGACCGGCTGTTGGGCGAATCCCAGCACCTGGACGCCGGCCGGGTCCGCGAGCTGATCGCCCAGGGCCGGGGCATGGCCGAGACCCTGGGCGACCCGGGGCCGGCGGAGGGTTGGCAAGAACGCACCGCGGCACTGGCGAAGCGGCTCGAGACCCAGGAGCGCCGGGCGCAAGAACGTCTCGCCCAGCTCCCCGAGGGACTGACCGCGCTGGAGACGGCGCTGGAGTCCGGCGAGCTGAAACACGCCGACCCCCTGCATCAGAGCATCGAGGCCGGGCTCGCCCTGATCCGCGCGAGTGGGCTCGCCGGAGCGGAGGTGGAGGCGCTCAGGGCCCGTTTCCGCGCCCTGGCACCTCGAATCAAGGAGCTCCAGCACTGGCGGCGCTGGGGTGCCGATCAGCACCGCGAGGCCCTGTGCGAGGCGATGGAGCGCCTGCGCGAGGACGAGATGCCCCTGCCCGCGGTGGCCGAGCGGCTGCATGTGCTCCAGATGGATTGGAAGCAGCTCGACCAATCCGGATCCCCGGGAAACCGGGCCCTGTGGCAGCGTTTCCACACCGCCGCCGAGGCGGTCTACGAGCGGGTGCGTCCCGTGCTCGACGCGGAGGCGGCGGAGCGCGAGACGAACCGCGCGGCCCGCGAGCAGCTCTGCGGTCAGATCGAGGGATTCATCGAGCAGGTGGATTGGAGCCGGGTCGACTGGAAACGCGTGCAGCGCGCCGCGCGCGAGATGCACCAGGGCTGGCGGGCCATCGGCCCCTGTGAGGCCCGCCATCAACGCAGCCTCGGGCGACGCTTCCACCGCGCCATGACCCGGCTCGACGCCCAGATCGACGCGGAGCGCACCCACAACCGCGCCTTCCGGGAAGGGCTGATCGAGCAGGCGCGCGCCCTGGTCGACGGGCCGGACATCGGCGCCGCCATCGAGGAGGCCAGGGCCCTGCAGCGCGACTGGCACACTACGGTCGCCGGGCGCAAGGGCGAGGAGAACCAGCTTTGGCGTGACTTCCGCGCCGCCTGCGACGCGGTCTTCGAGCGCCGCGCCAGCGTCCAGCGGGCCGCCCACGCCGAGCTGGAGACCAACCTGGAGACGCGCCAGGGGCTGTGCGCCGAGGCCGAGGCCCTGGCGGTCAGCGACCATCCCCCCGAGCGACTCACCGCCCTCACCCAGGCGCTCGAGCGACGCTGGCGGGAGACCGAGGGGCTGGCGATCCCGCGGCAGGCGGCAGGGACCCTGGTGCGGCGCTGGCGCACGGCGCGCGCCGGGATCGACGACCGGCGCCAGGCCCTGCACTCCCAGCTCAGGCGCCGCCTGATCGATCAGGTGGCCGCCCATGGGGCACAGTGCGCACGGTTGGAGCAGGCCGCCCTGTGGCCGGACGAAACCGCGACGCCCTATGCCCCGGAGGCCGCGACCGAGACCGCCGCCGCCCTCCCCGTCATCGACGATCCGCGGATCGCGGCCCGGCTGGCCGCTCGCCTCGAGGCCGCCCAGGCGGCCCTTGTCGACCCGGCCCTTCGGGACGACCTGCGCGGCGCGGTGCCCGGCAACGACGCACGCCGCCGCCAGCTCTGTCTGGAGATCGAGGTGGCCGCCGGGGTCGAGTCGCCGCGGGAGCTCGCCCAGGAGCGGATGGCGCTCCAGGTATCGCGGCTCGCCGGTCACATGGTCGCCGGCGAGGACGACAGCCTGCGCGACACGGACACCCTGATGATCGAGTGGCATCTATGCGGTCCGGCCACACCCAGTCCGGATCTCGAGGCGCGCGTGACGCGCGCCCTGGGCGTGCTGGCGCCCGAGGCCCGGCCATCCGCGCCGGCCGAGGCCCCGGCGACCCCAGTCGGCGAGCACCCGGGATGAGCGACAAACCGGCGGCCTTCGCCACGGCGGACGAGGCCGAGGCCGCGTTCTACGCGGCGTTCGCGGCCATCGACCTCGCGGCGATGGGGGCCGTGTGGCTCGACTCGGCCGGCGTCGTCTGCGTCCACCCGGGCGGCGGGCTGCTGCGCGGACGCGCGGAGGTCATGCAGAGCTGGGCGGAGATCCTCACGGGCGTATCACCGCCGAGCATCGAGCACCGACTGATCGAACGCCTGGCGGCGGGCGACCAGGAGGTCCACGTGGTGGAGGAATCCATCCGCGCCGGCGGCGATGCCCAGGCCGCCCCCAACCGGGTGCTCGCGACCAACGTCTACCGACTCGGCCCCGACGGCTGGCGGATGCTGGTCCACCATGCCTCCCTGCCGTTGATGATCAAGCGCCGGGAGCCGGATTCCGGACGTCAGCTGCACTGACCCGCGAGCGCCCACCAGGTGTGGCTCCCAGGCAGGTGCCCCCTTTAGGCAGCCCCCGCACCTGACACCCCGAGGGCCAGACCATGGCTGATACGCTCCACCAGCGCCCCGGGGGTCCGCGAGATCACCTCCGCGGGGACACCGTGCTTCAGGTGCAATCGATCGTAGCCTTCGAAGCCGTAGGACACGATGAAGGGATGCATGCCAGCGCTCACGGCTGCCCGGTAGTCCCGGGACTCGTCCCCGCAGACGAAGGCGCGGGCCGGATTCACCTCGAAGCGCTCGCGCAGCTCGCGGAACGCGGGCAGCTTGTCGGCCCGCAGGGGTAGATGGACCAGGAAGTCGAAGCCCCCGGGATCGATCCCCACGCGCCCCAGGAGCCGCTCGATGGTGGTGACCGGTTCCTGGGTGATGTTGCGGGTGACGATGCCCACCCGCAGGTCGGGGGTCTCCACCAGGCGTTCGAGGAGGGGCGCGATACCCTCGTAGAGCCCGGCCTCCTCGCGATAGATCTCGGTGAGCGTGGCGACCAGCCGGGCGCGCTTCCCGGCCGAGATCTGTTTCTTGAGATTCCCCGGGAATTCCTTGATCCCGCCGAGATACTTGAACAGATGGCGGCGCTTCTGGAAACGCTCCAATGGACCGATATCCATCCCGTGCTCGGCGAAGGTGCGCCCGATGGCAGTGAAGGCGTCGATGGTGGTGCCATCGGCGTCGAGGATCACCAGGCGGTCGTCTCGATACATGACGCGGGTCCTCGCCCGACGCGTCGCCCGATCCGCCCGCGGTCGGGACCCCCTGCCGTGTCGGCGCGGCGATATTCTACGGCCCGCGGGTCACGCGGACGAGCGGCCGGCGATGCAGACGGCGCGCCCGCGTCCCCCCATTCCGGCTGAGTAGCCCATGACCTTGATCGGGATCGACACCGGCGGGACCTTCACGGATTTCGTGGTCTGGGAGGACGGGCGCGTGCGCATCCACAAGGTGCTCTCGACGCCGGATGCCCCCGAGCGCGCCATCCTCACCGGTATCGCGGACCTGGGACTGTCACCCCGGGGGCTCAGTGTGGTGCACGGCAGCACGGTGGCGACCAACGCGGTCCTCGAGGGTAAGGGTGCCCGCACCCTGTATGTCGGCAATCGCGGCTTCGAGGACCTGCTGAGCATCGCCCGCCAGGCCCGCAGCGACCTCTACGCCCTGCAGCCGCCACCCCGCCATCCACCGGTACCGCGCGAGCTGTGCATAGGGACAGGGGGACGGCTGGCGGCGGATGGAACGCCCCTCGAGCCCCTGACGGCCGATGACATCGAGGCGCTCGCGGCGGCGGTCGAGCAGCTGGCCCCCGAGGCGGTGGCGGTAAACCTGTTGCACGCCTATCTCGACGACGGCGCGGAGCAGGCCATCGCCGCGGCACTCGGCGAGCGGGTCTTCGTGTCCCGATCCTCCGAGGTCCTCCCGGTGGCCGGCGAGTACGAGCGGGGTATCGCCACCTGGCTGAATGCCTCCCTGGGACCCGTGGTCGCGCGCTATCTCGGGCGTCTCGGCGAGGGTCTCCCGGGGGCGCGGATCGCCGTCATGCAGAGCAGTGGCGAGGCCATCGCCGCCGAACAGACCGCGCGGCACGCGGCCAGGCTGCTGTTGTCCGGACCCGCCGGCGGATTGGCCGGGGCCGCACTCGCGGCGTCTGCGGCCGGGGAGGAGCGGCTGCTCACCTTCGACATGGGCGGCACCTCCACCGACGTGGCGGTGATCGACGGTGAGACCCGCTTGACCAGCCAGGGTCGGATCGCTGGCCTGCCCGTGCACCTGCCCATGGTCGACATGCACACCATCGGGGCGGGCGGTGGATCCATCGCCCGGGTCGACGCCGGCGGCATGCTGCTGGTGGGCCCCGAATCGGCCGGCGCGGACCCGGGGCCGGCCTGCTACGGGCGCGGGGGTCGCCTGCCGACCGTGACCGATGCCAATCTGGTCCTCGGGCGGCTCGACCCGGAGGGCTTCCTGGGCGGCACGCTGCGGCTCGATGGGGACGCCGCGCGCCGCGCCCTGGACCCCCTGGCGGCCGCACTGGGTGCCTCGGTCGAGGCCGCTGCCCTGGGGGTGGTGCGGATCGCCGACGAGCACATGGCGCGCGCGCTGCGGACCATCTCGGTCGAGCGCGGCCTCGACCCGCGCGGATTCCTGCTCACGGCCTTCGGCGGGGCGGGCGGGCTGCATGCCTGCGCCCTGGCCGAGGCGCTGGGGATCCCCCGCATCCTGATCCCGGTGCATGCCGGGGTGCTGTCCGCCCTCGGGATGCTGGCGGCGCCGCCCGGGCGCACCCTCACGCGGGCCTGGCCGGGTCTGCTCACGCAGCTCGGGCAGGACGACATCGCCGCGGCCCTCGAGTCCCTGGCCGGGCAGGGGACCGACGAGCTGCAAGCGGAGGGCCGGGACCCCTCGGAGCTACGCATCGAACGGTCCCTGGATCTGCGCTATCGGGGGCAATCCAACACCCTCGAGATCCCCTGGGGCTCGGGCGTCGATCCCGACCAGGCCTTCACCCGACTCCACACCGAGGCCTACGGGCACGCCCTCGACCTGCCGGTCGAGCTGGTGAACCTTCGCGTGCGGGTGCGCGCGACCCCGCCGCCGATCAGGCTCGAGCGCGAGGACCTTGCCGTCGAGCCCGCCAGGCCGGCGCGCCGCCTAGCCGCCCATGGCTGTCGGGAGCCCGTACCCGTTCTCGAGCGCGCGCACCTCGCCGACGGCCGCTCCATCACTGGGCCGGCCATGGTCGCGGATTCGGTGGCAACCCTATGGGTCGCGCCCGGGTGGACCGCCGGGCTCGATCCCATCGGTAACCTACGACTGGAGCGGGCGAGCCCGTCGGCGGAGCGGGAGCACACCTGTGCTTGAGGTTGGGCTCGGGCTGGAGGGCCCTGGGGCGATCGGGTATAGTCGGCACGCTGAGCGCAGCAGTCACTACTATCACAAGACCCGTCGATCCGTGCGCTCCGACCCCTCCCGCCCGCCCCACGACCGCCGACTCAGTGTCCCTGTCGCACCGCGCGCGGGTGCGGTCGTTCGACCGGCAACCCTCACCCAGGAGAGTCCATGACCCTTTACGGCATCCTCGATGTCAGCCTCTGGCAAGCGGTGCTCATCACCCTCGCCCTCACCCATATCACCATCGCTGCGGTCACCATCTTCCTGCACCGCGCGCAGGCCCACCGGGCCCTCGATCTGCACCCCGCGGTCGCCCATTTCTTCCGCTTCTGGCTCTGGCTCACCACCGGGATGGTGACCAAGGAATGGGTCTCGGTGCACCGCAAGCACCACGCGAAGTGCGAGACCCCAGAAGACCCCCACAGCCCTCAGGTCCTGGGGCTACGCAAGGTGGTCACGGAGGGGGCCGAGCTCTACAGCCAGGCGGCCAACGACACCGAGATCCTGCGCCGGTACGGCCACGGCACCCCGGATGACTGGCTGGAGCGCAACCTCTACACCCCCTACAGCTGGCAGGGACTCGGCCTGATGCTGATCCTCGACGTGCTCCTGTTCGGCGTCTACGGTCCGGTGATCTGGGCGGTGCAGATGCTGTGGATCCCCTTCTGGGCCGCGGGCGTCGTCAACGGTGTCGGGCACTTCTGGGGCTACCGCAACTTCGAGTCGCCCGACGCGTCCACCAACATCTCGCCCTGGGGCCTGGTGATCGGCGGCGAGGAGCTGCATAACAATCACCACGCCTTCCCGAGCTCCGCCAAGCTGTCGTCCAAGCCCTGGGAATTCGATATCGGTTGGGCCTACATCCGGGCACTGTCGGCGCTCGGTCTCGCCAAGGTGAAGAAGATCGCGCCCGAGCTCCAGACGGTCGAGGGCAAGCGCCTGGTGGATCTCGAGACCCTGCGCGCGGTCGTGGTGAGCCGGATGCATGTCTTCGCCCGCTACACCCAGGAGGTGCTTGCGCCGGTGACCAGGGCGGAGCTGTGCAGCAACGTGCGGCAATGTCGGCGCGAGGTGCGCCGAGCACAACGGATCCTCGCCCGTGAGGGGCACCGCCTCGACGCCGCGGCGCGCGTTCAGCTGGACTCCATGCTCAGCCAGAGCCAGACCCTCGCGACCGTCTATCAATTCCGCGAGCGCCTCCAGGGGATCTGGGAGCTGAACACCCCGAGTCAGGACGACCTGTTGCGCGCCCTGCAGGAGTGGTGCCGACAGGCTGAAGCGACCGGGATCGCCGCCCTCCAGCGGTTCGCCGAGAACCTGAAGGGATTCTCCCTGCAGGCGGCGCCGGTGGGTCGAGCCCCCGTCTGAGGCCTTCCTGGCAAACAATAAAAAGCCCGCTTTCGCGGGCTTTTTATTGGGTGGCTCTGCCGGGGCTCGGGGTTGGCCGCCGGCAGAGACAGCGGCTATTTGATCTTGCCTTCCTTGTACATGACATGCTGGCGAACGACGGGATCGAACTTCTTGATCTCCATCTTCCCCGGCTGGTTCCGCTTGTTCTTGGTCGTGGTGTAGAAGTGACCGGTACCGGCGCTGGAGTTGAGCCGGATCTTTTCACGTGCTGCCTTGGCCATGATTGATATCCCAGAAGATTGAAGACGTTATGGGACAGGCGCGAAATTCAGACCCGCTCGCCGCGGGCGCGCATGTCTTGCAGCACGGAGTCGATGCCCTTCTTGTCGATGACGCGCATGCCGGCGCTTGTGAGCCGCAGCCGCACCCAACGATTCTCGCTCTCCACCCAGTAGCGGTGGTAGTGGAGATTCGGCAAGAAGCGCCGCTTGGTCTTGTTGTTCGCGTGCGAGACGTTGTGGCCGCTGAGCGGCCGCTTACCGGTTACCTGACAGACGCGGGACATGGCGTAAAGGACCTTAAAACGGGTTGGTGGGATGACGCCGAGACGCGACCTCCCCGGATTTCCGGGCCGCGAACGGCTGCACAGACAGCCGGGCGACGAAAGACCGGCGATGGTAGCGCCACGGACGGCAGAGCGCAAGATTTGCGGCCTCTCGCAGCCGGTCGGACTCTGGATGGATCGGCCGCGAAAGCGAGAGCGCGGTCCGTTTCGGCCCGCAACCTCATTGCATGGTACCCATCATGCGGCGCGAATCCGAACCAAGCAGGCCTCAATCGTCCACTCCGTGGCCGCGATCCCCCTAGCCCGACTGGTAGTTAGATCAGGCCGCGCTCG
>CAVQQM010000059.1:0-33938 GCA_963714915.1 uncultured Gammaproteobacteria bacterium
CCGCCCGCGGCCAGCTCACGCAGGCCGGCCAGGGCGCGGGGGAGCGTCTCGCTGGTGGATTCGCGCGGGTAGACCATGTAGGCGGGGTGGGGATACTCGGGACTGTCTGCGACGGCAAACAGTCGGCCCCCCTCGATCAGTGGGCGCGCCAAGCGCTGGGGTAAGAAGCAGGCGCCGCCGTTGGCGAGGATGAGCTGTACCGCCAGCCAACCGATGTTGACCACCTGGGGTGGGCGCTCGAGGTCGGGCCAGCTCTCGCGGTGGCGGGCGTAGAAGCCCGGTCCCCAGTCCACGTAGATGTAGTCGTCATCAGGCCAGCGGGTATCGGGACGGGAGCTGACCATCACCAGGGTCTCGTCGAACAGATGCTCTACCACCAGCCCAGGGGCGTGGGTGGGGGTGTACATCAGGGCGATGTCGAGGGTCCCCTCGACCATGCGCCGCATGAGGTCTTCCTCGAACCCGATCTCACTGCGCACCGCGACGTCCGGCGCCGCACGTCGCAGCCAGCCGACCCAGCGCGGCAGGAGCCCGTCCCACAGGGCGATGCGTGCGCCCACCCGCAGCGTCTCACGGTAGCGGCTGGGGAGACCCAGCTCGTGGCGCGCTTGCTCGACCGTGAGCACCAGGGTCTTTGCGTGACGCAGGAAGCGATGCCCGGATTGGGTGAGGCTGGCCCCCGAACGGTTGCGGACGAAGAGCCGTGTGCCAAGCTCGCTCTCCAACTGGCGTATCCGGGCGCTGACCGTGGACTGGGTCAGGTGCAGCCGCTTGGCGGCCTCTATGAAGCTGCCGTGGGCGGCGATGGCGAGGAAGGTGCGGGCCTGTTCGATGTCCATCTTTGGCTCGGCATGGCGTGGGTCGGGAGGGCCCAAAGGATTTCATATCGACGATAGCGATATGAACGTCGAAGAAATATCGTTTGTCCTCTGTATTTTGGCGACCTAGGATGCCGACAAGCATTCAGTCATACGAGGTTCGCCATGCAGCCAAGGATTCCCGACCCCGCTCCCCGCCTCGACCGCATCCCCCGTGACGAGGAGGGCTATCTGCTCGACGCCTCCGATTGGAGCCCGCCCCTGGTCGGCCTGCTCGCGGCCGAGAGCGGGCTGGAGCTGAACGCCGAGCGCGAGGAGGTGATCCGCTACATCCGGGACTATTTCGAGCGCAATCAGAGCGTGCCCGAGGCGCGCACCCTGCTCGGGCACCTGCGCGCCGCCTGGGGCGCGGAGCGGGCGACGCGCCGCTATCTCTACCGGCTCTTCCCGCGCGGTTATGGTCAGCAGGCCTGCAAGATCGCGGGGATGCGAAAGCCCCGCAAACTGATGCTGGACGTGTGACGGCGCCGCTCGGCGATTCCCCACCCACGTCGGCTTCTTGTTTTCGCGCGAGCCCGGTAATTGAGCGGAGCCCGAATCCTCGCGACTCGCTACTCGCAACTCGCGGCTGTGGAGTCTAACCGGCGGGGCGCCCAATGGCTCAGGCGACTGGCCGTGCGGAGACGACGCCATTGCGGGCGAGGGCGGCATGGACCTTCCGACTGGTACGGGCGAGACGCGAGAGCTCCCGCAGCCCCGGGCGCTCGCCCGCGTCCAGGCGTGCCTCCCAATCCCTCAGGAGGTCGTCGAGATAGTCGAGCAGCTTCACTGAGCAGCCGTCGCAGGCCCCTGAGCACACCTGGGCCTCGGGGGTGTCGAAGGGGATGGCCGAGCGGACCTCGGCGATCAACTGGCGCATGGCGGTGGGGACGTCGGGCTTGCGGGCTCGATGGGGCGCCGCCCCCGGCGGAGGTGATGGTGCCTGGCCCTCCCGCTCGTGCTCCTGATCCTGTCCGGGCCTCAAGATCCGCTCCCCTCAGGCCCTGGACATGAACTCGCCGGTGAGGGTGTTGACCTTGATGCGCTCACCCTGGGCGAGATACTCGGGGACCTGCACCACCAGCCCGGTGCTCAGCGTCGCCGGCTTGTTGCGTGCCGAGGCCGAGGCGGCCTTCATGGCGGGCGCGCATTCCACGACCTCCAGGATCACCGTCGCCGGCAGCTCCACGCCGACCGGGCGGCCGTCGATGATCAGGGCATGGAGACCCTCGAGCCCGTCGCTGAGATAAGGCAGCTCCTCGGCGAGTGCGTCGAGGTCGAAGGTGAACTGCTCGTAGGTCTCGGCGTCCATGAAGGTGGCGCCGTCGCCGTCCTGGTAGAGGAACTGCACCGCGCGGCGCTCGAGGTCGACCGGCTGCACCTGCTCGTCGCCCTTGAAGCTGCCCTGGAACTTCTGCCCGGTCAGTACGTTGCGTCCCTTGACCTTGTAGAGGGTGTTGCCGCTGCGCGACGAGGCGGTCTGCACCTGGAGGGCGTTGATATAGACGACGGCGCCATCGGTCTCGATCACGCTGCCGCGCTTGATCTCGCTTGCCTTCATGGGAAGTACCGGTGTGGTGACGGGGCGGCGATCATAGCCGCGGCCGGGCCCGGTGTCCCCCGGGGCTGTCGCCCGACCGATGTCCTGAACCGGCAAGACCGATCAGGGCCGATCAGGGCCAGATCCCGCGCTGGAGGGTGACGCGCGCCAGCCGATCGAGTGCCTCGACCATGGCGGCGGCGCGTAGATCCGTGCACAGGCTGGCATCGGCACAGTCGGCGGGGAAGGCGCGTGAACGGGCCACGACTCGGTCGGTCGCGTTGAAGAGTCGCGCCCGCAGCCGGCCGTTGATCTCGTCCAGCGGCCAGCTATGGTGCTCGATGTTCTGCACCCACTCGTAGTAACTCACGGTAACGCCCCCGGCGTTGGCGAGGATGTCGGGCAGCACCACGACGCCCTTGCCGTTAAGGACGTCGTCCGCCTCCGGGGTGACCGGGCGATTGGCCCCTTCCACGATCAGTCGGGCCTTGACCGCCGCGGCGTTCCCGCTATGGATCTGACCGCCGAGCGCGGCGGGCAGCAGGATGTCGCAGTCGAGGGCCAAGAGATCGGCGTTGGTGATGTTGCGGCTCCCCGGCAGACCGACCACGGTTCCGGCCTCCTTGCGGTGGGTGGTCAAGGCATCCAGATCGAGGTTGTCGCCGTTCTCGGCCAGGATGGCCCCCTTGGAGTCGCTCACGGCGATCACATGGGCGCCCATCTCCTGATAGAGCCGCGCCGCGACCCGCCCGACCTCGCCGAAGCCCTGGATCGCGATCCGCGCCCCCGTCAGCTCGCCCCGGCCCGGCAGCCCCCCGAGGGCCAGGAAGCGTTCGGTGCAGTAGACGCAGCCGCGTCCCGTGGCCTCACCGCGACCCTCCGAGCCGCCGATCTCCAACGGCTTGCCGGTGACCACAGGCAGGTTGTTCTGTCCCGGGTGCATGCGGTCGTAGGTGTCATAGATCCAGGCCATGGTCTGGGCGTCGGTATACATGTCCGGCGCCGGGACGTCGGTGAAGGGGCCGATGTTGTCGCCGAGCTCGGCGATGAAGCGGCGCGTGATCTGGCGCAGCTCCCGATGGCTCAGTGCCTTGGTGTCGCAGGTCACGCCGCCCTTGGCGCCGCCGAAGGGCAGGCGCAGCAGGGCGCACTTCCAGCTCATCAGGGCCGCCAGCGCGGTGACCTCGCCGAGGTCCACCTGGGGGTGATAGCGGATGCCGCCCTTGCCGGGGCCGAGGAGCCGGCTGTGCAGCACTCGATAACCGGTGAAGCTGCGCACCGAGCCGTCGTCCATCTCCACCGGCAGGTTGACCGTGACCGTGAAGCGGGGCAGACGTAGGAAATCGACGACCCCGGTGGGGATGTCCGGCAGATGGTCGCGGGCGCGGCGGAACTGCTCGCCGATCACCCGCACCGGGTCGAGCTCGCTCGTAGGTGCGGCGGTTGCGGCGGCGGTCTCCATGGCGTTCCCCGGGGGCTGGTTGGCCGCTGATGGTAAGCCAGGTCACCCTCGCGGTCATGCGCGGCCCGCGCTCGGTGCGCTCGGGCCGGAAGCCCGAGCGCAAGAGGCGGGTGGGACAGGGCTAGGGCTTCTGGGGGGCGGGCTTCACCGCATCGAGGTGCCAGATGTCGTGGTTGTACTCGGCGATGGTGCGGTCGGAGGAGAAACGCCCGCTGTGGGCGGTGTTCAAGATGCTCATGCGCAGCCAGCGCTCGCGATCGCGATAGGCGTCCGCCGCGCGCCCCTGGGCCTCCACATAGCCCGCGAAGTCGGCCGCCGTCATCCAGGGGTCCTGGGGGTTGCGGATGGAGTGGATCACCGCGTCGAAGATGCCCCCCTCGAACTGATTGAAGTGTCCCGCTTCGAGCAGACCCATGACCTCGAGCAGGGCGGAGTCGCCGGCGATGATGCCGTTGGGGTCGTAGTGGCCCCGGCGCTCGTCCACCTCGCTCGCGGTGAGACCGAAGAGGAAGAAGTTCTCGTCCCCCACCTGCTCGCGGATCTCGATGTTGGCGCCGTCCAGCGTGCCGATGGTCACGGCCCCGTTCATCATGAACTTCATGTTGCCCGTGCCCGAGGCCTCCTTGCCGGCGGTGGAGATCTGCTCGGAGAGGTCGGTCCCGGGGGCGATCACCTCCATCAGCGAGACCCGGTAGTCGGGGATGAAGGCCACCCGCAGCAGCCCCTCGGTCTCCGGGTCGCGGTTCACCACCCTGGCCACGTTGTTGATCAGCTTGATGATCTGCTTGGCCATCACATAGCCGGGCGCGGCCTTGCCGCCGATCAGGACGCAGCGGGGCGTCCAGTTCTCCGTGTCGCCGCGCTTGATGCGGTTGTAGAGATGGATCACGTGGAGGATGTTGAGGAGCTGTCGCTTGTACTCGTGGATGCGCTTCACCTGCACGTCGAACAGCGCATCGACGGGGAAGTCCACGTGACAGACGCGCGCCACCAGGGTCGCCAGACGCTCCTTGTTGCCCTGCTTGATGGCGTGCCAGCGGGTGCGGAAGGCGGCGTCGTCGGCCCATGGGGCGAGCCGCTCGAGCTCGGAGAGGTCGTTCACCCAGCCGGTGTCGATGGTCTCGTCGAGGAGCTCGCGCAGGCCCGGGTTGCACATGGCGAGCCAGCGACGGGGTGTGACCCCGTTGGTCTTGTTGTTGAACTTCTCGGGCCAAAGCTCGTAGAAGTCCTTGAACAGCCCCTGTACCAGTAGCTTCGAATGCAGCGCGGCGACCCCGTTGACCGAGAAGCTGCCCACGATGGCCAGATAGGCCATGCGCACCTGGGGGAACGGGCCTTCCTCTATCAGCGACATCCGGCGTTGACGCTCGACGTCCCCGGGCCAACGGGTGGCCACCTGGGCGAGGAAACGGGCGTTGATCTCGTAGATGATCTGCAGGATGCGGGGTAGCAACTGCTCGAAGAGCCGAACCGACCAGCGCTCCAGGGCCTCGGGGAGCAGGGTGTGGTTGGTATAGGCCATGGTGCGCCGGGTGATGGACCAGGCGGCGTCCCACTCCAGATGCTGCTCGTCCATCAGCTGGCGCATCAGCTCCGCCACCGAGACGGCGGGGTGGGTATCGTTGAGCTGGAAGCAGTTCTTGTCCGCGAAGCGGGTGAAGTCGCGACCGTTGAGGCGGATCCATTCGCGCAGCACGTCCTTGATGCTGGCGCTCGCCAGGAAGTATTGCTGGCGCAGCCGAAGCTCCTTGCCCGACTCGCTCGCATCATTGGGGTAGAGCACCATGGTGATGTGCTCCGCGTCGTTCTTCTGGGCGACCGATTCCGGATAGCTGCCGGCGTTGAACTCGTCGAGGTCGAACTCGTCGGTGGCGGCCGCCTTCCAGAGGCGCAGGGTGTTGATGGTGTCGTTCTGGTAGCCGGGGATGGGGATGTCGTAGGGCACCGCGAGCACGTCGTGGGTGTCCACCCAGCGCACCGCCTCGCGCCCGGAGTGGTCCTTGTAGAACTCGGTGCGCCCGCCGAACTGGATGCGCTGGGTGTACTCCGGACGCTCCAGCTCCCAGGGGTTGCCGTCGCGCAGCCAGTGATCCGGCTCCTCCATCTGATGGCCGTTCTCGATCAACTGCCGGAACATGCCGTACTCGTATCGCAGGCCATAGCCCTTGACCGGAAGCTGGAGGGTCGCGCAGGAGTCGAGGAAACAGGCGGCGAGACGCCCGAGGCCGCCGTTGCCGAGGCCCGCGTCGGGCTCGACGTCGGAGAGCTCCTCGAGCAGCAGCCCCAGGTCGTAGAGCCCCTGATCCACCGCGTTGCTGACCCCGAGGTTCAACATGGCGTTACCCAGGGCCCGCCCCATGAGGAATTCGAGGGAGAGATAGTAGGTGCGCTTGCAGTCGGCCGCGTCGTGGGCGTGGCGGGTGCGCTTCCAGCGCTCCATCAAACGGTCGCGGAGCGCGATCGACAGGGCCTTGTAGGGGTAATAGGCCGAGCGGCAGTCGCGGTCGCGACCCAGGGTGTGGGAGAAGTAGTGCCGGAAGTCGCGGGTGATGCCCTTGGAGTCCATGGCCAGGGGCGGGGCCTCGAACAGCTGGGCGTTGGGTTCACTTCGGGTCAGCGCGGTAAGAGGGTACATGGCAGGCCTTGCAACTTGTTGAGGATTCGGATCCGGCGCCGGCATCTGGGTGGCGGTTTGCTCGCTCCCCAAGGGTCGATCGCGCGGTTGAACGCTCGGATTCTATACTCGTTGCGCTCTGGATTGCGGCCGCTGAGGAGCCATCCCCGACCGCGCGGCACCAAAGTCCGGGTGCGCATATACGCCCCCGTACGCGGACAATGCAGCAACAATCGGGCCGGTATGCCCGCCCTGGGGTTGCCCGCCAGGCTACCGGTCGTACAGGGAGGTCAGACGCCAGCCGCGGATGCCCAGGCCGAGTCCGCCGACGACCGATGATCCTCCCCCGTCGCCGAGCCGCACGGTGACATGGAGCGGATGATCGAAGAAGGCATATTCGAGTGCGGGCCACAGGCCGGAATCGGGCGGGGAATGGGCCAGCAGGCGCTCACGCACCCAATCGAGCGTGACCTGATGCTCGATCGCCGCAACGCCGTTGCGGCGGATGCCCTGCTCCAGCCAGTCGATGAATCCGTCGGAGAGTGGCCCGATGCGGCTCTCGGCCTCCTTGTTGAGCCGGCGCCGGAGCTCGTCGCGGATGGCGTCCAGGTCCACGATGGCAGCGAGGGTCTCGCGATCGTCGGCGACCAGGGCTCCGCTCAGACGCCACAGGGTCACATAGGGCGAGGCCAGATAGAGCAGCAGCAAGGCGATGGGGATGATCGACCGGCGCAGGAACGGCCGCGAGGCCCACAGGCCCTTGGAGGTGCCTCGCGTGAGTGGCAGGGTCGCCCTCACGCGCCCAGCGCCTGACGCCGCTCGAGCTCCTCGCCGAGCTCCAGCCACTCGGCCTCGCGCTCGCCGAGCCGCGCCTCGATCTCTCGCTGCTCGGCGAGGAGGGTGAGCAGGCGCTCCTTCGCCCCTGGCTCGTAGAGCTCGGGGGCGGCCAGGGTCTCGCCGAGGGCCTGGCGTCGGGACTCGAGCCCCTCGATCTCCCGCTCCAGGGCGGTCAGGCGACCGCGGAGCGGTGCCAGGACCTTGCGTTGATCGGCCCGCTCCCGGCGCTGTTGCCTGCGGTCCGCACCGTTCTTGGGCAGATCGTCCTCCGCGTCCCGGTCCGGGTCGCGGGCGGCGAGCCACGCCGGATAGTCGTCGAGGTCGCCGTCGAAGGGGTCCACGCCACCGCCGTCCACCAGCAGCAGGGTGTCGGCGGTCACCCTCAGCAGATGCCGATCGTGGGAGACCAGCACCAGGGCGCCCTCGTAGCCCTGAAGGGCCTCGGCGAGTGCATGGCGCATCTCCAGGTCGAGATGGTTCGTCGGCTCGTCGAGCAGCAGCAGGTTGGGACGCTGGAAGATCAACAGGGCCAGCACCAAACGGGCCTTCTCACCACCCGAGAGGGGCGCCACTGCACCGAGGGCGCGCTCTCCCGCGAAGCCGAACCCGCCCAGGTAATCGCGAAGCGCCTGCTCGGTCGCGCTGGGGTCGAGCCGCTGCACATGGGCCAAGCGGGCTGTCGTCGCCGCGCAGCTGATCGAGCTGGTGCTGGGCGAAATAGCCGACGCGCAGGTCCCGCGCCGTCTCGCGCCGCCCGGCCGTGGGGGCGAGCCCGCCCGCGAGGACCTTGACCAGGGTCGACTTGCCGGCCCCGTTGCGCCCGAGCAGGCCGATGCGGTCGCCCGGATTGAGGGTGAGCCCCACCGCTGAGAGGATCGGCCGGCCGGGATAACCGGCCGCCACCGCCTCGAGGCGCAGCAGCGGGCGCGGGAGCTGGTCCGCGGCCTTGAATTCGAATCGGAAAGGCGAGTCTACATGGGCGGGCGCGATCAGCTCCATGCGCTCCAGGGCCTTCAGGCGGCTCTGGGCCTGACGTGCCTTGGTGGCCTTGGCGCGGAATCGCTCGACGAAGCGGTGGATGTGGGCCACCTCCCGTTGCTGGCGCTCGTAGGCGGACTGCTGCTGGGCGAGGCGCTCGGCACGCTGACGCTCGAAGGCGGAGTAGTTGCCCGTGTAGAGGGTGAGCCGCTCGTCGGCGAGGTGCAGGATCTGGCCGGCCACCGCATCCAGGAAGTCGCGGTCGTGGGAGATCAGGATCAAGGTGCCGGGATAGGCCTCGAGCCAGCCCTCGAGCCAGATGACGGCGTCGAGGTCCAGGTGGTTGGTGGGCTCATCGAGGAGCAGCAGGTCCGAGCGGCTCATCAGGGTGCGGGCCAGGGCGAGGCGCATGCGCCAGCCCCCGGACCAGCTCGCCACCGGATTGCGCTCCTCGCCGGGCGCGAAGCCGAGCCCGTGCAGCAGCCGGGCCGCGCGGCTCTCCGCATGGTAGCCGCCGATGGATTCCAGCCGGCCGGCCAGCTCGCCGTGACGCAGCCCGTCTCCCGCGGCGTCGGCCTCGGCCAGGGCGGCCTGGATCTCGCGCAGCTCGCAGTCGCCGTCGAGGACGAACTCGATGGCCGGTTGGTCGCCGTCCGGGGTGTGCTGGGCGACGTGGGCGACCGTCCAGCCGGCCGGGTAGCGTGCGTCCCCCGCGTCGGCGTGCAGCTCTCCCAGCAGCAGCGCGAACAGGCTCGACTTGCCGCAGCCGTTCGCGCCCACCAGTCCGACCTTCTGGCCCGGATGGATGGTGAGCGAGGCCCCGCTGAGCAGCAGGCGCGGGCCGCGGCGCAGAGATAGATCGGTCAGTTGCAGCATGGAGCGGGGATCCCGATCGGCGCCGGACGTGGAGGCCCTAGCGCCCGAGGGTCCGCCCGGTAGTGCGCCTGAGGGATCCTCACGGCACACCCCGGTCGAGGCGCCGGTAGCCGATCGCCTCTCCCAGATGGGCGGGACTGATCTGCTCTTCCCCGGCCAGGTCGGCGATGGTACGGGCGAGCTTCAGGATGCGGTGGTAGGCCCGGGCGGAGAGGGAGAGCCGCGTGAGGGCCTGCTCCAGAAGTGACTGGCCGACGGCGTCGAGCACGCAATCCCGTTCCACCTCTCGCGGCGTCAGGGCGCTGTTGGATCGGCCGGCCCGTGCCTCCTGGCGGGCGCGGGCGGCGCACACGCGGTGGCGGACCTGGGCGCTGCTCTCGGTCTGGGACGAGGGCGGCTGCGCCAGGCGTTGGACCTCGACCCGCGGGACCTCGATGTGCATGTCGATGCGGTCGAGGAGCGGTCCGGAGATACGTCCGCGATAACGGGCGACCTGCTCGGCGGTGCATCGGCAGCGCCCGCCGGGGTCTCCCAGATAACCGCAAGGGCAGGGGTTCATGGCCGCCACCAGTTGGAAACGGGCCGGGAAGCGGGCCTGCCTGGCGGCCCGCGAGATCAGGATGTGACCGCTCTCGAGCGGCTCGCGCAGCACCTCGAGCACCCGGCGGTCGAACTCGGGCAGCTCGTCGAGGAACAGGACCCCCAGATGGGCGAGAGAGATCTCGCCGGGGCGCGGGTTGCTGCCCCCTCCCACCAGGGCCACCCCAGAGGCGGTGTGATGAGGGGCGCGAAAGGGCCTGGCCCGAAAGGTCGCGGGATCGAAAGGGGCGCGGTCGCTGACCGAGCGGATGGCCGCGGCCTCGAGCGCCTCGCCGTCGCTGAGCGGCGGCAGCAGACCGGGCAGCCGGTTGGCCATCATCGACTTGCCGGTCCCCGGGGGGCCGAGCATCAGCAGGCTGTGGCCGCCCGCCGCCGCGATCTCCAGGGCGCGTTTCGCGTGCTCCTGGCCACGCACCTCGGCGAGGTCGGGGTAGTCCGAGCCGTCCTCGCGCGGCGGCGCGGCGGCGAAGACGGGCAGGGGCGTAACCCCCCGAAGGTGCTCGCAGACCTCGAGCAGATGGCCCGCCGGCCGCAGGGTGAGCCCGCTCACCAGGGCGGCCTCCTCGGCGTTCTCTGCTGGCAGCACCAGATCCCGCCCGGCGGCGCTGGCGGCGAGCGCCGCGGGCAGCACCCCGGAGACGGGTCGCAGATGGCCCGAGAGCGCCAGCTCGCCCAGGAACTCGGTACCGGAGAGCCCCGGTGTCGGGATCTGACCCGAGGCGCCAAGTATCCCCAGCGCGATCGGCAGATCGAATCGGCCCCCCTCCTTGGGGAGATCGGCAGGGGCGAGGTTGATGGTCACCCGCCCCGCGGGGAAATGAAAGCGCGCGTTCAGAAGGGCGCCGCGCACGCGGTCCTTGCTCTCCTTCACCGCCAGCTCCGGGAGCCCGACCATCGACATGGCGGGCAGCCCCCCTGAGAGATGCACCTCGACCGTCACAGGCGGCGCCGCGATGCCCTCACGGGCTCGGGTATGCAGGGTGCAGAGTGACATCGCCGGCCGCGGTCCCGACCTGGGGCGGGGCGTCAGTCGGCGGGACCGCCAGCACCCAGGCGGCGTTCCAGCGCATCGATCTGGGCCTCCAGTCGGGTCACCTTCTCGCGGGTGCGGGCGAGCACGGCCGACTGGACATCGAACTCCTCGCGGGACACCAGGTCGAGGCGCGAGAGTCCCGCCTCCAGGGAGGCGCGCACGTTGCGGCCCACGTCGTCCCTCAGGGTCTGGAGGCCCTTGGGCAGGGCGAGGGCGAGGCGTTGGGCAAGGTCGTCGAGCTGCTTGGGATCCAACATGGGTGCTGACTCTGGTGGTGGGCTCCGGTGCCGGTGGATCCAGTGGATCGTCCGGGCGAGGGCGAATTATAGGGTCCCCGGGGATGGGCGTCTCTCGGGGGCGGTCGCGATCCCCTCCGACCCGGTTCCGCACCGAGATGGTGCGTTTCCTGGTCCAGAAGGCCCGGAGGCTGCACCGAAACGGCGCGATATCTGTTGCGCGCGTGAAACAACTACCGCTTAGGCGTTGTGTTTAGGGTACAGAAGTGGGTGGCATGACAAATGCTTTCGGCCTGTTACGTCGAATCACCGACGCGGGCGCGGAGGCCGTCACGAGCTGCCCCGCACGACCCCCGGAAGCGGGGGATTTCGACCGGGCGCATCCCTGAACCCAACGTCCGAGCGCAACCATAGAGGTAACCACACATGATCGCACCCAAGCTCTCCAAGGCGACCGCCGCCTCGCTCGCCACCCTGATGATGGCCCTCTCCGGCGGGGCCGTCGCTGAGGATCCCTATTCCATCAGCGCCAACATCGGCGCCGTCAGCAATTACATGTGGCGCGGTGTCACCCAGACCGGTGACCAGCCGGCGATCCAGGGCGGTCTCGACTTCAGCCACGAGAGCGGCTTCTACGCCGGGACCTGGATCTCCAATGTCGACTTCGACGAGGGGGCCTCCGAGGAGGTGACCGGGATCGTTCCGGTCGATCCGGTGACCGGGGCGCCCATGATGGACGAAGACGGCAACTACATCGTTCAGGGCGTGACCTCAGGCGCGGACAGTGCCTCCCCCAACTACGAGCTGGACGTCTACCTCGGCTTCGGCAACAACATCAACGAAGACCTGAGCTACGACCTCAACGCCATCTATTACGCCTACCCCGATGGCCGCGATTCCAACTTCGCCGAGATCGGCGGCAGCATGACCTGGAAGTGGTTCACCCTGGGCCTGGCCTATACCGTCTACGGCGAGAACGACGACGGTCTGTTCGATCAGGGCGACTTCTATTACTACGGCG
The DNA here is from genome assembly GCA_963714915.1 of uncultured Gammaproteobacteria bacterium. Classification (GTDB taxonomy): domain Bacteria; phylum Pseudomonadota; class Gammaproteobacteria; order Chromatiales; family Chromatiaceae; genus Thiodictyon. The sequence continues at coordinate 12,055 of CAVQQM010000059.1, forward strand.
GTTTCGAATACGGCGACCTGCCCTTCGGTCTGAGCTTCTCCGCGCGCGGCGGCTACTACGACTTCGAGAACAGCGACGTGGTGGTCGATGCTTACCTGGACACCGCCACGAACACGCTGGTCGACGTGACCGAGAGCGCCGATTACTGGAACTACGGCGCCTCCATCAGCAAGGACGCCGGGGACTTCGGCACCTTCAGCCTCAACTGGGACCAGAACAGCGGCAACAGCGATGTCGGCTACGACAACGATCCGAAGTTCTGGGTCGGCTGGCTCAAGGAATTCTGATCAACCCCTACTCGTCAATCCAATGGCTAGGGCGGTACCCCCTAGCCATCTCCTTTAGGAGCCAAGTCTCATGAAAATGGTTGCAGCCATCATCAAGCCCTTCAAGCTCGACGACGTGCGCGAGGCGCTGGGCGACATCGGCGTCTCGGGCATCACCGTGATCGAGGTGAAGGGCTTCGGGCGTCAAAAGGGTCATACCGAGCTCTATCGCGGCGCCGAGTATGTCGTCGACTTCCTGCCCAAGATCAAGGTCGAGATCGCCGTTGACGATGGTCTCGTCGACAAGGTGATCGAGGCCATCTCGGGCGCCGCGCGCACCGGCAAGATCGGAGACGGCAAGATCTTCGTCTTCGACCTCCAGCAGGTCATCCGCATCCGCACCGGCGAGACCGGGTCGGACGCGTTGTGATCCGGGCCGGAGGAAACCCAAAGTGACGTACAACCCAACCAAAAACAGCCTCGCGGTGGGCGCGCTGGCGGGCGGCTTATTGCTGTCCCCAGTGGTGGCGCTCGCCGAGGAGGCGCCGGCGATCAGCTCGGGCGATACCGCGTGGATGCTCACGGCCACGGCGCTCGTGCTGTTCATGACCATCCCGGGTCTGTCGCTCTTCTACGCCGGCCTGGTGCGAGCGAAGAACGTGCTCTCGGTCCTGATGCAGTGCTTCGCCATCACCGGTCTCATGAGCCTGATCTGGGCGATCTACGGCTACAGTCTGGCATTCACCGACGGTGGCGCCCTGAATCAATGGATCGGTGGCCTCGACAAGATCTTCCTCTCGGGCGTGACCGTGGATTCGGTGCAGGGGACCATCCCTGAGACCGTCTACATGACCTTCCAGATGACCTTTGCCATCATCACCCCGGCCCTCATCGTCGGTGCGTTCGCCGAGCGGATGAAGTTCTCGGCCATGCTCTGGTTCATGGCCTTGTGGGTCACCCTCGTGTACGTGCCGGTTTGGCACTGGGTCTGGGGTGGGGGCTGGATTGCCGAGCTCGGAGCCCTGGATTTCGCCGGCGGTACCGTGGTGCATATCAACGCCGGAATCGCCGCATTGATGGCGGCATTGGTCCTCGGCAAGCGCAAAGGCTATCCGGGAACGGCGATGCCGCCCCATAACCTGGGCATGACCGTCATCGGTGCGTCCATGCTGTGGGTCGGCTGGTTCGGCTTCAACGCCGGCTCCCAGCTTGCCGCCGACGGCACGGCCGGCATGGCGATGACTGTCACCCAGCTCGCCACCGCCACCGCGGCCATCACCTGGATGTTCCTGGAGTGGATCAACCACGGTAAGCCCTCGGTGCTGGGTATCGCCACGGGCGCGGTTGCCGGTCTGGTGGCCATCACCCCGGCCTCGGGCACCGCTGGTCCGATGGGTGCGATCGCCATCGGCTTCGCGGGCGCCTTCTTCGCCTGGCTCGCATCCACCAAGGTCAAGCGCATGCTCGGCTATGACGACTCCCTTGACGTCTGGGGTGTCCACGGTGTGGCGGGCATCGTCGGCGCCATCCTCACTGGCGTCTTCGCCGATGCGAGCCTGGGTGGGGCAGGGCTCGCCGAGGGCATGTCCATCGCCGGACAGGTCTGGATCCAGTTCGTGTCGGTGCTGGCGACCTTGATCTACGGGGCCATCATGAGCCTGATCATCCTGCTGCTGGTCAAGGCCACGATCGGTCTACGAGTGACCGAGGAGCAGGAGACCGAGGGACTCGATCTCGCCCTGCACGACGAGCGCGGCTACATCCTCTGACCCCCATGGACGGCCGGGTCGGCCGGCCGTCCGCATCCATCCATCAGGCGCCCATCCAGGACCCGGCCAGGGTCCTCCCGTCGGGGAGGCATGGCCGGCCCGGGGCGGCGCTCAAGCACGGGAGGTGGTTCCGATATGGAACAGCTCACTCAACTCAGTTACGCACTCGATACCTTTTATTTCCTGATATCCGGCGCCCTGGTCATGTGGATGGCCGCGGGCTTCGCGATGCTCGAGGCGGGCCTGGTGCGCGCCAAGAACACGGCCGAGATCCTGACCAAGAACATCGCCCTCTTCGCCATCGCCTGCATCATGTACATGGTGATCGGCTACGGGATCATGTACCCGGCCGGCGGCAATGGCTTCATCCCGGAGATTGCCTGGGGCTTCATGTTCAAGGATGCGGGCGCCGACCACGCGGTTGACGCCGTCTTGGCGAGCAACGGCGAGACCTACTATTCGGGCCTGGCGGACTTCTTCTTCCAGGTGGTGTTCGTCGCCACCGCCATGTCCATCGTCTCCGGCGCCGTGGCGGAGCGCATGAAGCTATGGGCCTTCCTGCTCTTCGCCGTGGTCATGACCGGGTTCATCTACCCCGTGCAGGGCTACTGGAAGTGGGGCGGTGGTTTCCTCGACGAGCTGGGCTTCAACGACTTCGCCGGCTCCGGCATCGTCCATCTGGCCGGCGCATCGGCGGCCCTGGCCGGTGTGCTGCTGCTCGGGGCGCGCAAGGGCAAGTACACCAAGGACGGCAAGATCAACGCTATACCCGGCGCCAACCTGCCACTCGCAACGCTCGGCACCTTCATCCTCTGGCTCGGCTGGTTCGGCTTCAACGGCGGCTCGGAGCTCAAGATCTCCGACATCGGCGAGGCCAACGCGGTGGCCGGCGTCTTCGTCAACACCAACATGGCGGCCGCAGGTGGCACGGTGATGGGTCTGATCACCGCACGATTGCTGTTCGGCAAGGCGGATCTGACCATGGCCCTCAACGGCGCACTGGCGGGATTGGTCGCCATCACCGCCGAGCCGCTCGCGCCGACCCCCCTGGCCGCGACCCTGATCGGCGGCGCCGGCGGCATCCTCGTGGTGTTCGCCATCATCACCCTCGACAAGCTGCGCATCGATGACCCGGTGGGCGCCATCTCGGTTCACGGCGTCGTCGGCATGTGGGGCCTGATGGCCGTCCCGCTGACCAACACCGAGGCGACCTTCGCGGCCCAGGCCATCGGTCTCGGCACTATCCTCGGCTGGGTCTTCGTCACCTCCTTCATCACCTGGCTGGTGATCAAGCTGATCATGGGTATCCGGGTCAGCGAGGAGGAGGAGTACGAGGGCGTCGACGTCGGCGAGTGTGGCCTCGAGGCCTATCCCGAGTTCGTCGGGACCAGAGGCGCCGGCGTCTGACCCGGCGCGTCCCCCGGGCGGCACCCTGACAGCCGCCCGGGATCATACTTCCGGCCGCGCCCCCATCCGGGGGCGCGTTTTTTTCGATTGCGCGTTTTGGAGCCGAGCATTCCGGCGTGGACCGCCGGTATCCGGTCGCAATGGATGGCCTCGGTGGTAAGGCAATACTGCGAAATGTTATATTGTGACATTATCGCCGGACCCATTCGCCTTACGCCCAATGCGAGCCCTCACAGCGGGACCCCTACCTTCCGCGCCCTGGCGTGCCGCCCTGCTGGTGCTCGTGCTGCTCTACCTGGCGGGCCAAGCGGCGTTCGCCGCCCATGCCCTGGAGCATCTGCTACACGGCGAGAGCGGGCCCTGCGAGATCTGTGACCTCGGCGGTGCCCTGGCATTGCCGTCGCTTCCAGCCGCCCTTCCGGACCCAGGCCCCACACCCATCGGGGAGGCCTGGCACCCCATCCCGCCACACCCTGCCACCCGGCACCCCCGCTTCCATCTTCCACGGGCCCCGCCCGTCTAGCCCCGATCCCTGGACTCGCCCTTCAGGCCCGCCTCGCGGGGCCTCGGCATCCTTTTGTCCTGTCTCGGAGCCTCGATCCATGACTCACCCTGTCTTCAGAGGGGCGCTGTGCGCCGCCCTCTTCGCCCCTGGTGCCACCCTGGCCGTCAGCGACGCGGAGATCGCCGAGCTGCGAGCCCAGGTGAACCAGATGAAGGCCCAGTACGAGCGGCGAATCGCCGACCTGGAGGCCCGGTTGGAACGTGCGGAGCGCGCCGCCCCCCAGACGCCCGCGGCCAGGGGAGACCCCGCCGAGACTCAGCCCATGTCCGCCCCCATGGTCCACTCGGCCCCGCCGGCCCCCAAACCCGGGGGCCTCGGGGCCTTGACCTCGGGCACCGCCTTCAATCCCCAGATCTCGGTGATCCTGGACGGCAATTACTACCAGGACGGGCTGGATGGCGAGGGGGCCACCCTGGTTGGCGAGGCCTTCATGCCGGGGCGCCAGGTCCATGTCCACGAGGAGGCAGAGGAGTCGGGTGACGTCCACGGGGACGACCACGGACACGCCCACGGGGCCATGGAGAACGGCTTCAACTTCCGCGACGCGGAGATCGCCTTTTCCGGGACCGTGGACCCCTACTTCGACGCGGTCCTCTATCTGGCCATCGACGGGGATGGCAACACCGAGCTAGAGGAAGGCTACTTCCAGACCCGATCCCTTCCCTACGGTTTGAGGGTCAAGGGTGGCAAGTTCCTGAGCGACTTCGGCTACATCAACCGGCAGCACCCCCACCAGTGGGACTTCGTGGATCAGAACCTGCCCTACCTGAACCTCCTCGGAGACCACGGACTCCAGGACACGGGGCTCCAGCTCACCTGGCTCCCGGATCTGCCCGTCTACACCCTCCTCGGCGTGGAGGCCCTGCAAGGCAACCAGGAGATCTTCGGCGCGACCCTAGGCGACGCCGAGCAGGTAGAGCTCAACCTCGGGGACACGGACAATGGGCCCCGGCTCTGGACCGCCTTCGCCAAGCTGGCGCCGGATCTCGGTCCCAAGCATGCCCTGCGATTTGGCGTCTCCTATGCCCACGCCAGCCAACACCAAGAGGTGCACACCCATACCGATCCTGCCCCTTCGGTCGGGGATACCGATCAGGATCATGAGCACGAGGGCGACCATGCGGACGACCCTGGTCATGCGGACGAGCCTGTCCTGGAAGCGGGGCATGATCACAACGATCTCGTCCTGCATGGGACCGGTCTGGCGGGTGACGCGGACCTCTGGGGTGTGGATCTCGTCTACAAGTACGACGGCGACGGCGCCCGGGGGCATCGGGACTTCAAATTCCAGGCCGAGTACCTGCGTTCGATCCGCGACCTCAGCGTTCGCGCCAGCGCGCACCCTGAGCAGCTTGGCAGCGCGTGGAAGGGCACCACCGATGGACTGTACGCCCAGGCGGTGTACGGTTTCGCTCCCCGGTGGAACGCCGGGGTCCGCTACGACGTGCTGGGGCTCACCAACGAGCTGGACGCCCCGGTGAGTGAAGGGTTCGGGTCCTCCGACCGGTGGACCTTGGACATCACCTGGGACCTCACCGAGTTCTCCCGGCTGCGGGCTCAGTACGCCTCCAGCAACATCCTGGTGGAGCCCGGCGAGCGGGAGCGTTTCGATGCCTTCTATCTCCAGTTCATCGTGAGCCTGGGCGCCCATGGGGCCCACCCCTTCTGACGGGAGAACCAGCATGACCGGAACGAACACCCGCTCCTGCACGCGACCGCGGGTCCGTGCCCTCCTTACCCCGGCGGCCCACCCCCGGCCCTGGATCCGCAAGGCCGCGCCCCGACTCGGGGCCCTCGGGACCTGGGCCCTGGCCTGTTGTCTCGCCGTCACGGCACTCCCGGCCGTCGCCTTGGATATCGTGGCGACGGCCCCGAGCATGGGTGCCCTGGCCCGGGCGGTGGCCGGCGATCGCGCCGCCGTCAAGGTCCTGGCCGCACCTGACCAGGACCTCCACCGGCTCCAGGCCAAGCCCAGCATGATGCGCGACCTGCGCGGTGCCGACCTGGTGCTGGCCCTGGGGGCGGAGCTGGAGTCGGGCTGGCTGCCCGCGGCCATCTCCAACGCCGCAAACCCCGCAGTCTTGCCGGGCCAGCCCGGCTATTTCGAGGCGGCCGCCCAGGTTAGCCTGCTCGAGGCCGGGGGGACGGCGAACCGCGCCCGGGGGGACGTGCACCCGGTAGGAAACCCCCACCTGGACCTGGACCCGGTGCGCATGGCCCAGGTGGCCGAGGCGCTTGCCGAGCGACTCGCAGTGCTCGACCCCGTCGGTGCCGGTGAGTATCGCCGCCGAGCCCAGGTCTTCGCCCGGGAGGTCGACGAGCGCCTGGCGGGCTGGACGCGGCAGCTCGCGCAGGCCCCGGGGGCCGTGCTCTACCACCGCGATGCCATCTATCTCCTGGAGCGCTTCGGGGTGCCCCTCCTCGGGACCATCGAGCCCATTCCCGGCGTCCCGCCCACCGGGCGGCAGGTGAGCGCCTTGGTCGCTCAGCTGGAGGGACGTCGCGGGGTCATCCTCTACGCCCCCTACCAATCACCCCGCGCGCCCGAGACCCTCGCCCGGGAGCTCGGCTGGCCGGTCCGGTCCCTGCCCCTGGAGCCGCCCATGGAGGCGAACGGGAGCGGCTATCTCGACCATATCGGGCGCTGGGTTGACGCCTTGGCGTCCGCGCCTTGAGCCGTCTCGCGGGCCCCATGGTCCCCCTGCTCCAGGTGGATGGGTTGCGGGCCGGCTATCATCGACCCGTCGTGGGGCCCCTGTGGTTCGAGATCCGCCCGGGAGAAGTCCTGGGCCTGTGGGGCGCCAACGGGTCCGGGAAATCCACCGTGCTCAACGCCATCGCCCGGGGGGCGCGCATCTTCTCAGGGGAGATCCGGCGCGCCCCGGGTCTCACCCTGGCCTACCAGGAGCAGCGTCCGGTTCGTCTGGCTGCGATGCCGCTCACGGGCTTGGACCTCCTGCGCGCCGCCGGGGCCCTGGGGGTCCCGGCCCCCGGGCCCGTGGCACCCCTGCTCGGGCGGCGCATCGATCGCCTGAGCGGCGGCCAGTACCAGCTGCTCTGCGTCTGGTGCGCCCTGGCGGCGCCCGCGGACCTCGTGGTGCTGGACGAGCCGACCAACAACCTGGACCCGGAGACCGAGTCCGTCCTGGCGGGCCTCCTGGGGTCCCAGGCGTCGGGTCCCGAGGGGGGGCGCCGGGCGGTGTTGGTGGTCAGCCATGAGGCGGCCTTCCTCAGGGCCGCGTGCTCACGGGTCATCCCGCTGGACGACACCCGATCACTGGCAGACCTGGCCTGCGCCGGGGAGGGCCTTCGTGCCTGATCTGAATCTCATCCTGGACCCACTGTTTCGGGTCCCCTTCCTGACCGGGCTCCTGCTGGCCGCCACCCTGCCGGTGCTCGGCACCCTGCTTCTGTTACGTGACGAGTGGCTTGCCGCCCTCGGGCTCGCCCACGTCGCGGCCGCCTCCGCGCTCCTCGGGCTTGCCGCCGGACTTCCCCTGGTCCTCGGCGGCGGCGCGGGTGCCCTGTTGGGGGCCCTGGCCAAAGGGGTCCTCGGGGTCGGGGGTAACGTCACCTATGGGTTCATGATCCTCGGGGGCTGGTCGGCCCTGCTGCTGGTGGCGGCCAATACCCCCCTGGGGGACAGCCTGAGCCATGCACTGATCGACGGTCAGCTCTATTTCTCCGGCACCGTTGAGCTCACCGCGGCCTTCGTCGTCGCAGCGCTGGCCGTCGTCACCCTGCCTTGGCTCACCCCGCGGCTCCTGCGTGCCCGCTTCTTCCCCCGCGACGAGACCGCCAATGGTCTGCCCGCCTGGCGCTGGCACCTGGGCTTCGACGGGCTCGCGGCGCTGGGCCTGGCGGTCGGGATCGCTACCCTGGGGATCATGGGGGCCTTCGCCCTGGTGCTGGTTCCGGCCTGGATCGCCTTCCGGACGGCCACCGGCTGGGGCCCCACCCAAGCCGTCGCCGTCGGCTCGGGGGCCCTCGGGTATCTGGGGGCCTTCGGTCTCGCGCTCGCATTCGACCAGCCCTTCGGCCCCGTGCTGGTGGCGCTGCTGCTGGTCGGTGCCGCCTTGACCTCGGCCGTGCCCCGAGCCCGGCGGCGGAGCCTGGAATCCTGACCGGGTGCGCTGGAATCGGGCGATCCCCCCGGTTGAGGTCTGCCCCTCGGGTCCCTGGCCGATCCCGGGCGGCCAGCGGGTTCGCACCCTTACGGCTCGAGCCCCTGACGCTCTCCCTGCTCGTGGCGCTCCCGGGCCTCCACGGACAGGGTCGCGATCGGGCGGGCGAGCAGACGCCCCACTCCGATGGGCTCTCCGGTCTCCTCGCAATAGCCGAAGCTTCCGTCGGCGATGCGCTCCGAGGCGGCGTCGATCTTCGCGAGGCGCTTGCGATAGCGCTCCCGGGTGCGCAGCTCCAGCCCAGCAGCTCCTCGCGGCTGGCCCGGTCGGCCTCGTCCCCTACGTCCTGCGGACTGCGGTCCCGAAGGCACTGCACGGTTATCTGGGATTCCGCCAAGAGTTCGTCCTAGCTCGCGGGTTCAGCGCGCCGCTGGCGATACACCGCGATCGAGCCGCAGACTGACCTCGACGGTTCCGGGCTCATCGGGCCTGCGCCGCTGCTCGAACCCCAGGGCCTCGCACAGCCTGAGCATGGTGTGGTTCTCCTGGAGGACCTCGCCGAAGACCTCGCCGATGCCGCGCCCGCGCGCGTAGTCGAGGATGCGGCGCATCATCAGCACACCGAGCCCCATACCGGTCATGTGGTGCTCGACCAGGATGGCGTATTCCGCGCGTTCGTTGTCGGGGTCGGCGATGATGCGGACCACCCCGTGGATCTCGCCCTGGCCGTGACCCGGCGGGTCCGTGAGGACCAGCGCCATCTCCCGGTCGTAGTCGATCTGGGTCAGCCGCGCGGCGACCGCGTGGCTCAGGGTCCGGATGGGCGCGAAGAAGCGCATCCGAACCTCGTCCGGGCTGAGCCTGGCAAAGGCCCGCTGCAGGGCAGGCTCGTCCTCGGGTCGGATCGGGCGCAGCAGGAACCGGCGCCCGTCGCCGGTTTCCACCGGCTGCTCGAGCTCCTTGGGGTAGGGCCGGATGGCGAGCCGGCGGCTGCCAGGCCGATCGGACTCGGCCAGGGCGATGCGCGCGTCCAGGGCGATCACCCCAAAGGCGTCCACCAGCATCGGGTTGATGTCGAGCTCGCGGATCTCGGGGATGTCCACCACCAGCTGCGACACCCGCACCAGGGCGAGGCAGACCGCCCGGAGGTCCGCCGCCGGCTGGCCACGGAACCCCCTGAGGACGCGGTGGATTCGGGTGCGCGAGAGCAGTTCCTCGGCGAGCGGTAGGTTCAGGGGCGGGAGGGCGAGCGCCCGGTCGTCGACGACCTCCACCTCGGTCCCCCCGTGACCGACCAGCACGACCGGCCCGAACTGGGGGTCCTCCGCCGCCCCCACGATCAGCTCCCGGGCGCCCGGCCTGCGCACCATGGGCTGGACAGCGAGTCCGAGCACGCGCGCACTCGGCTGCTCGGCGGCCACCCGCGCGAGCATCCCCCGTGCCGCCTCGAGCACGGCCCCGGGACCGTTCAGGTCGAGGATCACGCCGCCCACGTCGCTCTTGTGGATGACGTCTGGAGAGAGGATCTTGAGCACCACGGGGCCGCCGATCTCGGCCGCAACCGCAGCCGCCGCCTCCGGGGTCGTCGCCGTTCGGGTCGCGACCGTGGGGATGCCGTAGGCCGTCAGCACACCCTTCGCCTCCGGCTCGGTGAGCATGGTGCGGCCCTCCGCCAGCGCCTTGGCGATCAGATCCGCCACGAGCGCGCTGTCGGGGGCGAAGTCGTCTGGGATGGACGGCGGGGTCTGGGCGAGCAGCTCCTGACCGCGTCGGTAGCGGACTAGGTACATGAAGGCCCGCACCGCCTGCTCGGGGGTCTCGTAGGTCGGGATCTTGCGCTCTGCGAACAGCCGCCGAGCCTGTGCCACCGAGCCCTCGCCGACCCAGCTGGTGAGGACAAGAGGCCCTCCCGGCGGCCCTGACGCACCCGCCACCGCCTCGGCGGCCTCGAGCGGAGAGGTCACCGCGGTCGGGCAGTGGAGCACGATCACACCGTCGACCCCAGGATCCTTCCCCAGGGCCGCGAGCGCCTCCGCGTAGCGTGCTCCGGTGGCGTCTCCGATGAGGTCCACCGGGTTGGCGTGGGACCAGGTCGAGGGCAGGGCCCTGTCCAGGGCGGCGAGGGTGTCAGCGGACAGCTCCGCGAGCCGGCCTCCGGCGTCGACCAGGGCGTCCGCGGCGAGCACCCCGACACCTCCGCCGTTGGTCACGACCGCCAGGCGATCACCCTTCGGCGGCCTGGCGAGGGCCAGGATCTCGACGGCGTCGAAGAGCTCGGACAGGGTGGTCACCCGCAGGATCCCGGCCCGGTCGAAAGCGGCCTGGCAGACCGCGTCGCTTCCGGCCAGCGCGCCCGTGTGGGAGGCGACTGCCCGTGCGCCCTCCGCGTGTCGGCCCGCCTTCACGACCAGGACCGGCTTGATCCGGGCCGCGGCTCGGGCCGCCGACATGAACTTGCGGGCGTCGCCCACCGTCTCGATGTAGAGCAGGACGGCGCGTGTGGCCGGGTCCGCCGCCAGATAGTCGAGCATGTCACCGAAGTCCACATCGGCCATGTCGCCGAGCGAGACCAGGTGCGAAAAGCCGATCCCGCGGGCACTGGCCCAGTCGAGCACCGAGGTGATGATGGCGCCGGACTGGGCGACGAAGGCGAGGTTGCCCGGGCGCGCCGGGCCGCGCGCAAAGCTCGCGTTGAGCCCGATTCCGGGGACCAGGATCCCCACGCAGTTGGGCCCAACCAGGCGCATCCGCCAGGAGCGGGCCGCCTCGATCACCGCTTGCTGAAGCGCGCTGCCGCGGGCCTTACGGTCCTCGGCGAACCCCGCGGTGATGATCACCGCCGCGCGGGCGCCTTGCCGACCCAGGTCAGCCACCAGGGTCGGAACGGCCCCCGCTGGCGTGCAGATCACCCCCAGGTCCGCGCGCTCGGGCAGGTGCTGAAGGTCTGGATAAACGGGGGCGCCGGCGATCCGGCGATGCCGCGGGTTGACCGGCATCACGGGCCCCTTGAACCCGCCCCGGATCAGGTTCGCCGAGAGCACGGCACCGATGGACCCGGGCCGGTTGCTCGCGCCCACCAGGGCGATCGAGCTCGGCTTGAACAAGGCGTCCAGGTGTCTGATGGTCATGCCGGGTCTCGCTGTCGCTTCAATCGGTGATCCGCCGGCGTTCCAGGAACCCGGGCGCCCCGGGGCGGACCCTGGCACCGACTGGACTCGGAGATCCGGCTCGGGGCAGGATGCGGGAGCAGGGTCTCGCAATCGCGATGGGGGTCAGGGGGGCCAGTGTCATGGGAGCCGAAACGCTCGAGGAGTCCATCTACGCTGCGATCATCCGGGTGGCGCCCGAGGTCGATCCGCGCACGCTCGATCCGCGGATCGCCCTGCGCGACCAGGTCGAGATGGACTCGGTCGACTTTCTCGGCTTCGTCCTCGACCTGGAACGCCGGCTCGGGCTCAAGGTCCCCGAGCTGGACTATCCACGTCTGGCGAGCATCGCGGGCTGCATCGCCTATCTTGGCAGCCCGGGGGGTGAGCGGCCCGTTCCCTGACGCTTGCCATCCGCGCCTTTCCGATTGATCCCCGCTCAGAGCTCGATATCCAGTGTGCCCGCCTCGCCTTGACTCCGTAGCGTCCTGGCGAGGTCGTCCAGCTGCTCGGCCGCGTGACCGAGCGCCGACGCCACGGCTTCGGCCACGAGCAGACGCAGGCGCTCGAACTGGTGCTCCCCGATCTGCCCGATCACGGCGTCGTCGAGCTCGGCCCGAAACGCCGTGACGGTCTCTTCGGCGAGCGATTCACTGAGATTCGACATGTTCGGTTACTCCTGGGGGTTGGCTTCACAGAGTCAGGGGGCGAGCCGGTGCGGTCGTCAAGACGGTCCGCCACCCGAGGGGGCGCTCGCCAGTCTCTCCCAATAGTCATCGACCCGCCGCTGGATCTCCGCGATGAGGACATCCTGGCGCCGCGGCTCGAACAGATGCCGGAAGCGTCCTTGCGTCTCCAGGTAGCGCTCCACCGGCACGCGGCGCGGCGGCGGTTTGGTGTGCACCACCCGGCCGTCGCGGTACTCCTTGAGGGGCCAGACGCCTGTCTTTACGGCGAGCTTACCGATCTCGACCGTGTGACGCGGGTCGAAGTCCCAGCCGGTGGGGCAGGGTGCGAGTGCCAGCAGCAGCCGCGGTCCCTTGAGCGACATGGCCGTTTCGACCTTGCGCGCGAGGTCCAAAGGCTCGGCGCCGATGATGGTGGCGGCATAGGCGGGTCGATGGGCGCACCAGATGGCGAACAGGTCCTTCTTCTCGCCCGGGTAGCCCCCCGCGCCCCGGCAGGTGGCCGTGCGCGCACCGTGGGGGGTCGCGGGCGAGGACTGTTGGCCCGTGTTCCCGTAGCCCTCGTTGTCGTACACGATGTAGAGAAAGTCCAGTCCCCGTTCGATGGCGCCGGAGGTCGCCGACAGGCCCATGCCGTAGGCGGCGCCGTCACCCGTGAGCACCACCACCCGAAGATCCTCCTCGGGCGGGATCCGACCCTGGGCGAGCAGGAGGTCGAGCGCGTCCCTGATCCCCTGGGCCCCGGCCGGGGCCGAGGCCATGGCCGTGTAGAGCCATGATCCCCGGAAGGGCGTGAAGGGGTAGACCGAGAGCAGGGTCATGCAGCCGGCGGCGTTCACGAACACGGTGCGGCCGCCCAGCACGTCGTAGATCTCGTGCAATGCCTGGAGCCCGCCGCAGCCGGCGCACATGGGTGTGCCGGTGCCGAGCAGGCGGGTCGAAGGCAGGTCCTTCACGCTGCGGAAACGGGTCCCCGGCTCGCTCATGGTGCGTCTCCCAGGCTGTCGCGTTCCGCCAGCGCCAGGGTCTGTAGCTTGCGGAGCTCGCGCAGCTCCTCGCGGGTGTAGAGCAGCCTCGGCGGCGGGGTCCTGCCACGCTCGGCCGACTCCCGGGTGACCCGGGCGATCTCGAAGAGCTCCTCCTGGGCGATGTCCCGGCCGCCCAGACCGCCGATGAAGCTCACGAGCACCGGCGCGCTCGCCTCGCCGTAGAGGGCGGAGCAGAGCTCGCCGTGAAGCACCCCGCCGAAGCCGAAGGACAGGTTCTGGTCTATGACCGCGCAGGCCTTCTTGCCGGACAAGGCCTCGCGCAGCGCCTCGGCAGGGAAGGGACGCAGGAGCCGAGGCCTCACTAGGCCGACGGGTTGACCGGCCTCACGCAGGGCATCCACCGCCGCCTTCGCCTTGGTGGCGAAGGAGCCCAGCATCACGAAGCAGATCTCGGCATCGTCGCTGCGATAGCGCTCGAGCGGCCCGTAGGACCGGCCGAGGCGCTCGCCCAGGGCCGCCCCCGCCTCCGCGTAGACCCGGGCGCCGTTGAGCGCCGCCAGATGGCTCTCGTAGCGGAAATAGGAATAGGGCCCGCCCCCGAGCACGGCCACCGCCTGGCTCTCCGGCTGGCTGGCGCGCAGTGCGATGTCCCTGGGCTCGAAGGCGGGCAGGAAGTCGTCCACGACGTCCCGGGCTGGGATCTCCACCGGCTCGCGGGTGAAGGAGAGATAGAAACCGTCGAGATTCACGATCACCGGGAGTCTGACCCTTGGGTCCTCCGCCAGCCGGTAGGCGATGAGCACGTTGTCGAGCACCTCCTGGCAGGTGGCGCAGTGGATCTGCAGGAAGCCGCTGTCCCGCGCGGCCAGGATGTCGTTGTGGTCGGGCTCCAGGGTGATGGGCGTGGCCAGTCCCCGCGAGACGTTCACCAGGACGAATGGGGCGCGCCATCCCGCCACCGTGTAGAGCATCTCCATCGCATACAGCAGGCCCTGACTGGAGGTGGCCGTGAAGACCCGCACCCCGGTGGCCGCCGCCGCGCCGGCGGCGGTGAGCATGGAGTGCTCGGACTCCAGCGTGACCAGCCGGCCCGGCATCTCGCCGCCGTCCATCCAGCCGGCGAGGGTCTCGATGATCTCGGTCTGGGGCGTGATGGGGAAGGCGGGCACATAGTCGACGCGCGCGAGTCTCGCCCCCCAGGCGGCGGCCCCGTTTCCGGTGAGCAGGGTGCGGGTCATGCCGTCTGCGACCTGGGCTCGGATTCGGGACGGGCCTCGATGGCGTGGGGCGGGCACTGGGCCACGCAGACCAGGCACCCCTTGCAGTGGTCGTAGTCGATCCGCGGGAGGCCGTCCTCCACGCGGATGGCCCCGTCCGGGCAGAAGGCGGAGCACACCCACCAGCAGCGGTTGCAGCGCTCGTAGTCGATGACCGGGCGCAGGGTGCGCCACAGGCCAGTCGGGACCGCCTCGCTGGTCAGCGCACCGTGGATCACGGCCGCACTGACACGGGCCTCCTCGAAGGGGAGATCGACCCAGTCGGGGGCCGCGTATCTGTCGGGGGCTGGTTCGGCGCCCGGGCTGACCTGGCCGGCATGCGCCGCCACTGCCTCGAAGGCCCCCCGCGCGTTGGCCAGGTTCGTCTCGACGACCGCGGGACCCAGCTCGGCGAGCTCTTCGCGGATGGCCTGCTCCAAGACCTCGAGGGGTACGATGCCGAGCAGACGAGCGGCGGCCGCGGCGCAGGCGGTCCCCAGGAAGGGCAGGCCGGACCTATCCTGTGACAACCCGGCGGGCTGGAAGCCGATCACCGGACCGGCGAGCCCCAGACGCTCGCTCCAGGACTCGGGGGCCTCGGGGCCTGCGATCAGGAGCACTCCGTGTGCATCGAGCCCGGCCAGCACGCCCGCGGCCGGCACCGGGACCAGGGAGGGGTCCGCCACCACCACCAGGTCCGGCCGTCGGATGATGCCGCGCTCCTGGATCGGCCGGTCGTCGATCCGCACGAAGGCGAAGATCGGGGCGCCGCGGCGCTCCGCCCCGTAACGGGGTGCGTCCTGTACCTCGTATCCGCAGAGGAAGCAGGCGCTTCCGAGTATGCGGCTGGCGGTCTTCATGCCCTGACCGCCACGGCCGTGGAAGCGGACGCGGAGCATGGGTCAGACGTACCCCGGCGCCGAGGAGAAGAGCGAGTAACGCCTGAAGCCCATCGCCTTGCGCACCCGGGCCTCGGCCAGCTCCACCGCGGCCCGACGCGGCTGTATCCTGCGGTCCCTTGCATCCGCCAGGACCAGCTGGGTGTTGCGACGAACCTTCTCCCGGATGGCCTCCAGGGCGGCGGACTCGGTGGAGCCGCGCCACTCCATGGCGGCGCAGATCACGCCACCGGCGTTGGCGATGAAGTCCGGTACCACCAGCACGCCCCGCTCGTGGAGGATCCGCTCGGCCCCTTCGGTGAACGGGATGTTGGCGCCCTGGACGACCAGGCGGGCCTGGAGCTGGTCGACGTTGGACTCGTCCACCACGTCCGGGCGCGCCGCCGGGATCCAGATGTCACAGGGCAGGCCCACCACGGCGTCCCGGTCCAGCGGCTCTCCATGGGGGAAGTCCCGGACGCTGCCGCCCCCGTCCTTGAGTCGAATCAGCGCCTCGACATCGAGACCGTCCGGGTTGTGGATGGCACCGCGCGAATCGGCGGCGCCCACCAGACGTGCACCGCGTTCCGTCAGGAACCGCGCCGCATGCCGGCCGACGGCGCCGAACCCCTGGACGACCACGCGCGCCTGCTCCAACGTGAAGTCGCGGTGCCCCAACGCCACCTCGGTGGCATTGAGCAAGCCCCAGCCGGTGGCGCCGATCTCATCGAGTGGGATACCTCCCACCTCCCGCGGCAGGGCGACCACCCGCCCGATCTCGTCCTTGATCCAGGCCATGCATTCCTCGTCGGTGCCCATGTCCGGGGCGAAGATATAGTCCTCCTCGGTGCGCAGGGCCTTGGCGAAGGCCCGGATCAGCACCTGCTTGCGCGCCTTGTCCATCTTTGGGTCGCCGAAGAGCACGGCCTTGCCGCCGCCGTGGGGGAGCCCTGCCGCCGCGTTCTTGAAGGTCATGGCGCGGGCGAGCCGGAAGCACTCCTCGACGCTCACGTCCTCGGCCATACGCACCCCGCCGATGGAGGGCCCCCTGGCCACGTTGTCCACCACCAGGATGCCGCGCAGGTCGATCGAGGGTTCGTGGACGTGGACGATCTTGGTCGGGCCCAGGTCGTCGGCGAAGATGAAACAGTTCTCCATCGATACATCCCCAGAAGGCAGCGGGCGAGGTTCGAAGACTGATGGAAGCATAGGCGAGTCGGCCGCCTTCGCCCCGGGCGGCATGGGCTGGTGTCCGCTGCGCGGCGCAGGGGAGTGGTCCATCAGGACCCATCCGGGGCCTGGCGGCCTTTCGGCAGTGCGACCCGCGGGCAGACGGCGGCGATCTCCCCGTAGATGCTCCAGGGCTCGTGCTCGTAGCGGCGGGAGAAATGGAACGGGATCAGCACCCGCACGTCCGCGGCGCTCGCGATCTCGCCGCAGGCCCGCGCGGTAAGGTGGCCGGTCCGGGCCGCCTGGTCGCGGTCACGGCTAAGGAAGCTCGCCTCGCAGAACAGACACTCGGCGCCCGCCGCCAGCACGGCGAGGGCACGCCGGTTGTCAGGGCTGTCGGCGAAGTCGGTCGCGTAGACGAGCCTGCTGCCGGGGCCGGAGAGGGTGAGGTCCGCCGCGAGCCCCGCGACCGTCTCCCGGCGGCCGTCCGGAAGCGGCACCTCGGCCGCGAAGTCGCCGGCCAGGATCCGTTGCTTGAGTCCAGTGAGCCAGGGTCCGGGCTCGAGACCCCGCTCGGCCAGGCGCTCCTTGCGGACGTTGACCCTCTGGGTGGACTCATAGGCGAAGGCCAGGACGGGGGTGCCGTGATCGAGCTGGGTGCAGCGCACCCGAAAGCCCGGCTCGGCGAGCAGCAGACCGTCCTCGACCTCGCGCTCGCCGAGGGTCAGGGCCTCGGGTGCCCCGGCGCGCAGCCGGGCCCCGCGCAGCTGACCCCCGTGCAGCTCCCAGACATCGAACACGGGGCCGCGATCGCCGATGCGGTCCCACAGGATGCCGTCGACGAGCCCCCCGATGTGCCCGGCGAGACCCGGGGGCCCGTAGAGGCGGCACACACCGGTCTCGCCGATGCGCGAGCGCAGCAGCCACAGGAAGCCGCAGATGTGGTCGGCATGGGCGTGGGTGACGAAGACATCGGTAACCTGGTGGGCGATCCGCGCCGGAAGCCGTGAGCCATCGCCGAGATCGAAGAGCAGGCTGCGCCGCTGGTGTCCGAGGCGAAGATGCAGCAGGGGATCCCCGAAGACCCCGTTGATCAGGCAGGCCACGCCGGCGTCCAGGCGCACCACCGGGCGCGTGCCGGTCGGCGAACCCACCGCCTCGTCGGCCACCAGGTCGGGCGGCGGCACGTAGTGCACGAGGTCGGCCGCGAAGGGTGCGCCCGTCACCAGCTGCCCGGCCGAATCCCGGCAGGCGTCCCGTACCAGCAGGGTCGGGGCGGGGGCCTGGCGCCGCGGCAAACGGACCTCGAGTCGCGAGCCATCGAACCCCAGGACCTCGCCCATGGTCTCGGTACGTCCATCCCGGAGGAAGGCGACCTGCTTGCCCCGCCATGCCTCGCCGGCCCGTCGCGGCGGTGTCCCGAGGAGTTGGAGGGTGTCCAGGGCGAGGGTGTGGACCCCACCCCCCTCGAGATAGCCGTCCCATAGCCCTGTGCGCTGGCGGGAGCGGGACGCCGGACCCGGTCGGCGCGCCTGTTCGGAGGGCCGCACCCAGACGATCTCCGAGCCCAGTGCCTGAAGCTCCCCTGCCAGGTGCGCTGCCTGACCGGGTCGGTGGAGCACCAGGATCAGGTCGACACGGGCGGCGCGCACCAGGGCCTCGAGCAGCTCCGCCCCCGCGACGCCGCGCACCACCCCCGGGGCGTCCACCAACAGGTTGCCCGCCCCGACGCGGTCGGCGAGGGTTCGGGCCGCGGCGACCAGCGGCAGACGAAAGCGGGCCGCATCCAGGGTGCAGAGCGCCTCGATCTGGCGCACGGCCCAGCCGCCGCCCTCCCACTCGGCGAGACAGAGCGCGCCCGGAACCCCAAAGCCCGGGAGTCCGGGGTCCGCTCCGAGACAGCGCACCGCTCGCCCCAGGGCGCCGAGCGTGCCCGCCAGTGAGCGCGCCAGGGTGGTCTTGCCGCTCCCGGAGGGCCCGAGGAGCAGGGCACGTCGCTCGAGCACGAAGTGATCCTCGACCAGGCGGGCCGGGTCGAGGGGGCAGGGGTGCTGGGGATCGGTTCGCTGCACGGGATCCGTTCAGGCCTCGCGCGCGGGTGCGTTTGCCCGGTCCGTCACCAGCCCCCACGGCCCTGCGATGGGTGCGCCGACCAGTTCGCGCACCGCTCGGCTCCCCGGCGCGGCGCACACGGTCTCGGCCAGGTCGCGACAGGACCCCAGGGTCGTCCTCGACACCTGGCGCGCCAACAGCGGGATCAATGCGGTCTCCCCGGAGAACTCGCGGAAACCGAGGCCGATCAGGATCGGCAGGACACCTTCCACCTGGGGCAGTACACCGCAGAGCCGCAGCCGCTCCAGGCTGGAGCCGGCCCGCCCCGCCGCGTCCTCCAGAAAGCGGAAGAGCTCCGGCCGATAGGGATCGAGCAGGTCGTTCAGGCGCGGATCGTCCCGGGCGGCCCCGGACAGATGCGAGAGCAGATCGTTGCAGCCGACCGCGACGAAGTCCGCCTCGGTGCCCCATCGATCCAGGGCCAGCATCTCGATCGGGGTCTCTACCATTGCACCGACCGGCACTGACGATGGCAGTGCTGACCTCGCCCCGTCACGCCAGCGCATGAACTCGTCGAGTCGTCCCCCCGACGGCCGAAGCACGTGAAGCCGACCCGCGGCTCCAAGGTCCCTGACCGCGGCGAGCTGCGCATCCACCACCCCGCGCACGGGCGGGTGGGCGTGGAGCCGACTGCCGTGCAGGCCGCACAAGCCGGCGCCGTGCCGACCCCGGGAGACCCAGGGGGGCCACTTGTCCGCACCCAGGTCCAACAGCCGGACCGTGACTTCGAGCGGCGCGGCCGCCTCCAGCAGCGCGGAAAGGCTGCTCCGGTAGAACGCCGCGGATGGCATGGCCCCGTCATCCGGGAGGAGGTACTCCGATCGCACCAGCCCGATGGCGGCGGCCCCGGCGACGACCGCGCGCCGGGCGCCCGGCGCGCCGCCGACGCTGGCGGTGAGGCGCACCGAGATCCCGTCCCGGGTCGCGATCGGCTCACCCGGCGTCGGCGCCGCCGGTGCAGACCAGGGTGCCGGCGTCTCCTCGGCGGCCAAAGGCCGGACCTCGCCCCGCGCGGAATCGAGCAGCACGGGTTCACGGTCCTTCCATTGAATCGTCTGGTCCGCCTCGACCAGCCCCGTCGGGACCTCGCGCCCGAGCCACTGGATGAGGGCATGGGAGAACGGACCCGCCTCCATCAGGACCACCCCGGCGGGACGCACGGCGATCTCGCCGAGCTGGTCCTGTCGCAGGAGCAGGACCTTGTCGCCGGCGCTGCGAGCCGGGTCGCGCTCCAGCTCGCCATGGGCCCGGCCGGGCACCAGGCTGGCGATTCGGGCCGTCCAGCTCATGGACCCGATCCGGACGGCGATAGGGGCCGCCGGTGGCGGAATGGCAGCTGATGAAGGGTGCGGCCGCGCCGGGGGCCGGACCGATCGCCGCCGCCGCGGTCGCGGATCATCGTCAGCCCTTGATGCACACCAGGGGTTCGAGACGCGCGACGCGCCGCGCGAGCCCGGCCCTGTCGGTGGCCTCTACCACCGCGCTCACATCCTTGTAGGCCCCGGGCGCCTCCTCGGCGATCCCGCGAGGGGAGGGGCTGCGGATGAGGATGCCGCGGTCGGCGAGCTCGTTCTGCACGGCCCGCCCGTGCCAGCGCCGAGTGGCGGCGTGTCGGCTCATGGCGCGGCCCGCCCCGTGACAGGCGGAGCCGAACGCCAGATCCATGCCCGCCTGGGTGCCCGCCAGGACATAGGAGGCCGTCCCCATGGTTCCTCCGATCAGGACGGGCTGGCCGGCCGTGCGCAGCTCCTCGGGCAGCTCCGGGTGGCCCGGCCCGAAGGCCCTGGTGGCGCCCTTGCGGTGCACGTGGAGCCGGCGCCGGCGGCCGTCGACAACGTGCTCCTCGAGCTTGCAGGTGTTGTGGGAGACGTCGTAGAGCAGCGCGAGATCCACGCCGAAGAGCTCATCGAACACCTTGCGCGCCAGGTGGGTGATGATCTGACGGTTGGCCAGCGCGCAGTTCACCCCCGCGCGCATGGCGCCCAGGTAGGCGCGGCCCAGGTCCGAGTCGATGGGGGCGCAGGCGAGCTCCCGGTCGGGCAGGCGGATCCCATGGCTGGCGGCCGAGACCGCCATGCGCTTCAGATACTCCGTCCCGATCTGGTGGCCCAGCCCGCGGGACCCGCAGTGGATGCTCACCTCGATCGCCCCCTCGCGAAGCCCGAAGGCCTCGGCGGCGGCGCGGTCGTAGACCTCGGTGACCTCCTGCACCTCCAGATAATGGTTGCCCGAGCCCAGGGTCCCCATCTCGTCCTGCTGGCGCTTCTTGGCGCGGTCGGACACCTGACGCGGGTCGGCGCCGGCCATGCAGCCCCGCTCCTCGATGCGTTCGAGGTCCCCGGCGCGGCCGTAGCCCTGCTCGACGGCCCAGCGGGCTCCGCCGGTGAGCATGGCGTCCATGCCCCGGCGATCGAGGTGAACCCCGCCCGTGCTGCCGACCCCCACGGGGATGCGGTAGTAGAGCGCCTCCGCCAGCGCCTTCTGGTGGCGCAGGATGTCGTCTCGCGTGAGCCCCGTGTGCAGGGTGCGCACCCCGCAGGAGATGTCGAACCCCACGCCGCCCCCGGAGACGACCCCGCCCGCATGGGCATCGAAGGCCGCCACGCCGCCGATGGGGAAGCCGTATCCCCAGTGCCCATCCGGCATGACGTAGGACGCCTTGACGATCCCCGGCAGCCCGGCGACATGCACCGCCTGCTCCAGCACCTTGTCGTCCAGGTCCCGGATCAGGGCCTCGCTCCCGAATAGGATCGCCGGCACGCGCATCGCGCCGGTTGGCTCCACCTGCCACTGGGTCTCGCTCAGCCGGGTGAGGGTGTTGATGTCCATGGCTCCACCTCTTCGGTCAGACGTCGACCACACAGCGCGCGCGCCACGCCCCGCCGGCCTCCTCGCCGACCGCGAGCGCGGTATAGGTCGCCCCCTTCACCTCCACGGCGGGACGGTGCCGTTCGGGGTCCACGGGCTCGCCCCAGGCCTCCCCCTCGAGACCATACCCCGTGAGCCGCACCCGGAAGCGGGCGAACAGCATGCGGCGGGTCGCCATCTCGTAGACGAGCGCGTTCAGCCAGTCCACGAACAGGAGCTCCAGGTCGGGCTCCTCGCAGCGCACCGCCACCCGCTCGGTCGCCCGCACCGCCGCCGGGTCGCAGACGATCGCCGTCAGGGCCAGCGCCGCCTGCTCGAAGGCCTCCGCCGGGGTTTCGCCGACGCCCTCCACGCCGATGTCGGCGCGGTGCTCGAAATGCGTCCAGCGGGCGTTCGGAGTGGACATCGCGCGCACCGAGCGGGGCAATTGGAGCGGGTTACAGCATCAATACTGGACCCGGCAGGTCGACTGTCAATCGGGGGCGCGTCCCGTGCCCTGCAAACCATTCGGCGCGTGTCGTCGATTTCCCCTCGAGGCCTCGGACCCGGCCGCTTGCCGATGACATCCCAGACCCCTCACGACTCGCGCGGGTGCACCGAGCGTGCGGGCGCCGATACGTATCGCGTCGGCCGCCCTCAGACCGGGCG
>CAVQQM010000060.1:0-28609 GCA_963714915.1 uncultured Gammaproteobacteria bacterium
GCTGCCGGCGTCACGGTCGGCTCGCCCCCACCGAGCATGGCCTCGAGCTTGGCGATCTCGGCCTTCAGCGACTCGGGCAGGCTGTCCTTCAAGGCGCTGAGCTGGTCGAGGATGCCCTGAGCAAGCTCCGGCTGGTTATCGGCGATGTAGGTCTTGACCTGCTCGATCATCTCGGCGGCCTTGGCGCCCGCGGCAGCCGACATCTCCTTGCCCTTGTCCATGGCGGCGTCGGCGGCCGAGGTCGCTGCTTCGACCGCCTCACCCGCCTTTTGCTGGGTGATCTCGGCGGCATCCTTCGCGGCATCGACGGCCTTGTCGACCATGCTCGGTTCGGCTGGTGTGCCGGCTTGCTCCTTGGGTTCCTCGCTGGGCCCGCAGGCGACCAGCAAGAGGGATAGGGTGGCGGCGAATGCGATCTGGGATCTCTTCATTGGCGACTCCTGGTGTCTTCGTGGCATGGGGGGCTGGCAAAAATGCGGTGCTGGGGCGTCGTGCGACCCCTTACTCGGCGCGTCTCGCGCGAATCGGTTTGCCGGGCGGTCTGTACAATGGCGCCTCGAGTAGACGCTGATCAAGTGCCATCGCGGCACTTCGATCGGCTCGTGATCTGAGGGGCGCGATCCTCAGATCGCTCCAATGTCTTGTCCCTCACCCGTAACGGCCGTCGTTTCGGGTATTGGTCCAGCGCTATCCCGGATGTGGCCCTTGAGTCTCGCCAGCCTCTCATCACTCTTCCTGGTGCTCGCCGTGGGCTGGTTCTGGCTGGACAGCCTGCGCGCCCGGGAGATCGCCCTTGGGATCTGCAAGGCGGCCTGCGACCGAAGGGGGTTGCAGCTACTCGACCAGGCGGTCGCCCTGCGTCGTCTCGGCGTGACCTGGGGGAGCGAGGGCCTGCGGCTGCGGCGGGTGTATCGGTTCGATTTCAGCGAGGAGGGTGTCGGGCGCCGCGACGGCTATCTGGTACTGCGTGGCCTCGACCTGGAGGACCTGAGCTTCGGGTTGCCCGATCAAACCCTGGACGCCTGAGCCGCCGCTATTTCACCACCTTGAGCCTGGGTCCGCCCTTGGGCTTGCCGCCGCGAGGATCCTTCGGGCCCGGAGTGCCCTTGATCGGCTCGGCCGGGACCTGGCTGTCGCCCGCCGGCTCTGGTGAGCCCTGCTCGGGATGCTCGGGCGGTGCGAACACCATCCCCTGACGGTTCTCCCGGCTGAAGACGCCGAGCACCGCCTCGCTGGGTATCAAGATCTCGTAAGGGGTTCCGCTGAATCGCGCCCCGAAGCTGATCCACTCGTTACCCATCACCAGGTTACGCACCGCCGTGGGCGCGAGGTTGAGGATGATCTGGCCATCCTGGACGAACTGCGCGGGCACCTCCGTGCCCGGATATCCGGCGTCCACCAGCAGGTGCGGCGTCAGTCCGTTGTCCAGGATCCACTCATAGATCGCCCGGGTCAGATAGGGCTTGGTGGAGGTGAGTGTCTGGTCTTCGGTGTGCATGGCTCGGGTGCGGGGTGATCGGCGCGATCTCGTGGGCGCCGATCAGTGCAGGTCGGCGACGAGCTCGCGCTCGGCCTCGGTCAGGCTCGCCCGGAAGGAGTCCCAGGAGAACATCCGGCTCATGTAGCCCTTGAGCCCCTTCGCCTGTTCGGGGATCTCGATGCCCAGCGCGGGCAAGCGCCACAGCAGGGGAGTGACGCAGCAGTCGACCAGAGAGAACTCGTCGCTCATGAAGAAAGGATGGGCCGCGAACACGGGCGCGGTGGCGATCAGGCTCTCGCGCAGCTCCTTGCGGGCCTGGGTCGCCTCGGCCTCGGTGCCCTTGAAGATCCGGTCCATGTTGGCATACCAGTCGCGGTTGACCCGATACATGAAGAGCCGGGCGTTTGCGCGCGAAACCGGATCCACCGGCAGCAAGGGCGGGTGAGGGAAACGCTCATCCAGATACTCCATGACGATTCGCGACTCATAGAGCTTGAGGTCGCGGTCGACAAGGGTGGGGACCGTCCCGTAGGGGTTGAAGTCCATCAGCTCGTCGGGGAGGTCCTGGGTGTCCACGTCGACGATCTCGACCGTGATCCCCTTTTCGGCGAGGACCATGCGGACCCGGTGGGAGTAGGGGCAGAGTGGGTCGGAGAATAAAGTCATCACGGATGGTGTGCTCGCGGCCTCTGCCTTGTGTCCTATCTCCGGCCCCGGTCTGTGAGGGCCGAGCCCGGCAGGGCTCCAAGATTTGGGGTGCCGGCCGATCCTGGCCGGATGCTCTGGCGGGCAGATCACGGGTCGTCGGTGCCGCGACTGCTCCAGCGGTTCGGTGGGCTCGCTCAGGGGTTGTGAATATCGGCCACGCCTCCCCGTCTGGGCGTCGCTGTCGCGCTCATTCGACCTCCATCCCGTGTGAGATGTCTCGTCGTTCGCTCCGTGGCCCGTCCGCCCGGGTGATGGGCGCGGGGAGCCCCCGCGACGATCTGTCTACAGCCGTTGAGGCCGCGACAGGACCGCAAGCCCCCAAGTATAACCGGGCGGCCCTTAGTGGAAGGGGCTTTTTCCAGCCGCAAATACACCCGGCCACAAAGCAAACGGCCCCGATGAGACGGGGCCGCCGCGTACCGCCGGATTGGAGACGGCTAGTGAACGTCCTTCCAATACTCCTTCTTCAGGGCATAGGCGACGATGAAGAAGAGTCCCAGGAACAGCAGCACATAGATGCCCAGGCGCTTGCGCTCGAGCTGCATAGGCTCGCCGACATAGGTCAGGAAGTTGGTGAGGTCCCTGACCATTCCGTCGTACTCCTCGGCCGACATGGAGCCTGGCTGGGTCAGCTTGACGCCCGTGACCACGGGTGCCCCGCCCCCATTGTGATGCTCTTCTAGGATGGGCTCCTGGATGCCCTGCAACTCCGCGAGGACATGAGGCATGCCCACGGCCGGGAAGATCAGGTTGTTGACGCCATAGGGGCGGGTGGGGTCCGTGTAGAAGCTCTTGAGATAGGTATAGAGCCAATCCGGGCTGCGCCAGCGGGTCACCAGGGTGAGGTCGGGGACCGCGGTGCCGAACCATTTCTCGCCGTCCTCGGGCCGCATCGCGTTGGTCATCAGGTCGCCCGGCCCGGCGTCACCGAAGAGCAGGTTGGCGCGCAGGGTGGCCTCATCGATACCCAGATCCTGGGCCATGCGGTTGTAGCGCATGTACTTCAGCGAGTGGCAGCCCATGCAGTAGTTCATGTAGTACTTCGCGCCGCTCTGCAGGGAGGCCTGATCGGTGAGGTCGATGTTGGCGTCCTGCAGGGCGACGTGACCGCCCGCGGCAGACCCGATGGCGGGAGCCAGGGACAGCATCGGTGCAACTAGGAATGCGGCGATGAGCTTGTTCATGCGGTCACCCTCTCCGGAACGGGCTTGGTCTTGTCCAACTTGCTGTAGATCGGCATCAACAAGAAGAAGGCGAAATACAGGGCGGTGAAGATCTGGGCGAAGACGGTCGCGGTCGGCGTGGCCGGTTGCAGTCCGAGGTAACCCAGCACCACGAAGGTCACGGCAAAGATCCCGACAGCCCACTTGAAGATGGGCCCCTTGTAGCGAATCGACTTCACCGGCGAGCGGTCCAGCCAGGGCAGGAAGAAGAGCACGATGATGGCGCCGAACATCACGACCACCCCGGGGAACTGGGAGCCGAACATGGGCGGGACGGCGCGCAACATGGCGTAGAAGGGTGTGAAGTACCAGACGGGGGCGATGTGCGCCGGGGTCTGCAGCGGGTTGGCTGGCTGGAAATTCGGCGCCTCCAGGAAGAGACCACCGAGGGCGGGGGCAAAGAACACGATGGCGAGCAGGATCGCCAGGAAGACGACCACACCGACGATGTCCTTGACCGTGTAATAGGGATGGAAGGGGATGCCATCCGCCGGTGCCTTCGGGTCCCAACGATTGCCCTTGGGGCCCTGCTTGATCTCCACGCCATCGGGGTTGTTGGAGCCGACATGGTGCAACGCCACCAAGTGGACGAAGACCAGAGCCGCCAGCAGGAAGGGCACCAGGAAGTGGAAGGCGAAAAAGCGGTTCAGGGTTACGTCGGAGATGACGTAGTCGCCGCGCACCCAGACCGACAGCTCCTCGCCGATCCCCGGGACGGCGGCGAACAGGTTCACGATGACCTGCGCGCCCCAGTAGGACATCTGGCCCCAAGGCAAGAGATAGCCGAAGAAGGCGGTGGCCATCATCGCCAGGTAGATCACCACGCCGATGATCCACAGGAGCTCGCGCGGCTTGCGGTAGGAGCCCCAGAGCAGGGCGCGGAACATGTGCAGATAGATGACGATGAAGAAGGCCGAGGCTCCGGTGGAGTGCAGATAGCGGATCAGCCACCCCCAGTTCACGTCGCGCATGATGTACTCGACGGAGGCGAAGGCTTCGGCAGCGGAGGGCTTGTAGCTCATGGCGAGCCACAGTCCGGTCGCGATCTGCAGTACCAGCGTCAGGATCGCCAGGGAGCCGAAAAACGACCAAAAGTTGAGGTTCTTCGGCGCGTAATACTCGGAGAGGTGGTATCTCCAGGTCTCGGTTGCCGGGAATCGCTTGTCGATCCAGCCCATGAAACCCGTGGTGGTTTGCTCTTCGGCGCTCATTTAGGCGGCTCCTTGATCCTGACCAACCAGGATGGTGGTGTCGTCGGTGTAGGTGTGGATCGGCACCACCAGATTGGTGGGTGCTGGTACGCCCCTAAAGACTCGCCCGGCGAGGTCGAAGCGCGAGCCGTGACAGGCGCAGAAGAATCCGCCCTTCCATTCCGGACCGAGGTCGTCGGGGGCCATTTCCGGGCGGAAGCTCGGCGAACAGCCCAGGTGGGTGCAGATGCCGACGGCCACGAAGAACTCCGGTTTGAGGGATCGGGTCGGGTTTTGGCAGTACTCGGGCTGCTGGGGCACCTCGGAGTTGGGATCCGAGAGCTCCGGGTCCAGCGTCGGCAGGGCCGCGAGCATCTCCGGGGTGCGGTTCACGATCCACACCGGCTTACCGCGCCATTTGACGCGCAGCAACGCGCCGGGTTCCAGCTTGGAGATATCGGCCTCGACGGGTGCGCCCGCGGCCCGGGCCTTGGCGCTAGGGTTCATGGAGGCGATGAAGGGTACGGCGGCGAAACCGACGCCTACTGCACCGACCACGCTGGTGGCGGCGACAAGGACACGCCGTCTGTTGGTGTTGACGTCCTGTACGGCTGTGTTAGCGCTCATATCCGGCTGACCCCCGGGCTTACGCGGGATCACGCGGCCTGAAGAGGACTCGCGCCACCCGCTGGACTGGATGGAAGAATAAGAATATGCAAAATCACTGCAAGACCGACCGCGGATTCTCCTTGATCGCCGCGCGCGTGGTCAAGGCGAAACCCTCGAATACTTTGGGTTTATTTTTCCGTCGTGGGTGGCCAGCCGTTTCGACCAGGGCGGGGCCGCCTCAGGCGGGATTGTCGATCTCTACGAAACGATGATCCAGACCGAAGCGGAGCGCGAGATGGCTGCCCAGGGCCTGGACCCCGTAGCGCTCGGTCGCGTGATGTCCGGCGGCGAGATAGCAGATCCCCAGCTCACGGGCGGCATGGGTGGTCTGCTCGGAGATCTCGCCACTGAGGAAGGCATCCACGCCGAGCGCAGCGGCCTCCTCGATGTAGCCTTGACCGCCGCCGGTGCACCAGGCGACGCGGCTGATCTCGCGGCGGCCGCCGTCCACCAGCGTAGGCGTCCGTCCGAGCCGCTCGGCGACCGCTTGCGCCCATGTATCCGGGCGCAGCGGTCGTGCCAGGTGACCCACCCAGACCAAGCCCGGTCCGATAGCGGACGGGGTCGGGTCGCGGAGGTCGAGCACTCGGGCGAGGGCCGCGTTGTTCCCGAGCTCGGGATGGGCGTCGAGCGGGAGATGATAGGCGATCAGGCTGGCGCCGCTCTCCATGAGCGCGCGCACCCGGCGGCCCTTGGTGCCGATGAGGGCCGGCGACTCCCCCTTCCAGAACCAGCCGTGGTGCACCAGGAGTGCATCGGCATCCTCGCCGCGAGCCGCCTCGATCAGTGCGGCGCTGGCGGTGACGCCGGTGATCAGGCGTGAGATGGGTCGCACACCCTCCACCTGAAGACCGTTGGGGGCGTAGTCGCTGAAGCTCGGGGCGTCCAGGAGCGTGCTGCAATACTCGGCCAGGGCTTGGGGCTCGATCATGACGGGCTCAGATTGGCGCCGGGCTCGCACGCGGAGCGACGGTGTCGGTCGCGCCGGCGCACACGCTGTCACAGGATCGTGCTAGCTTAGAGCCATGTCGTACCGGGGCACAACGACGCATCTGATCACCGCCCTGATCGCCGGCGCGACGGGCGCGGCGGTGGTGCTTTGGGTGGGGGACGACAACGGCCCGCCGACCTCCCCGGCGGGCCCGGGCGAGCACCGCGAGGCGTCGATCCCCGGGACGCTGGCCGAGGCGGTCACCCGCTCCGCCCCGGCCGTGGTTAGTATCTTCGCCTCTCGGACGGATCCCGCTGCTCAAGCGGGCGCGGGGGTGGTCTACTCGCCGCAGTCGCTCGCCCCCTCCCGCCAGCCGTTTCGGCAGACCCGCGAGACCGCCCTCGGCTCCGGTGTCATCCTGAGTGCCGACGGGCTCATCCTCACCAGTCTTCACGTGGTCAAGGACGCCGACCAGATCCGGGTGGTCCTGGCGGACGGGCGCCAACTGGATGTCGCCCTGGTCGGGCTGGATCCCGACACTGACCTTGCCGTCCTCAAGGCCGACGCGAGCGGTTTGCCCGCCGCGCCCATCGGAAACCCCGCGGATCTCCGGGTCGGCGATCTCACGCTGGCGATCGGCAACCCGTTCGGGGTCGGGCAGACGGTGACCCAGGGCATCGTGAGCGCGATCGGCCGGGGAGAGCTCGGCATCACCCCGATCGAGAACTTCATCCAGACCGATGCGGCCATCAACCCCGGCAACTCCGGCGGGGCCCTGGTGAACGCCCGCGGCGAGCTGGTGGGCATCAACACGGCGATCTATTCGGACTCGGGCGCCGCCGCCGGCATCGGATTCGCCGTTCCCACAGATCTGGCGCTCAAGGTCGCGCGCGGCCTGGTGAAGCATGGCCGGGTCCCCCGCGGCTGGATCGGCATGAGCGGGCGCAGCGTCACCCCCGATCTGGTCCAGTCCTTCGGGCTGCGTGCCGCAAGCGGCGTGCTCGTCTCCTCCACCCTCGAGGGCAGCCCAGCGGAGCAGGCCGGGCTGCGGCCCGGGGACGTGGTGACCCGGGTCGACGATCGCGAGGTGGCGAGCCTCCAGGACCTGCTCGACGCCATCGCGGGTAGCGGCCCAGATCGGGCCGTCTCCCTCGAGGTGTGGCGCGGCAGCCAACGCCTGCGCACCAGTGCCGTGACCGAACAGCGCCCCATCGAGGGCGAATAGTCGGGGCGATTCCCTCGCTGTGATTGGCCGCGACTCCCGATTGCGGATCTTGTCGCGGACCTCGACCCGCCCCGTCCACCCGAACCGTCTCCCTCACGTGGGTGTCGGACTGGCCAGACGGGTTCAACGATTCGTTACGCCATGGAACGGAACGTCTCTTCGATCCCGGTTGACGGCCTGATTAGCGATGCGACCATGGATGTCGCATCAATAAGAAAAATATAGAAAAAACCGGAAAATCCAGAGTTGGCACGGCGGCTGCTGTAATCGGGCAAGCGACGGCAAGGTGCCGACGCCCTGAGTCCAACCCAACCTCTGGAGACACGATCATGAAGACGACCGTCATCGCCGCCGCTTTCGCCGCCCTGATTTCTGGCACCGCCTTCGCCGACTACGAGGCCCTCCTGAAGGGCAACCCGGACGCATCCGTCTACGCTCAAGACACCGAGATGGTCGGCGTGCGACCCGGGGTGGGCGGGAGCTTCGATGTCTACCACGGCTTGGCCGACGGCAACCCGAGCCTGTTCCAGACCCGCGAGCGTACGGGCGAGGCGGGCGAGCGCCCGGACATCTATCAGGGCTTGCGTGCCAATCCGGACCTGACGTACTGAGTCGCGTCCCTTGACTAGCAGCCGATCAAACGCCGCTTCGGTGTTTGATCGGCTCGGCGTTGCAGGGATCAACCCCCGGATCGGGAGGGTTCGTGGGGTGCCGCGGCCACGGGGGCTCGTGACGATCGGCAGTTGCGAGTGTCGAGTATCGAAGATCCCTGCCGGCCAGCCACTTGGATTGTGCGGAAGCGAATGACAGAGGCTGCTCGGGTAGAGCATCACTGGGCTTGGTGAATGAATGGCTAAATCGACCGATCTAGGCCTTGGCCGGCGCCAGTTTCTCGCCGGACTGTGCGCGGCTGGGCTCGGGGTGCGTCCGGGCCCTGGGGTTGCTGGCCCCGCCGTTCCGGGCCGCGGCATGGTCGATCCGGGTTCCTCCGCCCTGCGTCGCGACCTGGCGCCGCTCATCCGTCAGGTCCAAGGCCAGCTCGGGGTGCCCGGATTGGCCGTGGCCGTGAGTCGCGCAGACAAGGTGCTGTGGTGCGAGGGCTTCGGGGTCACCGAGGTCGGGGCCGGGGTGCCGGTGGGACCGGAGACCCGCTTTCGTGCCGGCTCCATCGCGAAGCCGCTGACGGCCCTGGTGGCACTCGGCCTCGCCGAGCAAGGGAGGCTCGATCTCGATGCACCGTTGGCGAGGCTCCTCCCGGATCTCAGGATCCGCACCCGCTTCACCGGGGACATGGATGCCATGACCCCGCGACGGGTCCTGGCGCACCAGGCGGGACTTCCGACCGATCTCCTCAAGGGCATGTGGCGCGATGTGACCCTCGACTCCATCCTCCCGGACCTGGCAGAGGAATACGTCTGCTTCCCGCCGGGGCTCATCCATTGCTATTCGAATCTCGGCTACACCCTGCTCGGACTCCTGATCGAGCGCACCTCGGGACGGGAATTCGCCGAGCAGATGGGTGAGGCCCTGCTCAATCCTCTCGGGCTCACCGGGAGCGGCTTCGCTAACCGTCCGCCCCCTGGTGGCGACTGGGCCCCGGGCCACCGGGAGATGGTCGCGGGTGCGCCCCTGCCGATCCGCGACCTGCCGGCCCACGGCCTGTATTCGAGCGCCGCGGACCTGGGCCGGTTGATGCGCGTGCTGCTGGGCGGCGGCGAGATCGACGGACGTCAGGTGATCACGGCCAGCGTGGTCGAGGCGTCGTTCCAGCCCCAATATCTCCGCAGCGGCTTCGACATGGGCACCCTGAGCGGTCTGGGCTGGGTGCTGGAGGAGGGCACCCTCGCTGGGTGTGGCCGGGTGGCCCGCCACAGCGGCAGTACCCCCGGCTACAGCGCCGAGATGGTCCTGCTGCCCGAGGATGGTCTCGGCGTCGCCGTCCTGACCAATGGGGACGCCAGCCGCGACCTGTGCGTGCAGTTGAGCGAGGAGATCCTGGCGCGCATGCTTGGGGATGGGACCGCGCCAGGGGGGGGCCGAGGGAACGCCCCAGCCGCCGCTGAGCTGTGGCTCGAGGGACTGGCCGATCCTCCCGCCCCGGACCCCCTGTCGGGGATCGCCGGGGCCTATGCCACCGATCTCGGGATGGTCGCGATCGCCCCGAACGCGGACAGGCTGTGCGCCTGCCTCTTCGGTGTCGAGGTGCCGCTGGAGCCGGTGGGGGAGGGATGGTACGCCCTCGCTCCGGCGGCCTCCGGCCAGACGCTGCCCCAAGCGCTGCGGCCCCTGGTCGGGATCCGTCTGCAGACCCGCCGCATCCTGGGTCGCGAGGTGATCATCGCGCGCCGCGACGGGCGCGAGGCGATGCTCGGTGAGAAGGTCCCCGACGGCCCGCTGCCAGACACCTGGGCGCGCCGTGTCGGGCGCTACCAGGTCGAGAACGCCGATCCTGGCTTCCCGATCGAGGACGTGGAGCTGAAGCGCCGAGGGGAGCACCTCTGTCTCACCTACCGCATGCCCGGCCTCGCCGCCGGGGCCATTCAGGTCCCTGTCGGCCCGCTCGACGACGACGAGGCGATCGTCCTAGGGCTGGGTCGCACGCGGGGCGAGACCATCCGCGCCATCCCCACCCCGGCAGGTGAGCGTTTGCGCTGGTCCGGGCTCATCGCGCGCCGGCTGGATCCCGAACCGGCCTGAGCGCCACGCGGACGTCCGCGAGACCTTCGGCCCCCTGTCGACTGCGTCCGATGGCCCTGTGTTGATCTGGGTCAATCAACCCTCAGGCCAGGGCAACCGCTACATGTTGTGCCGCCTATACTCTCGCGCACAAAATGTTGGGTATTGGACGAGGGGGAGCGGGCATGTCGAGTCCTATCAATCTGGCGACCCTGCCAACGCGTATCCGTAAACGCGACGGGCGGGAGACCCCATTCGAGCCCTCCCGGATCGAGTCCGCGATCCTGCGCGCGGGTCGCGCCAGCGGCGAGTTCGAGGCCCTGGAGGCGGGGATACTGACTGCCCAGGTGGTCAAGGTCCTGGCCCATCGCTACGGCAACGGGCGCCTTGCGGACGTGGAGGGCATCCAGGACGTGGTCGAGCAGACCCTCATCGCCGCCAACCACTTCGAGACCGCCCGGGCCTACATCGTCTACCGTGAGCAGCACTCCCGATTGCGCGAGGACCGCCGCACCCTGGTGGACGTGGCCGTGTCCATCGATGAGTACCTGGACCGCTCCGATTGGCGGGTCGCGGCCAACGCCAATCAGGGCTACTCCCTGGGTGGGCTGATCCTCAACACCTCCGGCAAGATGATCGCCAACTACTGGCTCTCCCATGTCTATCCCCCGGAGATCGGCCAGGCCCACCGCGACGGCGACATCCACATCCACGATCTGGACATGCTCTCGGGTTATTGCGCGGGTTGGTCCCTGCGCACCCTGCTCGCGGAGGGGCTGAACGGGGTGCCCGGGCGGGTGGAGGCGGGACCCCCGCGGCACATGTCGAGCGCGGTGGGTCAGATCGTCAACTTCCTCGGGACCCTGCAGAACGAGTGGGCGGGCGCCCAGGCCTTCTCGAGCTTCGACACCTATATGGCCCCCTTCGTGCGCAAGGACGGGCTCAGCTATGGCCAGGTGCGCCAGTACATCCAGGAGCTGATCTACAACCTCAACGTCCCCTCGCGCTGGGGCACCCAGACGCCCTTCACCAACCTGACCTTCGACTGGGTGTGCCCGGAGGACCTGCGGGGCCAGGTGCCCGTGATCGCCGGCGAGGAGCAGCCCTTCACCTACGGGGATCTCCAGGCCGAGATGGACCTCATCAACCGCGCCTATATCGAGGTGATGACCGAGGGCGATGCCAAAGGCCGGATCTTCACCTTCCCGATCCCGACCTACAACATCACCCCGGACTTTCCCTGGGAGGGGGAAAACGCCGACCGGCTGTTCGCCATGACTGCCAAGTACGGCCTGCCTTACTTCCAGAACTTCATCAACTCCGAGCTCTCCCCGAACATGGTGCGGTCCATGTGCTGCCGGCTCCAGCTCGATCTGCGTGAGCTCTTGAAGCGCGGCAACGGGCTGTTCGGGTCCGCGGAGCAGACCGGCTCCCTGGGTGTGGTGACCATCAACTGCGCGCGCCTGGGTTTCATCCACCGGGGTGACGAGACCGGCCTGTTGGCGCGACTCGATCGACTCCTGGACCTCGCCCGTAACAGCCTGGAGATCAAGCGCAAGGTGATCCAGCGTCATCTCGACGCGGGTCTGTTCCCCTATACCAAGCGTTATCTGGGCACCCTGCGTAACCACTTCTCGACCATCGGGGTGAACGGGATCAACGAGATGGTGCGCAACTTCAGCGACGACCGGGACGACATCACCACGGAACGGGGGCACGCCCTGGCCTGCCGACTGCTCGACCGGGTGCGTGGCCGAATGCTGGAGTTCCAGGAGGACACCGGGCACATGTACAACCTCGAGGCCACCCCGGCCGAGGGCACCACCTACCGTTTCGCGCGTGAGGACCGCAAGCGCTTCCCCGAGATCGTGCAGGCGGGCACCCCCGAGGCCCCCTACTACACCAACAGCTCCCAACTGCCGGTGGGGTTTACCGACGATGCCTTCGAGGCGCTCGCCCTGCAGGAGGAGCTCCAGTCCAAGTACACCGGGGGCACCGTCCTGCACCTCTACATGAACGAGCAGATCGGGAGCGTCGAGGCCTGCAAGCGTCTGGTGCGCCGGGCGCTGACGAACTTCCGTCTGCCCTACATCACCATCACGCCGGTGTTCTCCATCTGCCCGAAGCACGGCTATATCGCCGGCGAGCACGCCTACTGCCCGATCTGCGACCAGGAGGTGATCGCCCAGAAGCGCGCGGCGGCCGCCACGACATGCGCCGCCTGAGCGGCGACTCCCCAACCACCGTCCAACCCGAGGAGACGACACCCATGAGCGCGGAAGACATCGAGCTGAGACCGGAGGAGCGGACCCCCTGTGAGGTCTGGACGCGGGTGATGGGCTACCATCGGCCGGTGGCCGCGTTTAACGCCGGAAAGCGTGCAGAGCACGCCGAGCGCAGGCTCTTCCGGGAGTCGCCCGTCGCCGGCTCGGCCCTACAAGCCCGAGCCCAGGGCCCTCGGCGGGCGGCCTGAGGCTCCGATCATGGGCCTGCGCGTCGGCGGCCTCACTCCCCTGACCAGCGTCGACCTCCCTGGGGAGCTGGCTGCGGTGGTGTACTGTCAGGGCTGCCCGTATCGCTGTGCCTATTGCCACAACGCCCATCTGATCCCGGGGCGGGGAAGCGAGGAGATCCCCTGGCAGGCCGTGCTCAGGTTCCTCGAGACGCGCCGGGGCCTGCTGGACGGGGTGGTCTTCAGTGGGGGCGAGCCGACCCTGCAACCCGGCTTGCCTGAGGCGATCGGTCAGGTGTGGCGACTTGGGTTCAAGGTCGGGCTGCATACCGCGGGCCCTTATCCCCAGCGACTGCGCCGGCTGATCCCTCTGCTCGATTGGGTTGGTCTCGATATCAAGGCCCTGCCGGAGGACTATCCGTCGGTGACCGGTGTCGCCGGCTCGGGTGTGCGGGCCTGGGAGAGTCTGCGGCTGCTCTTGGAGGCGCGCATCCCACTGGAGGTGCGCACGACCCCGATGCCCGAATGGGCGCCGGGGCGGGTCGATGCGATCGCCCGCCGCTTGGCGGACGAGGGCGTCGATACCCATCGCATCCAGGTGTATCGGCCGCCCCTCGGGCCTAGCGCGGCGATCGCCGCTTGATAGTCCGGGCGCGCACATCGCCGGTGGCGAGGTGATCGCCGTCCCTCGTGGGGCGGTTCCTGGGGCGGGTCCCGAGGCCCATCGGCGATCAGGGATGATGGGCGATCTCCTTGTCGGTGAACAGATAGTCCTTCAGCTCCTTGTCGAAGGTCGGATCCTGGCGGCGGATCCATTCCAGCACCATGGCCGCATGCTCCTTCTCCTCGTCCCTGTTGTGGGCAAGGATGGCCTTGAGCCCCTCGTCCTTGCAGGCATCGACCCGCTGGTTATACCAATCCACCGCCTCCAACTCCTCCATCAAGGACACGATGGCCCGGTGCATATCGCGGGTCTGGTCGGAAAGCTCGTCGATCGGCTCGTGATAGCCCTCGTTGGACATGGACAGTCTCCTGAATGGTTTCGAAGAGGGAAGGCCGACACCCGGCGCGGGCCGGGCGCCGATGATCAGCTTCCCCTAAAGCGGGCCACGGCGGCAAGGGAGCGGTGCGATCACGATCCAAGGGGCCAGGTGGCGACCGGGGCTCGTCTCGCGGGCAAAAAAAAAGCGCGACGGGGAGTCGCGCTTGAAGTTACCACCAAAGGAGGATGGAGGAGTGCACTGAAGCGATGAGCTTCAGTACATCAACAGTTTCTTAAATACTGTTGGATCTGTCAAGCCTGATTTTCGTTTCGGACTCACCAATCGGACTGGGTTTCGTCGCTCGGCCATGCGGTCGCCTGCGGGACGGATGGGCGAGGGGTTCGGCGCAGCTTGAAAACAGAGGTCCTGGGCGGCACCGTCCCGGTGTCTAAGATCCGGGAGACTCAAGCGATGGCAAGCGAGACGGCGACCCTGGGTGGCGGCTGCTTCTGGTGTGTCGAGGCGGCCTTGATCGGATTGAAGGGGGTGGAGTCCGCGGTCTCGGGGTACGCCGGCGGTGGCGACCAGAGGCCGAGCTACCAGCAGGTCTGTACCGGGACCACGGGCCACGCCGAGGTCGTCCAGGTGACCTTCGACCCGGCGGTGATCGACTACCGGACCCTCCTCGAGGTCTTCTTTACGGTCCATGATCCGACGACCCTGAATCGGCAGGGGGCGGACGTCGGGACCCAGTATCGCTCGGTGATCTTCTACCACACCGACGCGCAGCGTGAGATCGCCGAGGCGTTGGTTGCGGACCTGACGGCGGCAGGCATCTGGCCGGATCCGATCGTCACCGAGATTGCACCCGCGCCCGTCTTCCATCCCGCCGAGTCCTACCATCAGGACTATTTCAAACGAAATCCCTTCCAAGGCTATTGCCAGATGGTGATCGCCCCGAAGCTCGCGAAACTGCGGGAGCGTCACCGGTCTCTGCTCGACGATGCCGTCTGAGTCCCGCCCTCCGCAGGTCACCGCCGCCCATATCCGGCGATGAGGTGCCCCGCGCGGCGCCACCCCAGGCGTCTATCCCCGCTCTCCCAGCACGTCACGCAGTTTCTGGCGTGCCCGGAAGAGTCGCGTCCCTACCCCCGCTGGCGTCAGTCCCAGTCGATCCGCAATCTCCTGCTGGGAGAGTCCGTGGAGCACCTGGAGCAGCAGGGGCTCGCGATACTCCGGGGCGAGGTCGGCGACGGCCTGACGCAGCACGAAGGCCTCGGTGGAGGTGTCGTAGTCGCGCCGCTCGGCACCGATCTCCTCGGGGCTGACCTCGCTGATCTGAGGTGACCAGCGCTCGAACCGTCGTGCGTTCTCCCGGCGGACGATGGTGAACAACCAGGTCTTGATGGCACCCGGCTCCTGGAGCTTGTCGATCGAGCGCCAGGCACGTGCCAGGGCGTCCTGAACCAGGTCCTCGGCGGTGTGGGCGTTGCCCGACAGCCGGTAGGCGTAGCGATGCAGTGTCCGCCAGTACTGACGAACCAGGGCGTCGAAGGCCGGGGTGTCGGTCGGCGCGTTGTGCTGCCCTGGGTTGGCGGCGGCGATAGCGGCTGGCATGGCAGTCTCCGTGGGAAGGGGTGTGACTCACCGCTTCCAGTACAGAGTTCGTGCCAGTCTTTATCTGTCTGTTTTTAAAGTGATTATCTCTTCTGGCGCCCGACGGGGGCCCGGGTCCGTTACAACGAAACGTGGCTGGTCAGCGCGCCTGAACGGATCGTTACACCTAGAAACGGCCTCTCACGACCCGAGGGCCTGCGTGCCGGCCTCGAGGGATGGCCCATCGCGAAGGATCTGTCTCAAGGCATCCGCCCGGTCGTCGCACCAGTGCCCGGCGGGCACGATCTCGGCGATCCCCAGTCGCGCCAGACGCTCACGGGGCTGGGATCCCAGACCGGTGAGATAGACGTCTGCCCCGTGGGCGCTCGCATCACGGATGGCGGTCTCCAGGGCAAGCGAGGTGGTGACGCCGAGGTGGGGCACACCCGTGAGGTCGACGATCAGGTGTCGCGCATCGGCGAGTCGGTGCTGCTGACGGGTGATGGCCTGGGCGGCCCCGAAGATCAAGGGCCCGCTGAGACACAGGACCCGCACGCCGCGGGCCTGGTCGGAAAGGGCACGGCGATCCTCTTCGCTGAGATCGCCGCAACGTTCCTGGTCGAAATCCTGGGATTTCGCCATGACCCGGACACCCTCAGACTGGAGGTCTGCGAGCCGGCGGATGGTGAGGATGTTGGCCACGAAGAGCCCAATGCCTACCGCCGTGATCAGGTCCACGAAGACCGTCATAGCGATCACGCCGTACATGATCAGCGCCCCGCGCATGGACACACGATGGGCCCGACGCAGGAATCCCCAGTCGATGATGTCGAAGCCGACCTTGATGGCGATCCCGGCGAGCACCGCCTTGGGGATGTCCTCCACGAGATTGCCGGCCCCCAATACCACCACGCCGAGGATCAGGGCGCGGGTCAGCCCCGAGAGTGCCGTGCGCCCGCCGGTCTGGATGTTGACCACGGTCCCCATGGTCGCCCCCGCACCCGGCAGCCCCCCGAACAGGCCCGAGGCCAGGTTGCCGAGACCCTGTCCGACCAGCTCCTTGTCTGAGTCGTGCTGCTTGCGGGTGAGGCTGTCCGCGATCACCGCCGACAGCAGGGCATCGATCGCCCCCAGCATCGCCAGGACCAGGGCATCGATGACGATGGTGCGCCACTCAGCGGTGCTGAACACAGGGGGCTGCAGGGAGGGCAGACCGCCGGGGATCTCACCGATGGCGCGATACGACCCGCTGCCTAGCAGCCACACGGCGGCCAGGGACCCCACGACCAGCGCGAGCAGTTGCGGGGGGACGTAGCGGCGCCAGGCGCGCGGCATCAGGAACAGGATCGCCAGGGTGCCGAGCCCAAGGACGAGCTCACCGGAATTCAGCTGACCGATCAGGCCCGGTAGGGCCTCCAGCGAGCCCACCACGCCGCCGGGCGGGGTGGGGTGGCCGAGCAGGCCCGGCAACTGCAGGGCGATGAGTATGATGCCGATCCCGGACATGAACCCGGAGATCACCGTGTAGGGCATCAGGGTGACATAGCGTCCGAGCTTGAGCACCCCGAACAGCACCTGGAACACCCCCGCCAACATTACGGTGGTGAAGGCCATGGCCATGCCGTTCTCGGGTGGCAGCCCGGTGACCGGGTCGGGGGCCATCATGCTGAGGACGATCGCCGTGAAGACCACGGTCATGGGCCCCGTCGGCTCGGAGATCAGGGTCGGCGTCCCCCCGAAGAGCGCGGCGAAGAGCCCCACCAGGACCGCACCGTAAAGGCCGGCCTCGGCACCGGCCCCGGAGGCGACGCCGAAGGTGAGTGCCATGGGCAGCGCGATGATGGCGGCGGTCACGCCACCGAACAGATCGCCCTTCAGGTTGTGGATTCCGATCTCGTTGAATATCCGCACGCCGCGGTTCCCCCTGGCTTTTTTCCCAAAGCCATCATGGTTTGGGCTAGAAGCCGAAAGAAAAATCGATTCGATATAGAGTTTTTTTCAGAGGATCAATGACGTCGGCTCGCGGGCGCCACGCGGCCTCGGAGCGTACCGACCCTGACACGAGGGTGGCGGTTGGCTCCTGGAACGGTGGAGAGCGTCGTGACGCCTTGATGCTCGAGATCGGTTGGCTCGGGCCGGGAGGATCCCAGGGGCCCTCACGTGACCCTGGTGTCTCGGCCTCGTGGCGTCGTACGGCCCGCGCGACGGTGGCGGGTCATCTCTCCGAGGGTTTCGTCTCGGGCGATTCGGGTGGCACGAGGGACGGGTAGACGGGCGCGGCGCCGTTGCCACCCTTGACCGCGCGGGCGAAGGCGGCCTGCGCAGCCTCGAGCTGGGCGCAGATCTGGGGCTCGCTGTCGATGGCGAACTGGAGGAAGGTCTTGGCGACCAGGGATGGCTCGCGGTTCTTCGCGTAGGCGAGGTTCCACCTCCGCTGGATGGGGAATCCCGCCACGTCCAACAGCACCAGGCGACCGCCCCCGGACTCCAACACCAGCGAGTGGAGCGACAGGGCGGAGATCCCAAGACCGCCCACGATGGCATGTTTGATGGCCTCGTTGCTTCCGAGCTGCATGCGTACCCGCGGCGTCACCCCGTGCTCGCCGAGGAGCCGCAGCAGGGCGTCGCGCACACCGGAGCCGGACTCGCGGAGGATGAAGAGCTCCTCGGCGAGCCGCTGCACCGGGATGTCGCGCTCGCCCGCCAAGGGGTGATCGGCGCGCGCCACGATCACCAGGGGGTTCGGGGCGAACGGGATGGACTCCACTTCGTCGGCGAGATCGTTGAGTTGACCCACCACGTAGAGATCGTCCTCGTTGGCGCCCATCCGCTCGAGGATACGGTCGCGATTGGTTACCTTGAGCGACACGTCGATCCCTGGGTAGCGCTCGCAGAAGGCCCCGAGCAGCTCCGGGGCCACATACTTCGCGGTGGTGATTACCCCGAGGCGCAGACGTCCGCGCTTGAGTCCCTTGAGGTCGGCCAGTGCGACGTCGAGGTTCGAGAGGGTGTCGAGGATGGCCCGGCAGGCCGCGTAGACCTCCCGCCCGGCGTCGGTCGGCTCGACCCTGCGTCCCACGGGTTGGAAGAGGGGCGCCCCGAGCGCATCGGAGAGCTTCTTGATCTGCATGGAGACGGTCGGCTGGGTGAGGAACAGCTCCTCAGCCGCGCGGGTGAAGCTCCCCAGCCGCACGATGGCCTCGAGCAGCTGGAGCTGCCGCAGGGTGGTGTGGCGGATCAGATAGTCGGCGCCCGCGCTGGGGGACCCGGAGCGGGCTGAACGGAGATCCGGCATCGCGTTGTGTCTCAGGGCGCCGAGGGGCGGCCCTTTGGTCTTGCGGCCGGACATGGGCTCAGCGCCGGGGCGCGGAACCGGGTCGGCTCACGGGGATGAGCCGCCATGTTACCCGCCCCGAGAACAGGACGGGATGCTGGTTGAAGGTTGGGGGAGGGCGCGACATCGCCGTCCGATCGGCCAGGATCAGTCGGGCCAGACGCGCCTCGTGGTCTGGTACGGATCCGATGCCGGGGCGTCCGCCGGCTGGCTCGTCCCGGTCGCGGCGCGGCGCTCTGAGGTGGGGGCGGCCCGCGGGCTGCGCGCTGCGGTCTTCTTCACCGGCGCGCCTGGACCCTTGGTGGTCGAAGCGGGCTTGGGCTCGCTTGCCGTCGTTGCGACCTCGGGGACAGGTTCGGCAGAGGTTTGGGTCTTGGACTCGTCTGTATCGCTCACGATGTCTCCCCCTTCAGATCGTTCAAGATCGCCTCGGTCCGCTCAGAGAATGCCAGCGCATCCCCAGACAGCTCGCCGTTGTCTTCGGCGAACAGGGTCAGATTCACATAGGTGCGGCCGAAGCTTTGATTGGGATACACGCCGGTCTCCTCGCAGAGTGCCCCGAGGGCGTCGAGAAAGACCCGGGTATCCTCGTAGTCCGAGAACTCGATCCTGCGCTCCAGGCGCAACGGGCGCTCGCGCCGTTGCCATCCCACCAGCTCCGGCCGTTTAGAAGAACGCTCGGTCATGATCGTCTCCGCGCGGCGCTTGGCCCAGGGATGCCAGCCATGCGTCGATCTCCTCGGCATGGTGGGCCTCCTCACGCCAGAGTGCCCGAAAGAACTCCGCGTTCTCCGGATCGCGGACACGCTCGCAGAACTGGGTGGCCTCCGCGTAGAGCGCGACGATCTCCCTCTCGAGGGCCGCGTCTTGCAGCAGCAGATTGATCAGGTCGTGGGCCAGCGCCGCGGGCCTCAACTGGCTGCCGTTGGGGGAGACCCCGAGCCCCAGCATCCGCGAGACGATGCGGTTGGCGTGCTGCATCTCCTCTACCGTCTCCTCGCGGAAACGCGCCGCCGCCTCGTGGAGCCCCCAGGCCTCACACAGTGCCGCCTGGGTCATGTACTGCTGAACCGCCGAGTACTCGAGGCTGAGGGCACGGCCGAGATAGCCGAGTGTCCGCGGATGGATGCTGGCGTGGCGCATGGTCGACCAGTTGTGTAGTGGGTCCGCGCGCGGGGACCGCACGCCGATGGATGCAGGGCTGGCTCATCGGCCCCCGGAGAAGAACGGGCCGCCCGGAGGGAGAGGTGTACCCGGGGCCGGGACCATGACCCCTCCCGTGGGTCCCGGGCGTACGCCCGGGACCGGGGGGAGCCATCAGGACGCCGCGGGCCCGCCGGTGGGCAGCACCGGCTCCACCTCGCGATGGGGGCGGGCGATGATGTGGGCGGCCACCAGGCCGTCACCCACCCGCTCGCAGGCGTCGGCGCCCGCACGCACGGCGGCGTTCACGGCACCGGTCTCGCCGCGCACCAGCACGGTCACATAACCGCCGCCGACGAACTCGCGCCCGATCAAACGCACCTCGGCCGCCTTGGTCATGGCGTCAGCCGCCTCGATCGCGGGCACCAGGCCGCGGGTCTCGATCATGCCCAGCGCAATACCCATGGTTTCGCTTGCCATCTTCAGTCTCCTGCTTATGTCGCTCGTGTTGGGATCAGTTTGTGTGCCACGGCAGTGAAGGCCGTGTCACGGTTCAGCTCTCTTTCGATTGGTCGGCGGCTGGCCGGCCTCTCTGGACGCGCCGACTCGATCCGCCCCCGCGCCCGTCCCCGTCGGTGCTCACCACGGGGCGTCGTGACGGGTCAGCGCCCTTGGCGCCCGGGTGCGAACCCGCCTCCGCTCGACTCCAGCACCGGCTCTACCTCGCGGTGGGGGCGGGCGATGATGTGCGCCGCCACCAGACCGTCACCGACCCGCTCGCAGGCGTCGGCGCCCGCACGGACCGCTGCATTCACCGCGCCGGTCTCGCCGCGGACCAGAACGGTCACATAGCCGCCGCCGACGAATTCGCGTCCGATCAGACGCACCTCGGCCGCCTTGGTCATGGCGTCCGCCGCCTCGATTGCGGGCACGAGACCCCGGGTCTCGATCATGCCGAGCGCGATGCCTGATGCTTCGCCTGCCATCTTTCGTATCTCCTGCTGTTACAGCGTGCCACCGGGTTTGGGTCCGGGGTGCTACGCCGATTGATCACGATTCCTGCCGTTCACGCCGCCTCGGCCCGTGCCGATGCATTCACTTCGGAGGCGGCGCGCGCGCCGTCCTCCCAGTCGTCGATGATCCCGCCGATGGTGAGATCGGTCAGGACCCCGTAGTCACCCATGGCCCAGCGTCCCGCCGATCCGCTGACGGTGAACACCCAGTTGCCCGGGCGCGCCCCGACCGGGTCGGTCGCCACCACCAGCTTGCCCTTGCCGTCGCGCAGGATGCGCAGACTGTGGTGGGCGAGACCGGGGATGCGCTGGGTGCACACCAGGGTGCCGACGACCTGATTGATCTCCATCGCAGTCCCCGCGCCTCAGGGGCTCGGGTCCCAGTTGTCGATGATCCCGACGATGGTGAGATCGCTCGGGAACTCCTTGCTGCCCGCCGCCTCGCGAGCGGCGGAGCTGCCCACGCAGATCACCCAGTCGCCCGGCATGGCGCCTACGGCGTCCACCGCGACGGCCTTGGCGCTGCCGTC
Organism: uncultured Gammaproteobacteria bacterium; assembly: GCA_963714915.1. Classification (GTDB taxonomy): domain Bacteria; phylum Pseudomonadota; class Gammaproteobacteria; order Chromatiales; family Chromatiaceae; genus Thiodictyon. Next base: position 21,154 of record CAVQQM010000060.1, read on the forward strand.
CTGCACCACCTGAAGGTATTTGTGCTCGAAACCGGGGATGCGGTTGGTGGAGACCAGCGGCTTGATGACCTGACAGATCTTCATCGCGTGTCCCCTTGACCCCTACGCCTTCCCATCAGTGGCCTCCCGCCGCGACGGGCTCGATGGACGAGCCGACGATCTCGATGGGGTCGGATCCGTCGCAGTCGCGAACCACCCGCAGGCACTGGAGCATCCCGCTGTCCCTGAGCTTGGGGTAGCGGGCCGCCAGCGCGGCGCTGATGCGCTCGCAGTGCTCGACGGCACGCTCGCGGGCCCCGGGCACGTTGCCGTGGTAGTCGTGGCGCACCACCACCGGGATCGGCATGCCGTGTGCCAGGTTGAGACCGGTGAAGATGCGCACGCCCACGTCGAGATCTGCGGCGCCTTCCTCGACCGTTCCCAGGTAGGCGAAATACATCAGGTTGCGGAGCTGGATCTCCTCGAAGCCGATGCCAGCCCCGATGAAACGTTCCGCATGGCCCTGATCGGGGTAGGAGCCTCCGAAGTGGCCCCGCACATAGTCGAGCTGGGACAGGTTGTTCTCGATGAGCCGCGCGATCAGGGCGACCATGCCGTCCGTGGGGGGGGGCGCACCCTTTGGCGCGGCGTCCCGCACCAGCTCCGCGATACGGGCGCGGGCGGCATCGGGCGCCAGACCCTGGGTGGCCGCGTAGACCTCGGCGGCACATAACCATTGGTCGAGATCGCACTGGCCGTCGCCGTCGGGCACATGCACCCGGATGGAGTCGGTGTCGGTGTCCATGCCGATCAGCAGCAGATCGACTGAGGCGCCGCAGCAGAAGCCGTTTTCGATGGCCTGTCGGAAGCCGCGCAGGCGCTCCCATCCGGCGCGGGCTGCCGCCGCGTCGTCCGAGCCGTGGGCCGCGCAGCCCTGGTGCGCCGGATCACCCGAGCTCAAGTGATAGAGCACGGCCTTCAGATAACGGGTCGGGGCATCGGCGGTATTGGGCTGCCCCTCGCGGAAGCGCCGGAACTCTGTCTCGACCCATTTCTCCACCGTGTTCTCGATATCGAACAGTGCCCCCGCGTAGGACTTGCGGCGCACCGCTCCATAGGGCAGGCGAAGCACGTAGCTGATGGCGTGGGCCAGGCGACCATCCGCGCAGGGCGTGACATCCATCAGGTGGAAGCCGCAATCCAGCAGGAAGGTCTGGAACCCGGTCTCTTCGCGCCCGCCCAGGGGATCCGCGCGATAGAACTCGTCGCTCAGTAGCCGGTAGACCTCGAAGACCGTCCAGGCGAACAGTCGGCGCATGTCGAGGCCGGTGACCCAGGCGTCATCGAGCAGCCAGGCCGGCAGCTCCAGCCCCAGCTCGCGAGCGGCGATCGCCTGGGCGCGGGCGGTGAAGTCGGCCTCGCAGCGATGGCTGGCGATCTCCTTGAGCACCGGCACGATACGCCCGAAGGACTCGCGGACGCTCGACTCATAGGCCCAAAGACGGGCGTTGGCGGCCGCGTTGGTCAGGGGGTGGGTATGCACCGACAGGGCGGCGCGTGTTGCCTTACCCGCCGGCTGTCCGCTCCTCGGCCGCGCGCTCGGCCTCACCACCGCGGGCTGCCGTGGTGCCCGGGTCGGGCGAAGCCGCGCGTCCTGGGAGCCCCGGGGAGCGGCCGTGCTCCCTTGATCGGGGGCGACATCCGCTCCGGCGGCTGGCCCGCGAGCGGGGACGGCCGGGGGAGACGGATCGGGGGCCTGTGCCGGCATCTGTGTCCCGAGGCCCACGCCACGCCCTCGGGTGCCGGCTTGACGCCGACCCGGGAACCGGGGGTTTGGGGCCTTGCGATAGCTGAACGGCATGGTTACGGGCTCTTAGGGGCGGCTCACCGCGGAGAGGCTCCCCGGGGGGAGTCTCTCCAGGGGGAGACAGCTCTGGTCTTCGCTGGTCGTGTCTGGTCTCGGGGTCCGGGTCGCTTCGGCGTCAGCCGCGGGCACCGCCGGAGTAGGTCACCAGAGCACCGTGCGCGGTGTTGCCGCTGCTGCCGGTGACTCGGCTCACGGGCGTGGCGACCTCCTCGTTGCGCTTGCGCTCCACCGCCGGCATGGCGGCCGTCGGACCCGGACGGGTCGGGTTGCGGCGCCGCGCGGAGGCGCCCTCGGTGCCGGTCACCCGCTTGCCGCGGTCCCAGTCGTCGCCCGTGATCTTGCCGCCGGCGGACTGGCCCTCGCCCGTCACCCGGGGGCGCTCAGGGGCGGCGGGTGCGGGTTGCCCCGACTCCATGGCTGCCGGTGCGGCCAGGGGCATCATGGGTTCGGGCATGCGCCTGGCATCAAAGCGGAACTGCTCGGTGCCGGTGATCTTGCCCGCGCCCATGTCGAAAGGGCCGGTGATGTGTCCGCCGCTCTCGTAGCGGGTGCCGGTCACCGCCGAGGCCGACTCGCGCGCCTGAAAGGCCTGGCGGGCCGGGGAGGCCACGCTGAACTGCTGCCAGGGGGCCGGCTCCGATCCGCCCATGGGGCGCGGGAAGTCGCTGTCTACCGGGGTGGCGCCGCAGGTGTCGGCGAACTGGTCGGCGCCCACGTAGGGGGTCCCGGTGAGCGGCTCGCAGGCACCGCGGCCGGCACCCGTCATGACCCCGCCGATCCCCGGCTGCTGGCCAGTGAGGCGCGGGCCGGGGGTGGCGGCCATGGTCCGGGTGCGGGCGGCGATCTCCCGCCGGCTCGGGGCCTCGCAGTAGTCCGCGGCCTGCTCCAGTCCAGCGTACGGGGTGCCGGTCACGGCCTTGCAGGTGCCGGGCTCGTCACCGGTAACCCTGCCGGAGCGCCCGGTCTGGGTGCCGGAGACCTTGAGCCCCTTGGGGCTCATGGACAGGCCCACCTTGGCAGGCTCGGGGGCCGGCCGAGTGCTGCAGAAGGCTTCGAACTGCTCGGCAGAGAGATACTCATCGCCGGTCACCAGGCGACAGGTACCGGGCTCGTCGCCGGTGACCTTGGTGGAGCGACCCACCAGGGTACCGGTGACGCTGCCACCGGCAAGGGTCTGGGAGAGGGCCACCTTGGGCGGCACGCGGGCGGCGGTGGTCTCGGTGTCCACGCGGCCGTTCCTGATGCCCTGGGCGTCGGTGTACTGGGTGCCCGTGGGGCGAACGCCGGCGCCGTGCTCATCGCCGGTGACCTTGGACGAGCGGCCCACCAGGGTCCCGGAGATCGCCTTGCCCTTGAAGGTCTCGGCGAGGCCGACCTTGACCGGCCCCGCAGGCGGGGTCACGCCGCAGAAGGCGCCGAACTGCTCGGGGGCCAGGTACTGGGTGCCGGTGACGTTCTTGCAGGTGCCGGGCTCGTCGCCGGTGACCCGGGTGGAACGGCCCACCTCGTTGCCGGTGACCCGGTTGCCCTGGCCGGTGCTGGTGATGCGCACCTTGGCCGGGCCACTCGTGGGCTCGCTCTGGCAGAACTCGCGAAAGATGTCGGCCCCCATGTATTCGGTGCCGGTGATGGTGCGGCAGGTGCTCGGCTCGTCGCCGGTGGTCTTGAGGCTGCGACCCACCCGGGTGCCGGTGATGGTCTGGCCGCCGGCGGTCTCGGTGGTGCCCACCTTCCAAGGCTGATCGGCGGAGCCGCGGCGACGCTCCATGCGGACCTGGCCAGCGGATGGGCGCTTGGTCTCGCCCACGCCGCCGTTGTGGCTGCGCTGCTCACGGACCTTCTGTGCCAGCTCGCGTGCGGACAGCTTGGGGTTGGACTGACGGGCGATGGCAGCGGCGCTGGTGCGCGTACCGGCAGCAGCCTTGCCGCGGGTGGACAGGGCTGCACGGCGCGCCAGCACCAGGGCGCGGGTCGGGCCCTTGATCGACGGCGCGTTGGACTTGCGCTGGCGCGAGGCCTCGGCGCGGACCGGCGTCGTGGGGCTGCCGGCACCCAGCGACGTTAGGGATTCGTTCTCGCGGCCCTTGCACCCGCAGGAGCAGCCAGTGTCGCGGCCCCCGGACTTGGGCGGGGCGGCGGCCGGCGCGGCGGCGGTGCGCGTAGAGCCGTCGCGCACCCGGTCACGGCTCTTGACCGCACGGGCGCCGGATGTCGACATCGCCTTACGGCGCGCCAGGGCCTTGGCGCGGCTGCCCTGGACGACCGGTGCTGCGGCCCGGGCGGGGCGCATCGGAGCGGACAGGGTTGCGCGCGGCTCCGCGGGCGGGGCGGCCGGTGTCGGGACGGGTGCTGGGCTGGGGGCCGAGGGGCGCGCGCGGCCGGCGGGTGACGCGGACTGGTTCGCGGAGGTCTTGCCCCGGGTGGACTGTGCCTTGCGGCGGGCCAGTGCGGCCTCGCGGCTGGTGAGATTCGCGTTGCTTGCCATGGTGCTGGTCTGTCCGGTCCGATTGCGCAGAGATCAGGAAAATGTCTGGGGCCCGTTCCGTCCGCGCCGTTGTCGCGGCGTCCCCCGATCAGGGCCTCGAGCAGGGGATTAGCTGGACGGGGCATCGCCGGCCGCGGCGCGCTGACGCGCCAGGCGGCCGGCCCCGGGGCTCAGCCGCGGCCCTGGAAGACCACGAAGCAGGAACCCTGGCTCTGGGTGTAGTTGTCGTAGCCGGTGATCCGGACGTGATGATCCGGATAGCTGCGGTGGCAGGACTCGAGCTCGGCGACGACGTTACCGAGGTCACGCTCGCCGAAGAACGGGAGCTTCCACATGGTCCAATAGTCGTCGGTCGACTGGCTGGGATGGGAGTGCTCGATCGCCGGCGTCCAGCCCTGAGCGATGATATACGCGATCTGGTCGTAGATCTCCTGCTGCGACATGGGCGGCAGGAAGCTGAAGGTCTCGAGCGTCCGCTTGGTCTGGTAGTCGCCCTGGGTGGTCTGGAAAGGCATGGTTCGGTGCTCCTGAAAATGAGTGAAGGGAGTGACTGATTGACGGATGCCAGGTGCTAGGTGCCAGGGCTCGAGTGCCGGGTCCCGGGCATCTCAATGCCTGGTGCCCGGCCACTCGCGACTGGCAGCGCTGCCGCCTCAGCCCACGTCGAGCTTGTCGACGGTGTCGAACTCAAACTTGATTTCCTTCCAGGTCTCCATGGCGATCGCCAGCTCGGGGCTGTGCTTGGCGGCCTCGGAGAGGATCTCGCGGGCCTCCTTCTCGATCTCGCGGCCCTCGTTGCGGGCCTTGACGGAGGCCTCCAGGGCGACGCGGTTGGCGGCAGCGCCAGCGGCGTTGCCCCAGGGATGGCCCTGGGTGCCGCCGCCGAACTGCAGCATGGAGTCGTCGCCGAAGATGGTCACCAGGGCCGGCATGTGCCAGACGTGGATACCGCCGGAGGCGACGGCGAAGACGCCGGGCATGGAGCCCCAGTCCTGATCGAAGAAGACACCGCGGGAGCGGTCTTCCGGCACGAAGGACTCGCGCAGCTGATCGACGAAGCCCAGGGTGGACTGGCGGTCGCCCTCGAGCTTGCCGACGACGGTGCCGGTGTGCAGGTGGTCACCGCCGGACAGGCGCAGGCACTTCGCCAGAACGCGGAAGTGGATGCCGTGCTTCGGGTGACGGTCGATGACCGCATGCATGGCGCGGTGGATGTGCAGCAGCATGCCGTTCTCGCGGCACCAGTTGGCCAGGCCGGTGTTGGCCGTGAAGCCGCCGGTCAGGAAGTCGTGCATGATGATGGGCGAGCCGACTTCCTTGGCGAACTCGGCGCGCTTGTACATCTCCTCGGGGGTCGGCGCGGTGACGTTCAGGTAGTGACCCTTACGCTCACCGGTCTCGGCCTGCGCCTTCTGGATGGCCTCGCCGACGAACTCGAAGCGATCGCGCCAGCGCATGAAGGGCTGGGAGTTGACGTTCTCGTCGTCCTTGGTCATGTCGAGGCCGCCGCGCAGGCACTCGTAGACCGCGCGGCCGTAGTTCTTGGCGGACAGACCCAGCTTGGGCTTGATGGTGGCGCCGAGCATGGGGCGGCCGTACTTGTTCAGGCGATCGCGCTCGAGCTGGATGCCGGCCGGCGGGCCGCCGCAGGTCTTGATGTAGGCGATCGGGAAGCGGACATCCTCCAGGCGCAGGTGACGCAGGGCCTTGAAGCCGAAGACGTTACCGACCAGCGAGGTCAGTACGTTAACGACGGAGCCTTCCTCGAACAGATCGATGGGGTAGGCGATGAAGGCGTAGAAGGACTCGCTGTCGCCGGGGACGTCCTCGATGCGATAGGAGCGGCCCTTGTAGAACTCGAGGTCGGTCAGGAGCTCGGACCAGACGGTGGACCAGGTGCCCGTGGAGGACTCGGCTGCCACCGCTGCGGCCACCTCCTCACGGGGAACGCCGGGCTGGCCGGTGCACTTGAAACAGGCCAGAAGGTCCGTATCCAGGGGGACATAGTCCGGGGTCCAGTACATGTCCCGGTACTCTTTCACTCCGGCGTCGTAGGTCTTTACGCTCATGTCAGCTCAGCTCCTGTGCTCAGGTGTGTGTTCGCTTGACCGCCCAGGACACCGTCGGGTCGCGCGGGCGAGGTGCGGGTGGAGGAGGCGTGTTGTCAGCTAGAATCGATCCAATTGCGGGAAGCGGTCGGTTTTAGTCTATGTGCCGAGACGTGGGACTCGGGCTCCCCAGCATGCGCGGAAGGATAGGCCAAAGGTTGCATTGCCGGAAATCGAGGTTTTGTATCGCACATATAACTTCTGGTCTATGCGATTCCGTCCGGCACGCGAAGGGCGCGTGTTCCCGACCATGCATCGAGGGCTTGGGCGGGGCGACCTCCGAGAGGCCCGTGGATTGGTCCCCTTCGCAGTCGCCTTGACGATCGTCCGTTTGCAAGCCCCTAGCCTTGGGCCTCCTTAAGTCAGGAAGACCCCCGCAGCAGCACCCCAGAGGGGGTGTCGCTCGGCCGAGAACCCGGGGGTCCACCGGCCGGCCTGGGATCATAAAACACTTGGGTCGCGATGTCCTCATTTGTTTAAGGGTTAACCCGAGCGGTCGGCTGGCGCTGCCCGTTCAAACAGACCGGGGCTCGGCCTGCTGCCCTGGGCGCGACGGCTGGGGAGATCCTCGGTCCTGCCCGACATACCTCGTCCCGAGGCGTTGTCGTACCCTGTTCCCGGATGGCGTGAGGGATACCCAAGCCACGTCGGTTTCTCGTCGTAGCCGGGGCCCGTCTCTGGCTCGTCGGGGGATCCTCGCGACGCGCCACGCGATACTCGCAACTATCAGGTAGCTCTATGCGTCTCGCCGACCGTCTAGTCTGGGCGTTGCTCATCGTCGTGGCGGACACCGTGGCCTTTGCGGTCCCACTCGCCGCGCTCGTGCTTGCCTACATCGTGCTTGCCCGTCCGCCCTGGTTCCGAGGCTGGGTGGAGCGGCTCTATGGAGATGCCGATTAAAGCCATCCCTGGCTTGAATCAGCTCGCGCCCCCCGAGGCGGGACTCGTGGGGCGCTCCGTTTTCAGCGGCTTAGCGCCGTCAAAAACGGCGGGCCATACTTGGCCCACACGGGAAAC
>CAVQQM010000061.1:0-74381 GCA_963714915.1 uncultured Gammaproteobacteria bacterium
GGCCATAGAGCTCGAACCCGACGTATCCGACCACGATCAGGATGAACAGGATCGGCATTGTTCGCATATCTGAGGTCCCCCATCGAATCGCCGCGTCGTGAATGACCCTGGTTGCTGCTGGACCGATAGCAGACCCGCGCCGCCCATGTGCTTCCCGTGGACCCCTTGGGGCCGCCGCTCGAGGGCTCACCCGCGCGCCAGGTCTACCGGGTCGGTGGTGGATTCCATATCGGGTCGGTATCGGTAAAACCGGCACCATGGCCGGTCGGGCCCGGGCCGCAACTCGTCATCGCGAGCGGCTTGTGCCATCCTCACCCGGTCATGTTCCTCGGTCAGCGGGCAGGCCCCGCTAACCGCCGCCCCTGGTGATCCTTCCATCCCACCCCCGCTTACATGCGCCCCGTCACCCGTCTGCTTGCCGTACTGGTCCCCGTCGCCGTCGCCGCGGGTGCCTGGTGGTGGCTGACTCGCCCCCAGCCCGTGTCGGTTCGCGTCGAGGCGGTCGCGCGCGGGCCGGTGGAGGCGGTGGTCGCGAACACCCGTGCCGGGACCGTGATGGCCTGCCGGCGGGCGCGACTCGCCCCGGGGACCGGAGGCCAGATCGCGAACCTGGCGGTGCACGAGGGGGACCGGGTTAAGGCCGGGCAGTTGCTCCTCGAGCTCTGGAACAAGGACCTCCGGGCCCGGGTCTCCCTGGCCGAGCGTGAGGCCGAGGCGGCCGACGCCCGCGCCCGGGCGGCCTGTCTCAACGCCGATCAGGCCGAGCGCGAGGCTGCACGGCAGGTCAAGCTCAAGGAGCGGCGCCTGGCGTCGGAGGAGGCCATCGACCGGGCGATCACCGCGGCCCAGGCCGGGGTCGCCGACTGCGAGGCCGCACAGGCGAGTGCGCGGGTCAGTGCGGCCCAGGTGGGTGTCGCCGAGGCCGAGCTGGAGCGCACCCTGCTCACCGCACCCTTCCCGGGCGTCGTCGCCGAGGTCTCCGGGGAGCTGAACGAGTACGTCACGCCGTCGCCACCGGGTATTCCGACCCCGCCGGCGGTGGATCTCATCGACGACAGTTGCTTCTACATCTCGGCCCCCATCGATGAAGTCGACGCGGCCCAGGTGCGCCTGGGACTCGATGCCCGGGTGACCTTGGACGCCTTCGGTGACCGCGCCTTCGCCGGCACCGTCCGGCGCATCGCCCCCTACGTGCTCGATCAGGAGAAACAGGCGCGGACCGTCGAGGTGGAGGTGGTGATCGCCGAGCAACCCGCCGACAGCCCCTTGCTCGCCGGCTACAGTGCCGACGTCGAGATCGTCGTCGAGCGCGCCGAGGACGCCCTACACGTACCCACCGCGGCCATCCGACCCGGCAAGCCGCCGCGGGTCCTGGTGCTCGACCCGTCCTCGGGCCTGCTCGTCGATCGCGAGGTCGCCATCGGGCTCGAGAACTGGGAGCGCACCCAGGTGACCTCCGGTGTCGCCGAGGGGGATCAGGTCGTCCTGACCCCCGAGGGTGATGGCGTTGAGGACGGCGCCCTCGCGGTCGCCGAGACGCCGGACGAGCGGTGATCGAGCTCGCCGGCATCGAGCGCGTCTTCCAGGTCGGTGACGCCGCCGTGCACGCCTTGCGCGGGGTGAACCTGACCCTGGCCGACGGCGACTATGCGGCCGTCATGGGACCGTCGGGTTCTGGCAAGAGCACCCTGCTCAACGTGCTGGGATTGCTCGACCGCCCGGATGCGGGCAGCTACCGGCTCGATGGGGTCGAGACCACCGAGCTGCCCGAGGAGCGGCGGGCACGACTGCGCCGCGAGCGCATCGGGTTCGTGTTCCAGGCCTTTCATCTGATCCCGCGGTTGTCGGCGTTCGAGAACGTCGAGCTGCCGCTGGTGCTGGGAGGCATCCCGCCGCGTGAGCGCCGTGAGCGCGTCACGCGCATCCTCGACGCAGTCGGTCTCACGCCTCGTGCCGGTCATCGCCCGGATCAACTCTCCGGCGGGCAGCGCCAGCGGGTCGCCATCGCCCGGGCCACGGTGATGGAGCCCGGACTGATCCTCGCCGACGAGCCGACGGGCAACCTCGACCGGGCCTCGGGCGAGGAGGTGATCGCGACCCTCGAGGGCCTGAACCAAAAGGGCCTCACGCTGATCATCGTCACCCATGACCCGGCCCTAGGCGAGCGTGCCGCCCGCTGCATCCGCATGGACGACGGGGCGGTACTGCCAGAGTCGGCCTAGTCGTGCGTTGTCCGTCCAACCCTTCGGGTCCAGCGGCCGCGGCCAAGGCCCAAAACGATCGGAGCCGACATGGAAGGGCAAGCCGCATCGTGAGCACCGTTCGGCCAGACGCTGAGCGTTCGCCCCGAGGAACGGCTGCGCGACCGGGCTGAGCATGGCCGCGAGCGGAACGCCCTCGGCCCGGGTCCGCCCTACGCTCTGGTTCACCGTGGCTCGGGCTGTGGATCGGGCTGTAGGTCGGGCTTTAGCCCGACACGATGCCGGCAGTCGGGCTGAAGCCCGACCCACGCGGGGAACGCCCAAGCTTGCGGCTGTTCCGGGCGCGGTTGGGTTGATTGTCCGGCGGCGGTGGTCGTCGGGGTCGGAATCGTTCGAGTGGACACCAAAAGGGCATGCAGCCGATGACGATGCGCGGAGGGGCGGGCTTCTTCAACTGGCGTGGTCTGCGCGAGGCCCTGCTCGAGCCGCGCGTCGACGACGAGCGCGTCGCCGCCGCGGTGCGCGAGGCACTCGAGCGTGAACCGCTCCCGGTGGTGTGGCTGATCGGCAAGACACAGGCCGGCAAGACATCCATCATCCGTGCCTTGACCGGAAGCGGACTGGCCGAGATCGGGAATGGGTTCCAGCCCTGCACGGCGACGGCGCGGCTCTATGACTTTCCGGCCGAGGCGCCGGTGGTGCGCTTCCTCGACACCCGGGGCCTCGGCGAGGTCGCCTACGACCCGAGCGCCGACATCCAGTACTGCGAGTCCCAGGCGCACCTCCTGTTGGCGGTCATGAAGGCGACGGACATCCGTCAGGACGACGTCTTCGAGGTCTTGCGGCGGGTGCGCGGGCGTCATCCCCACTGGCCCCTGGTGATCGCCCAGACCGGACTGCACGATGCCTATCCGCCAGGCGACGAGCACCCATTGCCCTATCCCTTCGATCGGGAGGACTGGGCGACATCGGTTCCCATCGACCTCGCCCGTGCGCTGCGGGCGCAACGCGATCGACTCGGCAGGTTGCCTGGCGAGGACCCGGTGCGTTGGGTCCCGGTCGACCTCACCCTGCCCGAGGACGGATTCGACCCGCCGGACTACGGTCTGGACGCCCTCTGGCGCGCGATCGACGGGGTCTCGGCCCTGCGCCTGCAGACGCTGCTGCGGGGCGATGCCGGGGTCGGCGACGCCTACGCCCGATCCGCCCACCCGCACATCGTCGGTTACGCCTTCGCCGCCGCCGGGGTGGGTGCCTTGCCCCTGGTCGATCTGGTCGCTGTCCCGGCGATCCAGGCCAAGATGCTCCAGAGTCTCGCCGCGCTCTACGGGCAGGACTGGGATCGTCGCGCCATCCTCGAGTTTCTGGGCCTGCTCGGCACGGGGATCGGTGTCGCCTACGGGTTGCGCACCGCGGGTCGGGCGGTGGTCAAGCTGATCCCGGTGTGGGGGCAGGCGGCCGGGGCCATCTGGGGCGCGACGGCCAGCGGGGCGACGACCTATGCGCTGGGCAAGGCCGCCGGCTTCCATTTCAATCGACGTCGCCGAGGTCTGCCGCCGGACGCCGAGGCGTTGCGCCGGGCCTATGCGGAGGGGCTCGAGCAGGGTGCGTCCATACTCTCCAAGATGGTCAGGACCGAGCGGTCATGAGGCGTCTACTGAGCCGGCTCGATCGACTGAGGCTTCTCGCACTCCTGCTGTGGGCCGTCCCGGTCGCGGCCCTGCTGCCCCTGGGTCTCGTCTGGCTCTGGCAGGCCGGGGCGATGCGTTACTGGCTGGGCGCGCTGGTCCTCTTCAGCGCGGTGGGCTATGGCTTGCAGCATTGGATCCACCGAAGCGAGCGCCGCTTGCTCACCGACGCGCAGACCGCGCCTGATCCGGATTGGCCGCCTGCCGCCGCCGCGGCTTGGGAGCTGGTCGAGGACATGGCCAGCAAGACCAAACCCGAGGATTGGCCGATTGGGGAGAACGCGCGACTCGGACTCCTCGGGCAGCAGACCCTCGAGCGCGTCGCCCGGCATTTCCACCCGGATGTCGACCGGCCGTTGCTCGAGCTGACGGTGCCAGAAGCGCTCCTGATCATCGAGCGAGCCAGCCGCGACCTGCGCCACACCATCACGGATCACATCCCCTTCAGTCACCGGCTCAGGGTCGGCTCGCTCGTCCGGGCCTATGCGTGGAAGCCCTTTGCGGACAGGTTGCTGGGGCTGTATCGCGCCGGGCGTTGGGTCGTCAGCCCGGCCAACGCCATCCTCACCGAGGCCTTTGCGCAGCTGCGCGGCCGCGGCTACGCCCTGGCCCAAGACGAGCTGTACCGCTGGATCCTCCAGGAGTATGTCCGCAAGGTCGGGGCCTACGGGATCGAGCTCTACAGCGGGCGGCTCGTGCTGACGGATGGGCGGCCGGACGATCGGCCGACGCCGACCTCAGAGCGCGACTTGGCCGAGGCCGAATCCTCCGCGGCAGCGACCGGCGAGCCCCTGAGGATCCTGGTCCTGGGTCGTTCGAGCGCGGGCAAGTCCAGTCTGATCAATGCCTTGTTCGGTCAGCTACGAGTGGCGACCGATCTGTTACCGGACACCACCAAGACCTTGACGCCGTATCGCCTGGAGCGCGAGGGCTTGGATATCGCCCTGGTCTACGATTCGCCGGGCTGGGACGCCATCGACCAACGGAGCCTGCATCAAGCCGCCAGCGACGCCGACATGATCCTTTGGGTCATCGCCGCCAACCGGGCGGATCGTCAAGCCGATCGCGCGGCCCTGGACGGCCTGCGCGCGGTGTTCGCCGGGCGTCCGAACCGCCTCCCGCCGCCGATCCTGGTGGCCCTGAGTCACATCGACCGATTGCGTCCGCCGCGCGAGTGGCAGCCCCCCTATGACCTGGCCCAGCCCAAGGGCACCAAGGCCGAGGGCATCCGCGCCGCCGTCGAGGCGGTCTCAACGGATCTGGCTGTGCCTATCGGAAGCGTCATCCCTGTCTGTCTCGCCGATGGCCGGGTCTACAACGTCGAGGATGCCCTCTGGTCCGCCATCCTCGAATGTCTGGATGCGGCCCAACGCTCGCGGCTGCTGCGCTGCCAGGACGCGCGCAGACGCGAGGAGAACTGGTCGCTGCTACGCAAGCAGCTGTCCAACGCTGGCCGATTTCTGCTGTCGTTGCCGCGGAGAGGCGCGGGCGATCATCCGCGAAGCTGACCTCGTTCGGGTGATGTCGGCCCAGGCGACCACCAAGGTTCAGGCGAGGGGGTGGACAGACGGATCGCGATCTCGCAGCGGATAGGGGCGGAATCTCAGGTCAGCACGGCCCGGTCCTTCGGGGTCATCGCTCCGTTTGATTCACGCTGACCGGTTGGTCGCGGCGGGCGTGCCCGCCGTGTCCGAGCCGGCGCTTCTTGTTGTGGAATCTCGACAGGAACGTTAAGCTTCTCTGGTCTTGTTCTAGTTTCGCGTGGCGCCCCTGCGGGTTGCGCATCCTCATCGACGCGAGGGATGTCCGCAAGGGTCCTGGACGCTACTGGGGTCGTCCCGACGCGCCCGGCGAGATCCCCGCAAGATCCTGCGGGCGATAGCGGAATGATCCGCTACTGCCCTGATCCTTATGACGGGCCGGGACCCAGGTTCCCCCCTCCTCGACGCCCAGCCATGGCCCTGAACACCACAGAAGAGATCATCGACGAGCTTCGCGCCGGGCGCATGGTCGTCATCATGGACGACGAGGACCGCGAGAACGAGGGCGACCTCCTACTCGCCGCCGATTCCGTGACCCCCGAGGCCATCAATTTCATGGCCAAGTACGGCCGCGGCCTGATCTGTCTCACCTTGACCAAGGAGCGTTGCGAGCGGCTGCGCCTGCCGCTCATGGTCAACGACAACCTGGCCGCCCATTCCACTGCATTCACCGTCTCCATCGAGGCCGCGCGGGGGGTGACCACCGGGATATCGGCAGCGGACCGGTCCACCACCGTGCGCGCCGCCGTGGACCCCGAGGCGACCGCGAAGGACGTGATCCAGCCGGGCCACATCTTTCCTCTCATGGCCCAGCCGGGCGGGGTGCTGGTGAGGGCGGGGCATACGGAGGCCGGCTGCGACCTGGCCCGACTCGCGGGCTTCGAGCCGGCGGCGGTGATCGTCGAGATCCTCAACGAGGACGGCACCATGGCCCGCCGCCCAGACCTCGAGTCCTTCGCCGAGACCCACGGACTCAAGATCGGGACCATCGCCGACTTGATCCACTACCGGGTGCGTCACGAGAAGGCCGTACTGCGCGAATGCGAGTGCGAGCTCCCCACCGAGCACGGCACCTTCCGCATCGTCGCCTATCGCGACAGCATCGACAGCGAGCTGCACCTGGCGCTCACCATGGGCGAGATCAGTCCCGAACGGCCGATCCTGGTCCGCGTCCATCTACAGAACAGCCTGTGCGATCTATTCGCCACCCGCCATCCAGGTTGCGGTTGGCCTCTGGCCGACGTCATGGATCAGATCGCGCGGGTCGGTGAGGGGGTGATCGTGGTCCTGCGCAACCGCGACTCGGCCGCCGATCTCTTGGCCCGGTTCCGGGACTTTCAGCTCCACGATGTCGAGGACGCGGTGCCCGTGCGCCGTCACCCGGAGCGCACGGAGCTGCGCACCTATGGCATCGGTGCCCAGATCCTCTCCGACCTCGGGGTCCGCAAGATGCGGGTCATGAGCGCCCCGCGCGCCATGCATGGCATCTCCGGTTTCGATCTGGAGGTGGTCGAGTATGTCACCGGCGGGCAGCCGCCGGGCTGATTGAGCGGGTTGCCGCGTGCGCTTGGGCAGCGACCGTCGCGTGCCGAGCGCCACTCGGGCCCATGTTCCCTACGCCCATTCGTTCCCAACGGGGAGACCGAAACCGTGAGTATCAAGACCGTCGAGGGGGGGCTCACCGCCCACAAGGCGCGGATCTGTCTGGTGGTGTCGCGCTGGAACGCCTTCATCGTCGAGAGCCTGGAGAAGGGGGCGATCGACGCCCTGGTGCGCCACGGGGCGGACGAGTCCGACCTGACCCTGGTGCGGGTCCCGGGCGCCTTCGAGATGCCGCTGGCCATCGAGCGCGTCGCGGCGAAAGGCGGCTATGACGCCATCGTCGCCCTGGGGGCGGTGATCCGGGGCGGCACGCCGCACTTCGAGTACGTGGCCGGGGAATGCGTCAAGGGCATGGCGCAGGTGATGCTGAAGCACGGCATCCCGGTCGCCTTCGGGGTGTTGACCGTCGACAGCATCGAGCAGGCCATCGAGCGCGCCGGCACCAAGGCCGGCAACAAGGGTGCGGAGGCCGCCCTGTCCGCCCTGGAGATGGTTAACCTGCTGCGTGCCCTGGACTGAACCGCCCACCATGTCCAAGGGTAAGGCTGGGGTCAGTCCGCGCAGTCAGGCACGCCGCTACGCCGTGCTTGCGCTCTATCAATGGGGCTTGACCAAGGAGTCCCCGGTGAGCATCAAGCGCCACATGCTGGACGACCCCGAGTGGCTGGACGCGTTGGCGGCGTCGCTCAGCGGGGCGGAAGACGATGCCCCCATCGATCCCAAGGACCGCTTCCGCTTCGATCAGGGCCTGCTCGACGAGCTGATGGTGGGGGTCCCCGCCCACCTGACCCAGATCGATGCCTCTCTGGACGCGGTGGTCGACCGGCCCATCTCCCAGGTGGACCCCGTGGAGCTCGCCATCCTGCGGCTCGGTGCCTACGAGATCCTGTTCGCCCCGAGTGTCCCCCATCAGGTCGCCATCAACGAGGCGGTGGAGCTGGCCAAGCTCTTGGGCGCCCATGCCGGCCACCGTTACGTCAACGGGGTGCTCGACAAGGTGGCGCGTCGGGCCGCCGCTGCGGGCGTCTCGCCCTGACCCGCGCGGGTCCGCCGACCCGCACGCCCCTCCGATGTCCGAGTTCGACCTGATTCGCCGCTGTTTCTCCGATCTCGGGGCGCCGCGGGCGGATGTGGTGCTCGGCGTCGGAGACGACTGCGCCCTGCTCGAGGTGCCGGCCGGCATGCGGCTCGCGGTGAGCATCGATACCCTGGTCGCCGGGGTGCACTTCCTGCCCGACTGCGACCCCGAGTCCTTGGGGCACAAGTCGCTCGCCGTGGGGCTGAGCGACTTGGCGGCCATGGGCGCGGAGCCGGCCTGGGCGACCCTCGCCCTGACCCTTCCCAAGGCGCTGGGCACCGGCGAGGCGCCCTGGGTGCGCGACTTCGCCCGAGGGTTCGGCGAGCTGGCCGGTGCGCACGGGCTGCGCCTGGTGGGGGGCGATACCACCGCTGGTCCGCTCGCCGTCTCGATCCAGGTCCACGGATTCGTGCCCGCCGGGTCGGAGCTCAGGCGCTCCGGCGCCCGCCCGGGCGACCTGGTCTGCGTGAGCGGTACCCTGGGTGACGCCGGTCTCGCGCTGCGCGCGTTGCTCGCCGGGCGGGAGCCCGAGGCCTGGTCGCGGCGGCGCCTCGAGCGACCCAGCCCGCGGGTCGCCCTCGGCCGGGTCCTGCGCGGGGCCGCGTCGGCCGCCATCGACTGCTCGGACGGACTCCTGGCGGATCTGGGCCATGTCCTCTCGGCCAGCGGGGTCGGCGCCGAACTCGAGCTCGCCGCGCTGCCCCTGTCGCCCGGGGTGGCCGCCGCCGTGGCGGCGGACGGCGATTGGTCCCTGCCCCTCGCCTCGGGGGACGACTACGAGCTGTGTTTCTGCCTGCCGCCGGCGGAGTCTGGGCGCCTCGCGGGGCTCGCCGCGTTGGCCGGTTGCGACCTCACAGCCATCGGCCATGTCCGTGAGGCCCCCGGTCTGGACTGTCGTGCACCCGATGGTCGCGCCTATGTGCCTAGATCCGGCGGCTACGATCACTTCGCGGGCGGGGCGGGCTGACGTGGCCGCGCACTTCGATCCGCGTCGCCTCCATCATTGGGTCGCGTTTGGATTCGGATCCGGGCTGGTGGCCCGGGCGCCGGGCACCTTCGGCACCCTGGCCGCGATGCCCCTCTACTGGCTCGTCAGCGGTTTGCCCCTGGTGGTCTATGGGGCCCTGGTCCTGGTGCTCGCGGGGCTCGGGGTGTGGGCCTGCGGTCGGACCGCGCGGGAGCTCGGTGATTCGGATCCTGGCGCCATCGTCTGGGACGAGGTGGTGGGCTATCTGGTCACCATGACCGCTCTGCCCGTGAGCTGGGGCTGGGCGCTGGCGGGATTCGCACTCTTTCGGCTGCTGGACATCGCCAAGCCCTGGCCGATCCGCTGGCTCGACCGGAGGATCCACGGCGGCTGGGGGATCATGCTCGACGATCTCGCGGCCGGGCTCATCGCCTGCCTGCTGCTCCATGCGCTTGCCCATGCCCTGGGCTGATCGCTGGGGGGATCCGGGGGCCGATCCCTGGTGGAGAGCGCAGACGGGCCGAGGTCCGGTCCAGCCGTGGGTCCCGCCGTGCCGATCGGACGAGCGCGCCGGGCGATGCGTTATCATCGATGGCGTGCCCCGGCAGGGGCTGAACCTAGAAAGCGCGGTTGACCGCTTCACGCGAAAAACAAGTCTTGGAGTTGTCGCGGATTGTTACCCTCAGTCAAGCTCACCCGCTGGGTGAGGCTCGCTACGACCTCCATGGCACGCCCCGCGCGGCCCCTGGCGTCGTTACAACTCGTTGGAATGGAATGGCCATTCCGCCTCGTTGTGCCTAGCCAGAAACCGCGCGGGACGGACCCTGGAGGCCGTTCAACCGCTCTTTCTAGGTTGAACGGGTCCCCACCATGAAGCCATCCCAAACGCCAGCCGTGGCGTGCGTCATCCTCGCGGCATGCGCCGCCGCCCTCGCGGCGCCGCCCGCTCTCGGGACTGGTGCTGCGAGTCTCGACTGCGCGCACGCAACGGATTCGGTCGAGCGATCGATCTGTCAGGATTCCGCTCTCGCGGGGCTCGATGGCCGGCTCGCCGCCGTCTACGCGGAGGCGCTGAAGCGCCATGCGGAGGACGGATACGCTGATCCGCGTCCCGCTCAGGGCCTCTGGCTCGAAGGGCTTGACCGGTGCGCCGAGTCGGCAGACGTCGGAGGGTGTTTGGAGTCCGGCTATCGTCGACGCATCGCGGAGCTGGAGATCCAGTACGGCCAGCTCGAGGTGCCGGATGAGGTGCGTTACGACTGCGGTGTCTTCGGCCTCGCCGTGGTCTTCTACCCGACCGATCCCCCGGCTGCCGTGTTGACGCCGGTCGGGCCCCACGAGGGTCTGGATCAGTCCATCGCCTTCGCGGTGCCGAGCGGGAGCGGGGCCCGCTACGAGTCCGCGAACCTGAGTTTCTGGGAGCATCACGGTGAGGCCGCGCTCGTGTGGTCAGGTCGAGATCTCAAGTGTCGGGCCCACTGATCGGCCCCGACTGAATCCCGCGCGATCGGCCCCATCGATTGACCCGTGCCCCGGCGGGTCGCGGAAAGCGGAGAACCATCGGAGGAGACCATGATCAGAACACTGCTCGGTGACGCGCGTTCCGGACGGCTCCAACGGCTGCCCTATCTCGGCTACTACGCCTTGATCGTACTGTTGTTCCTGGCCCTCGTGATCGGCATCGGCGTGGCCATTGGTGCCGCCGAGGTCATGGCCGACGGCGATCTGGCGGATGCCCCGCTGATGATCGGCGAGAGACTGGGTGTCGTCGGCATGATCCTCGTCGTTGCCGTGTTCGCCCTGCTGCTCTTTGCCCAGCTCAATATCGCGGCCAAGCGCGTCAGGGACATCGGCGTCCCGGCGCCATGGCTGGTCCTCCTCGGCGTACTGATCGTCGTGAACCTCATCTCCCAATGGCTTGGCCCCCAGCTCGCGGGTGCGCTGAACCTCTTCGTCTTCCTCGCCTTGTTGCTGGTCCCGAGCAACGCCTGGGCCCAGGGCGGCGGTGGGTCGCGCCTATGAGCGACCGGCGTCTTGCGAACAACAAGTGTCTGGGGACGCAGGATCTGGCTGTCATGCCATCACGGTGATGTCCGCTCTTCGCTCTTCGCACTTCGTGGCGGTGGTCGTCGCTAGGTGGCAGCGGCGGTGCCGCGGGCCGATGAGTGCGGGGGCCGAGCATCGGCGCCGATGAGCCCCCGGGCGAACGTGCGGTCGAGGGCCCGGTGATGAGGCCACTTTCGCCCGTGCGCTTCGCGAGCCCGGGCGTCACTCGCGATTCCTGTTTCGGTGGCCCAGGCCGGATCCCGGGCGCGGTGGCGTGGCGGGTTTGAGCGCGCGGCCTTCGCCGGCGAAGAAGCGGATGAAGAACTCGAACAGCACCAGCCGCGTGGCCTGGATGCTTACCACTACCGTCTCGAGGATGACGACGAACAGGTTGCCGAGCACCACCACGAGGAGCGCGAGCGGCACGATTGGGATGCTTTCCGCGAGGATGATGACCGTGGACTGGAGGGCGGCATGGGCCAGGGCGAAGGCGCCGACCCGGGCGAACGAGACGGTGTTGAGCAGCATCTCGAAGGTGGTCTGGGCAAGCATGCCCAGCCCCTCCGCGAGATTAGCGATCTTGGCCTGGCCTCGAAGCCGGTTGGCGCCGCACAGGGTCACCCCGATCACAGCGAGCCAAGCGAAGCGCGAATCGACCATCAGGAGCAGCACGCCCCAATAGACCATCAGTTGGGCGGCGTCGGAAGCGGCTTGGAGTCCGGACTCCCCGCGCCAACAGCCCTGGACGGCGTGCAGCAGCAGGCCGAGGGTGAGTACCAGGCTGCCCGCGGCCACGGGCACCATCAGGATCAGGAGGGGCTCCTCGAGGGGCCGTACCCACAAGGGCTCGATGAGATGTTCGTAGCCAAACACGTCTCCGTAGACGAAACCGAACGCGGTGGCCGCGATGCCGCACACCACCAGCAGGGGCCACAGGGGTGTCTGGTGCATCATCAGGAGACCGGCGAGTACGATCATCAACCCGTGTCCCACGTCTCCGCACATATAGCCGAACAACAGAGGCACGAGCAGCGCCACCCAGGTCGTAGGGTCCGCCTCCTGGAGTCCCGGGACGCCGATCGCCTGGGTGAAGACCTCGAAGGGCTTGAGCCACCTGGGGTGTGGACTGACCGACGGTGAGGCGGCCGATTCCGGCGGCTCGCGGAACTCGACCGGTGAGCGTACTCCCACCTCTTGAAGGGCCCCCTCGAGTAGGGAGCGATCGGGCTCGCTGGTCCAGCCGGTGATCCAGCACAGGCCGTCGTCACACTGGATGTCGCTGGCGTTCTTGAGGAACCAGTCGATGCGCTCGAGCACCGCGCTGGCCTGGCCGACCCGGTGCGCCACGGCGAGCTCGCGCAGGTGGCGCCTGAGCTCGGCGGTGCGCAAGCCGATCTCGCGGATCCGTGCGTCCAGGTGCTCCCGGCACGACCGGGCGTCGCCGGTGAAGCAGGGTTGGATGGCCAGGCACTGGCCCCCCACTTCCCGGATCCCCGAGCAGAGGGGGTCGACCTCGCCGGTGGGCACCAGTGCCAGCACGGCCTCGCCGTCCGCTAGAACCACGCTGGATTCGAGTCCGTCGACACCATCGGGCCACGCCGCGCCCTGGGGAAGCAGGGCGCAGATTCCGGCGAGCACTGGACCGGCGCAGGCGAGCCGCCCGAGATCGATCTCCGAGCTCGCGAGCAGGTCGAGCACGGGCGGCCAGGCGTTCAGGGCGCAGCGCTCCGCTTCCAGCCGGGCGTGCTCCTCGAGGTCGGGGGCGGCTGCGGCCAGCCAGCGTTCGATCTGTTGCAAGGCGGCCGCGGCCGCCGCCTCGATGGGCAGATCGCAGCAGCGCTTCTCGAAGCTCGGGGCTGGCCAGAGGTGGGCGTAGCGCTCGGCGAGGATGCGGTAACGGCCCACCGGCGCGCGCAGGGCCGCGAGCTGCTGGCGGTCGGCGTGCTCGCCATGCCATTCGAACTGGACCTCGGCACGCCGCGCGAGGGCCTCCATGGTGTCCTCGGCGTCCGGCCTGGGGACGACTACCTCGAACCAATAGGCGGGGGAGGGTCTCAGCCGCACCACGCACCTCCATGGGGGACCTGCTCCGTGGGATGGAGGCCGACTCGGACGAGGTCGGGGCGCTGGGCGCCTTGGATCCGGCTCGCATCCAGGGATGGCGGATGTCCCGCGGGCCGACCCTGCCGTACCGAGTGGTCGGTCGCCCGCCCTATGGCGGGCCTCACCCTAACTGTAGCCCGCGGGCGGTGGGGCGCCGCCCGATCCCTCAGATGGGGCGGTCGAGGTCTGGCGGACTCACCGATCCCATCGCCTGCGCGAGTCGATCCACCCAGGCGGCGATGTCCGCGGTGCGGACAAGGCCATCCTGGCGCAGCTCGATCATGACATGGGGGATCCCGCGGCCCTCGCCGTGGGTGGGCAGGGTGTAGTCGTGGACGTCGTCGACATCGTAGGGCTGGTTGTACCCGACGCAGAGCCCCGCGGTCGCAGCGAGCGCCCGGTGCATCGCGCGGGCGAGGCGCGGGTCCCGGCCGCAGGCGACCCCCAGATGCCAGGGGCGTTCCTCGCCATCGAGCTGCGGCGTGAAGCTGTGGATGCTGTAGAGCAGGGTGGCGCGCCCACGGCGGGCGTCCAAGACGCGGGCGATCTCACGATGGTAGGGCGCGAAGAAGGTCGCGACGCGCGCGGCGCGGGGGCCGGTACCTAGGTCGCGATTGGCGGGGACGGGTACGCCGTCGCTGCGTTCGGCGATGGACTCGGGGCTCGCTAGGGGGCGATTGAGGTCGATCACCAGCCGGGAGTAGCCGCCGAGCAGCAGGGTGGCATCGAGCCGGTCGGCGAGCCCGCGGGCGACCGCGCCCGCTCCGGGATCCCAGGCGATGTGCCGGCCGAGCTCCTCGGCCGTGAGCCCCAGCCCCGCGAGCGCGCGCGGGACCCGATTGGATGCGTGGTCGCACACCAGGACGGCATGGGCGGGACCGTTCGGGTTGACTAGCTCGAAGGGCGGCGGCTCGTCGGGTGCGAGCAGCCGATCCGGGGACGACAGGTCCCTCGCGGGATCGATGCCCGTCATGGCACGGCGGGCGCGATCTCGTCCGTCCAGACCCGGAAGCCCTTGAGTATCGCGTGACCGAAGGCATTGCTGATCGGTACGTCGGCGGCATCGCGGCCCTGGGCGATCAGTACCCGACCGATGCGCGGCACCCGGTTGCGGGGGTCGAAGATATGCCAGTGTCCGCCTAGATAGGCCTCGAACCAGGCGGAGAAATCCATGGGCTCCGCGGCGGGCGGCACCCCGATGTCGCCCAGATAGCCGGTGCAATAACGCGCGGGGATGTTCATGCAGCGGCAGAAGGTGATGCCTAGGTGGGTGAAGTCGCGGCACACGCCGGTGCGCTCGTGCCAGGTCTCCAGGGCTGTCTTGGTGGCGCGCGCGTGCTGGTAGCCAAAGGTGATGTGCCGGTGGACGAAGTCGCTGATGGCCTGGACCCGCGCCCAGCCCGGCGGTGTGTGCTCGAACAGGCGCCAGGCGGTCTCCGAGAGACGGTCGGTCTCGCAGTAGCGGCTGCCCTGGAGATAGACCAGGGTTTCGCTCGGAAGGTCCTCCACGGCGTGCTGGATGGCACCGGGATCGACGTGGTCAGGGAGCCCGCTGTCGTGGATGACGGTGTCGGTGGAGATCCGGATCTCGCCCGGGGGAACCACCAGGCGGGTGCACCAGTTGCCGAACCCGTCGCGGTATCCGGTGATGGGCACCGGTGGATGGGTGATGATGTGGTCTGGGGCGGCCAGGTCCGAGACCCTGCTGTAGTGAACGTTGAGGGTCAGGATCATGGGGGTGGGATGGGGGCAGGCGTAGGTCAGCTCGTAGCCGATGCGTATATCCAAGGCGGGACTCCTATGGTGGCCCCCGGCGTGGGGGACGCGGTCCGATTTCGCCCGTGTTTCGCCGCCGCGTCAATCGGTCAAGGCCGGCCGCTGGCGCACTGAGAGGTTGAAGACATCCTAGCCATTGGCGCCGATCGCAGCGCTGCGCCGACTGATGTTGGCAGCAGCCGCGTTGGTCTTCCGTCCTGGCGAAACCCGGGGCGGGGGGCTCAGCCTGAGCAACCTCGTTGCTCGCCGCTCGATACTCGCAACTGTCACCGATTCAACCTCGGACAGGCTGCTAGGATGCCCCTCCGCGCGACCCCTGGATCGCGCGGCCAGCCGGCACGGCGCCTCGCGGGGAGTGGCCGCGAGCTCCCATCGCCGCGGGAGTGGTTGTCGGTATCCTTCCATCGCTCAACGTCAACAGGAGCAAACTCGATGAAGACCAGTGCCAGAAACACCCTGCGCGGGGTGGTCAAAGAGGTCAAAGAAGGGGCGGTCAACGCGGAGGTCACGCTCGATACCCAGGGTGGACCCTGGTGGCCATCGTGACCAACGAGAGTGTCGGAGCCCTGGCCCTCGAGCCGGGCGCCGAGGCCTATGCCTTGATCAAGGCGTCTTGGGTGATCCTGTGCACCGAGGACGGCGGCCTGCGCACCTCGGCCCGTAACCGACTGTGCGGGGCCGTCGAGCGCATCACCGACGGGGCGGTCAACGCCGAGGTGGTGCTGGCCCTCGACGGCGGTGCCCGGTTGACCGCCATCATCACCATGGAGAGCGTGCGCGAGCTGGCCCTCGCCGCGGGTGGTCGCGCCTGCGCTCTGATCAAGGCCCCGCACATCATCCTCGCCGTGAGCGATTGACGGTCGGTTGCTGCCCCACGGGCCTTCCGCCGACCGGCGGGTCGCCTGGTCGGGCATTGTGGTGCGCCCATCTGCCTGGCTTGGGGGTCCGGCATCCCGTAACCTTCAGCCTCGCGAAACACCGAGGGCCGGCGCGCAGCCTGTCGTTTCATCATGCCATCGAGCCGGCCCACCATCCTGCTGGTCGACGACGAGCCCCTGTCGCTCGACACCCTCACCCGCACCCTGGACGAGGCGTTCGAGGTGCGCACCGCCACCAATACCGCCGACGCCATGCGCATCCTCGAGGAGGACTGGGTGCAGGTGGTGATCTCCGACCAGCGGATGCCGGAGGAGACGGGGGTGGAGTTTCTCGCGCGGGTGCGGGCGCGCTGGCCCGAGGTGGCGCGCATGATCGTCTCCGGCTACACGGACGCCGGGGATATCATCGACGGCGTCAATCGGGCGGGCATCCTCCAATACATCACGAAGCCCTGGCATCCCGATAACCTGCTCTTGATCGTGCAGAACGCCTGCCGACTGGTCGAACTGCAGCGCGAGAACGCCCTGCTCGGTCTCGAGATGAAGGTCGCCGCTTCGAGCCTCGAGCAGCGCCTCGCCAAGACCCGTGAACACCTCAAACGCAACTTCCGGCTCGACGGCATCGTCCGGGCGCCGGGCAGCCCGATGGGCGCCGTATGCGAGGACATCGCCCGGGTGGCGCCCTATGACATCCCGGTCCTACTGACCGGCGAGTCGGGAACAGGCAAGGAGCTCGTCGCCCGCGCCCTGCATTACAACAGCCCCCGCGCCGACAAGCCCTTCGTCGCCGAGAATTGCGGCGCGCTGCCCGATCAACTCCTCGAGAGCGAGCTCTTCGGTCACGAGAAGGGCGCCTTCACCGGGGCGGTGACCGCCCGGGTGGGACTCTTCGAGCAGGCCGACGGCGGCACTATCTTCCTCGATGAGATCGGCGATACGTCTCCCGCCTTCCAGGTCAAGCTCTTGCGCGTCCTCCAGGAGCGTGAGGTGCGGCCCATAGGCGCCAATCGTCGCCGCGTCGTGAACGTCCGCGTGGTGGCTGCCACCAACCGCGACCTCGAGCGCGAGATGCGCGAGGGCCGTTTCCGCCCCGATCTCTATTACCGCATCGCCGGGAGTGGCGGGTTTGAGCGCGCGGCCTTCGCCGGCGAAGAAGCGGATGAAGAACTCGAACAGCACCAGCCGCGTGGCCTGGATGCTTACCACTACCGTCTCGAGGATGACGACGAACAGGTTGCCGAGCACCACCACGAGGAGCGCGAGCGGCACGATTGGGATGCTTTCCGCGAGGATGATGACCGTGGACTGGAGGGCGGCATGGGCCAGGGCGAAGGCGCCGACCCGGGCGAACGAGACGGTGTTGAGCAGCATCTCGAAGGTGGTCTGGGCAAGCATGCCCAGCCCCTCCGCGAGATTAGCGATCTTGGCCTGGCCTCGAAGCCGGTTGGCGCCGCATAGGGTCACCCCGATCACAGCGAGCCAAGCGAAGCGCGAATCGACCATCAGGAGCAGCACGCCCCAATAGACCATCAGTTGGGCGGCGTCGGAAGCGGCTTGGAGTCCGGACTCCCCGCGCCAACAGCCCTGGACGGCGTGCAGCAGCAGGCCGAGGGTGAGTACCAGGCTGCCCGCGGCCACGGGCACCATCAGGATCAGGAGGGGCTCCTCGAGGGGCCGTACCCACAAGGGCTCGATGAGATGTTCGTAGCCAAACACGTCTCCGTAGACGAAACCGAACGCGGTGGCCGCGATGCCGCACACCACCAGCAGGGGCCACAGGGGTGTCTGGTGCATCATCAGGAGACCGGCGAGTACGATCATCAGCCCGTGTCCCACGTCTCCGCACATATAGCCGAACAACAGAGGCACGAGCAGCGCCACCCAGGTCGTAGGGTCCGCCTCCTGGAGTCCCGGGACGCCGATCGCCTGGGTGAAGACCTCGAAGGGCTTGAGCCACCTGGGGTGTGGACTGACCGACGGTGAGGCGGCCGATTCCGGCGGCTCGCGGAACTCGACCGGTGAGCGTACTCCCACCTCTTGAAGGGCCCCCTCGAGTAGGGAGCGATCGGGCTCGCTGGTCCAGCCGGTGATCCAGCACAGGCCGTCGTCACACTGGATGTCGCTGGCGTTCTTGAGGAACCAGTCGATGCGCTCGAGCACCGCGCTGGCCTGGCCGACCCGGTGCGCCACGGCGAGCTCGCGCAGGTGGCGCCTGAGCTCGGCGGTGCGCAAGCCGATCTCGCGGATCCGTGCGTCCAGGTGCTCCCGGCACGACCGGGCGTCGCCGGTGAAGCAGGGTTGGATGGCCAGGCACTGGCCCCCCACTTCCCGGATCCCCGAGCAGAGGGGGTCGACCTCGCCGGTGGGCACCAGTGCCAGCACGGCCTCGCCGTCCGCTAGAACCACGCTGTATTCGAGTCCGTCGACACCATCGGGCCACGCCGCGCCCTGGGGAAGCAGGGCGCAGATTCCGGCGAGCACTGGACCGGCGCAGGCGAGCCGCCCGAGATCGATCTCCGAGCTCGCGAGCAGGTCGAGCACGGGCGGCCAGGCGTTCAGGGCGCAGCGCTCCGCTTCCAGCCGGGCGTGCTCCTCGAGGTCGGGGGCGGCTGCGGCCAGCCAGCGTTCGATCTGTTGCAAGGCGGCCGCGGCCGCCGCCTCGATGGGCAGATCGCAGCAGCGCTTCTCGAAGCTCGGGGCTGGCCAGAGGTGGGCGTAGCGCTCGGCGAGGATGCGGTAACGGCCCACCGGCGCGCGCAGGGCCGCGAGCTGCTGGCGGTCGGCGTGCTCGCCATGCCATTCGAACTGGACCTCGGCACGCCGCGCGAGGGCCTCCATGGTGTCCTCGGCGTCCGGCCTGGGGACGACTACCTCGAACCAATAGGCGGGGGAGGGTCTCAGCCGCACCACGCACCTCCATGGGGGACCTGCTCCGTGGGATGGAGGCCGACTCGGACGAGGTCGGGGCGCTGGGCGCCTTGGATCCGGCTCGCATCCAGGGATGGCGGATGTCCCGCGGGCCGACCCTGCCGTACCGAGTGGTCGGTCGCCCGCCCTATGGCGGGCCTCACCCTAACTGTAGCCCGCGGGCGGTGGGGCGCCGCCCGATCCCTCAGATGGGGCGGTCGAGGTCTGGCGGACTCACCGATCCCATCGCCTGCGCGAGTCGATCCACCCAGGCGGCGATGTCCGCGGTGCGGACAAGGCCATCCTGGCGCAGCTCGATCATGACATGGGGGATCCCGCGGCCCTCGCCGTGGGTGGGCAGGGTGTAGTCGTGGACGTCGTCGACATCGTAGGGCTGGTTATACCCGACGCAGAGCCCCGCGGTCGCAGCGAGCGCCCGGTGCATCGCGCGGGCGAGGCGCGGGTCCCGGCCGCAGGCGACCCCCAGATGCCAGGGGCGTTCCTCGCCATCGAGCTGCGGCGTGAAGCTGTGGATGCTGTAGAGCAGGGTGGCGCGCCCACGGCGGGCGTCCAAGACGCGGGCGATCTCACGATGGTAGGGCGCGAAGAAGGTCGCGACGCGCGCGGCGCGGGGGCTGGTCCCTAGGTCGCGATTGGCGGGGACGGGTACGCCGTCGCTGCGTTCGGCGATGGACTCGGGGCTCGCTAGGGGGCGATTGAGGTCGATCACCAGCCGGGAGTAGCCGCCGAGCAGCAGGGTGGCATCGAGCCGGTCGGCGAGCCCGCGGGCGACCGCGCCCGCTCCGGGATCCCAGGCGATGTGCCGGCCGAGCTCCTCGGCCGTGAGCCCCAGCCCCGCGAGCGCGCGCGGGACCCGATTGGATGCGTGGTCGCACACCAGGACGGCATGGGCGGGACCGTTCGGGTTGACTAGCTCGAAGGGCGGCGGCTCGTCGGGTGCGAGCAGCCGATCCGGGGACGACAGGTCCCTCGCGGGATCGATGCCCGTCATGGCACGGCGGGCGCGATCTCGTCCGTCCAGACCCGGAAGCCCTTGAGTATCGCGTGACCGAAGGCATTGCTGATCGGTACGTCGGCGGCATCGCGGCCCTGGGCGATCAGTACCCGACCGATGCGCGGCACCCGGTTGCGGGGGTCGAAGATATGCCAGTGTCCGCCTAGATAGGCCTCGAACCAGGCGGAGAAATCCATGGGCTCCGCGGCGGGCGGCACCCCGATGTCGCCCAGATAGCCGGTGCAATAACGCGCGGGGATGTTCATGCAGCGGCAGAAGGTGATGCCTAGGTGGGTGAAGTCGCGGCACACGCCGGTGCGCTCGTGCCAGGTCTCCAGGGCTGTCTTGGTGGCGCGCGCGTGCTGGTAGCCAAAGGTGATGTGCCGGTGGACGAAGTCGCTGATGGCCTGGACCCGCGCCCAGCCCGGCGGTGTGTGCTCGAACAGGCGCCAGGCGGTCTCCGAGAGACGGTCGGTCTCGCAGTAGCGGCTGCCCTGGAGATAGACCAGGGTTTCGCTCGGAAGGTCCTCCACCGCGTGCTGGATGGCACCGGGATCGACGTGGTCAGGGAGCCCGCTGTCGTGGATGACGGTGTCGGTGGAGATCCGGATCTCGCCCGGGGGAACCACCAGGCGGGTGCACCAGTTGCCGAACCCGTCGCGGTATCCGGTGATGGGCACCGGTGGATGGGTGATGATGTGGTCTGGGGCGGCCAGGTCCGAGACCCTGCTGTAGTGAACGTTGAGGGTCAGGATCATGGGGGTGGGATGGGGGCAGGCGTAGGTCAGCTCGTAGCCGATGCGTATATCCAAGGCGGGACTCCTATGGTGGCCCCCGGCGTGGGGGACGCGGTCCGATTTCGCCCGTGTTTCGCCGCCGCGTCAATCGGTCAAGGCCGGCCGCTGGCGCACTGAGAGGTTGAAGACATCCTAGCCATTGGCGCCGATCGCAGCGCTGCGCCGACTGATGTTGGCAGCAGCCGCGTTGGTCTTCCGTCCTGGCGAAACCCGGGGCGGGGGGCTCAGCCTGAGCAACCTCGTTGCTCGCCGCTCGAGACTCGCAACTGTCACCGATTCAACCTCGGACAGGCTGCTAGGATGCCCCTCCGCGCGACCCCTGGATCGCGCGGCCAGCCGGCACGCCGCCTCGCGGGGAGTGGCCGCGAGCTCCCATCGCCGCGGGAGTGGTTGTCGGTATCCTTCCATCGCTCAACGTCAACAGGAGCAAACTCGATGAAGACCAGTGCCAGAAACACTCTGCGCGGGGTGGTCAAAGAGGTCAAAGAAGGGGCGGTCAACGCCGAGGTCACGCTCGATACCCAGGGTGGACCGCTGGTGGCCATCGTGACCAACGAGAGTGTGGGAGCCCTGGCCCTCAAGCCGGGCGCCGAGGCCTATGCCCTAATCAAGGCGTCTTGGGTGATCCTGTGCACCGAGGACGGCGGGCTGCGCACCTCTGCCCGCAACCGTCTGTGCGGGACGATCGAGGCCATCGCCGATGGGGCGGTCAATGCCGAGGTGGTCCTGGCCCTGGACGGTGGGGCCCGGTTGACCGCCGTCATCACCATGGAGAGCGTGCGCGAGCTTGCCCTCGCCTTGGGCGGGCGCGCCTGCGCCCTGATCAAGGCACCGCACATCATCCTCGCGGTGAGGGATTGACGGTCCGGGTGTCGCCGCCCGCTGGCTTCGGGCGCATCGCCCGGTCGGGGGTGGCGGCGCGCGCCCGCCTAGTTTAGCGACCCGCCATCCCGTAACCTTCGGGCTCGCGAGACACCGAGTCCCGGCCCGGAGCCGACTGTTAAACCATGCCATCGAGCCGGCCCACCATCCTGCTGGTCGACGACGAGCCCCTGTCGCTCGATACCCTCACCCGCACCCTGGACGAGGCGTTCGAGGTGCGCACCGCCACCAATACCGCCGACGCCATGCGCATCCTCGAGGAGGACTGGGTCCAGGTGGTGATCTCCGACCAGCGGATGCCGGAGGAGACGGGGGTGGAGTTTCTCGCGCGGGTGCGGGCGCGCTGGCCCGAGGTGGCGCGTATGATCGTCTCTGGCTACACGGATGCCGGGGATATTATCGACGGGGTCAATCGGGCGGGGATCCTGCAATACATCACCAAGCCCTGGCACCCCGACAACCTGCTCCTGATTGTGCAGAACGCCTGCCGACTGGTCGAACTGCAGCGCGAGAACGCCCTGCTCGGCCTCGAGATGAAGGTCGCCGCTTCGAGCCTCGAGCAGCGCCTCGCCAAGACCCGTGAACACCTCAAACGCAACTTCCGGCTCGACGGCATCGTCCGGGCGCCGGGCAGCCCGATGGAGGCCGTGTGCGCGGATATCGCCCGGGTCGCCCCGTATGACATCCCGGTCCTGCTCACCGGCGAGTCCGGGACCGGAAAGGAGCTGGTCGCTCGCGCACTCCATTACAACAGCCCCCGCGCCGACAAGCCCTTCGTCGCCGAGAATTGCGGCGCGCTGCCTGATCAACTCCTCGAGAGCGAGCTCTTCGGCCACGAGAAGGGCGCCTTCACCGGGGCGGTAACCGCCCGGGTCGGACTCTTCGAGCAGGCCGACGGTGGCACCATCTTCCTCGATGAGATCGGCGACACCTCTCCCGCCTTCCAGGTCAAGCTCTTGCGCGTCCTCCAGGAGCGTGAGGTGCGGCCCATCGGCGCCAATCGTCGCCGCGCCGTGAACGTCCGCGTGGTGGCCGCCACCAACCGGGATCTCGAGCGCGAGATGCGCGAGGGCCGTTTCCGCCCCGATCTCTACTACCGCATCGCCGGGATCCGCCTTCATCTCCCGCCCCTGCGGGAGCGCTCGATGGACATCCCCGAGATCGCCAACTTTGTGCTCGACGGCGCCAGTCGGGCCTTCGGCAAGTCGCCCCGCGCTTCAGCGAGGAGGCGAGCGCCTGTCTCTCGGACTATCCCTGGCCCGGCAACGTCCGCGAGCTGCAGAACGAGGTCCACCGGCTCGTGGTGGTGTCCGACGCCGAGGTGATCGGGGCAGACCTGCTGGATCCTCGGATCTTGCGGGGCTCTGGCGCCCATTCCCTGGTCGATGGCGGATCGCACGACGCGGGCCGGGGGCCGGTGCGACCTATCGCGTCAGGCACCTTGAAGGAACGCGTCGAGGCGATGGAGGCAGAGGTGCTGCGCGAGACCCTGATCCGGCACCGATGGAATCGCACCCAGGCGGCGGAGGAGTTGGGACTCTCGCGCGTTGGGCTGCGCGGAAAGATCGAGCGGTATCAGATATCCCGATAGGATTGATCGCCGGCCTGCGCCCCGAGTCGCCGACGCGGCGTCGTGATGATTTAACCATGTGGCGCGGGCTTAGGGTCGGGGCGACCGTCGGCCAGGTATCGGGCGGCATAACTGGGATCAGGTAGATATCTGGCGCCCATCGCTCCTGTTACTATTCCGCCACGTGTTGAGGAAGCTGACCGTGGCCCCCCGCTCCGACGGTCGGGCCAGCACAGCCCGCCAAGGATCCTCGGCTAGACCTCCGCCCAAAGGCCAGAAAAACAGCCGTGCGCATCAAGACCGCATCCCTGCAAAGCCTGATTACGTTCCGCAACAGCCAAGGAGAAAAGGCGCGCGGAACGCTCTTGCGCGTCGAAGGGGTGACCGTCGTATTTGAAGTCTATAATCCTTACTCCATTGTGCAGTTGAGTGAGGTTCTGGAAGACCTGGTGATCCGGGCTGGTGACCAGACCATATATAATGGCCGGGCTACAGTTAATAACCTGGTTAATACGGGCCTTCTCCTGATCGTCTCGGCAGCGCTCAAGGACCCTTGGGTTGAGAACTTCTCGAATCTCGTCGACGATCAGGGGTTTCACCAGGAAGCCGCCGAATTCGTTTCGCGTTGGACAGACTCGAATGCGCTGGTGGAGGACTACCGAATAGCCGTCGGGGACTTGCGTTCTTTCTTGGTTGAGCTGAACCAGTGGCTCGAGCAGCTACGGGTCAACGGCGAACCGAGCAACCTCAGTGCGTTTGAGAGCTGTGATCGTCTTCTGGAATTCGCGTCTCCCTTGTATCAACGTTTGGAGAAACTCCATCGTCAATTCGAGGGCGCAGCTGCTCTCGTGCCACAAGATGTGCTAGGACCTCACAAGCGATTCTTTCAACGAGAGATACATCCGCTTGTTATGCGTGCGCCGTTCTTGCATCGCACCTATACTAAGCCGCTCGGGTATGCTGGCGACTACGAGATGATGAATATGATTCATAGGCTGGATCCGCAAGGTCCCAACGCCTATGCGAAGATCATCAATACTGCTTATGTCCGCTTGCCTATCGCCCTGTGCGTGATTAATCGGGTCGCGACGCTCGAGCGCCACATTCAATCCGCAGTGGAGGGGGCCAGTGGCGAGCGCCCGGTGCGAATCCTAAGCGTCGGGTGCGGACCCGCAATAGAGGTTGAGCGTTTCGTGAGGCATTACCCGCAGGCCGAAGCGGCGCATTTCTCTCTGTTGGATTTCAACCGCGAAACTCTTGCATACGCCGAGTCCAAGGTGCAAGCAGCGTCAACGGAGACCGGAAAGCGTGTTCGTGTCGACATCCTGCATCGTTCCGTTCATTCGCTCCTAAAAGGCTCGGCATCCCCTTTAAGCGCCGAGTTTAGCGATCGCCTTGACTTTGTCTATTGTGCTGGATTGTTCGATTATCTGTCTGATAAAGTATGCGCGAGGTTGGTCAAGCTTTTTTTTGACTGGGTCGTCCCCGGGGGAAGTGTTCTAGTAACCAATATGCACATTGCGCGTTCGAACAGATTCGTGTTGGAGCATCTTGCTGATTGGTACCTTATCTACCGTGACGAAGACCAGATGCGGCGGTTGGTCCCAGGGCTGGGAGAGCAGCGCGTATTTACGGACGAGACCGGTATAAACGTTTGCCTAGAGGTTAGAAAGGTCGGTCGTGCACCGGGTCGATGAAAGCGACTTCGCTCCTGCGTACCGCGACTACATCAGAGACCAATGGCTGAGGTTTTCGCTTGTCTCGACCGCTATCGCGGCGTCTCTGGTGCCTGTCTTCTCGGTGCTCGATTACTACGCGTATCCCGACCGGTTCCAATTGTTTTTTTGGCTTCGCTTGTCGTGTTCAGTGGTTATCGTTTTTTTGTCCGCTGCCGTTGTTACGCGGCACCGGGCACTCGCAAAGCCGGTCACTGTCGGGCTCTTTGTGCTGATTCAGTTGATGAT
This sequence comes from uncultured Gammaproteobacteria bacterium, assembly GCA_963714915.1. Classification (GTDB taxonomy): domain Bacteria; phylum Pseudomonadota; class Gammaproteobacteria; order Chromatiales; family Chromatiaceae; genus Thiodictyon. The sequence goes on from CAVQQM010000061.1 coordinate 25,016, forward strand.
CTTGTTTATGGTCGCGGTGACAGAGGGTGCGCTGTCGACATATTACGCGGGACTGAACCTCACGGTGATCGCAATCGGGCTTCTCTTACCCACCAAGGTCGGCGAGACAATTGCCTTCTGTCTTTTCACTATCGTGGGGTACGTGCTGGCCTGTTGGTATCACGGTTTCGGGGATACTTACGTTCCTTTGTTCGGAAATTTGTTCTTTTTGATCAGCACGGGCGTGATCGCTTCTTTCTCGAGTCATTTTCTCGGGAGGAGGCGGCTGACAGAATTTCGGCTTAGCTATGAGTTGGAACAAAGAAACCATCAGTTGGCGGAGATGGGCAGGCAGAAGTCTGAGTTCTTCGCAAATATCAGCCATGAGTTGCGTACTCCGCTTACGCTTATACTTGCTCCGGTTCAGGACCTGCTCGAGGGTGCGGAACGCCTCTCCGACACCGCGGCGGCTAGGTTGGTCACGGTGCGTGAGAACGCCCTAAGGCTCCTTAAGCTGGTCAATGATCTATTGGACGTCATTCGTCTCGAAGAAGGCGGGAACGACTTGCAGATGACGCCGGTCGAGCTAAATTCTCTTGTCGCGCGTCTGGCGGATGACATGAGTTTCCTGGCGGACACGAAAGATGTCACGTTGGAGAGGAATCTTCACGGGGAGCCGCTCGTCGTTGGAGGAGATCTTCGAGCCTTGGAAAAGATTCTGATCAACCTTTTGAGCAACTCGGTCAAGTTCACTAACAAAGATGGGCAAATTTCGGTCGGGACGTCGGTAGATTCGGGGGAAGCCAAGATCACAGTCGAGGATACTGGAATTGGGATCTCCGAGAGCGATCTCCCGTATGTTTTCGATCGGTTTCGGCAAGCGGACGGTTCGAGTACTCGGCGGTTTCGAGGAACAGGGCTAGGCCTCGCGCTTGTCAAAGAGTTGACAGAGCGTATGGGGGGGAGCGTCCAGGCGGAAAGCCACCTCGGGAAGGGAACGAGGATGGTCGTCAAGTTACCCTTGAGTGCGGAGGCCCCTCGGCTATCGACGGGAAGGGAGAAGGGCGCGGGCGTCGATGCGCTGGAGGCCCTGCACCTGCTTGCCGACGAACGCGGGGGGTTATCGATGGATGGGCCGGAGGGTTTCGAGCCGGTATTGACCCCAAGTGGCGACAGCCAACTTCCGTCTGTCTTGGTCGTCGAGGACGAGCCGGATATGCGACGCTATCTGGTCGATATCTTGGACAGGAGTATCAGGTGCTTCAGGCACGTGACGGGCGGGCGGGGTTGGACTTGGCGCGTCGGTACCGAACCCGATCTGATCCTCCTCGATCTCATGCTCCCGGAGATGGATGGTCTCGAGGTGTGCCGGCGAATCCGAGCGGAGGCGGGCCAGACTCGACTCGCATCATGCTGCTCACGGCCCGGGCCGACGAAGAGTCGAAGCTCACCGCGCTGAAGAACGGCGCTAACGATTTCCTGACCAAGCCGTTCAGTACCGTGGAGGTGCTCACACGGCTGAGAAACCTGTTGGAGAACGCCCGGCTGGAGAAGGATCTGGCGGTCAGGAACGCGAGCTTGGAGAAGACCCTGAAGGATTTGGAGTCGACCCAGGCCCAGTTGATCCAGAGCGAGAAGCTCAACGCCCTTGGCAGCCTGTCCGCGGGGCTGCTCCATGAGATCAACAACCCCCTGAATTACAGCCTGACCGCGCTCCAGATCCTGAGCGGCGACCCGGACCTTCAGGACGATGAGCTAAAGCGCGAGATCCTCGGGGATATCCAGGAGGGGATGCAGCGTATCCGAACCATCGTCTCCGATCTGCGGGCCTTCGCCTATCCGTCTGAGGCGGACAAGCAGGGGAGCTTCGATTTCAACGAGGCGGTGGATGCCGCCCTGAGATTCACCGCCCATGACATCGGGGGCATCGAAGTGGTGCGCGATCTGCCCTGCCCGGCGATGATCTCGGGCTCCAAGAGCCATCTGACACAGGTCCTGGTGAATCTGTTGGTGAATGCCGCCAAGGCCATCGCCGGTGTCGGGGGCGAGCGCCCTGGGCGAATCCGGGTCTCCGGCGGCTTCTCCGACGGGCGTTTCACGGTCGCGGTGAGCGACAACGGGGTCGGGATGGACGAGGCCACCCTGGGGCGGATCTTCGACCCCTTCTTCACCACCCGGGATGTCGGCGAGGGGATGGGGCTCGGCCTCAGCATCTGCCACACCATCATCGGCAACCATCAGGGCCGCCTTGCGGCAACCAGCCGGCCCGGGGAGGGGAGCGAGCTGCGCTTCGATCTGCCGCAGGCGGCGATGGAGGAGCCATGAGCCCATCGGCCCGGCCCTGGATGCGGGGTCGCACGCCCGGAGCGCGGTCATGAGCCCGCACCCGGCAAGCGATGCGCCCGCGGTCCTCTATGTGGACGACGAGCCACAGAGCCTGAAGTATTTCGCACGTGCCTTCGGCGACGAGTTTCGGGTGCTCACGGCGACCAGCGCGGCGGAGGCCGACCAGATGCTCGCGCGCGAGGCTGGCGCCATCGGGGTCCTGGTGACCGATCAGCGCATGCCCGTGGAGACCGGCACCCAGCTGCTGGCCCGGGTGAAGGAGCGTTATCCGCTGGTGATCCGTCTGCTGACGACCGCCTACGCGGAGCTCAGCGATGCGGTTGCGGCGGTCAACCGCGGCGAGATCCACCGCTACATCCTCAAGCCCTGGGACATGGATGCCCTGCGCTCGGATCTGCGCGACGCCTGTGATCTGCATCGGCAGCGACGGGCCGAGCAGGAGCTCTTGAGCGCGCGTCGCGAGGCGATGATGGGGCTCGCCTCGCATCTGGCCCACGAGATCGCGACACCCATCGCGACCATCGCCGGTGCGGCCGCTGGGCTCGAGCGCTACCTGCCGACCCTGGTGGACCACTACCGGCGCACCCGCCCCCGGGATGGCGAGGACGCCGCGATCCCCGTCTCCGCCCTCGATGCCCTGGGCGATGCGCCCGGACTGGCCCGGGCCGCGGCGGAGCGGGTCGGGATGCTGGTGCGTCTACTCCTGGTGAACGCGGGCTCGGGTGCTGGTTCGGGCGATCAATGGGTAGTCATGCGCGCCTCCGAGCTGCTCCAGGAGGCGATCGACAGCTATCCGTTTCGGGGTGGCGAGCGCGACCTGGTGTCCGTCGACGGAGAAGACTTCCAGCTCAAGGGGCCATCCACCCTGTTGATCCACGTCCTCTACAACCTGCTCAAGAACGCCCTGGATGCAACCCGCGCGGCGGGCAAGGGCGCCATCAGGTTCGACCTGGAGCCGGGCCCGGACTGGAATCGGCTGGTGGTGACCGATACGGGGAGCGGGATCCCGGCGGACGCGGTCCCGCGCGTCTTTGACGAATTCTTTTCGCTGAAGGGTGCCGGGCATGGGGCCGGTATGGGGTTGCCATTCTGCAGACGGGTGCTGACCGATCTCGGGGGCGAGATCGCGTGTGAATCGATTGAAGGGGATTACACTCGCATGGAGATGCGCTTCCCAGCCTGGCGCGAGGACCAGCCATGACCGATTCGGGATCAGACGGCCGCTACGCGGTGCTCTTCGTCGATGACGAGGAGAAGGCGCGCAAGTACTTCCGCATGGCCTTCGCACGCGATTTTCGCGTCCTCACGGCGGAGAGCGTGAACGAGGCCCTCGGCATCCTAGAGCGGGAGGGCGAGGATATCGCCGTGCTTATCACCGATCAGCGCATGCCGGGTCAGCAAGGGGTCGATCTGTTGCGACGCGTGCGTAGCGATTGGCCCGGCGTGGTGCGCATGTTGACCACCGCCTACTCAGACCTCGACGACGCGATCGCCGCCGTGAACCGTGGCGAGATCCTGCGCTATATCACCAAGCCCTGGGATCTCGAGCAGTTGCGCACCGAGCTCCACCACGGGCTCGAGTTCTACCAACTGCGCCGGGAGCGCGATCTCCTGGTCCGGGAGAAGCTCAGCGTGCGCGAACGCAGCTCCCATGCCGATCGGCTGCGCGCCTTGCTGGCCTTGTCCGCCGGGCTCGCCCATCTGCGGCACGTGCCCCACGCGGTCAGCGCCTGGGCGCGGGACGCGGCGCACCTGAGCCAGGGCGAGCGGCTTCCTGTGGAGGCGATGGAGCTGTGGGGGCTCGAGGTGCGCGAGACCGAGGATCTGATCGCCGTGCACCGGCGCCTGCACGCGCTCGATCAGCTCGCCAACGGCGGCTTTCCGGACCTGGTCGGGCCTCGGGGGTTGCTCGAGTCTCAGGGGCTTGTCCCCGAGGGCGAGGGCCCGTCGGTGGCGGGGGACCGGGTATTACTGGAGCGGCTCGTGTCGGTCCTGCGTCCTCATGTCGGCGAACGCGTCACGATCGGGGAGCATGTCCCGGCCGGGATGCAGATGCCGGGACTTGGCGTGGATCTGCGCTTCCAGGGCCAGGAGGGACAAGGGGCATGGAACGCGGATATGCTCGAGGTCCACCTCGTTGCCTGGCACCACGGGGGGACGGTACGTATCGAGCCCCAAGACGACGGGTTGGAGATCCGCGTCTGCCTACCCGCCGAACCTGCGCAGGCGGTCCTAGAGGAGCCCGATTCGACCTGGATCGCCGACCAGTTCGCGCTCCTGGAGCCCTAACAGCGCTTTTCTAACAGCCCCACCTGGCCCTTGATCAGCGGGGTCATTGAGGGCTCGGGTGGGACGCGCGATAGACCCACGATTCTCCAATTCAGCGGTGCGCACCGCGGCGAATCGGGCCTGCCTGATCGGCAGCCAAGCCCTTCTGGTGCGACCGCCCGAACTTCGAATCAGCCTGCGGGCGGCGCGTCTGGGGATGCAGCCGGGGGCCTGTCCATTCCCACCGCAGCGGGTGGAGCGGCCGGGTTTGGCGCTGGCGCGGTCGGTGCCGCCGCGGGGGCGGGCGGCGGTGCGGGCATGGGCACCACGGGGGATGCCGAGGGCGGCACCGCCGGTGGTGCGGGCGGGGACGAGACGGCCGCCGGCACCGGCACGCTCGGCGCCGGCTCGGCCTCGGCCGTCCCTTGCACGGCTGGCGTGGATGCGACTGGCTCGTTTTGGGTAGTCGCGGAGGTCGGGGCGCTCGCCGCCGGGGCTGGCTCAGACGGCGGGTCGGCGACGGGCGCGGGTGCCTGGGCAGGTGCGGGTTCGGCCGAAGCCGCGTCCCCGATGGCCGCGGGGGTGGGCTCCGGCGATGGGGCTGCTGGACGCTCGATGGTCGCTGGCTCGCCCGCGGCTGGCGTTGCCAGCGGGGCTGGCGCCGGGCTCGCATCCGCGACCTCGGGTTCCGGCCGCTGCGGCACGGGCGCCGCAGCGGGAGGCTGGGGTGTCGTCTGGCCCGCGGCGCTGGCCGGCGGCGCCGCGGCGCGCCTGCTCGGACTCGAGGCAGGGGCCGCGCTCGCGGTGGCGGTCGCCGTCGGTGCGGATTGCGGGCGCCGGGCCTCGGCCTCGCGCTCCTCACGCGCACGGGCGGCACGCTCCGCGGCGATTGCCCGCTGCTTCTGGGCATAGTTCCCATAGCTCGGACCGGTGCCGACGATACTTACCCGGGTGCCGACGTCCACGTGCTTGAACACGACCGGGGCGAGCTTCTTCGGCATGCGGATACAGCCGTGGGACGCGGGGCTCCCCGGACGCGGGATCGGCCCGGCGTGCAGCCCGATGCCGTCGTAGGTCAGGCGCATGAAATAGGGCATGCTCGCACCCTCGAAGCGCGCGCCCGCTGGGACGCGGTCCTTGTCCGTGGCGTTGGAGCGCACCACCTTGCCGCCCTTCGAGACGATCTTGCCGTAGAGGTTGGAGCGCTTTTTGGCGACCTTCTCCATCACCTCGAAGTGTCCGGTGGGGGTGGGATACTTGCTCAACCCCGAGGCGACCGTGGTCCAGCCGACCTGTTCGTCGCCCGCGTAGAAACGCGCCTTCTGCTCGTCGGTGTTTACCACGATGCGGGTGATCGTGCGTCCATCGCCCGTCCACTCGTAGAGCTTGCCCGGCTTGGGCGTCTCCTGAGGCTCGGGAATGGGCTCGGGAAGGGCGGCCTCGGCTGCTTGCTGCTCGGCGGCCGGGTCGGAGGCCGGTTTCGCCTCCGGGCGGGCCAGGAATCGGTTCATCTCGACGCAGCCGGTGAGGGCAACGATCAGCCCGGGCGCGAGGGCCGCCAGACGCAATCCGGAGGGGCGCCGCGGGCGCCTGGGATCAGGCTTGGATAACTCGGTCATGTTCGTCTCGTTCGGGCGCGGCATGTCCCTGTCCAGCGCTTGGTCTTGAATCAGGATTCTATGCTAACGCATTGAGGGAGAACTGACATCCTGAAGTCATCCGAGACCCCCGTCCGTGTAGGGCGCCGGGGGATGCGCCCGTGGAGGCCGGGTTTGCCGGGTATCGGCTGGTCAAGCCGACCGAGAAGAGGAACGTCGACGCGGGTCTGGACCGTCAACCGCCGGTGGCGTTCATGTGGCGCAGGATCACCGGGCGAGCCGCGAGATCGAAGTCGTGTCCCCGCGGCTTCAGTGACATGGCGTTGGTGATGGCCTGTTTGACCCGGTCGTCATCGGTGGGATTGGCGCGCAGCGCCCGGCGCAGATCCGAGGAGTGCTCCTGGCCGAGACACAGGAGCAGTCGCCCCTCGGCGGTGACCCGCACCCGGTTGCAGTCGCCGCAGAAGTTGTGGCTGTGGGGTGAGATGAAACCGACGCGGGTCTCGCTCCCGGCGACCCGGTAGTAACGCGAGGGTCCGCCGGTGGTCTCGGTGGTGGGGATGAGGTCCATGTGGGGCGCCAGCGCGGCGCGGATCTCGTCGCTCGAGCAGTAGGCCTCCGCCCGGTCGTGGTCCCCCATGCTTCCCAGGGGCATCTCCTCGATGAAGCTGATGTCCATCCGACGCGTGATGGCGAAGCGCACCAGGTCGAGCACCTCGTCGTCGTTGCGGTTCTTGAGGACCACGCTATTGAGCTTGACCCGTCGGAAGCCGGCGTCGACGGCGGCGTCGATCCCGCGCAGGGTCTTGTCGATCGCCCCCAGCCGGGTGATGGCATGGAAGCGCTCGGGTCGCAGGGAATCGAGGCTGATGTTCACCCGGGTGACGCCGGCGGCGCGCAGAGGGCGGGCCAGGCGCTCGAGCTGGGTGCCGTTGGTGGTCAGGGTGAGGTCATGCACCCCGGGCAGGGCGCCCAGTTGCTCGAAGAGCCAGAGGATGTTCCTGCGCACCAGGGGCTCGCCACCGGTGATCCGGAGCTTCACCACGCCCAGCTCGCTGAAGCAGCGCCCCAGCCGGGCGATCTCCTCCAAGGTGAGGAGCTGGCTGCGCGGCAGGAATCGCATGTCCTCGGCCATGCAATAGACGCAGCGCAGGTCGCAGCGGTCGGTGACCGAGAGGCGCACATAGGTCACGTGGCGACCGAAGCGGTCGATGAGTCTCGGCGATGGCTCGATTGAATTGGTGCTCACGCGTCCGGATCTCCTGGGCTGGCGCGCTGGGTCGGCGTCCGGCGCGCATCATGGGCCGAGCGCGGCCCGTGGATCAAGGCGCGTCGGTCCTGGCGCTGGGGCAGGGGTGCAGCATCGCCGACCCGGGCAGGGGTTCCTTGAGATGGCTCAAGTCTGGGCGGCGGACCCCCATTTGCGCCTCAGTAGTTTGCGATGAGCCGCCCGCTCGACTCCATATGGTCGGCGATCTCCCCGACGATCTCGGGGATGCCCCGCCCGGTGATGTCCACCCGTAGGAGCGGGAGCCGGGTGTCGGCGAGGACCTCATCGAACAGTTCCTGCTCGCGGACGAAGACCGAGAGGTCGTCGTACTGGGATGGATTCCCGGAGACCTTCAGTCGCTCGGCGCGCGCGTCGGCGAAGGATTCGGGCAAACGGTGGAGGAACACCAGCACGAACCCGATCGCCGCCAGACGTGTCTCCAGCGCGCCGAAGTCGTAGTCCCTGCCGTGGTGGAGGCGCTGATACACCCGGGTGGAGACATGGAATCGGTCGATGATCCAGGAGTAATAGCGCAGGTTCTCCATGAGATGCACCCAGGTCTCGTAGGTGTCGAGGGCCAGGGGCTCCTCCTCGGGCAGGAAGTTGATGAGGCCGCGACCCCAGGGCTGATTCGTGAACCCGCACCACTCCCCGGAGATCAGGGGCGAGTGGTACTCGTATCTGCGCGGTCCGACCAGACGCTCGGCGCGGTTCAACGCGAACGCCGTATCGGTCTTGTTGGTGAGACGGGTCCCCTCGAGGATGATCTTCGGGCAGAGTTTCGGCATTTGGCGGCGCTCCTGGGGCGGGTTGGCGGCGGCAGGACGAGTTTGCACCATCGGGGTGCGCTGTGCCCCGTGGTCGGATGCACCGCGCGCGATCGCCCACTGCGTGATCCCTTGGCCGGCGGGCGGAACCCCCATATGTGGAATCGAACTTGCTAGCCGTTTGCACTAGAATCGCCGAATGACGCGGCGCAGCATTGCCGCGCGGCTGGCAGTCATCAGGATTCAGCAAGAGGCAGGTTTCAACATGACATGTCGGGTCGGAGATCAAGTGCATGGCACACCCGTGTCCCTGGATGAAGGTGCCACGGTGAAGGCGGCGGCCGAACGGATGGCCGCCGAGAAGGCGGGCTCCCTGGTGGTGACCCGGGGTGACCAGGTGGTCGGGCTCTTCACCGAGCAGGACCTGTTGCGCCGGGTCGTGGCCGCCGGGCATGCGCCGGCGGAGATCACCCTCGGCGAGGTGTGCACCCGCAACCTCATCTCCATCGGCGCCGAGAGCGACTGTCTGCGTGCGATTGCCAAGATGCAGGCCCATCGCTGTCGCCGCCTGATGGTCTACGAGCGCCAACGCTTCCTGGGCATCGTCAACCTCACCGATCTGGCCCATGCCCTCGCCCAGGGTCCGCGGGGCAAGGATCTGGTGGTCAACACCCTCGGGGTGGTGACGGTGGCGGTGGCGGTCGGGGTGATCGCGGTGATGCTCTTCCAGTTGCCGGACATGCTTCAGTTGGCGGATACCCTGGGCGGTCGCTGACCACCCATCGTCTGGCCGGCCTATGGGTGCCATACGAGATCGAGTGCCAGCCAGGCCGTGACGGGTGGGAGTCGCTCCCGGGCCACCGCCGCTATATGCCCCGCCGCCGGGACCGCGTGGAGGATCTCGGGCGGTTTCGCCCCGGGCGGGCGCGCCCTGAACAGCCCGCGTCCGTCCGCCTTGGCGTCGGACTCGAGCGCGGTCCATGCCCGGTAGAAGGCGGCCAGTCGCTGTACCTCCGGCAGGCGCGTGAGCTCCGTCACCGTTCGCGGGGCGAACATCCGTCGGGCCACCGCCATCATCTCGCGCCGCGGGCGCAGCCGTTCGCAGTCCACCCCCAGGGGACTCTCCAGCGAGATGCCCACCAGCGCGATGTCGGCGGTGGTCGTGAGGTTGAACTCCAGACGGGCACCCCCCGGCATCCGAAGGCGCGGATCGAGTCCGGGTTTGCCCACGGCCCCGCGCTGGAATACCAGCCGTCCGGGGTCGACCTGCAGATAGAGTCCAAGGATCCATCTCAGACCCGCCTGGGCGCGCACCCAGCGCTCCCGGTACGCGGCCTTGCCCATGCGCGCGGCGCGCGCCCGCTGTCCCTGATCGAGGGTCGCCAGGCAGGACTCGAACGCCGCCAGCGGCGGCAGGTCCTGGCCGGTCTCCTCGCCGCGCGCCGTCTCGATGCGCCACAGATGCAGGTCCCCCTGCGCGAGTGGCGGGGCCGCCCGTGCCGGGCGCCAGACGAGCACCGGGTCGTCGGGCGGCATTTCTACATGCCCGGTGGGGCTTTCGGCCTTCATCGTCATCTCCTTATAATCCAGCCATCGTCGCGCATCGCCCAGACGGCGCTGGAGCCAAGACCGTGCATGTTGCCCGCAGCCTTCGGTTCGACCCCGCCCCGAGCGGGACCTTTGACGCACGGGTCGAGTCCCGTGTCGAGGCCATCTGTCAAAAGGGCTGCCGGCGGGTGCGCGATGACATCTCCGCGCTCCGGCGGGGCGACCCCATCCCCGAGTGTCTGGGGCTGAGCCCGGACGAATGCCGGAGTCTGCTCGCCGAGCTCGAGCAGATCATGGCCGTCTACGGCGACACCTGCCGCATCGACTGATACCCTCCGCTCCCCGAGCCCCCTGTCCGCCGGCGTGCAGACGCCGAGGCATCCGTCTGTCCGAACCGTCATCCCCGAGGTCACATGCCGAGCCCGATCGAGATCATCAGCCAGGAGCTCTCCGCGCGTCCCGCCCAGGTCGAGGCGGCCGTGGCACTGCTCGACGAAGGGGCCACCGTGCCCTTCATCGCACGCTATCGCAAGGAGGCCACCGGCGGGCTCGACGACATCCAGCTGCGGCATCTCGAGGAGCGCCTGGGTTATCTGCGCGAGCTCGACGAGCGGCGCGCGGTGGTGCTCGCGAGCATCGAGGAGCAAGGCAAGCTCTCGGCGGCACTGCGGGTCGAGATCGAGACCGCGGACACCAAGCAGCGGCTCGAGGATCTCTATCTGCCCTACAAGCCCAAGCGCCGCACCAAGGCCCAGATCGCCCGCGAGGCCGGGCTCCTGCCCCTGGCCGAGGGCCTCCTCACCGATCCGACGCAAGACCCCGCGGCGCTCGCGGCCGGGTTCGTCGACGCCGGCAGGGGCGTCGCGGATATCGCTGCCGCGCTCGAGGGCGCGCGCCAGATCCTCATGGAGCGCTTCGCCGAGGATCCCGCGCTGGCGGGGCGGCTGCGCGAGCGGCTGTGGGGCGAGGCCCTGTTGGTCTCCCGGGTGGGGGAGGGCAAGGAGCGCGAGGGGGCGAAGTTCTCGGATTATTTCGACTACCGCGAGGCGATCGCGCGCATCCCCTCCCACCGGGCCCTGGCCCTGTTTCGCGGGCGCAACCAGGGGGTGCTCAATCTAGAGCTCCTCACGGGGAATGGGGAGGACCCCGATGCCCCTTACCGCTCCCTGGTGGCGGCCCACTTCGGGGTGCGCGCGGCGGGCCGACCGGCCGACGACTGGCTCGTCGAGACCGTCCGCAAGGCCTGGCGCATCAAGCTGCTCACCCGTCTCGAGCTGGACCTCAAGGGGCGCCTGCTGGAGGCTGCGGAGGAGGAGGCGATCAGGGTCTTCGGGCGCAACCTCAAGGCGCTGCTGCTGGCCGCACCCGCCGGCCGGCTGCCCACCCTGGGCCTGGACCCCGGGCTGCGTACCGGGGTCAAGGTGGCGGTGGTGGACTCCACCGGCCGCGTCGCGGCCACCGACACCATCTATCCCCATGCACCCAGGAACCAGTGGGACGCCTCCATCGCACGGCTGGCGGAGGTCTGTCAGGCCCATGGTGTGCGGCTGATCAGCATCGGTAACGGCACCGCCTCCCGGGAGACCGACAAGCTCGCGCGCGAGCTCATCCGCCGCCATCCCGACCTGGGGCTGCGCTCGCTGGTGGTGAGCGAGGCGGGGGCGTCTGTCTACTCGGCCTCGGAGCTTGCGTCCAAGGAGCTGCCCGAGCTCGACGTCTCCCTGCGCGGGGCCGTCTCCATCGCGCGCCGGCTCCAGGACCCTCTCGCCGAGCTGGTCAAGATCGAGCCCAAGGCGATCGGCGTTGGACAGTATCAGCACGACGTCAACCAAGGCCGGCTCGCCCGCACCCTGGAGGCGGTGGTCGAGGATTGTGTCAACGCGGTGGGCGTCGATCTGAACACGGCCTCGGTGCCGCTCCTGGCCCAGGTCTCCGGGCTGAACCGGGGGCTTGCCGAGAACATCGTGGCCTTCAGGGAGTCCAACGGGGCCTTCCCCAACCGGCGCGGACTGATGGCAGTGCCGCGCTTCGGCGACAAGGCCTTTCAGCAGAGCGCGGGTTTCCTGCGCATCCCGGACGGCGATGAGCCGCTGGATGCCTCTGCCGTCCACCCCGAGGCCTATCCGGTGGTACGGCGCATGGTGGAGCACACCGGCAAGGCGGTGCGCGCCCTGATCGGCGACGCGGCGGTCCTCGATCGGCTCGACGCCGCGTCCTTCGCGGATGAGCGCTTCGGTCTGCCCACCATCAAGGACATCCTCGCCGAGCTGAAGAAGCCCGGCCGGGATCCCCGCCCGGAGCTCAGGACGGCCGCCTTCAAGGACGGGGTCGAGCAGCTCAGCGATCTCGAGCCCGGGATGGTCCTGGAGGGGACGGTGACCAACGTCACCAACTTTGGGGCCTTCGTGGATGTGGGTGTCCACCAGGATGGACTGGTCCACATCTCGATGCTCGCCGATCGATTCGTCAAGGATCCGCACGAGGTCGTGAAGTCCGGGGACCTGGTCAAGGTCAAGGTGCTCGAGGTGGACCTACCGCGCAAGCGGATCGCCCTGTCCATGCGGCTCGCCGAGCCGGCCGCCGCCGGGGACGGTCGTCCGATGCCCGATCGGGGGTCGGATCGCGGGGCCGGTCGGGACGCTCGGGCCGCACCAGGTGGACGCCGACGCGACGCCCGTCCGGGAGGCGGTCGCCCGGGCGGACAGCGCGAGACGCCGGCGCCCAGCCCCCCGGGGGGCGCCCTCGCCGCCGCCTTCGAGAAGGCGCGCAAGGGCTAGCCGAGGCGCCGGTGGCCGCCGCCCGCCGCGATCCCTTGGCGAGCCGGGTCGAGAAGGGGCCCTCGGTCATCCACGGCTTCGGCTGTTTCGCTCGCATCGCCTTCGCGCCCGGAGACTGGATCGGCACCTATGACGGCCGGGAGACCAGCGTGGACGGGGCCCATGTGCTGTGGCTCTACGATGCCGACGGTCAGGTCGTGAGCGCCAGGATCGGGACCAATCTCCTGCGCTGGCTGAACCACAGCGATGCCCCGAACGCGGAGTTCGACGCCTTCGAGCTCTATGCCCGTTGTCCTATCGCTACGGGCGAGGAGATCACCATCGACTACGGCGGCTGCTAGCAGCTTGTCGCCGCGGCTTCCACATCCCGTGATTCTGGCTAGACTCAAGGCGTCACCGCCCCATTGTCCGAAGCACCGGGCTGGCGGGCGGCTCCCAAAAAACGATCTCGGACGCCCAGCCATGTTGAGTCAACCTGAACCCCGCGGGGCGCGCGCCAGCGCCCTCTTTTTTGCCCGTCCCGATGCCTCCGTCGACGCCATCCAGGCCGCCTGTGCCGTGCATGGTTTGAGCCTTGAGGTCGTGACATCCAGCGATGCCTTGCTGGAGCGGCTGGCGCCCCGCAACGGAGTGTCCGGGGACGCCCCGGATCTGGTCTTGGTGGAGACCGGTGCACTCGCGGAGCCCGAGGAGATCACGACCCTGGCGGGGCTGCTCGCGGCACGCGAGGGCGGCGACACGCCCCTCGTCTGTCTCGCCTCGGATGCAGACCTGCGCCCGCGGCTGGCAGCCCTCAGGGCCGGGGCCGCCGACTACATCCCCACCGGCAGCGGCGCCCTGCGCATCGCGCGGCGGCTCTCTGACCTGCTGGGCAGCGACCCGGGGCCGCGGGCCCGGGTGCTGGTGGTGGACGACCAACCAGTGGCGGCCCTTTTCGCGGCCCGGGTGCTGGAGTCCGCGGGGATGATCACGGCGCGCTGCGAGGACCCCCTCGGGGTACTGACGGCGGCCGAGGGGTTCCTGCCTGACCTGGTCCTCATGGACCTGCATATGCCGGGTGCTAATGGGATCGAGCTCACCGGGTTGCTGCGCGAGCAGGAGCGCTTCGCGGATCTGCCGATCGTCTTCCTGTCTTGCGAGCTCGACCCCTCGCGACAGCTCGACGCGTTTCGGGTCGGTGCCGACGATTTCCTGCGCAAGCCCATAGAGCCACAGATCCTGGTTGAGCGCGTACGCCGCGGTCTCGCCGGGGCGCGCCGCCGGGCCCTGGCCCGCGCGCCCCTGGCGCGTCTGGATCCCGACACGGGACTGGCGGCCCGGGAGCGCCTATTGGAGCGGTTGGATCGGCAGATGGTCTCGGCGACCCCCTGGCGGGGTGGGCTCCTCTACCTCGAGCTACCGAAGGAGCATATCTCGCTGGCGCTGGCCGCGAACCTGCTCTCCCATCAGGTGACCGGGGACGATCTCGCGGCCCGGGTCGGTGAGCACGGGCTTGCCGTGCTGCTCAGGCGCGACGAGCCGGGACGTCTCTCCGGCGACGCCGCGGAGATCGCGCGGGCCGTCGCCATGGGTCTCGGCGAGGCGGCCCTGGGGGCTGGGCTGTGTCCGCTCGACCAAGGGGGGAGCGAGGCGGTCACCCTGGTCTCGCGGGCGCGCAAGGCAGCCTGCGCCAACCTGAAGTCGGGAGGGGCCGGTCTCGCGACCTACGGATACGGTCGTGCGGGTCGCGGGGCCGATCGGCGCGAGGTCATCCTCGCGGCGGTGGACGCGGGGTCGTTCGAGCTATTGTTCCAGCCGGTGGTGACGGTCAGGGGTGAACCGCGGGCCCGCTACGAGGCCACCCTGAGGTTGCGTACCGACGACGGTGAGCTCCTGGGTCCGGACGTGTTCGCGCCCGTCGTGACCCGCGCGAGGGTGTCGGCCCGACTCGATGGCTGGGTGCTGGAGGCGAGCCTGGACGCCCTGGCCCGCTCACGTGCGGCCGGATCCCCGACGCAGCTGCTGGCGCATCAGACCCTGGCCGGCCTCGCGGAGGGGGACTGGCTCGAACGGCTGCGCGATGGGATCAGTCGCCGCGACCTGATCGACCTGCGCCCCGTCGTTCAGCTCCAGGCCGCGGACGCCGATCGGCGCCTCGAGCTGGCGAGCGCGCGCGCGCGAGCGCTGCGGACCCTCGGCATCGAGCTTTGTCTGAACGGCCTCGGTGAAGGCGGGGGGCGTGGGGTCAGGCTACTGGATGCGCTGCAGGTGCGCTTCGTGCGTCTCGCGGGGAGGGTCACGGCCTCCCTGGCGCCCCAGCGGCTGAAAGAGCTGGTGGCCTGGCTGCACGGGCGGGGCGTCCTGGTGATCGCTGGCGGCCTCGAATCGCCGGACGCCATCGCCCGGGTGATGGGCGCCGGGGTCGACTGCATCCAGGGCCCCTTCATCCAGTCGCCCGCGGAGGGGATGGGCTTCGACTTCTCCTGCGCCGAGCCGGAAGCATGAAATAGACCCGGCGGGGCCTGCCCCGCCATCTTCAGGCGCCTGACGCCTCTGGAAATAGAGAAGTCGGGTCTTAGAGCGACGCCTCGGCCACCCGCGCCTCGGCGTCCTTGTCGCGCTCGATCAGGGCATACGCCGAATGGTTGTGGATGGACTCGAAGTTCTCAGCCTCCACCACGTAGGCGGCGACACGTTCATCCTGATTGAGACGGCCGGCGACGTCGCGCACCATGTCCTCCACGAACTTCGGGTTGTCGTAGGCGCGTTCGGTCACGTACTTCTCGTCCGGGCGTTTCAACAGCCCGTAGAGCTGGGAGGATGCCTCGCGCTCGACCAGGTCGATGATCTCCTCGATCCAGATGAACCCGCGGGTGCGGACCTGGACAGTCACGTGGGAGCGCTGATTGTGGGCGCCGTAGTCGGAGATCTTCTTGGAGCAGGGGCACAGGCTGGTCACCGGCACCACCACCTTGATCTCGAGTCGCGGGTGCCCGTCCAGGATCTCGCCGATGAAGGTGACGTCGTAGTCGAGCAGGCTCTCCACGCCGGTGACCGGGGCTCGCTTGTTGACGAAGAAGGGGAAGCGCATCTCGATATGACCGGCCTCGGACTCCAGTCGATCGGACATCTCGGCCAGTATCTCCTTGAACGAGCCAACCGATATCTCCCGCTCGTGGAGATTGAGGATCTGGACGAAGCGCGACATGTGCGTGCCCTTGAAGTTGTGGGGCAGGTACACGTACATGTTGAAGTTGGCCACGGTGTGCTGTTCCACGCCGCCGCGATCCTTGACCCGAACCGGGTGCCGGATGTCCTTGATCCCCACCTTGTCGATGGCGATCCGCCGGGTGTCCGCGCTGCCCTGGACGTCGGCAATGCTCGTGTCGGTACAGCAGGTGGTGTCGAGCGCATGTTCCATCGGGAGGGGTCCTCGCGGGGTGGGCAGGGGCCAGAGCTACTAGCGGCTCGCGCCTATCGCTAGTCAATGTATCGTCGGGTCGCGGCAACACAACCGGACGCCAGAAAGGTGTATCGCTAAGGGCCACCTGCACGGAACAAAACATTATGTGGGCCGTGTTTCCCAGGCGCAACCGCCGATCCCGGCGCCCCGGCAGGCAGCCGGGGCGCTCAGACGGCCCGTTGGGACGTCGGGCTCACCCTTGCAGGCGGGGGGTCCGGGCGGGGGATTCGACCCCGCTGATCGGGGACGACCCGGCCGGCCGCGGCGGCGGGTCAAGGGATGACTCGGGGGCATCCGCGTCGGCGGTCGCATCCTTGGAGGCCTGGCCGGCGGGAAGCGGCAGGGCGAGCGGGAGCAGCATGCGCACCCGCAATCCGGGGTGATTGTCCTTGAGCTCGATGCGCGCGCCGTGCAGTTGGACCACCGCCTGCACCAGACTCAACCCGAGGCCGCTGCCCGGTGTGGAGCGGCTGTTGTCGGCGCGATAGAACCGGCGGAACACGGTGTCGTGGAGCCCCTCGGGGATCCCCGGCCCGTTGTCCGCTACGGCGATCACGGCATCCGCGCGGTCGCGGGTGACCTGGAGGCTGAGCCGCCCCCTGGGCGGGGTGTACTTCACCGCGTTGTCCACCAGGTTGCCGATCGCCTGGAACAAGAGATCGCGGTCACCGAAGACCTGGGTCGCCTGGGGCGCGATGACATCGAGGCTTTGGTCGCGCTCGGCGGCGACCGGCTCGTAGAGCTCCGCCACGTCGCGCGCGAGGGCCGCCAGGTCTACCGTCGCGAAGGCGTCCCGGCGGCCGCCCGACTCGATCCGGGCGATGCGCAGCAGGGCGTTGAAGGTCGTGAGCATCTCGTCGGCGTCGGCGATGGTCTCCTCGGCGGCGGCGGTGGCGCGGTGATCCTCGCCGAGTGCACCGGCGATCTCCGTGCGCAGCAGCTCGAGCTTGGTGCGCAGGCGGGTCAGGGGCGTGCGCAGGTCGTGGGCGATGTTGTCCGAGACCTGCCGCACCCCGCTCATCAGCGACTCGATCTGCGCGAGCATGCGGTTGAGGCCCGCGGCCAGCTTGTCGAAATCGTCGCCGCTGCCACCCAAGGGGATGCGCCGTGCGAGGTCGCCCTCCATGATCTCGCGGCTGGTCTGATGAATGGCCTCGATGCGGCGCAGCACCCGGCTGGTCATTACCCAGCCCCCGACCAGCGCGAGGGCGGCGGTGAGTGCAAGCCCCCAAGCGAGTGCCTCGAGGATCAGGGTGCGGGTCTCCTCCAGATCGCGCACGTCGCGTCCCACCAAGAGCCTCAGGTCGCCGCGCAGCCCGAACACCTGGGCGCGGGCGGCGTGCTCCTCGCTGCGGTCCGGCCCCCGCTCGCGCAGGCGGAAGTGCAGCCAACCGTCGTCGTCGGGGAACCCGCCCGGCCAGCGGTCGAGGTTGCCGATCAGCGGCTTCAGATCCTCGTCGACCAGCAGATAGGTGGACGCCCCGGAGGGGTCGCGGGCGATACGCTCGCGGATGGTGGCGGTGAGCCCGCGCAGGCCGCGCAGCCGATACTGCTCGGCGAGCCCCTGGATCTCGGCATGGATGGTCGCGTCGGTCTGGCGGTCCATGTATCCCGCAGTCGACCAGTAGATGAAGCCGAGGAGCACCGAGACGGATGCCGCCACGAGCAGCATGTAGAGCACCGCCAGCCGGAAGCTGGAGCTGCCGAGCACGCGCGTGACCCCCGGACGCAGGCCCGGATCCTGGGCCGCCGGGGGTAGGGGAGGGTCGTCTGGGTGCGGACCGGGCGGACCAGTGGTCTCCGCGGCCGGTTGGTCGGTCGCGGGCGGCCTCATTCGGCCGCGATCATGTAGCCGGCCCCGCGCACCGTATGCAGGAGCGGCGTGTCGAACTCCTTGTCGATCTTCCCGCGCAGACGGCTGATGTGCACGTCGATGACGTTGGTCTGGGGATCGAAGTGATAGTCCCAGACCTGCTCAAGCAGCATGGTCCGCGTGACCACCTGGCCCGCGTGGCGCATCAGATACTCGAGCAGTCGAAACTCGCGCGGCTGGAGATTGATGCCGCGCCCGGCGCGGGTCACCTCACGCTTGAGCAGGTCCATCTCCAGATCGCCGACCCGTAGCCGAGTCTGGGGGGCCTCCGCGCTGCCCCTGCGCAGCAGTGCCTCGAGGCGGGCGTGGAGCTCGGAGAAGGCGAAGGGCTTGACGAGATAGTCGTCGCCGCCGGCCCGCAGACCCTCCACCCGATCGTCCACCTCGCCGAGCGCCGAGAGGATCAGGACCGGGGTCAGGTTGCCTGCCGCCCGCAGGGTGCGCACGATGGCGAGCCCATCGAGCCCGGGCAGCATGCGGTCGACGATGAGGGCGTCGTAATCCCCGCTCGCCGCCTGCAGCAGCCCCTCGCGGCCGTCGGCCGCATGGTCCGCGGTGGCGCCGACCTCGCCCAGGGCCTTGCGCAGATAGTCCGCCATCTGGCGGTCGTCTTCGATGAGCAGGATGCGCATGACCTGAATGATCCTAGTAAGAGCACGAGCAGTTGACCGCTTCGGAGTGTATGTAACTGACTGCGCCTGTTGGGATTCAGGCGGCCTCCGATCGTCACCCGCTCGGTGGGCGTCGCTACGGCCGCGATGGCACGCCCCGCGCGGCGTCCCGCTTCGTTACAACTCGTTGGAATAGAGCGACTGTTCCGCCTCGTTGTGCTTTGCCTGTTTGCAATCAGGCCACCACGCGGGACGAAACCTGACGACCTTCCCACTGTTCTTTCTTCGGATGATACGCGGAGAGCCTTTGCGGCTCGTCGCTCGCGTGGGCGGCCGCCGGGCCGGGGTCAGCCCCCGGCCCGGCGACCCGTCTCGCTACTAGCTCGCGAAGGGGACGGCGACGAAGAGCGGTTTGCCCTCCTTCTCCACCCGCAGCACCACGGCGGCGCGATCGTCCTGGACCGCCTGGCGCACCGCGGCCACCACTTCATCGGGGTTGTTCACCCGAGCGCCGCCAACCATGGTGATGAGGCTCCCCGCCTCGATGCCCGCCCGCGCGGCCGGGCTGCCAGGCTCGACCCGTGCCACGAGCACGCCGGCATCGGCCTCGATGCCCTGCTCCCGACGGACCTCGGGCGTCAAGGGCGACAGATAGAGGCCCAGGCGTCCCTTCGCGTCCTCGGCGCTGGGCGCCGTGTCACGGCTCGCCAGCGGGTTCTCGTCCGGCATGCGCCCGATGGTGATCGCGACCGTACGCGCCTGACCGTCGCGGACGATCGCCAGGTCCATCGTGGTGCCGGCCTTGGTGGCGGCGATCAGCTTGGGTAGATCCTTGTAGTCCTTCATGGGCTCACCGCCGGCCGTGACGATCACGTCCCCGGCCTTCAGCTCGGAGCCCTGGGCCGGGCCGTCGGGCAGGATGTCGGCGACCAGGACGCCTGCGGTGCCCTCGAGACCGAGACCGGCGGCCAGATCCTCGGTCACCGGCTGGATCTGTACCCCCAGCCAGCCGCGCTCCACCCGTCCGAACTCCTTGAGCTCGGTGACGATGGTGCGCACCGTCTCCGCCGGGATGGCGAAGCCGATACCGACATTACCGCCGGTGGGGGAGAAGATCGCCGTGTTGACCCCGATCACCCGCCCGTAGACGTCGAACAGGGGTCCGCCCGAGTTGCCCCGGTTGATGGGGGCGTCGATCTGGATGTAATCGTCGTAGGGCCCGGAATTGATGTCGCGTCCACGGGCCGAGACGATCCCCGCGTTCACCGTACCGCCGAGTCCGAAGGGGTTGCCCACGGCCAGCACCCAATCGCCCACGCGGGTGGTCGTGGAGTCGCCGAGATCCACGTAGGGCATCGGCGTTGGGGCCTCGATCTTCAGCACGGCGAGATCGGTCTTGTCGTCGTGGCCGAGCACCTTGGCCTCGAACTGGGTGCCGTCGTTGAGGGTGACGGTGACCTCATCGGCGCCGTCGATCACGTGATGATTGGTGACCACATGACCCGCGGCATCGATGAAGAAGCCCGATCCGGCGCCACGCGCCCGGTGGGGCGCGGGCGAGCTGGGCTGCTCGAAGAAGCGGCGGAAGAACTCCTGCATCGGCGCGTTGTCCTCGAGTTCCGGATGCCCGGGCATGGAGATCTGCGGCGTCGTCTTCTGGCTGGTCTCGACGGTCACGTTCACCACCGCGGGCGAGACGCGCTCGGCCACGTCGGCGAAGCTCGGCATCACCGGCTGCACGACGGCCGCGGAGGGGGTGGTCGCGGCGGGCGTCGCGGCCGGCTCGGCGAGCAGCACGCTGCTGCCGGCGCCGACGATGGCGACTGACAGCGCGAGCGAGATCGCGGTGCGCCGAAACTTGGTCCCGTCGTGGGATGTGCTGGCTGCTTTGGACATGGGTTCGTACCTCATGGGTGATTACGGTGGTCCTGGATGGGTCCCGCGGGGCTTACCACCCGAAGTATTTGGCGGCGGGGCTTGCGGCGCCGTTGCCGTGCTCTTAACGATTGGTAACCGGCAGGGCCTGTCCGTCGGCGGCGGGGGCACGCGGTTGCGGGCGTCAACTTGGCAGCGTACCTTTCGCACGCCCCACCGGGCAGAAAGTCAGAACCACCAAGTTATGGAGCCAAGGATTACATGACCAAGACACTGAGCCTCGCCCTCGCGGGCACCCTGAGCCTGTCCGGCGTCGCCCTGACGTTCAGCGCCATCGCCGAGGACACCATCACGCCGGTGGCCGGGGCCGCGACGACCATGGATATCTCCGGTGAAGTCGTCGCCATCAATCGCGACACCCGTCTGATGACCCTGAAGACCGCCGACGGCACCTTCGAGGTGCTCCGTATCCCCGAGCAGGTCAAGCGCATCGACGAGATCGAAATCGGCAACAAGGTTAGTATCAGCGAGACCGAGGCGGTGCTGGTCGACATCGAGAAGGGCCGCGATGCCGGCGCCATGGGCGCGATCCCGGAGACCACCGTCGAGCGCGATCCCGGCTCCGCGAAGCCCGCGGGGACCATCGTCGACAAGCTCACCCTCTACGGCAAGGTCGAGTCGGTCGACAAGGCGACCTCCACCGTCACCGTTCGTGGGCCCAACCAGACGGTCACCCTGGCCGTGGAGGACAAGGCCATCCTCGACGACCTCGCCCCTGGGGACGGCGTGAT
The DNA here is from genome assembly GCA_963714915.1 of uncultured Gammaproteobacteria bacterium. Lineage (GTDB taxonomy): Bacteria > Pseudomonadota > Gammaproteobacteria > Chromatiales > Chromatiaceae > Thiodictyon. The sequence continues at coordinate 46,161 of CAVQQM010000061.1, forward strand.
CGCGACCTATGTCCGCGTCATCACCGGCAAGGTCGAGTTCTGACGCCTCGCGCGCGCCCGGCGGGCCGAGTGCCCGCCAGTGAATCACAACGGCATCCAAAGGAGAGAACCATGGCAACCATCGAGCAAGTGGAGATGGCGCGGTATCGCAAGGAGCTAGAGGACGACGTCCAGCATCTGGTCAAGAAATACAGCCGAATCATGGGCTGGGAGGTCCCGGAGCTGGATGAGACGGCCGCGCGCAAGCTGATCTTCGCGGCGCTGCGCTCGGCGGTCGACAAGGCGGAGGCCGGTTAGACGACCGCGCGGGGGGCGACGGCCGGCCCGATCCATGTGGCGGTGCTGGCCCTGCTCGTGGCAATCGGCGGATGCAGCACCAAGCAGCAACTGCCGCGCACCGCGCGCTGCGTCCTCTCGCCGGGCATGACCGTCGACCAGCTCGCCCTGTGCGGCTGCGTGTCCGCGGACACCCGAAGCGACTATCGTGTCCCGCTGCAACGGCGCGAAGACGCGGCCGCGGTCACCCGCGTCGCCATCGTGAACTACATGTGCCCCCTGGGCTCGGCCGGTATCGCCCGTGTGGTGGTCAAGAACGGGCAGGCGATCCAGGTCGATTACTAGCGAGGCGATGCCTCAGACCGACGAGAGCACGGCGCTACGATTCTTGACCTGTGGGCGTCTTCAAGTGGGCCAAGGGCCGAGGGCCGAGGATCGCGCCACAGCGCAATCGCGCATCTTTGGCCCTTGGCCCTTGGCGCTCGGCCCTTCGGGTGGCAAGCGCGTCGTCGCCTTGAAACTTGACTCATCTGCAAACATCTGGCGCCCTCGAGCAATCTAGGAGCCGAGAGCGAAAGTGATCGAGGGCTGATCCCGGCGAATGCTCCGGGGTCTAGCCGTGCGAGCCTTGCAGCCCGTTGACTGACATTCAAAGCCATTAAGAGGATCGTTCTATGAGCAGACTCGTGGTGATCTCATTTCCCGAGGAGCAGCTGGCCTTCGAGATGCGCGCTGCACTCGCGAAGCTTCAGAAGGAATATCTGATCGAGATGGAAGACGTGGTGGTGGTCACCAAGGACGCCGAGGGCAAGGTGAAGCTCCATCAGGCAATGAATCTCACCGCGATGGGCGCCGTGGGCGGCGGATTCTGGGGCATGCTGATCGGGATGATCTTCCTGAACCCGCTGCTGGGGGCCGCGGTCGGTGCTGGTGCCGGTGCCTTGTCCGGGCGTTTCACGGATCTGGGCATCGATGACACCTTCATGAAGGAGCTGGCCGACAGCTTCAAGCCCGGCTGCTCGGCGATCTTCATCCTGGTGAAGAAGGCCACCTCCGACAAGGTGCTCGATTCCCTCGAGGCCTTCAAGGGCAAGGGTAAGGTCATCCAGACCTCGCTCAGCAAGGACGAAGAGCAGGGGCTGCGGGCCTTCATCGAGGCGCAGACCTTCCCCTCCGCCGAGTCCTGAACGATCGGCGCGCCGCCACCGGCGGCGCGCCTCCCGACGCTTCCCTCTCGGGCCGCCATTGGCGGTCTCGTCCCCTTCGACCATCCGCTTCCCGCGATCGCGCGCAGCACCCCATCCGCTGGCCTCCGCGGCCCGGCGCACTGCGGTTGATCGTTGCGCCCGGCAAGCCGATTCCATGAGCGCGCCCCTGGATCCTTGCGTTCTGCGCAAGGGTCTTTGGCGTCCCTTGGCGATGGTTTTCAACCAAGTGCGCCGCTAGGTTAAGCCCTGTCATCGAATCCCGGATTCATCGGAACGGAGGAACATCATGTTCGACCTGCGCGCTGCCGGCGACCGCGGCCACGCCCGACTCGATTGGCTCGAGAGCTACCACAGCTTCTCGTTCTCCGACTACTACGACCCTCGCCACATGGGGGTCTCCAACCTGCGTGTGATCAACGAGGACGTCATCGCGCCCGGGGGCGGATTCCCGACCCATGGCCACCAGGACATGGAGATCGTGACCTATGTCCTCTCCGGGGCCCTCGAGCACAAGGACAGCATGGGCAACGGGTCGGTGATCCGCCCGGGCGACGTGCAGTACATGAGCGCCGGCACGGGGGTGCGCCACAGCGAGTACAACGCCTCCGACACTGATCCGGTCCACCTGCTCCAGATCTGGCTCGTGCCCAGTCGAGCCGGGGTCACCCCGCGCTACGACCAGAGGCACTTCAGCATCGAGGAACGGCGCGGGCGCCTGGCGCTGGTGGTCTCACCGGATGGTCGCGACGGCTCCATCGCGACCCACCAGGGCGGGCTCGTCTATGCCAGCCTGATGGCAGCCGGTGAGTCGGTCGCCCACACCCTGGAGCCGGGCCGCCAGGCCTATGTGCAGGTCGCGAGTGGCGCGGTTCGGGTCAACGGTGAGCGCCTGGGTGCGGGGGACGCGGCGCGGGTTCGGGCGGAGTCGACCCTGCGCATCGAGGCCACCGAGGACGCCGAGCTGCTGCTGTTCGACCTCGAGGAATAGGGAAGCCCCCACTCCCGGCGCGTGTGAGTCCGGGCAGGGATGCCCGGCGAGATCCCCGACCGGCGCCAAGGACCAGGCCCGCACGGCCAGCTCCCACGCCGAACCGGCCCATCCACCCAAGAGCCCCTTTGCCATGAGCCACTTTTCGAATCGACGCGTGCTAGTCACTGGCGGTAGCAGCGGGATCGGTCTCGCGACCGCCCAACGTCTCCATCAAGCTGGCGCCCGGGTCCTGGTGACCGGCACCAACCCCGAGCGTCTCGAGGCCGCCCGGACTGCCATGCCCGGCGCAATCGCGCTGTCCAATGACGCCTCCGACCCGCAGTCCGCGGAGCGTCTGGCGCAGGCCGTGCAGACCGAGCTCGGCGGACTCGACGGCGCCTTTTTGAACGCCGGGATCGGCCGTTTCGCCCCCTTGGCGGAGGTCTCCGCGGCCGAGTTCGACGCCCAGTTCGCCGTGAACGTGCGCGCGCCCCTGCTCCAGTCCAAGGCGCTTGCGCCGATCCTGGGCGAGGGTGCGGCGATCGTGATCAACACCTCGGTTGCCCGCGAGCTCGGCATGCCCAGCGCGGCCATCTATGCCTCCACCAAGGGCGCCCTGCGTACCCTCACGCGAGTGCTCGCCGCGGAGCTTGCGGCGCTCGGGATCCGGGTGAACGCCGTGAGCCCCGGCCCCATCGTCAGCAACTTCTTCGAGCGCACGGGTATGCCCAAGGACGCCATCGAGGGTTTCGGGGAGATGGTCGTCTCCCAGGTCCCGCTGGGGCGTTTCGGTCGGCCAGAGGAGGTGGCGGCGGTGGTCGCCTTCTTGCTCTCAGACGATGCCTCCTATGTCACCGGCGCCGAGTATGCCGTCGACGGCGGCATGGCCCAGGTCTAGGGAGATGCTGATTAAAGCCATCCCTGGCTTGAATCAGCTCGCGTCCCCGAGGCGCGACTCGTGGGGCGCTCCATTTTCAACGGCTTAGCGCCGATGAAAATGGTGGGCCATCCTTGGCCCCCGCGGGAAACGCTTTAATCAGCGTTTCCCTAGTCCATCCTCATCCACCAACCCGGAGTCAGCACATGAGCGAGAACAAGGTCTTCGACTTCCCCGGCAACGAGATCGACGTCCACTGGGACGGTCGGTTGTGTATCCATATCGGCGAGTGCGGTAACGCCGAGGGCGAGCTCTTCGTCGGCGGACGTGAGCCCTGGTGCATCCCCGATACGAGCACCAAGGCCGAGGTCAGGGAGATCTGCGAGCGCTGCCCGAGCGGGGCCCTGACCTACACGGACAAGACGGGCGCCCCGGAGCAGGCGGCCGCGGAGAACAGGGTGACGGTCGCCTACAACGGCCCCTTGTTCGCCCAGGGGCGTCTGGACATCGAGGGGGCCTCCGCGGACATGCCCGGGGTGCGCTTCCGGGCGGCCCTGTGCCGCTGCGGCCACTCGAAGAACAAGCCGTTCTGCGACAACAGTCATCTGGAGGCCGGATTCGAGGACTACGGCTCTGTGGGCGAGCGCGGCCCGGGTCTCGAGGCGACGGGCGGCCCGCTGAGCATCAAGCCCCTGGCCAACGGACCCCTGCTGGTGGAGGGCAATCTCGAGATCCGGGCGGGCAGCGGACGCCTCGCCTGGCAGGGGACCCGGGCGGCCCTGTGCCGGTGCGGGGCATCTAAGAACAAGCCCTTCTGCGACGGGACCCACAAGGCGGTCGGCTTCACCACTGAATAGGCGCAGACCGGCCGGTCTCCGGGGTGCCGGGCGGGTAGATCCGAGCGGGCGCTGCGGGGGCCGGCGGCCTCAGCGGAGATCCAGGGCGTCCAGATAGCGGGGCACCACGGTCTCGGGCGCGGGCAGGTGCGACGGGTTCTCGCCCGGGTACAACCGCGCCCGCAGCCCGGTGCGAATGACCCCGGGGTCGAGGGTCGCGACCCGGATCGCGGTGCCGTCGTGGAGCTCGTCGGCGAGCACCTGGGCCAGGCCCTCGATGCCGAACTTCGCCGCCGAGAAGGCGCCCCAGTAGGCCTTTCCGGCGTGGCCGACCCGGTCGGAGGTGAATATCACCCGCCCCGCCGGCGCGGCCCGCAGGAGTGGTAGACAGGCCTGGGTCAAGAGGAAGGGAAATCCCAGATTGATTCGCAGGGTGCGCTCCCACTCGTTGGCGTCGTAGTCGTCGATGCGGCTCAGGAAGGGCGCGAAGGCCGCGCAGTGAACGAGCCCGTCGAGGCGTCCGAAGCAGTCTCCCACCAGGTCGGCGGCGTTTCGGCAGGCGGCTTCATCGGCCGTGTCGGGGTTCAGGGGCAGGATGGCCGGGGTCGCGCCACCCGCGGACTCGATGGCGTCATAGACCGGCTCCAGAGAGGACTGCTCCAGGTCCGACAGCACCAGGGTGGCGCCCTGGGCGGCGGCGCCCAGGGCGACGGCGCGGCCGATGCCCTCGCCGGCCCCGGTCACCAGGATGATGCGGTTCGCGAGGTCAGGGGGCGCGTTGGCGGAGGTCATGGCTGGTGGCTCCTCGAAGGGCTGTGGGGATGCGCCTGGGGACGTGCGCGGCTCTCGCGCCAGGCATACCAGAGTTTGCGGATGGGGGTCAGGGAGACGCGCTGGTCGGCCAGGTCGAACCCCGTGGCCTCCAGCTCGTCGAGCAGTCGCTCGGTGAGGGCGACCCGGATACGCAGCGACGCGGGCAGGCCCTCGGTGGACTCCGGTGCGCGTGCCTCGCGCGCGGCACCCGCAAGCTCCGCGAGCAGGCGGGGAAGATGGCGCAGTCCGCCCGGCTGGGTCAGGTCCGCGGGTGCGAGGCCGGCCCGTTGGGCCTGCTCGGTCGGGATGAACCCCGTGCGCCCGCGGCGCAGCAGCCAGCCGCTGTCGCGGATCTGCTCGACCCGGGCCACATAGGCGCCCAGGCGCCGGGCGCGCCCCAGCATCGCCGGGTCGGGCTGCTTGCCCGGCCCCGACTGCACGCGCAGCTCGAGCTCGAACAGGGCCCCCAGGTCCTGGGTGTTGCAGGCGCCGAGCTCGGCGGCATCCCGTGGCCGGTGACCGCTCAGCACCGCATCCGTGCTCCAGGCGATATCCAGGAAGGGCTTGGGCGGCAGGCCCCAGCGCTCGATGACGGATGCGAGCCGCAGGCTGAACGGGTGGGTGGGCCGGCCCTCGAAACAGTGCTGCAGCTCCTCGCGCCACCAGGCGAGCTTGGCGACTGCCACCCTGGGATCTGAGACCTGATCGAGCACCGCGCGGACCAGATGGCGCCAACCATGACAGGCGGCGAGGTCGTCACGCAGGGCCCTGGGCGCGAAGCGCAGGGCGTAATAGCTCGCCGAGCCCGCCGGCGTGGCCGGGTTGGGGAAGCCCCAGTCCTGGGTCATGCGGGGCGTCTGGGAGACGGTCGCGGTGTCCGGGGGGGCAGTGGCTCAGGCATCCTCGTCCCGGATCGCCGTGAGCAGATAGTTCACGTCGAGGTCGTCCGGGTCGAGCCGGTACTCCTGGGTCAGCGGGTTGTAGGTGATGCCGGTCATGTCGAGACTGCGCAGCCCCGCCGCGCGCACCCAGCGGTCGAGCTCCGAGGGTTTGATGAAGCGGGCGAAGTCGTGGGTCCCCTTGGGCAGGAGTCCGAGCAGGTACTCCGCGCCGACGATGGCGAACAGATAGGACTTGGGGTTGCGGTTCAGGGTGGAGAAGAACACCCGCCCGCCGGGGCGCACCAGGCGCGCGCAGGCAGCCACCACCGAGGCCGGGTTCGGGACATGCTCGAGGAGCTCCATGCAGGTCACCAGGTCGAAGCCCTCGGGCTGCTCGGCGGCCAGGGTTTCCACGGCGACCCGGCGGTATTCCACCGAGACCCCGCTCTCCAGGGTGTGCAGCTCGGCGACCCGCAGGGGCAGCTCGCCGAGGTCGATCCCCATGACCCGGGCGCCGCGGGTCGCCATGCCCTCCGAGAGCAGGCCGCCGCCGCAGCCGACGTCGAGGACGCGCTTACCCGCGAGCCCCGCCGCCCGGTCCACGTAATCGAGCCGCAGGGGGTTGATGGCGTGCAGCGTCTTGAGCTCGCTCTCCGGATCCCACCAGCGGGCGGCCAGGTCCTCGAACTTGCCGATCTCCCTCGGGTCCACGTTGGCGTCGTCGCGAGCAGTGTCAGGTCGGAAGTCTTCGGTCATGACAGGGATTCTCTGGCGCCTGCAGGTTTGTGGCGAGGTATGGGCGTCCCGATTCTACAGCCAGCGGGGGCGGCGGCGGTCCAGGGTCTGGCGGCCCCGCGGCGTTCGGGTTTCGCGCGTGGCGCGCCCAAAGCGATTAGACTTTCACGTTTCGATCCCGGGGAGGGCCCAGATGTTCGACACCAAGATGCAGATCCGTGACTACGACCCCGAGCTCTGGGAGGCGATCCAGTCCGAGGAGCGCCGCCAGGAGGAGCACGTCGAGCTGATCGCCTCGGAAAACTATACCAGCCCAAGGGTCATGGAGGCCCAGGGCGGGGTGATGACCAACAAGTACGCCGAGGGCTACCCGGGCAAGCGCTACTACGGCGGCTGTGAGTTCGTCGACGTGGCCGAGCAACTCGCCATCGACCGCGCCAAGCAGCTCTTCGGGGCCGATTACGCCAATGTCCAACCCCACTCGGGCTCCCAGGCCAATGCCGCCGTCTACATGGCCCTGTGCCAGCCGGGCGATACGGTCCTCGGGATGAGCCTGGCCCACGGCGGCCACCTGACCCACGGGGCCAAGCCGAACTTCTCCGGCAAGCTTTACAACGCAGTGCAATACGGTATCGACACGGCGACCGGAGAGATCGACTACGACGAGGTCGACCGCCTGGCCCGCGAGCACAACCCGCGCATGATCATCGCCGGTTTCTCCGCCTACTCCCGGGTGGTGGACTGGCAGCGGTTCCGCACCATCGCCGACGCCGTCGGGGCCTATCTCCTGGTGGACATGGCCCATGTGGCCGGGCTGGTGGCGGCGGGGGTCTATCCGAGCCCCGTGCAGATCGCCGATGTCACCACCACCACCACCCACAAGACCCTGCGTGGACCGCGCGGCGGACTCATCCTCGCCAAGTCGAACCCGGACATCGAGAAGAAGCTCAACTCGCTCGTCTTTCCGGGCATTCAGGGCGGGCCCTTGATGCATGTCATCGCCGCCAAGGCCGTGGCCTTCAAGGAGGCGCTTGAGCCCGGCTTCCGTGATTATCAGCGCCAGGTGATCCTGAACGCCCAGACCATGGCCGAGGTGTTCCTGTCGCGGGGCTACGATGTCGTCTCCGGGGGCACGGACGATCATCTCTTCCTGGTGAGCTTCATCAGCCAGGGCCTGACCGGCAAGGACGTGGACGCCTGGCTCGGCGCGGCCAACATCACGGTGAACAAGAACGCGGTGCCCAACGACCCCCAGTCGCCCTTCGTCACCAGCGGCATCCGCATCGGCACCCCGGCCATGACCACCCGCGGTTGCGGGATCACCGAGGCCCGTGACCTGGCCGGCTGGATGTGCGACCTGATCGATGCGCGCGGCGACGCCGCCGTGATCGAGGCGGTCAAGGCCAAGGTGCTCGCACTCTGCGGGCGTCTCCCGGTCTACCGCGGCTGAATCGCCGCCCGCGGGCGAGGCGGTTATGCGTTGTCCGTTCTGCGGTGCCGAGGACACCAAGGTGGTGGATTCCCGTCTGGCCGGCGATGGCGACCAGGTGCGCCGCCGCCGCCAGTGCGTCCTCTGCCGCGAGCGCTTCACCACCTACGAGAGCGCCGAGCTGAACCTGCCGCGGATCGTCAAGCGCGATGGCAGTCGGGTGCCCTTCGACGGGCGTAAGCTGCGCGATGGCATGTCCCGGGCGCTGGAGAAGCGTCCCGTGAGCACCGAGCAGGTCGACGCGGCCCTGGCGCGGATCCAGCGCAAGCTGATGCAGGGTGGCGAGGGCGAGGTCCAGTCCCGGCGGATCGGCGACCTGGTGATGGAGGAGCTGCGCGGTCTCGACCAGGTCGCCTATGTGCGCTTCGCGAGCGTCTACCGCAAGTTCGAGGACGTGGCGGCCTTCCGCGAGGAGATCGAGCGTCTGGAGCGCCAACCCACCCCCGAGGCCAAGCGTCACCAGCTCGATCTGCTGGCGGACCTGGAGCCCAAGCCGCGATGAGGCCCATGGATCGGATCCACATGGCGCGGGCCGTACAGCTCGCGCGGCTCGGTCTCTACACCACCGGCCCCAATCCCCGCGTGGGATGCGTCCTGGTCGCGAACGGCGAGGTGGTGGGGGAGGGTTGGCACCGGCGCGCCGGCGAGCCCCATGCCGAGGTGATCGCGCTCTCCCAGGCGGGAATGCGCGCAAGCGGGTCCACCGCCTATGTCACCCTCGAGCCCTGTTGTCACCACGGCCGCACGCCGCCCTGCACCGACGCCCTGATCGCCGCCGGCGTCGCGCGGGTCGTGGCGGCGATGGTCGACCCCAATCCGCTGGTATCGGGGCGGGGCATGGAGCGGCTCGCCGGGGCGGGGATCCTGGTCGAGTCGGGCCTGCTCGCCGATGAGGCCGCCTCGCTGAACCCGGGGTTCGTCAAGCGGATGTCCGAGCGACGGCCCTATTGCCGCTGCAAGCTCGCCGCGAGCCTCGATGGACGCACCGCCATGGCGAGCGGTGAGAGCAAATGGATCAGCTCCGAGCCGGCGCGCCGCGACGTGCATCGCCTGCGTGCCCAGAGCGGTGCCATCGTGACCGGCGTGGGCACCGTGCTCGCGGACGACCCCGCCTTCACCGTGCGCCTCGAGGCCGGGGCCCTGGAGGGGCTGGGGCCGGATGACCCCACACCTCAGCCCCTGCGGGTCGTGGTGGACGGTCAGCTTCGCACCCCGCCGGCCGCGCGCATGCTCCGCCTACCTGGGGAGGTCGCCATCGCTTGTATGGAGGGACCTGGCACGGGCGCGGCGAGGGCCCTCACGGCCGCCGGCGCACGGGTGATCGCCCTGCCGGCGAGCCACGGACGGGTGGACCTGTGCGCCCTGATGGCCTGGCTCGCCGATCGGGAGGTCAACGAGGTCCTGATCGAGTCCGGGCCGACCCTGGCCGGCGCCGCCCTGACCGCCGGCATCATCGACGAGCTGATCCTGTACCTCGCCCCGCACCTGATGGGCGACGACGGTCGCGGGCTCTTCCATCTGCCGGGGATCGAGCGCATGGAGCATCGCATCCCCCTGCGCATCTCGGATCTTCGTCGTATTGGACCGGATCTGCGGCTCACCCTGCGCCCGGACCGGTCCTAGAGCGCGCCGCGCGGGCCCACACTCCAGACCCAAGACCTACCTTCGAGCAACCCCCTGATGTTCACCGGAATCGTGCAAGCCGTCGGCGCCATTCGCCGGATCGAGCCCCGTGGGGGCGACGTGCGTCTCTCCATCGCCACCGGCAAGCTGCCCACGGCGGATGTGTCCCTGGGCGACAGCATCGCCGTGAACGGGGTGTGCCTCACTGCCGTCGCGCTGGCCGCGGACGGGTTCTCGGCGGACTGCTCGCGGGAGACCCTGTCGCTGACCACCCTCGGCGATCTCGCGGCAGGCAGTCCGGTCAATCTGGAGAAGGCGCTGACCCTCGCCACGCCCCTGGGCGGCCACCTGGTCAGCGGGCACGTGGATGGGGTCGGACGGGTGCTCGAGCGCACCGAGGACGCCCGCGCCTGGCGTCTGCGTATCGAGGCCCCGGCCGGACTCGCCCGGTACATCGCCCATAAGGGCTCCATCTGCGTGGACGGCACCAGCCTGACGGTGAACGCGGTCGACGGCGCCTGTTTCGAGCTCGCCATCGTCCCCCACACCTTGGAGGAGACCATCATCGTCCACTATGGTCCGGGGTCCCTGGTGAACCTAGAGGTCGACCTGATCGCCCGCTACCTCGAACGGCTGCTGTTGGGCGACGCGGCGGCGCGGAGCGAGACGCGGGGCGTGACCCTGGAGCTCTTGGCCGAGCACGGCTTCCTGCGCTGATCCCGAGGGCCTGGGGACGGCCGATGGATCGGGCTGCCGCTTGGGTAGTGGAAAACCGCAATGGCGCCGCGACATAGGATCAACGACACTAACGCGGTCGTATTGGGTGGAGAGGCACGTCCCGGCTGCCGATCCGCCGTTTCGCGCATGAGTGTGCCGCGAGTCACCTCGAGCGCCGTTTGATGCCGGGCAAGTCAACCGTAACGACTACAACAAGGAGTCGAATCATGTCCAAGGGTCAAAGTCTCCAGGACCCCTTCCTCAATGCCTTGCGAAAGGAACGCGTCCCGGTCTCCATCTTTCTGGTTAACGGCATCAAGCTCCAGGGACAGATCGAATCCTTCGATCAGTTCGTCGTGCTCCTGAAGAACAACGTCAGCCAGATGATCTACAAGCACGCCATCTCCACGGTCGTGCCCGCCCGCAACGTGAAGCTCCCGCCCGCGACCGACGAGGCCCTCGAGCCTGGCAATAGCTGAGCGCTCCGTCCGCGCCCTGACGCGACACGACCTGCTCGTCTGCGACGAGCCGGCGGCTGCGCGTGTTTGAGCGCCCGGACGCCGGCGAGCGCGCGCTGCTGGTCCATCTCGATATCGGGGCGGCGGCGGAACCCGACGAGCGCGCGGAGTTTCGCCTCCTCGCCGAGGCCGCGGGCGCCAAGGTCCTCGGCGAGGTGGCCGGGTCGCGGGCGGTGCCGGACCCGCGGTATTTCGTCGGCAGCGGCAAGGCGGAGGAGCTGAAGGATCTGGTCGCCGCGACCGGGGCGGAGCTGGCGATCTTCAACCATGCACTGTCGCCCGCGCAGGAGCGCAACCTCGAGCGGCTGCTGCAATGCCGGGTGGTCGACCGCTCCGGCCTGATCCTCGACATCTTCGCCCAGCGCGCCCGATCCTTCGAGGGCAAGCTCCAGGTGGAGCTCGCCCAACTGCGTCATCTATCCACCCGCCTGATCCGCGGCTGGACCCACCTGGAACGGCAGAAGGGTGGCATCGGTCTGCGCGGCCCGGGCGAGACCCAGTTGGAGACGGATCGCCGTCTGCTCGCCCAGCGCATCGCCATGCTCAACCGCCGGCTGGACCGTATCGAGGCCCAGCGGGCCCAGGGCCGCCGCGCGCGCGCGAAGGCGGAGCTGCCCGTGGTCTCCCTGGTCGGCTATACGAACGCGGGAAAGTCCAGCCTGTTCAACCGGCTCACCGAGGCCGGGGTGCTGGCCGCCGATCAGCTCTTCGCGACCCTGGACCCGACCCTGCGTCGCTTGGATCTGCCCCAGGGTGGACGGGTGGTGCTCGCCGATACGGTCGGATTCGTGAGCCGTCTGCCCCACGAGCTGGTCGCCGCCTTCCGTTCCACCCTGGAGGAGACCCGCAACGCCAGCCTGCTGCTGCATGTCGTCGATGCCGCCGCCGCGAATCGCGGGCGCTTGGTGGCGGACGTGGAGACGGTCCTGGCGGAGATCGGCAGCCAGGAGGTGCCGCGTCTCGAGGTCTGGAACAAGATCGATCTCCTCCCGGGCGAGTCGCCCCGGCTGGAGCGTGACGCCGAAGGGCGGCCGGTGCGGGTGTGGATGTCGGCCGCGACGGGCGAGGGGATCGAGCTCCTGCGCCAGGCCCTCGGCGAGCTGACGAGCGGGGCGCGGCTGCACCGCCGCCTCACCCTGGGCCCAGGCGAAGGGCGCCTGCGCGCCTGGGTATTCGAGCATGCGACCGTCCTCGACGACCGCCCGGACGAGACCGGCGGCTGGTCCATGGAGGTCCTGATCAGCCCGGTGGAATGGGGCCGGTTCGAGGCGCGGGCCGCGGCCCCCGTTCAACTCTGAGCCATCTGGCCGTCCGGCACGGTGGTTTGCCGCGGACCCGCCTGTTACTTACAATCCGCCGACTGACCTTTCGCGTCCGCGCAGCCCCAGTTTGCTTGATAACGCCTCTTCGCGGCGGCATCTAGCTCCGCGAAAGGGCAAGCGCGCACATGCGATCCTCGAGACCCATCGCACGGTCGATACCGTACCGTGCGATGGGTGCCATCCACCCAATGACGTAACACGAAGGCGGAGTGACTATGGCTTGGAACGAGCCAGGTGGCGGAAACAAAGACCCCTGGAGCGGCAAGGGAGGCGGCGAGCAGGGCGGCCCCCCCGATCTCGACGAGGTCGTGCGCAAGCTGCAAGAGCGGCTCGGCGGGCTGTTCGGCGGCAAGAAGCCCTCTGGCAATGGCTCGGGTGGCTCCTCGGGCGGATCGTCCGGTGGCGGCGGGTTTAACCTGCCCACGGGTAATCTTGGGGGCCGCGCGGTCGGAATCATCGCCGGCGTACTCTTCGTCCTCTGGCTGGCCTCGGGCATCTACATCGTCGAGCCGGCCGAGCGCGGCGTGGTGATGCGCTTCGGTGCCTATGTGGATACGACCGATCCCGGACCCCACTGGCACATCCCGTTCCCGTTCGAGAGCGTCGTCACGGTCAACGTCGACGAGCTCTCCACCTTCAGCCATCAGGCCTCCATGCTGACCAAGGATGAGAACATCGTCGACGTGGAGCTCACCGTCCAGTCGCGCATCCAGGACGCGGCGGATTATCTGTTCCAGGACCAGGACCCCCTGAAGACCCTCAAGGACGCCACCGAGACGGTGGTCCGCAAGACCATCGGCGGCAGCAAGCTCGACTTCGTCCTGACCGAAGGCCGCGGGGCCATCTCGATCACCATCCAGGAGCGCGTCCAGGCGCTGATGGACAACTATAAGACCGGCCTGCTGGTCACCTCGGTGAACATGCAGCCGGCCAAGCCGCCGGAGCAGGTCAAGGAGGCCTTCGACGACGCCATCAAGGCGCGTGAGGACAAGGAGCGGTCGGAGAACAAGGCCGAGGCGTACGCGAATCAGATCCTGCCCCAGGCCCGTGGCGAGGCCGCGCGCATCCTCGCCGATGCCAAGGCCTACCGTGACAAGGTAGTCGCAGAGTCCGAGGGTGAGGCGTCGCGATTCACCGCGGTACTGGCCGAGTATCAGAAGGCCCCTGAGGTGACTCGCCAGCGTCTCTATCTGGAGACCATGGAGCAGGTCCTGGGCGGTAGCAACAAGGTGATGCTCGACGTCCAGGACGGGGGCGGGAACAGCCTGCTCTACCTGCCCGTCGACCAGCTGATGAAGCCCCGTCAGGCCGCCGAGCCGAGCGGCCCCCAGCCCGTAATGACCTCTCCGCCGGCGGACGCCCGCCAGGGCGCGGTCCGACCGGTAGATCGTGATCGGAGGGCGCGTTGATGAATAGCCAAATGAAGAGCCTGTTGCCGATCGGCATTGCCGTACTCGCGGTGCTCATCTATGCCTCGACCTTCGTGGTCAACGAGTGGGAGACCGCGATCAAGCTGCGCCTCGGCGAGATCGTCGGGACGGAGTACGAGCCCGGGCTGAACTTCAAGGTGCCGATCCTCAACGACATCAAGAAGTTCGATCGGCGGATCCAGACCCTGGACTCCCAGCCCCAACGTTTCCTGACCATCGAGAAGAAGGACGTGATCGTCGACTCCTACGCCAAGTGGCGCATCGCGAACGCGGCCCAATACTTCCGCTCCACGGGAGGAAATGTCGGTCGCACCTCGCGTCTGCTCTCGGAGCGGATCAACACCAGCCTGCGGGACGAGTTCGGCAAGCGCACCATCCAGGAGGTGGTCTCGGAGGATCGCCAGGAGCTGATGGATCAGTTGAGCAAGTCCGTCGACCTCAATGCCAACGAGCTCGGGGTCGAGGTGCTCGATGTCCGGGTCAAGAAGATCGATCTTCCGCCCGAGGTCAGCGAGTCGGTGTATTCGCGGATGCGCGCCGAGCGTGAGCGGGTGGCGAGCGACCTGCGGGCCAAGGGTCTGGAGGCCGCCGAGCGAATCCAAGCGGATGCGGATCGCCAGCGCACGGTCATCCTCGCGGATGCCTACAAGGAATCGGAGCAGCTGCGCGGTCAAGGCGATGCCAAGGCCTCGGAGGTCTACGCCGGCGCCTACAACGCGGATGCGGACTTCTATGCCTTCTACCGCAGCCTCAACGCCTATCGCAGCTCGTTTAATACCGGCGGCGACATGATGGTGCTTCAGCCCGACTCCCAGTTCTTCCGCTTCTTCCGCGACCAAGCCGGCCAGTAGCGCCCACCGGGTCGGGTTCGGGGGAGCCGAACCCGACTCCCGGGCACCCGGCCCGAGCGTCCCGTCCCTGGACACCCGGTTGATTCGGTGTCCTCCCACCGGCCCGGTGGGGTTGGACAAACCGACCGCCGTCTGGAACACTGCGCGCCTTTGGGCGGCGGTTGTTCGCTCGTGTCTGGACCCGATGCCCCGCCGGGCGTCGGCCACCCTGGTTCTAGAGCCTCGACCACTTGCACGATCTCCTCGTCGCCATTGCCCTGATCATGGTCATCGAGGGCGTGTGGCCCTTCTTGAGCCCCGATAGCTTTCGTCGCGCGCTGAGCCAGATCGCCGCCGAGGGTGATCGACCGCTGCGCACGGCGGGTCTGGTGTCGATGCTGGGTGGGGTCGCGCTGCTGTATCTGGTGAACTGAAGGGTTGGGCTGACCGAGATGTCGATGGACGAAGCGCGCTGGCTGCTCCCCGCCGGGATCGAGGAGATCCTGCCCCCCCAGGCCCAGGTCATGGAGTCGCTGCGGCGCGACCTGCTGGACTTGTTCGCGACCTGGGGCTACGAGCTGGTGATGCCGCCGTTCGTGGACTACCTCGAGTCATTGCTCACCGGCACCGGACACGATCTCGACCTCAAGACCTTCAAGCTCACGGATCCAATGACCGGGCGCATGCTCGGCGTGCGCGCCGACATGACCCCCCAGGTGGCGCGGATGGACGCCCACCATCTGCGGCGCGATGTGCCCACCCGGCTCTGCTATCTCGGCACCGTCCTGCACATGCAGGCGGACGGTTTCGGGGGGACGCGCAGCCCCTTCCAGATCGGCGCCGAGATCTACGGCCACGCCGGGATCGAGAGCGAGATCGAGATCCTGCGCCTGATCCTGCTGACCCTGCGCACGGCCGGGGTGGAGGGTTGCTATCTGGATCTCGGCCACGTGGGCGTCTTCCGTGGCCTGGCGCGTCAGGCGGGACTGGACGCACGCGCCGAGCATGCACTCTTCGACGCCCTGCAACGCAAGGCGATTCCGGAGATCGAGACCCTGGTGGCCGGCCTCGGGCTGGAGCGCGACCACGCCGACATGCTCGTCGCGCTCGCGCATCTCAACGGCGACGATGCCCTGGAGCGCGCCGGGCGGGTGCTGGCCGCGGCCGCGCCCCCGGTGCGTGAGGCGGTGGATTATCTGCGGCGTCTCGCCGAGATGCTGCATCGGATCCTGCCCGAGGTGTCGGTCCACTACGATCTGGCCGAGCTGCGTGGCTATCACTACAAGACCGGCGCGGTGTTCGCCGCCTTCGTCCCCGGATGGGGGCTCGAGATCGCCCGCGGCGGGCGCTACGACGATATCGGCCGGGTGTTCGGCCACGCCCGTCCGGCGGTCGGCTTCAGCGCCGATCTCAAGGGGCTGGTGCGTCTCGGGCAGGGCCGTGCCGACAGCGGCCTCGACCGGGCCGCGATCCACGCCCCCTGGTGCGACGACCCTGATCTCGCCGGCCTGGTGGATCGCCTGCGCGGGCAGGGCGAGCGGGTGGTGAACGCCCTGCCAGGCGCCCTGGCTGCGCCCCGTGAGCTGGGTTGCGACCGGGAGCTGGTGCGCGGGGAGACGGGTTGGCGGGTAAGAGAAATCGATGATTCGGGGAGCGCTTGAGGCATGGGTAACAACGTTGTAATCATTGGCAGCCAGTGGGGCGACGAGGGCAAGGGCAAGGTCGTCGATCTGCTCACGGATCGCGCCGGCGCGGTGGTGCGTTTCCAGGGCGGGCACAATGCCGGCCACACCCTGGTCATCGACGGCAAGCAGACCATCCTCCATCTGATTCCCTCGGGGATCCTGCGCGATGGGGTGCGCTGTCTGATCGGCAACGGGGTGGTGTTGTCGCCCGCGGCGCTCCTCAAGGAGATGGAGATGCTGGAGCAATCCGGCGTGCCGGTGCGCGAGCGCCTGGGGATCAGCGCGGCCTGCCCGCTCATCCTGCCCTATCACGTCGCCCTGGATCTCGCCCGCGAGGCGGCCCGGGGCAAGAAGGCCATCGGCACCACCGGCCGCGGGATCGGTCCCGCCTACGAGGACAAGGTCTCCCGGCGGGGCATCCGCCTGGGCGAGCTGCTCGACACGGCCCATTTCGAGGATCGCCTGGCCGAGGTCCTCGAGTATCACAACTTCGCCCTGGTCCACTATTACAAGGCCCAGGCGGTGGATCTCGGGGCGGTTCGGGACGAGGCCCTGGCCCAGGCCGAGGAGCTGCGTCCCCTGGTCGTCGACGTCCCGGGTGAGCTCCACGCCCTGCACCGGGACGGCGTCAACGTGCTCTTCGAGGGCGCCCAGGGGGCCCTGCTCGACATCGATCACGGCACCTATCCCTATGTGACCTCGTCCAATACCACCGCCGGCGGGGCCTGTAGCGGAAGCGGGGTGGGCCCGCGGGACATGGACTACGTCCTCGGGATCGTCAAGGCCTACACCACGCGTGTCGGCGGAGGCCCCTTCCCCACGGAGCTCTTCGACGCCGACGGCGATCGCCTCGGCGAGCGCGGCCACGAATTCGGGGCCACCACCGGGCGCAAGCGCCGTTGCGGTTGGCTGGACATGGTGGCCCTGCGGCGCTCCTTCCTGGTCAACAGCGTCACCGGGTTGTGCATCACCAAGCTCGATGTGCTCGACGGGATGGAGACCCTCAAGATCTGCATCGCCTACGAGCTCGACGGTGAGTCCATCGAGGTCCCGCCGATCGGCGCCGACGCCCTGGAGCGCTGCACCCCGCGGTACATCGAGCTGCCCGGCTGGAGCGAGCCCACGGTCGGGGCCACCGCACTCGATCAGCTTCCCGCCAACGCCCAGGCCTATCTGCGCACCATCGAGGAGCTCGGCGGCCTGCCCATCGACCTGATCTCCACCGGGCCCGATCGTCGCCAGACCCTGGTGCGGCGACATCCCTTCGAGATCTGACCCAGGGCGTCCGGGCCAGGCATGGCCCGGTCGATTCGAGCGCGATAGGTGATTGAATATGTTGCGATCTACGAGTCGCGTCTCTCAGATCGCGAGCTGGTCAGATGCCAGGATGGCATCGGATCAGGGTATCCCTAGACTCCGTGCGGAGGACTGATCATGGAACCCAGCGTGGGCGAGCTCGTCTTGGAGGGCGTCGGCCTGATGGCCATCGGCATGACCATCGTCTTCTCCTTCCTGCTGCTCCTGGTCGGTATGCTGTTCGCCATGTCGCGGTTGGCCAACCGACTCGCGCCGCCCGAGGCGATGCCGGCGTTGCCCGGGGCCGCGCCGACCGTGCAGGGGGCCCAGGATCCGCGCACGGCGGCGGTGATCGCGGCCGCGCTCAGGTATCATCATCGGCGCCGCGGGGGTTGAGCGTGTCGCTTCGCCGGCGTGCGCGCTCGAACGCGGTGACGGGCACGGGGTAGGGACAGCGTCGACGAGAGGGTTCACGAGGGGGCAGCCCGGTAGAACAACAATCACACCGGGGTCCCGGTACGCGCCCCTGGCGCGCCCCGGGTCTCGACCGTCACCCGGCCGGGCGTCGACCCGGTCTCGCGGCGGACAACGCGAACCTGGAGCTGGATTGAAGTCATGAGTCAACCGAAGCCGCTCGGCATCACGGATGTCGTCCTGCGCGACGCCCATCAGTCGATACTCGCCACCCGCATGCGCATCGAGGACATGCTCCCGATCGCGCCCAAGCTGGATCAGGTGGGCTATTGGTCCCTCGAGACCTGGGGTGGCGCCACCTTCGACGCCTGCATCCGTTTTCTCGGGGAAGACCCCTGGGAACGTCTGCGCAACCTCAAGGCGGCGATGCCGCGCACCCCCCAGCAGATGCTCCTGCGCGGCCAGAACCTGCTGGGCTATCGCCACTATGCCGACGACGTGGTCGAGGCCTTCGTCGAGCGGGCGGCGGTCAACGGCATCGACGTGTTCCGCATCTTCGACGCCATGAACGACCTGCGGAACCTCGAGGCGGCCGTGAAGGCGGCCCTGCCGACCGGCAAGCACGCCCAGGGCACCATGTCCTATACGGTCAGCCCCGTCCACAACCTGGACTACTGGGTCGACATGGGGCGGCGCCTGGAGGACATGGGCTGCCACTCCATCTGCATCAAGGACATGGCCGGTCTACTCAAGCCCTATGTGGCCGAGGAGCTGGTCGGGCGGCTGAAGGAGGGCTGCACCATCCCCATCGCCATGCACAGTCATGCCACCACCGGGATGTCCACCGCCGCCGTCGTCAAGGCGGTGGAGGCAGGGGTCGACATGGTGGATGCCTCCATCTCGTCTATGAGCATGACCTATGGCCATTCGCCCACCGAGTCGGTGGTGGCCATCTTCGAGGGCACCGAGCGCGACACCGGCCTCGATCTCAAACTGCTCGAGGAGATCGCCGCCTACTTCCGGGGCGTGCGCAAGAAATACGCGAAGTTCGAGGGGGCCCTGAAGGGCGTCGACTCGCGCATCCTGGTCGCCCAGGTCCCGGGCGGCATGCTCACCAACATGGAGAACCAGCTCCGCGAGCAGGGGGCCAGTGACCGGCTCGACGAGGTCCTGGCAGAGATCCCCAGGGTCCGCGAGGAGCTTGGCTTCCTGCCCCTGGTGACCCCCACCTCCCAGATCGTCGGTAGTCAGGCGGTGGTGAACGTCCTGCTCGGCGAGCGTTACAAGAGCATCACCAACGAGACGGCCGGTGTCCTCAAGGGCGAGTACGGCGCCACCCCCGCGCCGGTGGATGCCGCCCTCCAGGCGCGGGTGCTCGGCGAGGGCGAGGAGCCCATCACCTGCCGCCCCGCCGACAACCTGAGCCCCGAGCTGGATCGACTCACGGCCGAGCTCGAGGGCCTGGCCCAGGAGAAGGGCCTCGAGCTGGCGAAGGACCTGGTGGACGACGTCCTGACCTATGCACTGTTCCCCCAGGTCGGCCTGAAGTTCCTCGCCAACCGGGGCAACCCCGATGCCTTCGAGCCACTGCCCTGGAAGGCGGCGCCGGCCCCCGTCGCCGCCGCCCCGGTGGCGGCGCCAGTGGGCGGGATCGAGACCTATCGGGTGGAGGTCGACGGCCACGCCTACCACGTGCGGGTCTCACCCGAGGGCACGGTGGAGTCGGTGGCCAGCGCCCCGGTGGCCGCGCCGGTGGCCCTCGCGGCACCGGTTGCCGCTGGCCCGGAGCGTCCCGTCCCGGCACCCCTCGCCGGTACCGTGGTCCAGGTCAAGGTCAAGGCGGGTGACAGTGTCAGCCGCGGCGACGTGGTCCTGGTCCTCGAGGCGATGAAGATGGAGACGGAGGTGCGCTCCCCGGAGGCGGGCCGCGTGCTGAACGTGCCGGTGAAGGCGGGCGACGGGGTGCAGGTGGGCGAAACCCTGCTGACCCTGGGCTGACCGCCATGGAAGTCCTACTCAAGCTCTGGCAGTCCATGGGGATCGCCAACCTCACCTGGGGCCAGCTCCTGATGATGGGGGTGGGCGGAATCCTGGTCTATCTGGCCATCGCCAAGAAGTTCGAGCCCCTGCTGCTGGTGCCCATCGGCTTCGGCGCCATCCTCTCCAACATCCCGATCGCGGGCATCGGCGGGCCCGACGGGATGATCGGCATGATCTACGAGGTGGGCGTGGAGACCGGGATCTTCCCGCTGCTCATCTTCATGGGGGTCGGGGCCCTGACCGACTTCGGTGCCCTGATCGCCATGCCCTGGACCCTGCTGCTCGGGGCGGCGGCGCAGTTCGGCATCTTCGCCACCCTCATCGGGGCCCTGGCCCTGAACGGCATCCCCGGATTCGACTTCACCCTGCAGGAGGCGGCCTCCATTGCCATCATCGGCGGGGCGGACGGGCCGACGGCGATCTTCCTGACCTCCCGGTTGGCCCCCGAGCTGCTCGGCGCGATCGCCGTGGCCGCCTACTCCTACATGGCCCTGGTGCCCATCATCCAGCCGCCCATCATGCGGGCACTCACCACCCCGGAGGAGCGGCGGGTGGTGATGCAGCAGCTGCGCCCGGTCTCCAAGCTGGAGCGCATCCTCTTCCCGTTCGCCGTGCTGCTCCTGTGCGCCTTGTTGCTCCCGGACGCCGCGCCCCTGATCGGGATGCTCACCCTGGGCAACCTGTTGCGAGAGAGCGGGGTGGTGGAGCGACTGAGCCGCTCCGCCCAGAACGAGATCATCAACGTGGTGACCATCATGCTGGGGCTCGCGGTGGGCTCGAAGCTGTCCGCCGATAAGTTCCTGACGGTCGAGACCCTGGGCATCCTCGCCCTCGGTGCTCTGGCCTTCTGCATCGGGACCGCCGCCGGCGTGATCATGGGCAAGATCATGCACCGGGTCACCGGCGGCAAGGTGAACCCCCTGATCGGCGCGGCCGGTGTCTCCGCCGTCCCCATGGCCGCGCGGGTGGTGAACAAGGTCGGGCTGGACGAGGACCCGCACAACTTCCTGCTGATGCACGCGATGGGCCCCAACGTGGCGGGCGTTATCGGGTCGGCCGTCGCGGCCGGGCTCTTGCTGGCCCTCGTGGGCTGAAGGCGCGCGCATCGGGAGTTTGACTGATGCGCTTGGGCTCCAGTATCCTGGCGCGCTTATGTCGGCTCACCCCCGCCCACGATCGGACGCGCGAGCGCGCTTGGATCCTTGGCGGGCGGCGGCTGCCGGTCTGACCCTGGAGGGTGAGGCTGGGCCCGCGGACCTGCCGCGCCTCGCCGAGGCGCTCGAGGTCCTGGCCCCCGATGGGGCAGGATCCGCCGCCCGTTGGCCCGCGCGCTACAGCCTGATCTTCCAGCGTGACGAGGCCGGGCGCTGCGTGGTCACCGGGACTTGTGCCCTGGAGATCCGCCCCACCTGCCAGCGTTGTCTGGGCCGGGTGGATCTCGGTCTCGACTGCGCGCTGAACCTGGCCTTGATCGGCAGCGAGGCGCAGGCCGACGATCTCCCGCCGGCCCTGGATCCGGCCGTCGTCGAGGACGACCGCTTGCGCCCCCTGGATCTGGTGGAGGAGGAGCTGCTCCTCGCCCTGCCGCTGGTGCCCATGCACCCGGTGGGTGATTGCCCAGGCCACGCGGCCGCGGACCTGGAGCCTTCGGGTGCTGATGTGGCGGATGAGGAGACACGGGAGAACCCGTTCGCCGTGCTCGCCGCCCTCCGACAATCCGAGAACGAATCGAAACCCTAGTGGCCGAGCCGATCTTCGAGGATCGGCCGCTTGACGAGCGAGACCCCAAACACCCTGGCGCCCGAGCGGTCTTCCGTCCCAGGTGCCGATGGAGAACAACATGGCCGTCCAACAGAATCGCAAGACCCCCTCCAAACGCGGCATGCGCCGCTCCCACGATGCCCTGAGCAAGCCGACCCTGGCGGTGGACCCCACCAGCGGGGAGACCCATCGACGTCATCATGTGACCGCCGACGGCTTCTATCGCGGGCGCAAGGTGGTGGATACGCCCGAGTGACGGCGACCCAGTCGCCCGGGCGACCGCGAGTCGGTCCCCGAGGCTGGTCCCGCCTGCGCCTGAGCCGACCGTGAGCATCCGCCACACCATCGCCCTGGACGCCATGGGCGGGGACGTCGGACCGGACGCGGTGGTCCCCGCGGCCCTGCGGTTCCACGCAAGCAACCCCGGGGTCGACCTCATCCTGGTGGGGAACGAGGCGGAGATCCGCAAGCGCCTGGGACCGGCCACGCCGACGGGTATCCGCGTCCGCCATGCGAGCGAGACCGTCGCCATGGACGAGCTGCCGTCGCGCGCCCTGCGCGGCAAGAAGGACTCGTCCATGCGCGTGGCCATCGATCTCGTCAAGAGCGGCGAGGCGCACGCCTGCGTCAGTGCCGGGAATACGGGGGCCCTGATGGCGACGGCGCGTTTCGTGCTGAAGACCCTGCCCAACATCGACCGCCCCGCCATCATCACGGCCGTCCCCTCCCTGCACGGTGACACCCACATGCTCGATCTGGGTGCCAATGTGGACTGCACAGCGGAGCATCTGTTCCAGTTCGCGGTCATGGGCAGCGAGCTGGTGAAGGCCGTCGATGGGGTGGAGCGGCCGAAGGTTGCGCTGCTCAACATCGGTCAGGAGGAGATCAAGGGTAACGAGCAGGTGAAGCGGGCCCATGATCTACTGGTCGCGAGCGAGCTGAACTACATCGGCTATGTCGAGGGTGATGGTGTGTACCTCGAGGATGTCGACCTGGTGGTCACCGACGGCTTCGTCGGCAACGTGGCGCTGAAGAGCAGCGAGGGCGTGGCCAAGTTCATCCGCCACATCCTGAGCGAGGAGTTCCAGCGCAACCCCCTGACCAAGCTCGCCGGGCTGGCGGCCCTGCCGGTGCTCAAGCGGCTGCGCCGCGCCATGGACCCGCGCCGCTACAACGGCGCCAGCCTGCTCGGCCTGCGCGGGATCGTGATCAAGAGCCACGGCGGCGCCGATGCCCTCGCCTTCGAGAACGCCATCGGGATCGCCGAGAAGGAGATCCACTGCGACATCCCGCGTCACATCGCCGAGGAGGTCGGGCGCCATCTCGATCAAGGGCACCTGAGGGCGACCGCCTGATGAGCTACTCCCGAATCCTCGGGACCGGCGGTTATCTCCCCACGCGGGTGGTGACCAATGCCGATCTCGAGACCCTGGTCGATACCACCGACGCCTGGATCCGCGAGCGCACGGGCATCGAGAAGCGTCACATGGTGAGCGACGGCGAGACCTGTACCGACCTCGCAGAGGCGGCCTCCTTGCGCGCCCTCGAGGCCGCGGGCGTGAGCGCCGACGAGCTCGACCTGATCCTGGTCGCGACCACGACCCCGGACCAGTTCTTCCCGAGCACGGCCTGTCTGCTCCAGCAGCGTCTGGGCGTGCATGGTTGCGCGGCCTTCGACCTCCAGGCCGTCTGCACCGGGTTCGTCTACGCCCTGGCCGTCGCCGACAAGTTCATCCGCACCGGCTCCGCGCGGCGGGCCCTGGTGGTGGGCGCCGAGACCCTTTCGCGGGTGCTCGACTGGAAGGACCGCGGCACCTGCGTGCTCTTTGGCGATGGCGCCGGCGCGGTCGTCCTGGGCGCCGCCGACGAGCCCGGGATCATCTCCAGCCATCTCCACGCCGACGGTGCCTACAAGGATCTCCTGCAGATCCCCGGGGGCATCGGCAACGGCGACTGCGAGAACGCCTATCTCGAGATGAAGGGCAACGAGGTCTTCCGCATGGCGGTCACCACCCTCGGGCGCATCGTCGACGAGACCCTCGAGGCCAATGGCCTGTCCAAGGCCGACATCGACTGGCTGATCCCCCATCAGGCCAACATCCGTATCATCCAGGCCACCGCGCGCAAGCTCGATCTGCCCATGGATCGGGTGGTGGTGACGGTCGCGGAGCACGGCAACACCTCCGCGGCCTCCATCCCGCTGGCCTTGGACCAAGCGGTGCGCGACGGTCGCATCCAGCGCGGCGAGATGCTCCTCATGGAGGCCTTCGGCGGCGGCTTCACCTGGGGCTCGGTGCTCGCGCGCTACTGACGCCCCGCCAAATTCCTCTCCGGTCCCATGACGTCCGAACCCTCAATCGCAGTCTTCTTTCCCGGTCAGGGCTCCCAGTCCGTGGGCATGCTCGATGCCCTGGCCGAGACCTACCCCGTCGTCAGAGAGACCTTCGGGGAGGCCTCCGAGTCACTCGGCCGGGACCTTTGGACCCTGGTCAGCCAGGGGCCCAAGGACGCGCTCGATCGCACCGAGAACACCCAGCCGGCCATGCTGGCCACCGGCGTCGCCGTGTGGCGGGTCTGGCGGGACTCGGCCGGCCCCGGCGTCCGGGTCATGGCGGGCCATAGCCTCGGCGAGTACGCGGCCCTGGTCGCCGCCGGGGCCCTGTCACTCTCCGATGGTGTCAGACTCGCCGCGGACCGGGCGAGGTTCATGCAGGAGGCGGTGCCCGCCGGTGCCGGGGCCATGGCCGCGGTCCTCGGCCTGGACGACGCCGAGGTCGCGGCGCTCTGTGCCGCCCAGGCCCAGGGCGAGGTTCTCGAGGCCGTGAACCTCAACGCCCCGGGCCAGGTTGTGATCGCCGGTACGGCGGCCGCCGTCGCGCGCGCGGTAGGCGCATCCAAGGCCGCCGGGGCAAAACGCGCGCTGGTGCTGCCGGTGAGCGTCCCGTCCCATTGCGCCCTCATGCGCCCGGCCGCGGAGCGGCTCGCCGAGCGCCTGACCGAGGTCGACCTACGCGTGCCGGAGACCCCGGTGCTGCACAACGTAGACGTGACCGCGGCTGAGGATCCGGCGGGGATCCGGGAGCGTCTGGTCGCGCAGCTCTTCTCCCCGGTTCGCTGGGTGGAGACGGTCCGCGCGGTCGCCGCATCCGGGGTGAGCCTGGCCATCGAGTGCGGCCCCGGCCAGGTCATCGCCGGCCTCAACAAACGCATCGACAAGAATCTGACGACCTTGCCGGTCTTCGACCCGGAGTCCTTGGGCAAGGCAGTGGAGGTGGTAAGCCATGCTCGAGGGTGAGATCGCACTGGTCACGGGTGCCTCGCGGGGTATCGGTCGCGCCATCCTGATGGCGCTGGCGGGGCAGGGGGCGCGGGTGGCCGGAACGGCGACCACCCGAGGCGGGGCGGAGGCCATCGCCGAGGCCCTCGCCGCCGCGGGTCATGAGGGGGTCGGTCTGGTCCTCGACGTCGCGGACTCGGCCTCCATCGAGGCGGCCATGTCCGAGATCGGCGAACGGCTCGGCGCCCCCAGCATCCTGGTCAACAACGCCGGGGTGACCCGCGACAACCTGCTGATGCGGATGAAGGACGATGAATGGCAGACGGTGATCGATACCAACCTGGGCTCGGTCTATCGGCTGTCCAAGGCCTGCCTGCGATCCATGACCAAGGCGCGCAAGGGCCGCATCGTCAACATCGCCTCGGTGGTGGGCGCCATGGGCAACGCCGGGCAGACCAACTACGCGGCCTCCAAGGCGGGAATGATGGGCTTCACCAAGTCCTTGGCCCGGGAGGTCGGATCACGCGGCATCACGGTGAACTGCGTCGCCCCCGGTTTCATCGATACGGACATGACCCGGGCCATCGCCGAGGCCCAGCGTGATGCCCTGCTCGGCGCCATCCCGCTGGGCCGTCTGGGTGCGCCTGAGGAGATCGCCGCGGCCGTGGTCTTCCTCTGCTCGCCCGCCGCCGGCTACATCACGGGTGAGACCCTGCATGTGAACGGCGGCATGTATATGGCGTGACCTATCGGCCGCCATGCCACTGCAAGCTTTCGAATCAATTGGTTAGCAGCTTCTCGGGGGCGTCGATCTGCTTTCGCCCGCCCCCGATTGTCTCTAGAATACCGCGTGGCCCGGACCGGGCCGATTTTTTCAATCGGAGGATCGACTCAGATGAGCAGCGTTGAAGAGCGGGTAAAGAAGATCGTCGTCGAGCAATTGGGCGTCAAAGAGGAAGAGGTGACCGCCGAGGCCTCATTCGTCGACGATCTGGGTGCCGATTCGCTCGATACGGTCGAGCTGGTGATGGCCCTGGAGGAGGAGTTCGAGACGGAGATCCCGGACGAGGACGCCGAGAAGATCACCACCGTCAAGCAGGCGATTGACTACATCAACGAGCACATGGGCTGAGGGCACACTGCTTTGGAGACGGGTTGGTCCCCGCTCGTGGGCCCGGGCCCACGCGCGGTGTCGGATCGTCCGTCGCCGATCCGCGGGACAGCGGTCCACTGAACGAGAGGGGTAGGCAATGGTTGGAAGACGCGTCGTGGTCACGGGCCTCGGGCTGGTGGCGCCGGTTGGGCTGGACGTCAAATCGTCCTGGGCAAATATCCTGGCCGGCAAGAGCGGCATCCAGACGATCACCCATTTCGACGTCTCCAACTTCAGCACCCGCTTCGGCGGCCCGATCTATGGCTTCGAGGTCACCGACTATGTGTCGGAGAAGGAAGCCAAGAAGATGGATAAGTTCATCCATTACGGGATCGCGGCGGGCTGCCAGGCCATCGCCGATTCGGGGCTTCCCATCGACGACTCCAACCGGGCCCGCATCGGCGTGGCCATCGGCTCGGGCATCGGCGGAATCACGGGCATCGAGAACAACTACGAGGCCTATCGCACCAAGGGCCCGCGGCGCATCTCACCCTTCTTCGTCCCGGCGAACATCATCAACATGGTCGCGGGCAACCTGTCGATCAAGTTCGGACTCAAGGGGCCGAACTATTCCATCGTCTCCGCCTGCGCGACAGCCACCCACAACATCGGCGAGGCGGCCCTGATGATCCGTCACGGCTATGTGGACGCCATGCTCGCCGGCGGCGCCGAGATGGCCACCTCGCCCGTGGGTCTCGGCGGCTTCGCGGCGGCGCGCGCCCTGTCCACGCGCAACGATGCCCCGGAGCTCGCCAGCCGTCCGTTCGACAAGGATCGTGATGGTTTCGTGCTGAGCGACGGCGCAGGTGTGGTGGTGCTCGAGGAGTACGAGGCGGCGGTCAAGCGGGGCGCGCCCATCTATGCGGAGTTGGTCGGCTTCGGCACCAACTCGGATGCCTTCCACATGACCTCGCCCTGCGAGGACGGCTCCGGCGCCGCCGACTGCATGGGGATCGCCCTGGCCGACGCCGGGATCAACCCGGGGCAGATCCAGTACATCAACGCCCACGGGACCTCGACCCCGGCCGGTGACATGGCCGAGACCAGGGCCATCAAGCGCGCCTTCGGCGATCTGGCCTACAAGATCCCGGTCAGCTCCACCAAGTCCATGACCGGTCACATGCTCGGCGCCGCCGGGGCGGCCGAGGCCATCTTCAGCATCCTGGCCCTGCGCGATCAGGTCGCCCCGCCGACCATCAACTACGACACGCCCGACCCGGATTGCGACCTGGACTATGTGCCCAACACGGCCCGCGAGCTGGCGATCGAGTACGCGCTGACCAATTCCTTCGGCTTCGGCGGCACCAACGGCACCCTGATCTTCCGCAGGCCCTAATCGCCGCATCCGGCGGAAGGCTCGAGCCGACGCGGCCCGGCCCGGTGGGGGCCTCCTGCCTGGGGTGGCTGCTGGATGGACGACCCGCCGGGTCGGTCCCGGCCTCGGACCGGGGACTCGCCTATGGGGATGGTGTCTTCGAGACCCTGCTCATCCGCGCATCCCGCCCCTGTCTCTGGGGCCGACACCTTGCCCGTCTGCGCACAGGTGCCGTGCGTCTCGGCATCCCGCCCCCCGCGGACGAGTCCTGGCGCTCGGATGCCTGCGCGCTGGTGATGGCCCATCTGGGCGAAGAGGGCACGGGCGTCCTCAAGCTCATGCTCACCCGAGGCGAGGGGGGGCGCGGCTACCGACCCGATCCCGACCCCAGGCCACGGCGACTGGCCGCCATCTTTCCCCTGCCGAGCCACCCGTTCGACCGGGAAGGCGCCGGGGTGAGGGTGCGGCTCTGCGCCACCCCCGCGAGCCAGAATCCGGCCCTCGCGGGGCTCAAGCATCTCAACCGTCTCGACAGCGTCCTCGCGCGCGCGGAATGGGACGACCCCGCGATCGCGGAGGGACTGATGCCCGGACCCGAGGGGGATATCATCGGCGGCACCATGAGCAACCTGTTTCTCTGGGACGGCAGCCGGCTCTCCACCCCGGCCGTGGATCGCGCCGGGATCGCCGGGACGGTGCGCGGTCTCGCCTTGGATCTTGCGCGCCGGGCCGGCATACCCTGCCTCGAGACCCGC
>CAVQQM010000062.1:0-31516 GCA_963714915.1 uncultured Gammaproteobacteria bacterium
AGTGTGGTTGTGTCTTTATCCTAGCCCAAGGCCACTCTCGGCCCCCGACCCCCGGAAGTAAAGGGCGCATGACCCCACGGGCAGGGGCACGGCGACCCTACCCCCGGCGGTCGCGGGAACCCCGATCGTGGGAGCGGGGGTACGCTCCGGATCGCACCGCGCACCGACCCCTTCTGCTCATCGCGAATCCGCGCCCGGTCAGGGGGTCAAGGCCACCGGCGCGCCGCCGAGGCGATCGGAGCGATAGCAGGCGTCTGCCATGCGCAGGGTGGCAATACCGTCGCGAACCGGGACGGGGCACGAGCCGCCGTCGCGCACCCATCGGCAGAATGCCGCCAGGGTGGGCGGGATGCTCGGCTGGTCCCCGGGATCTGCGATCACCCGCCGCTCGCGGCCCCCGAGCCACTCCACCCGTCCGGCGAGCCAATCCACCCAGATCTGACCCTGGGTGCCCACCAGCTCGATCACTGCGCTGCGGCTCGCAGAGATCTTGGCCACCTCGCAGGAGGCGATCAGCGGCCGGTCGGCGTACTCGAAGCGGGCATCAAACAGGTTCTCGAAGGGGTGGCCGAGTAGGCTGCGCGTCCGCGCGCTGACCCGCTCGGGGTCGACGCCGATGAGCCAGCGCAGCAGGTCGAAGCCATGCACCCCGGTCAGGGTGACGGATCCGCCTCCTGCCATGACCGGATCGCGCTGCCAGGCCAGCGGGCTTGGCTCGAGCCGCTGGGCGATGCGCACGCGGTGGATCTCGCCAAGATCCGCGAGCCGGGCGCGGGCCTCCATCAGCGCCGGTGTCCAGCGCAGGGTCTGGGCCACCATCACACGGGCGCCCTCGGGCAGGGCCGCGGCGAGCGCGAGGGCCTGGTCGAGGGTCGCCGCCAGGGGCTTCTCGGTGAGCACCGGCTTGCCCGCCTCGACCGCCGCCAGGATGGCCTCGGGGTGGGCACCGGGGGGCGTGGCGACCACCAGGGCATCCACTCGCGGATCGGCGATCAGGTCTCGCCAATGCGGGGCGACCTGCACAGCGAAGCGCCCGGCGAGCTCACGGGCCGCGACACCATCGCGACGCCACAGGGCAATGGCGCGGGCAGCGGGGACATCGCCGCGGGCCAGGTGATTGAGGTAGCGGACACCGTGGGCGCCGGCGCCCAGGACACCGAAGCCGAGCACCTCGATCACGGACGCCTACCGGCCCAGGGCCACGCCCCACGCCAGAGGGCGAGGGCGCGCTTGCCGGTCTCGACCGGGACCGGTCGCGGCCCGCCGTCAGGGGATGACCAGGGTGACGCCATCATCGAGATGATCGGGGTCCTTCACCACGTGGCGGTTGGCCTCGTAGATGGCCTGCCAACGCAGGCTCTCGCCGTTGAACCGCCGGGCAATGGAGGCCAGGCTGTCGTGGGTCCTCACCCGGTACAGGCTGCGAGCCCCGGTGATCCGGGCCAGGCTGAACTGGCGCCGGTGCAGGATCTGCTCGGCCTCACGCAGGGCGACGCGCGCATGATGGTCGCGCGGGGCGGCCGCGACGCGGGCGCGCGCCGCCTCGAGCTCGACCGCGGCGGCACCGGCCTGATCGATGGCCCGCTCCTCGGTGAGGCTGCCCCCATCACCGGCCGGCACCAGGGCGCGCAGGGTGTCGAGGCGACGGCTCAGGGCATCGCGCTCGGACTCGGCCGCGCGCAGGGCGACGCGGATTCGACGCAGGTCAGCATCGCATCCGCGCGCGCCCTCACCCACGGCGCGGTTTTCCTCGGACAAGGTCGCGAGCCCCTGCTCGAGGGAGCCCTCGGCGGTGCGCCGCTCATCCTGCTGCGTAGCGAGGTCGCGCTCGAGCCGCTGTGCCTCCAGGAGCGCTGCGTCGCGCTCGGCGCTGAGCTTACGCAGGGACTCCTCCGCCTCCTGCAAGGATCGAGCGGTCTCGGCGGACTGCTGCTCCAGGCGACCAACCTGGATCCGCAGGGCCTCCCTGGCGTCGCGCAGCAGGGCGATCTCGGCGTCCCGACGGCCCATCTCCTGGGTGCCCTCCGCGAGCCGCCGCTCGGCCTCCATGCGCGCCTGATCGGCCTGCTTGCGGGCCGCCGCCGAGTCCTTGAGCTTGCCCTCGAGCCCCTGCATGCGCAGGGTCAGCTCCTCAATCTGGTCTTGAACCTCGGCGCCCGCGTCCGGAGCGCCCTCTCCGGGCGCATCGGGCGCCTGGGCGAGGGCCCCGGCGGCCAGGACGCCGAGGATGCACGCCAACAGCCATCGGCCCGGGCAGCGCGTGCGCCGGGATACCGGCCTCAGCATACGGAGGGCAGGCCCGCCAGGGCCATCGCGACCTCCGATTCGTCGTACTCGAGGTCCTTAAGCTTGCCCGCCAGGTAGTCGGTGTAGGCCTGCATGTCGAAGTTGCCGTGACCGCACAGGTTGAACAGGAGCGTCTTCGACTCCCCCGACTCCCGGCAACGCTCGGCCTCGTGGATGGTGGCCTTGACCGCGTGGTTGGCCTCGGGCGCCGGGATGATGCCCTCGGCGCGCGCGAATTGCAGGCCGGCCGCGAAGCAGTCGAGCTGGTTGTAGGAGCGCGGCTCGATAAAGCCCAAGGCGGCAAGATGGCTGATCTGGGGTGCCATACCGTGATAGCGCAGACCGCCGGCATGGAAGCCAGGCGGCACGAACCCCGAGCCGAGGGTGTACATCTTCACCAGCGGGGTCAGATGCGCGGTGTCGCCGAAGTCGTAGGCGAACAGCCCCTTGGTCAGGGTCGGGCAGGCGGAGGGCTCGACGGCGATGAAGCGGGTCTCCTTGCCGTCACGCAGGCGCTCGCCCAGGAAGGGGAAGGCGATCCCGGCGAAGTTGCTGCCCCCGCCGGTGCAGCCGATCACCATGTCCGGATAGTCGCCCGCCATGGCCATCTGGGCCTGGGCCTCCAGCCCGATCACGGTCTGATGCAGCAGGACATGATTCAGCACGCTGCCCAGCGCGTATTTGGTGTCATCGCGCTGGGCGGCCAGCTCCACCGCCTCGCTGATGGCGATGCCGAGGCTCCCCGTGCTGTCCGGATGATCGGCGAGGATGGCGCGGCCCGAGGCGGTGGTCTCCGAGGGGCTCGCGATGCACTCGGCGCCGAAGCTCTCCATGAAGGCGCGCCGGTAGGGCTTCTGCTGGAAGCTCACCTTCACCATGTAGACCACGATCTCGAGCCCGAAGAAGGCCCCGGCGAGCGCCAGGGACGACCCCCACTGACCCGCGCCGGTCTCTGTGGTGATGCGCTTGACGCCCTCCTCCTTGTTGTAGAAGGCCTGGGGAATCGCGGTGTTGGGCTTGTGGCTGCCGGCCGGGCTCACGCCCTCGTATTTGTAATAGATCTTGGCCGGCGTCTGCAGGGCCTGCTCGAGCCGACGCGCCCGATAGAGGGGCGAGGGACGCCACTGGCGGTAGACATCGCGCACGGGCCCGGGGATCTCGATCTCGCGCTCCGCGCTCATTTCCTGCTCGATGACGGCGCGCGGGAAGATCACCGCCAGGTCGTCCGGCCCGATGGGCTGCTTGGTGCCGGGATGCAGGACAGGGTCCAGCGGCTTGGGCAGGTCCGCGTTGACGTTGTACCAGAAGCGGGGCAGTTGCCCCTCGTCGAGCAGGAATTTGACCGTATCGCTCATGATGATGGATGGCCTCGTCAGTGGACGTCGCGGGGCGGCCCCCGGGGGCGGGCCGGAGCCGGAAGTGTGCCAGGTTAGCGGGTGCCCGTGCATCCCGGACATGGCACTCGACGTCTCCTGCGGCCCGACCTCGCGGGGGAGTCCTGCGAAAGCGGACGGCGTCCCCCTTGGTTCTTGGATAGTTCGGGGCCATAACCACGACTCTGCGGGAGACTGGGCAACGTCAATGACCCGCAGACTTCAACCAACCTTGCGACGAGGAGCCGGGAGCTCGCGAGCAGATTTCGAGGCCCGCGCCGCACCATAAGGAGAAGCCATGAGCACCACCGACACAGCCGCGGCGGCCGCCACCTCGAACGCCTCCGCCGTCACCGCGGCCGCCTCGCCGCTCCAGTATCTGGACAAGGCCATGAACGGCCTGCATGACCTCGGGCTCGTCCCCACCGAGGCCGCACAGCAGGAAGAGCCCATCATCGCCCTGCTCAACCAGATCTCGGGCCTCGATGAAGGCCGCGTCACCGCCATCGCCCGGACCCTCAGCCAGGCCTCCCTGTTCAACGATGTGGTGCGCGAGCAGGTCCAGGCCATGGAGATCGGCCAACGCTATGAGGAAATCACCAACGCCTTCAACAGCATCCGCGACGATGCCAAGACGATGGTCGATCAGATCGAGGACGGCAAGCTCGACACCTTCGAGCGCATCGGCAACGTCTGGATGAAGGTCACCCGGGGCGACATCGCCACCCGATTCGACAAGATCAAGGATGTCTATCTCGACGTCACCTCCTCGACCAACGACCAGATCCAGCGCGAGCAGAAGATCCTCGAGGCCTATCGGGACTTCCGAGGCGCGCTGAAACAATCCGAGGTCTTGGCCCTCGAGGTGCTGAAGACGGCCCAGGGTAAGCTCGACGGCGCCAAGGCGCAGGTGGGCGTCGCCATGCAGGCGGTCGAGGGGGCCACCAGCGACAACCCCGCGGAGCGCGCCAAGCTCGAGATGACCCGCGATGAGAAGGTGCGCGACCTGCAGAACGAGGAGAAGCGCTATCAGATCGCCAAGGACCTATCTGATAACCTGACCATCTCCTACAACACCTCCGAGGTGGTCATGGCGCGGCTGCTCCAGACCACCAACGCCAAGGAGCGGGTCTACGCTCAGGCGGTGAGCTTCTTCAGCACCAACGAGGTGGTCCTGACGGCCCTGACCGCGTCCTTCACCGGGATGTTCGGACTCCACGAGGGCACCCAGACCGTGGAGGCCATGAAGGAGGGGGTGAGCCGCTCGCTGGAGGACCTTGCCGACATCGGCGGCAAGGTCCAGGAGGCCGCCGTGCGGGCCGGATATGGTCCGACGGTACGCGCGGACTCGGTGAAGAAGCTCGTGGACTCGGTCGTCACCTGGCAGACCAAGTCCTACGAGATCATCGAGGAGATGCGCAAGGCCAGCACCGAGAACGCCAAGGAGATCCGGGACGCCGTCGAGGACGGCAAGCGCAAGCTTGCGCGGCTCGCCGACGAGGGCAAGGGCTTGGTGCTCGACAGCCAGTCATGAGCGCGACGGCGACGACAGCCCCCAGCGCTGCGGCGGCGGGGGCGAAACCACCCCTCGACGACGTGATGCTGGCCATGGATGTCGTCGATACCCTGCGCCGGCGAGAGCGGATCGTCCGCAAGGAGTTGGACGAGGCCGGCCGCGAGGAGGACCTCAAGGAGCGGCTGCACCGCATCTACGCCGCCCAGGGGATCGACGTCCCCGACCATGTGATCGAGCAGGGAGTGGCGGCGCTCAAGGAGGAGCGCTTCACCTACAAGCCGCCCCCCGACACCCTCTCAACCAAGCTCGCCCGGGTCTACATCAGCCGCGGGGGCTGGGGGAAATGGGTGGCCGGGATCGCCGGTGCCGGCGTGCTCGCGGGCGGCATCAACTATTTCACGGTGGTGGCGCCCAACGCCGCCCTGCCGGAAAGGCTGGCCGAGCGCCATGCGGAGGTCGTCGCGCTGGCCAAGACCGACAACGCCCGGACCGTGGCGGGCCGAATCCTCGCCGCCGGTCAGGCGGCCGTCCGCAACGAGGACGAGGGGCGTGCTCGGGACGCACTCGAGGATCTGGATGACCTGCGCATCGCCCTCGAGCAGGAATACACCCTGCGCATCGTCAATGAGCCCAACCAGCAGACGGGTGTCTGGCGGGTGCCGGACCTGAACACCCAGGCCAAGAACTACTACATCATCGTCGAGGCGGTGGACCCCACCGGTCGCGTGCTCGAGGTCCCGATCGAGAACGAGGAGACCAAGAAGACGGAGCGGGTCACCGCATGGGGACTGCGGGTGGATCAAGCGACCTTCAACGCGGTCGCCAACGACAAGCGCGACGACGGCATCATCGAGCGCGACCGGTTCGGGTTCAAGGAGCGGGGCGCGATCCGTCCCAGCTACGAGATGCAGACCACCGGTGGCGCCATCACCCGGTGGTGAGCCGGGTGCAGCCTGACCACCAGCACCCCCTGCCATCTGCCCTCGGCCTTTCCTTAAGGAGCTTCCAATGGTTTCCGGACGCGAGACCCTGGCCAACATCGACGCCGCGGTGACCGAGGCCCGGCGCAAGATCGCCGCGCTCGACGATCAGATCGAGGAGGTCAACCGGCGCCTGAGCGAGCTGCGCAAACTCCAGACCGAGGATTTCAAGGATCTGGCACGGGTGCGCATCGGACTATTATCCGACCCCGAGCTGGTGCTGCGGCTCGACGAGGCCGAGCACCAGGTGCTGGCCCTGCTCGCCCAACGCGACGCGGCATTGAAGGAGCTGGAGTCCCAGATCCAGGCGGCCGAGTCGGGTGAGCAGGGACTCGCGCAGGAGCGCCAGGCCCAGGCGGCGCGCGTGGACTCAGCGGCCGAGGCGGTGGACGCGGCGGAGGCCAAGACCCAGGCGCGCCTGGACGCCGACCCCGCCTATCGGGCCCAGCGGGAGACCGCCCACGAGGCCGAGCGGGTCGCCATGCACGCCGACGAGAAGGCGACCCGCAGCGAGGAGGAGCGCGAGCAAAAGGGCGCCGCCTATCGCGCAGACCCGCTGTTCATGTATCTCTGGAATCGCCAATACGGCCTCCCGGGTTACAAGGCCTGGGGGCTGACCCGGATGCTCGACAACTGGGTGGCGCGGCTCGTCGGGTTCTCCGACGCCCGCGCCAACTACAGTCGTCTGAACGAGATCCCCCAGCGCCTGCGCGAGCACGCCACGGGGGTCAAGGCCACGGCCGAGGAGGCGTTCGCCGCCCTCAAGGCACTCGACGAGGAGGCCCGCGCGGCGGACGGCATCCCCGCCCTGGAGTCGGTGGTGGCGGCCGAGCAGGAGAGGCTGGATGCCATCGACGCCCGAATCGCGGCCGCCGAGTCCGACCACCAGGGCCTGGTGGTCAAGAAGGCCCTGTTCGGCAGTGGGGACGACCAGTACTCCCGCCAGGCGGTCGAGCACCTGGCGCGCGAGCTGGCACGCGACGACCTGATGGAGCTGCGCCGCGAGGCCCGCGAAACGCCCCTGCCGGACGATGACCTCATCGTGGGCCGCATGCTCGAGCGCGCGGACGAGCGCCACCGCATCGAGGCGAGCGTCCAGGCCATCAAGCAGACCGCCGACCAGCAGCACCAGCGGCTCACCGAGCTCGAGGCCTTGCGCGCGGACTTTAAGCGCAACCGCTACGACCGCGCGGGCTCGACCTTCGGCGATGACAAGATGATCGCCATGATGCTCGCCCAGTTCCTCAACGGGATGCTCGACCGCCAGAACCTGTGGCGGGTGATCAGGGAGCAGCAGCGCTATCGTCCGCAGCACTCCGACCCCAGCTTCGGCTCCGGCGGCTTCGGGCGGGGCACAGTGTGGGGCGGCGGGCTCGGGGACCTCCGCGACCTGGGCGATATCGTCGGCGGATTCGGACGCGGCGGGCGCGGACGGGGCGGTATCGGGGGCGGATTCAGGGGCGGCGGCGGAGGCGGCGGATTCCGCACCGGCGGCGGCTTCTAGGCACCAGGTCCCGCGTACCCCACTCGATCATTCGCCGGGCGGTGCCGCCCTCGCCACGCCCGGATCCTGGGTCTCGTCCCCGCCCTGCTCCAGGCGCTGACGCAGCTGCTGGGCGTCGGCCCGCTCCGGGAAGGGCTGATCGCTGGCGAACGCCGACTTCAGCTCCCGAAGCGCCTCGTCCTGACGTCCCAGGCGATCGAGGGCGTAGGCGATGTGATAGCGGGTGCCCGGATCGTTGGCGGCACGGGACTGGGCATCGCGCAGGAACTTGAGCCCCTCGCTCAACTGGCCCTCCAGCACCATCACCCACCCCAGGGTGTCGGCCAGCTCGGGCGCGGACGGCAGCAAGGCATGGGCACGGCGGGCGTGGTCGATCGCCTGGGGGTTGCCCTCTCTCGCATAGATCAGGGCCAGGTTGTTCAGCAGCATCGGGTTATCGGGGGACTGGGCAAGCGCCTCCTCGTAGAGCACCCGCGCCTCCCCGATCCGTCCGTCGAGATAGAGGCCCTCGGCCAGGGCCTGGCGGGCGATCTGGTCCTCCGGGTGGGCCTTCACCCAATCGGTCAGGAAGGTGACACCGGCATCGAGTCCCTCGGCCGCTCGCAGGGCCTCGTAGACGCGCACGGCCAGCACGGGCGAGGGTCTCAGGGCGAGTGCCGCCCGATAGCTCGCGAGGGCCGCCTCGAGGTTGCCGCGCGCCTGGGCGATGGTCCCGAGGAGGTGGTCGCCGTAGGGCTCGCGCGGGAAATCCGCGCGCAGGGCGTTCGCCACCTCGGTCGCCAGCTCGAACTTGCCGATCTCGGTGTAGAGCTCGCCGAGCTTGATGCG
Source organism: uncultured Gammaproteobacteria bacterium (assembly GCA_963714915.1). Taxonomy (GTDB): domain Bacteria; phylum Pseudomonadota; class Gammaproteobacteria; order Chromatiales; family Chromatiaceae; genus Thiodictyon. The sequence continues at coordinate 8,488 of CAVQQM010000062.1, forward strand.
GGTCGGTAGGAACTTGGGCTGACCCTGCTCGGCCTTCTCCAGCGACCACCTGGCACCCTGTAGGTCCCCGGCCTGACGTTGCAGGGCGGCGATCTCCATGAGCTTGGCGGCATCGTAGCCGGCGAGGCTCGATCCGCGCTGGAGCACCACCTGGGCGGTGGAGCGCTGACCGTTCGCGATGTAGGCACGGCTCAGGGCCGCGAGCAGGTCCACGTCGTCGGGGTTGGCGGCACGCACCTCCATGGACTCGGCCACCCGCAACGCCTCGGCCGGGTCCTTCATCTCAAGGAGCAGGCTCGACAGATACACGGCCACGGGGATCGAGGTCGGATCCTCCCCCATGGCCCGCTCCGCGAGGCCCCGGGCCTCCTGCTCGCGACCACCCGCCTCGTAGGCACGGGCGAGCAGGAGCATGGCGGCCACGTGGTCGGACTGGCGGGTCAGCAGCACCTCGAGGCGCTTCTGGGCGGCGGCGAGCCGCCCCTCCCGCAGCTCCAGCTCGGCGAGGTTGAGCTGCGCGGGGACGAACCGCCAGTCCAGGGCGAGGGCCAGGTCGAAGGCCCAGCGCGCGGCGGCATTGCCTCCTGCCGCGAGCGCCGACACCCCGTAGAGGTTCAGGTAGGTGAGGTTGTTCGGGTGCTCCTCGATGAGCCGTTTGGCGGCGTTGAGCGCCTCGTCGAAACGGCGGTCCTTGAGGCTCATCACCACCAGGGTAGCCCCCGCGTTCTCGAGCTCCGGGTGGGCGTCGAACACCGCCCCGAGGTCTTCGAGGGCCTGGTCCTTACGCCCGAGTCCGTAGGCGTTCACCGCGCGCTGGGTGCGCAGGACCACGCTGTCCTCTTCCGAGTCGATGACGTCCTGGAGGAGCCGCGAGGCCTTGATGTGCTGACCATCGCGCATGTAGGCCTCGGCCAACAGGGACAGCACCTTCGCATCGTTGGGGGCGAGCCCGAGGGCCGGCTCGAGGAGCTTGATGGCCTCCTGTGTCAGACGCTTGTCCAGCGCGATCTGGGCCAGCAGGGTGCGCGGACCCACCGAGTCCGGGAATTTCTGAAGATAGAGCGACAGATAGCTCTCTGCCTGAGCCCAGCGCTTGAGGCTGTAGCTCACCATCCCGGCGAGCAGCAGGGTCGGGGCGTGGCCATCGATCAGCTCGCGCGGGAGCTGGGACAACAAGAGCTCGGCGGACTTCAGTGACTCCTCGGCCCGCTCGGGCTGCTGCATCCGGGCCTGGACCAGGGCCTTGAGGTAGAGGGTGCGCGGGTCGCGCGGATAGAGCTTGACGGTCTCTTCGGCGGCCGCCATGGCCTGATCGTATCGGCCGAGGTCGAGCAGGGCGCTGACCCGGCCGATCTGGGCGGGCAGGAAGGCCGGGAGGGCCTGGGTGGCGCGCTCGAAGTCGCGCAGGGCGGACTGGATGTCGCCCAGGTTGCGCGCCAGTGTCCCCTTGAGGAACCAGGCGTTGGGGTTGTCGGGCGCGGCCTCGACCGCGCGCCTGACATAGAAATCGGCCTCGTTGACCTCGCCGCGGCCCAACAGGACCTGCACCCGACCGAGGATCGCCGAGAGGTTGTTGGCATTGCGCTCGCCGGCCTGCTCGAAGGCCCGCTGGGCCTCGTAGAGCTGATCGAGCCGCAGGTGGGCCTGCCCGCGCAGGGCGAGCAGCTCGGCGTCCTCCTCGGGCAGGGTGCCAAGGGGGAACAGCTCGGCGAGCAGTTGCTCCGACTTGCCCTGGAGCAGATAGGCCCGCGCGAGGGGCACCAGGGTCAGGGAGGCGTGGGCGCCCAAGCCATCGGCAATGAGCAGCTCCTTCTCCGCCTTGTCGCCCTCGCCGAACTCCAGGTAGATCTTGCCGAGCAAGAGATGGGCGGAGAGCTGGAAGGGGTCCTGGAGCAGGGCGTTCTTGAGATGCAGATAGGCGCTGCGGATCTCGCCCAGGTTGTATTCCACCAGGGTCTTCTCGTAGAGCTCGGAGGCGCTCGCTCGTTGCGCCTCGGTGGGCGAGTCGGCCGGGCGGAGCGGCCCAGGGCGATCCCAGCCCAGCCGGGATGACGAGGAGTGAGGTCAGACGTGGGTTCATGGCCTGTCCAGAGTCCGTACTTGATTCCGCCAGCGGGCGTGCTGGATGCCTACGTGGCCTTCGGTCAACGCCCCGTTAGACGACCCCCGGGTGGCGCGGTTCGCGCGCGCCCGCACGGCGCCACCCAACGTCGGAGGGTCTAGACCTCCACCCAGGGTCCGGGCGCATCCTGATCCGCGACCCGGGTGCGCTCCGCCAGGTCCGGGCAGACACGCCCGATGGCGGCGTGCGCGAGCTCGGGTCGGTTGTTCTTCGCGCTGATGTGCGCGAGCACCAGGCTCGCGATGCGCTCGGTCGCGAGACCGGCGAGCAGCCCGGCGGCCTGGTCGTTGCTCAGATGTCCGAGGGCCCCGCCGACCCGCCGTTGCAGGGCCGGGGGATAGGGCCCGGTGCGTAGCATCTCCGGGTCGTGGTTGCACTCCAGCACCAGGGCGTCGCAGTCGGCCAGGTTCTCGCGGATATGGGGTGTAACGGCACCGGCATCGGTGAGCATCCCGAGCCGTCGACCGTCGCCCTCGCAGACGAACTGGACGGCCTCACGAGCATCATGAGGGACCGGATAGGGCTGCACGCTGAGGTCCCCGATGGCGACCCGATCACCGTGGCCGGAAAAGAGCCTCAGGCGCGTCCAATCCGGGGCACCCATCCCGCGCCAGGTCCCCGGCGTGGTCCAGACGGCGGCCCGGGTGCGCTCGGCCAGGGCCGGAACCCCACGCATGTGGTCGCTGTGCTCGTGGGTGACCAGCACCGCGTCGATGGACTCGAGGTCGGCCCCCACGGCGGCGAGGCGCACGGCGAGCTCCCTCAGGCTGAAGCCGTTGTCGATCAGGACCCGCACCGAGCCGGACTCGACGAGGGTCGCGTTCCCGCGGCTGCCGCTACCCAGGACGACGAATCGCACCGGGACTCAGCGGGGCGTACCGGCGGCGCATGGCGGGCGGGGCCCGGCCGGGTGCGGCGGAATGCGGCGCGTCGCGCCCAAGATCAGTTCATCTGCTCCGTGAGCAGGGTGAGGATGCGGTCCGCCGCGGGTGACGCGTCGATCTGACCCGCGCTGTCGCGCACGGTCACCCGGCTCTGATCGCCCTCCGCCTCGACCCGGATCTGGTACTGGACGACCCGGTCGATGTCGTCCTTGCGCCAGAAGGCCAGACGCGAGGTCCAGCCCTGCTTCTGGCGCGTCGCGTCGGCATCCTGATACCGCACGTAGAAGGTCCCGCGGCTCATGTCCCGGTCCTCCACCGAGAATCCGGTCCGGTCGAGGGCCGATCCGGTCAGGCGCCAGCCGCGCCGGAAATCATCGGAGATGAGGATCGCGGGGGCCCCGGCTTCCCTCACCATTCGGGCGGCGGGCGGGAGCGGACCGCCCGATGCGCCACCAGAGGCGCCGCCGCCCCCGCCGGCCACCGCGCCTGCCTTCTGCTCGGATGCGCCCAGATAGATCATGAGCCGCCGCAGCATCTCCGCCTCCTTGTCGGAATCGTTGCCGCTCGACTCCCAGACGGTGCGCTCGGTATCACCGAGGGTCGAGGAGACCAGACGCTCTTCCATCCCCTTGTGGCTGAGATGGACCTCGGTGACGCCCGCCCTGGGCCCCGAGTCGACCCGGACGGTGAATTGATCACGGGTCGAGGTCGCGTAGAGACCATCGGCGACCTTGCTCACCATGCGCCGGATGAAGTCCTGCGGGATGGCGGCGCGATTGTCCAGCCAGTCGGTCTGCATGATCCCGACCGACGGGTCCTGCTTGCTGAGCAGGATCCCCTGTTCGCGCCAGAAGGAGATCACGCGCGGCCACACCTGCTGGGGCGTCGCATCCACCTCCAGCCAGCGATCCTGACCGGAACGCTTGAGCTCGACGGTCGCGACGCTGGGCAGGACATCGCCCGTCCCCGCCGTCTGACGCCGCTGGGCCTGCCCACTGGAGTACTCCGAGAAGGTCGCCCCGCCGTCCAGGGGAGGCACGTCGAGGGCGTCGTCGAAGGTGCCGCTGCGCAGATCGGGCGGGAGCTCCAGGTTCTCGGATGCCTCCCGGCTCTTCTTGTAGGCGAGCGTCTGGTCCGGGAGCATCTCCTGCACTCCGGCCGAGCCGCATCCCGAGATGGCCACGGGGAGGGCGATGAGCAGGCAGAGGATCTTGATGATTCGCGAGGGAGGCAACTTGGGGTGTCTCTCTGATGGATGAGTGCCGCGGGAGGCGCGCTTGTTCGGGCTTGGGGAAACGCCGATCAAAGCGTTTCCCGCGTGGGCCAAGGATAGTCCGCCATGCTTAACAGCCCTAAGCCGTTGAAAATGCAGCGCCCGCCGAGTCGCGCCCCCGGGGGCGCGAGTTGATTTAAGCCAGGGATGGCTTTGATCAGCATCGCCTTACAGCAGACCCGCTCCGACCATGGCCGCGCGCACACGCTCGTGGCATTCCTCAGACAGCCAGGTCAAAGGGAGGCGGATACCCTGGGAGCAAAGACCAAGCTCGGCGGCGCCCCATTTTACCGGGATCGGGTTGGACTGCACGAAGAGGTCCCGGTGCAGTCCGTCGAGGGCCTGGTTCAGGGTATGGGCCAGCTCGCGATCACCCGCCAGGGCGGCCTCGCACATGGTCTGCATCTGGGCTGGGGCCAGGTTGGAGGTCACGGAGATCACCCCGTCGCCGCCGAGGAGCATGAAGTCGCAGGCGGTCGCGTCGTCACCGCTGTAGAGGGCGAAATCGGGACCACAGCCCTCGCGGAGCACGCGCACCCGCTCGAGGTCGCCGGTCGCCTCCTTGAGACCGACGATGCCCGGCACCTCGGCCAGACGCACGACGGTCTCGGGCAGCAGGTCGCAGGCGGTGCGGCCCGGCACGTTGTAGAGGATCTGGGGGATCTCCACCGCCTCCGCGACGGCGCGATGATGGAGATAGAGGCCTTCTTGGGTCGGCTTGTTGTAATAGGGCGTCACCAGCAGGGCCGCATCGGCGCCGGCCTCCTTGGCGCAGCGGGTGAGGTCGATCGCCTCGCGGGTGGAGTTGGCACCCGTGCCCGCGATGACCGGGATCCGGCCGGCGGCCAGCTCGACGATGCGGGCGATCACCTCGCAGTGCTCGTCCTCATCCAGGGTCGCGGACTCGCCGGTGGTCCCCACCGCTACGATGGCCGAGGTCCCGCTCGCCACATGGAGCTCCACCAGCCGCCCCAGGGCGGCGTCGTCGATGGCGCCGTCCATGTGCATGGGGGTGATCAGGGCGACGATGCTGCCGCGGATCATGAGGATGCTCCAGTGCCTGGACGAAAGACGGGATGTTAGCCCGCGAAACCGACCCGAACAACGCGCCGCGCCGAATCAGCCGGCGCCGAGCGGCCGGACCTCGGGAGCGCCTGGTCAGGAGAAGGCGTTCTGGCACACCCCGAGCAGGGCGGCCGGGAACAGACCGAGCAGCAGGACGGCCAGGCCGTTGACCGTCATGGCCACGCGGACCCCGCCGGAGGTGATGATCGGGGCGTCGGCCGCTGGGGCATCGAAATAGATCAGCTTGACCACTCGCAGATAGTAGAAGGCGCCGACGATGGAGAAGGCCACAGCGACCAGGGCGAGCCACACCAGGTCCACCCGCACCACCGCCTCTAGGACCAAGAGCTTGGCCATGAAGCCCACGGTGGGCGGCACCCCGGCCATGGAGAACATGAGGATCGCCATCATGGCGGCATACCAGGGATCGCGATCGTTCAAGCCCTTGAGGTCGTCCAGATCGGAGGCGTCGAACCCCTTGCGGCTGAGGATGGTGAGGATGCCGAATGCACCCGCCGCCATCAGGGCATAGACCACCGCGTAGAACATCGCGGCCGCGTACCCCTGGGCGGTCCCCGCCAGCAGACCGAGGAAGATGAAGCCGACGTGGGAGATGGTGGAGTAGGCCAGCATCCGCTTGATGTTGGTCTGGGCGATGGCGACCAGGTTGCCGAGACCCATGGAGAGGACCGCCAGCACGATCAGCATCCCCTGCCAGTGGGGGTGCAGGGGCTGTAAGCCGTCCACCAGCAGGCGCACCGCCATGGCGAAGGCCGCGATCTTGGGGGCCGAGCCCAGGAAGAGGGTCACGGGCGTCGGCGCCCCTTGATAGATGTCGGGCACCCACATATGGAAGGGCACCGCCCCGAACTTGAAACCGAGGCCTACCAGGAGGAAGGCGATTCCAAAGACCAGGATGGTGTTGTCCATCCCCTGGGTGGCAACCTCGCGGGAAACCGTACCGAGCTCGATGGAGCCGGTGGCCCCGTAGATCATGGAGATCCCGTAGAGCAGCATCCCGGAGCCGAGGGCGCCCAGGACAAAGTACTTCATGGCGGCCTCGGGGCCGGTGGCCGAATCACGGTCGAAGGCCACCAGGGCATAGAGACACAGCGCCAGGAGCTCGAGCCCGAGATAGAGGGTGATGAAGGTGTTGGCGGAGATCATCACCAGCATGCCCAGCACGGCGAACAGGGTCAGGGCATAGAACTCGCCGGCCAGGAGTCCGCGGTCCGCGAGCCAGGGCCGGGCGTAGACCAGCGCCAGCAGCGAGACCAGCAGGACGAAGATCTTGAGTGCATCGGAGAGACCGTCGCGCACCACGTTGCCGTCGAAGAACAGCTCGCTCTCACCCCCCCCCACCAGCCCGGTGAGCCCGATGGCCACGAGGATCCCGATGAGGCTCAGGGTGTGGTTGACCCCCTTCTGGCGCTCCTTGAGATAGAGGTCGACCACCAACACCAAGCACGCGGTCGCGAGGATCGCGATCTCGGGCAGGATGGGCAGGAACTGGGAGACGTCGAATTGCATGGGATCATCCGCGGGCCGGCCGATCGCCGGCGATGGAGTCGGTTTATCTGACCTTGGGTGGCTCGGCCGCTAGTTCGCCGCCACGGCCTTCGGGCGCGGCAGCTCGCAATCCCCGGCCTCGGCCGCGGGAAGCTTGCAGGCGCTCACCTGGACCACGAGGTTCTCGACCGTGGCATGCATCACGTTGGTCAGCGGCGCTGGCCACAGACCGAAGAGCAAGACCACCGCCGCCAGGGCCCCGAGATTGAAGGTCTCGCGGCCGTTGAGGTCCTCGAGGGCCGCGACCTTGGCGTTCTTCACCTCGCCGAAGACCACCCGCTTGACCATCCACAGGGTGAAGGCAGCGGCCAGGACCAGGGTGGTCGCCGCCAGGACGGCGAACCAGAAGTCGGCCCGGAAGGTGGCGAGGATGACCATGAACTCACCGACGAACCCGGAGGTGCCCGGGAGCCCCGCGTTGGCCATGCCGAAATAGACCAGGAAGGCGCCGAACCAGGGCATGGTGTTGATGACCCCGCCGTAGTCCGCGATCTCGCGCGAATGGACCCGGTCGTAGAGCACCCCCACGCACAGGAAGAGCGCGCCCGAGATGAACCCGTGGGAGATCATCTGGATCATCCCGCCCTCGATCCCCATCACGGCCCCGGCGGTGGTACCCGAGCGCTGCATGATGGAGAACAGAATGAAGAACCCCAGGGTGACGAAGCCCATGTGGGCGATGGACGAATAGGCGATGAGCTTCTTCATGTCCTGCTGCACCAGGGCCACGAATCCGATATAGATCACCGCGATCAGCGACATCCCGATGATCAGCCAATCGAGGGAGGCGCTGGCGTCCGGCGTGATGGGCAGCGAGAAGCGCAGGAACCCGTAGCCGCCGATCTTGAGCATGATCGCGGCCAGGATCACGGAGCCGCCCGTGGGTGCCTCCACGTGGGCGTCGGGCAGCCAGGTGTGGACCGGGAACATGGGCACCTTCACCGCGAAGGCGAGCAGGAAGGCGATGAAGATCAGGGTCTGGGCGGTCATGCCCAGCTCGACCCCGTGGAAGTCGAGTATCCCGAAGCTGCCGGCCTGGAAGTACAGATAGACCAGGGCCACCAGCATGAAGACCGAGCCGAAGAAGGTGTAGAGGAAGAACTTGATGGTGGCGTAAACCCGGTTGGGCCCGCCCCATACCCCGATGATGATGAACATCGGGATCAGCATCGCCTCCCAGAAGACGTAGAAGAGGATGGCATCGAGGGCGGAGAACACCCCCACCATCAGCCCCTCCATGATCAGGAAGGCGGCCATGTAGTGGGAGGGCCGATAGGTGATGACCTCCCAGCCGGCCACGACCACGAAGATGGTCACGAAGGTGGTCAACACGATGAGCGGCATGGAGATGCCGTCCACCCCCAGGAAGTAATAGACATCGAAGCTCGGGATCCAGGCGATCCGCTCGACGAACTGCATCTCCGCGGTGCTGGTGTCGAACCAGGCCCACAGACCGAGGCTGACCACGAAGGTGAGCACGGCGAAGGCCAGGGCGATCCACTTGGACAGGGAGCCGGCCTTGTCGCCGCTCGCCAGCACGGCGAGACCACCCAGGATGGGCAGCCAGATGGTGAGAGTCAGCAATGGGAAGCCCGATTCCATCGTCTTATGGTCCCCTGCGGCGCCGCTCAGGCCGCCACGAAGAAGGTCAGGAGCACCACCAGACCCACGATCATGGCGATGGCATAGTCATACAGGTGTCCGGTCTGGAGATGGCGCGCGAGGCTGGCGAAGCGGCCCACCGAGCGCGCCGAGCCGTTGACGATGGCCCCGTCGATCACCCCCTGATCGGCACGCTTCCAAAGCATCCGCCCCAGGGCCTGTCCACCGTCTCCGAAGACCCGCTGATTGAAGGCGTCGAAGCCGTACTTGTCCTGAAGCACCCGCGTCACCGGGCCGCCCATGGCCTGGAGCTCCTCGTCGAGGCGCGGGTTCTTGCCGAACAGGTACCACCAGATCAGGGTCGCGGCGATCAACCCGCCCATGGCGAAAAAGAAGGGCAGGGTCGTCATGCCGTGCAGCACGAAGGCCCACTGACCATGCCAATGCTCGGCAAGATGGTGGAGGGTGTCGTGCTCGGGATGGACCACGATGGGACGCCAATCCCCAGAGGTAAACCAGTCGGTCACCAGGAGCGGCTCGATGGCATACCAGCCGATGAAGACGGACGGGATCGCCAGCAGGATCAGGGGCAGGGTGACCACCCAGGGCGTTTCGTGGAGATGGTGCCGGGTGTGCTCGTCCATGCGCTCCTTGCCGTGGAAGACCAGGTAATACATCCGGAAGCTGTAGAGGGCGGTCACCAGCACGCCGAGGGTCAACAAGACCGTCGCGTAGCCGGATCCGAAGATATGGGAGTGCCCGACCGCCTCGATGATGGCGTCCTTGGAGAAGAAGCCCGAGAAGCCCGGGAACCCGATCAGGGCGAGTGAGCCGATCAGGGCGGTGATCCAGGTGATGGGCATGTACTTGCGCAACCCACCCATGTCACGGATGTCCTGATTGTGGTGCATGGCGATGATCACCGATCCCGCCGCCAGGAACAGCAGGGCCTTGAAGAAGGCATGGGTCATGAGATGGAAGATCCCCGCCGCATAGGCCGAGGCACCCAGGGCGGTGATCATGTAGCCGAGCTGGGAGAGGGTCGAATAGGCCACCACCCGCTTGATGTCGTTCTGGACCAGGCCGATCAGCCCCATGAAGAAGGCGGTGGTCGCACCGATGATGAGGACGAACGACAGGGCGGTGGTCGAGAGCTCGTACAGCGGCGACATGCGCGCAACCATGAAGATACCCGCGGTGACCATGGTCGCGGCATGGATCAGGGCGGAGATCGGGGTCGGGCCCTCCATGGAATCGGGGAGCCAGACATGCAGCGGCACCTGGGCCGACTTACCCATGGCGCCGATGAACAGCAGGATGCAGATCAGGGTCATCAGCGAGACCCCGCCGAGGATGTCGACCTGGGTATCCGCCTGCGACGGCGCGGCGGCGAAGACCTCCGCGTAGTCCATGGAGTTGAAGTACATGCCCACCGCGGCGATCCCGAGGATGAAACCGAAGTCCCCGACCCGGTTGACCAGAAAGGCCTTGAGGTTGGCGAAGATGGCGGACTCGCGGACCGACCAGAAGCCGATCAGCAGATAGGACACCAGCCCCACCGCCTCCCAGCCGAAGAAGAGCTGCATGAAGTTGTTGGCCATCACCAACATCAGCATGGAGAAGGTGAACAGCGAGATGTAGGCGAAGAAGCGCTGGTAGCTGTTGCGCCCCGCCTTGGAGTCGTCCGGCCAGTTGTGGGCATCATCGGCCATGTAGCCGATGGTGTAGATGTGCACCATGAGCGAGACGAAGGTCACGGTGGCCATCATCAGGGCCGTGAGCTTGTCCACCAGGAAGCCGACCTCGAAGCGGATGCCCTCGGAGACCATCCAGGTGTAGACGCCCTCGTTGAAGACCGGCTCGTCGTGCCAGATGAAGCGCGACAGGACCCAGAGCGACAGGCCGGTGGACAGGGCCACCCCGGCGATGGTCACCGAATGGGCACCCACGCGGCCAATCCGCCCGCCGAAGAACCCGGCGACGATGGCGCCGATCAGCGGCGCGAGCACGATGGTGAGGTAGACGTTTTCCATCTCTTGTTCTGCCCTTGCGCGGCGACCCGCCGCGGGTCTTGCGGTGTTCGGGTCTAGCCCCGGAGGGTATCCAGGTCCTCGACATTGATGGTGCGGCGGTTGCGGAACAGCACCACCAGGATGGCGAGTCCGATCGCCGCCTCGGCCGCCGCGACGGTGAGGATGAAGAACACGAAGACCTGACCCGTCATGTCCTGGAGGAAGTGCGAGAAGGCCACGAAGTTCATGTTGACCGCGAGCAGCATGAGCTCCACGCACATGAGCAGGATGATCACGTTCTTACGGTTCAGGAAGATCCCCGCCACGGCGATCGAGAACAGGATGCCGCCGAGGACCAGATAGTCGGAGAGCGCGATCATTCGGAGGTCCCCTCGTGCCGCGCGGCGGTCTCCGCGGGCATCTTGACGATGCGGATCCGGTCCGGGCCCTTCTTCACCCGCACCTGGGCGGCCGGGTCGATGTACTTGGTGTCGGGGCGATGACGCAGGGTGAGCCGGATGGCCGCCACGATGGCGACCAGGAGCACCACCGAGGCGAGCTCGAACGGATAGACATAGACGGTGTAGAGCAAGAGCCCCAGCTCCCGGGTGTTATTCACCTCGGGGCCTGCCGGGGCGGGCTTGGGGAAGGCCTCGAGCCCGAAGGTCCCGGGCCCCACCACCAGCACGATCTCCACCAGCATGATCGCCGCGATCACCCCCGCCAGGGGCAGATAGCGCACGAAACCGGCGTTCAGGGTGGCGATATCGATGTCGAGCATCATCACCACGAACAGGAAGAGCACCATCACCGCGCCCACGTAGACCAGCACCAGCGTGATCCCGAGGAACTCGGCCTCGATCAGGACCCACAGCGCCGCGCTGGTAAAGAAGGCCAGCACCAGCCAGAGCACCGCATGCACGGGGTTGCGCCGGGTCACCACCATCCCCGCGGAGACTATGGTTATGGCCGCGAAACAGTAGAAGAGGAATTTCTCGAAACCCATGGGTGAGTCCTGGTGGCGGGGCGACGTCTGGCCCGGATTGCCCTAGCGGTAGGGCGCATCCGCGGCACGCGCGGCCGCGATCTCGCGCTCGTAGGTGTCGCCGACGGCGAGCAGCTTGTCCTTGGTCATGATGCTCTCGCCCCGCTCCTCGAAGTGGTACTCGTAGATGCCGGTCTCGACGATGGAGTCCACGGGACAGGACTCCTCGCAGAAGCCGCAGTAGATGCACTTGAAGAGGTCGATGTCATAGCGGGTCGTCCGCCGCGACCCGTCCGCGCGGGGCTCGGCCTCGATGGTGATGGCCAGCGCCGGGCAGGTCGCCTCGCACAGCTTGCAGGCGATGCATCGCTCCTCGCCGTTGGGATAGCGGCGCAGGGCATGCAGCCCGCGGAAGCGGGGGGAGATGGGTGCCTTCTCCTCGGGATACTGGACGGTGAACTTGCGCTTGAAGAGATAGCCCCCGGTGAGGGACATACCCTTGAAGAGCTCGACCAGTAGCAGGCTCTGGAGATAGTCGCGTGCGGTCTTGAGCATGATCGATTCAGTACCCGTCAGGCCGACCACCAGGGCGGCATCTGGTAGACCACCGCCACACCGACCACCAGTATCCAGACGATGGTGATGGGGATGAAGACCTTCCAACCCAGACGCATGATCTGGTCGTAGCGGTAGCGCGGGAAGGTTGCCCGCAACCACAGGAAGAGGAACATGAACAGGAAGGTCTTGGCGAGCAGCCAGTGGAAACCGTCGTCGAGCAGGAAGATCCCGTCGACCCAGGCCTGGGGCAGGGGCGAGAGCCAGCCACCGAGGAACAGCAGGGCCGAGAGCGCGGCGATCAGGATCATATTGGCGTATTCGGCGAGGAAGAACACGGCGAAGGCCATGCCCGAATACTCCACATGGAAGCCGGCGACGATCTCGGACTCGCCCTCGGCCACGTCGAAGGGCGCGCGGTTGGTCTCCGCCACCCCCGAGATCACGTAGACGCCGAAGAGCGGAAGCAAGGGCAGCCAGAACCAGGTGAGCAGGCTCCCCTCCTGGGCGGCGACGATCTCGCCCAGGTTCAGGCTGCCGGCCGCCACCAGCACCCCCACCAGGGCGAAGCCCATCGCGATCTCATAGGCGACGATCTGGGCCGCGGAGCGCATGGCCCCGAGCAGGGCATATTTCGAGTTCGACGCCCAGCCGGCGATGATGACCCCGTAGACCCCCATGGAGGTCAGCGCCAGGACATAGAGCAGCCCGGCGTGGATGTCCGCGAGGACCACCCCCTCGTCGAACGGCAGCACCGCCCAGGCGGCCAGGGCCGGGGTGATGGCGATCATGGGCGCAAGCAGGAAGAGGGTCTTGTCCGCCTTGGTGGGCAAGACGATCTCCTTCACCATCAGCTTGAGCGCGTCCGCGATGGGCTGGAGCAGGCCATACCAACCCACCCGGTTGGGCCCGATGCGCACCTGCATGTAGCCGATGACCTTGCGCTCGGCATAGGTGTAGTAGGCCACCATGCCCAGGAGCGGCAGCAGGATGACGATGATCTTGAGCAGGATCTGCACGACCAACGGGAGGGCGTTCCACAGCTCGATCATGGGCTCAGGCTCCTTGCGCCGAATCGCCGCCGACCCGTGCGATCTGCACCGGGCCGATCTGGTCGCCGAGGGCCTCGCTGCCCGCAACCCCCGCGGGGATGCGCACCGAGCCCGGGGGGACACCCTCGTCGATCTCGACCGCCAGGGTCACGGCCGCGCCGTCCTGCCGGGCCTCGACCCGATCACCGACCGCGAGTCCGAGGTCCGCCGCCGCGCTCGGGTGCAGGGCCGCGACCAGGGCGCCCAGCATGACGGGTGTCCTCTGCAAGGCGGGGGAGCGGCGCACCAGGGCGTCCACCGCATAGATCGGAACCGGCCCGATGCGCACCAGGCCTTCACCCGCCCCGACGGGGTCCACCTTGAGGTCGCCGGCCGGGGCGTTGCTGGGCTTGGCATCGACGCACAGGCCCGCGAGCTCGTCGCGGACGGCGGCGCTGGAGGCATAGTCGAAGCCCTTGAGATCGAGCAGGTTCCCCAGCACCCGCAGCACCTTCCAGCCCGGGCGGGCCTCGCCCGGCGGTGCCACCGCGCCTTGGAAGGACTGCCAGACACCGGCGGCGTTGACCAGGGTTCCGGAGGTCTCCGCGAAGGCCCCGATGGGCAGCAGCAGATCCGCCGCAGCATCCAGTGAGGGCGAGCGGAAGGCGCTCGCGGCGACCACGAAATCGGCCTCCGCCAGGGCCTGCATGGCGCGGCCCGGGTTGCCCAGATCCTGGCCGGGCTCGATGCCCCAGAGGACGACGGTCTTGGGCGAGGAGGCGAGCTGCCCGCCCACCGACAGCCCCGGGATCTCGGCAGGCCGGGCGCCGGGCATCACCTGGGGCAGGGCCCCCGCCAGATGGGCGCCGACGCCGTTGGCGCCCGGCGGCAGATAGCCCAGCTTGCACTTGGTGGCATCGGCGATGACGTACGCCAGTGCCTTGATCAGGGTGTAATCGGGATGCGCGGCCGCCAGGGCGCCCAAGAGGACCAACCCGCCCTCGGCGGACTTGAGGGCATCGGCCACCGCGGTATGGATCTCGGTCGGCTCCACCCTGGCGATGCAGTCCTTGACCGCACCCGACCCGCGCTTGCGCAGTGCCTTGGCGATGGCGGCCAGGTCGTCCACCAGCCCGGCGCGGGGGCTCACCAACTGGGTGGCGGGGTGGGTGAGATGGACCCGGTACGGGTTCACCAGGGCCACCTTGCCTCCGCCCAGCGCCGCCTTGCGGATGCGGTGGGCGAGCAGCGGTTGCTCCTGGCGGATGTCGCTGCCGACGATGAGCATCGCCGACTGAGACTCGAGCTCCGCGATGGGCACCCCCAGCCAAGGCAGGAGTGGGTCGGCGCCGTCGCCGCGGAAGTCGCGCTGGCGCAGACGATGGTCGATGTTCTGGCAGCCGAGACCGCGGGCGATCCCCTGGGCGAGGTAGAGCTCCTCCAGGGTCGCGCTGGGGCTGAGCAGCCAGCCGGTCTGGGCCGGGTCCGCGGCCTTCAGGCGCTCGGCGGCCAGGGTCAGTGCATCGCCCCAGGCGATGGGCGACCAGACGCCCTCGCGCTTGACCAAGGGTACGGTGAGCCGGTCGTCGCCGTTGAGCCCCGCGTAGCTGTAGCGGTCGCGGTCGGAGATCCAGGTCTCGTTGACCGCCTCGTTGTCGAGGGGGTGCACCCGCATCACCCGTCCGCCGCGCAGGTGCAGGCGGATATTCGAGCCCAGGGCGTCGTGGGGGGCGATGGACTCGGCGTCCGTGAGCTCCCAGGCCCGGGCCGTGAACCGGTAGGGCTTGGAGGTCAGGGCGCCCACCGGACAGAGATCGATGATGTTGCCCGACAGCTCGTGGCTTACGGTGTGGGCGACGAAGGTGCCGATGCGCATCTCCTCGCCGCGACCGGTGGCCCCCAGCTCGCGGATCCCCGCGATCTCTGCACCGAAGCGCACGCAGCGCGTGCAGTGGATGCAGCGCGTCATGTCGGTGGCGATCAGGGGCCCCAGGTCCTCGTCCTTGACCACGCGCTTACGCTCGCTGAAGCGCGAGATCCCGGCGCCGTAGCCCATGGCGACGTCCTGGAGCTCGCATTCGCCGCCCTGGTCGCAGATGGGGCAGTCCAGCGGGTGGTTGATGAGCAGGAACTCCATGGTCCCCTGCTGGGCATCGAGCGCCTTGGGGGAACGCGTCTGGATCTTCATGCCGTCCGCGGCCGGGGTGGCGCAGGCGGGCAAGGGCTTGGGGAACGGACGCCCGCCCTGCTCCGCCTCGACCAGACACATCCGGCAGTTGGCGGCGATCGAGAGCTTCTTGTGATAGCAAAAGCGCGGGATCGGGATGCCCTCGCGGTCGGCGACCGCGATGATCATCTCGCCCGGCTCCGCCTGACAGGCGCGACCGTCGATCTCGATGCTGATCTTGTCCGTCATTCGGTTCTCTCGTTCGCCGCGGCGGCGAGGCCCATCAGGCCCGCCCCTGGGCGAACTGACTCTCAGTGGCAGCGTACGGAGCCTCCCGAGGAAGGCCCGCGACGCTCGATTCTCGGTGCGGGCGAGCTCGGCTCGACCCGCGCGACCCTCAGGCCGCCGCCGATCTGCCCGGGGCGATGAGGGCCTCGAACTCGTGGCGATAGTGCTTGAGGAAACTCTGTACCGGCATGGCCGCGGCGTCGCCCAGGGCACAGATGGTCCGTCCGCCGATACGCCCCGCGACGCTGTCGAGCAGGTCGAGATCCTGCGGCCTGCCTTGACCCTCGAGGATGCGGCGGATCACCCGCTCGAGCCAGCCGGTCCCCTCCCGGCAGGGGGTGCACTGACCGCACGACTCGTTCATGTAGAAGTGCGCCAGGTTGTGGAGCACCTTGACCATATCGGTCCCCTCGGCGATCACGATCACCGCCCCGGAGCCCAGCATGGACCCCGCCTTGGCGATGGAGTCGTAATCCATGTCGGTCTCCATCATCACCTCCCCCGGCACCACGGGCACCGAGGAACCGCCGGGGATCACCGCCTTGAGGGCCTTACCATCCTTCACGCCCCCGGCCATCGCGAGCAGATCCCTGAACGGCGTGCCCAGGGGCACCTCCACGTTGCAGGGGTTGTTCACGTGACCCGTGATGGAGAAGAGCTTGGGACCCCCGTTGTTGGGCCGGCCTTGCTCGAGGAACCACTTGCCGCCCTTCTCCAGGATCACCGGCACCGAGGCGAGGGACTCGGTGTTGTTGATGGTGGTCGGCCTGCCGTAGAGACCGGACTGGGCGGGGAAGGGTGGCTTGTAGCGCGGTTGGCCCTTCTTGCCCTCGATGGACTCGAGCAGGGCCGTCTCCTCGCCGCAGATGTAGGCACCCGCGCCCAAGTGGGTGTAGAGGTCGAAGTCGATCCCGGAACCCTGGATGTCGTGACCGATCAGGCCAGCCGCGTAGGCCTCCTTCAGGGCACCCTCGAAACGCTCGATGGGCTCGTAGAATTCGCCGCGAATGTAGTTGTATCCGACGGTGGCGCCGATGCAATACCCGGCGATGGCCATCCCCTCGATGAGCTGGTGGGGATTGAAGCGCATGATGTCCCGGTCCTTGCAGGTGCCGGGCTCGCCCTCGTCCGAGTTGCAGACGATGTACTTCTGACCGGGCGCGGTGCGGGGCATGAAGCTCCACTTGAGCCCGGTCGGGAAGCCCGCCCCGCCACGCCCGCGCAGGTTCGAGAGCTTGACCTCATCAATCAAGGTCGCCGGATCGGGGCGCTCCTTGAGGATCTTCTCCCACTGCACATAACCGCCGACGCTGCGGTAGGCTTCGAGGGTGTAGCGTTCACCCTCGGGCAGATGCATGGTGCGGAAGCAGACGGTGTTCTGACGCTCGACCATGGGCTCAAGCCTCCCGCTCGACGGGCAGCCCGTCGATCAACCGGTCGAGGGCCTCGGGGGAGAGCCGCTCGTGGTAGGTCTTTCCGATCAGGACTGCCGGGGCATCCTTGCAGGCGCCGAGGCACTCGACCTCCTTGAAGGTGAAGCGCCCATCGGCCGTGGTCTCTCCGGGCTTGACCCGGTACTTGTGCTCCACGTGATGGATCAGCGCCTCGGAGCCGTTCAGCATGCAGGAGATGCTGTTGCACACGCAGACCTTGTGCCGCGCCGTGGGCTCGAGATCGTACATGCCGTAGAAGGTGGCCACCTCGTAGACCGAGACCTCGGGCATGTCGAGATAGGCGGCCACGTCATCCATCAGCTCGCGGGAGAGCCAGCCCCCGTTCCACTCCTGGACGATGGTCAGCGCGGGCATCACGGCGGACTGTTTCCACTCGACGGGATACTTGGCGATCCAATCGTCGATCTGGCCGCGCACCTCGGGGGTGAACAGGCTGGACTTGTCGCGGTCGTGGACCACGGCGAGTGGGGCGTCGCGGAAACTCATCAGCGGTCGATCTCCCCGAAGACGATGTCCAGGGTGCCGATGATGGCCACCACATCGGCCAACATGTGCCCCTTGGACATCTCGTCGAGCGCGGCAAGGTGCGGGAAGCCGGGCGCGCGTACCTTCAACCGATAGGGCTTGTTGGCGCCGTCGGAGACGATGTAGCAGCCGAACTCGCCCTTGGGGGCCTCCACCGCGGCGTAGACCTCGCCGGGCGGCGTGCAGTAGCCCTCGGTGAAGAGTTTGAAGTGATGGATCAGGGCTTCCATGTCGTCCTTCATGGCCTCCCGCGAGGGCGGCATGACCTTGTGGTCGTCCACGGCGACCGGGCCGGGATTGCGGCGCAGCCAATCCGCGCATTGGCGAACGAT
Organism: uncultured Gammaproteobacteria bacterium; assembly: GCA_963714915.1. GTDB lineage: Bacteria > Pseudomonadota > Gammaproteobacteria > Chromatiales > Chromatiaceae > Thiodictyon. Next base: position 26,352 of record CAVQQM010000062.1, read on the forward strand.
CCGGTTGGACTGGCGCATCTCCTCGATCCGCACCAGATAGCGGTCGTAACAGTCGCCGTTCACCCCGACAGGGATATCGAAATCCACCTGGTCGTAGGCGGCATAGGGCTGCTTCTTGCGCAGGTCCCACTCGATCCCGGAGCCGCGGATCATGGGACCCGTGAAGCCGAGCTGCAGGGCCCGCTCGGGTGAGACCACCCCGATACCCACGGTGCGCTGCTTCCAGATGCGATTGTCGGTGAGCAGGGTCTCGTACTCGTCCACGTGCCCCGGGAAGCGCTCGGTGAAGTCCTCGATGAAGTCCAGGAGGGATCCCTGACGGGCGACGTTGCGCGCCTCGATCTCCCCGGCCGAGTGCCACTTGGTGCCGCCCGGCTGGTATTGGGGCATGCGCTCGGGGAGATCGCGATAGACGCCACCGGGGCGGTAGTAGGTCGCGTGCATGCGCGCGCCGGAGACCGCCTCGTAGCAGTCCATCAGGTCCTCGCGCTCGCGGAAGCAGTACAGGAACACGGACATGGCGCCAACGTCGAGCGCATGAGCGCCCAGCCACATCAGGTGGTTGAGGATGCGCGTGATCTCGTCGTACATGGTGCGGATGTACTGGGCGCGCTCCGGCACCTCCACCCCGAGCAGCTTCTCGATGGCGCGCACGTAGCCATGCTCGTTGCACATCATGGAGACGTAGTCCAAGCGGTCCATATAGCCGATGGACTGGTTGTAAGGCTTGGACTCGGCGAGCTTCTCGGTGCCCCGATGTAGGAGCCCCACGTGGGGATCGGCCCGCTCGATCACTTCACCGTCCATCTCCAGCACCAGTCGCAGCACCCCATGGGCGGCCGGGTGCTGGGGGCCGAAGTTCAGCGTGTAGTTGCGGATCTCAGGCATCTGCGCGCTCCGTTGCCCCCGCAGGTGCGGACGCACGCACATAGCGACTGTCCTCGCGGATGACCTTGGGGACCAATATCCGCGGCTCGATGGTCACCGGCTGATAGACCACCCGTTGCTGCTCCGCGTCGTAGCGCATCTCCACCTGACCCGAGAGCGGGAAGTCCTTGCGGAAGGGGTGACCCACGAAACCGTAGTCGGTGAGGATGCGGCGCAGATCTGGGTGACCCCGAAAGAGGATCCCGAAGAGATCGAAGGCCTCGCGCTCGAACCAGTTCGCGGCGGCCCAGACCGGGATCACGGAATCCACGGTCGGCATGGCCCCGGCGGCGAACACCCGAATCCGCAAACGCCGATTGTGGACCAGCGACAAGAGGTGATAGACGACCGCGAAGCGCCTGGGGTCATCGACGGCAAGCGACTGATCACGGTCGACGCCGCGCCCGAAGCCCGTGTTCGATGCACCCTCGGTCTCCCACTCCGAGAGCCCGAAGGCCGAGTAGTCCACCCCGCACAGGTCGATCAGTTGCTCGAAACGCAGCTCGGGGTGGTCGCGGAGCACCCAACAGACCGGAAGCAGGGCTGCATCCGCGACCTCGATGGTGACCTCTCCGCGCTCGACCCGGCTCGAAAACTCATGCCCAGACAGCGCCTTGCCAAGGGTCTCGGCAAGCGCGGCGGGCCCGGCGGGGGACGTCGAGAGCTGTTTGACCATGGGTAAGGCGGCCTAGCGGGCGATGGTGTTGGTGCGGCGGATCTTGTTCTGGAGCTGGAGGATGCCGTAGAGCAGGGCCTCAGCCGTCGGCGGACAGCCGGGGACGTAGACATCCACGGGCACGATCCGATCGCATCCCCTGACCACGGCGTAGGAATAATGGTAGTAGCCGCCGCCATTGGCGCAGGAGCCCATGGATATCACCCAACGGGGCTCGGCCATCTGGTCATAGACCTTGCGAAGGGCCGGCGCCATCTTGTTGACCAAGGTGCCGGCGACGATCATGACGTCCGACTGACGCGGGCTCGGCCGGAAGATGATCCCGAAGCGGTCGAGGTCGTAGCGCGCCGCCCCCGCGTGCATCATCTCCACGGCGCAGCAGGCGAGACCGAAGGTCATCGGCCACATGGACCCGGTGCGGGCCCAATTGATGAGCTTGTCGGCGGTGGTGGTGACGAAGCCCTGCTCGAGAATGCCCTCTATTCCCATTCCAGCGCCCCCCGCTTCCATTCGTAGAAGAAGCCGACCACCAGGATTGCGAGGAAGACGACCATGGCCCACAGGCCGTAGCCGCCGAGGTCACCGAGCACGATGGCCCAGGGGAAGAGGAAGGCGATCTCCAGATCGAAGAGGATGAAGAGGATCGCCACCAGGTAGTAGCGCACGTCGAACTTCATCCGGGCGCTCTCGAAGGCCTCGAAACCGCACTCGTACGGCGAGTCCTTTTCCTTGTCCGGACGGCGGGGGCCGAGCAGGTAGCCAAGCACCAGAGGGCCGACCCCGACCAAGGCGCCGACGATGAGGAAGATCAGGATCGGTAGATAGTTCTCCAGCATGCTCTCCGCCCCAGATCGCGGTTGGCCAACGCCAAGATCCGCGAGTCTACTGGCATGGCGCTCGCTCAGTCAACCCGCGATACAATTCTAAGCATTTATATATCAGTCACTTAGCCGCTAAGCCCCACAAAGAAAAAGGCATGCCGCGGGAACGGCATGCCTTGATCGCGATTGGTGCCGACGGCCAGACTCGAACTGGCACGGCTTTCGCCACTACCCCCTCAAGATAGCGTGTCTACCAATTTCACCACGTCGGCTTGATTCATCATTCCATCATTTGTTGTCGCCAGAGTCCGGGGCCACCGGGACCTGCGACGGCGCCTCATCGGCGGCGGTCGCTGCCGGGGTCGGCACCACCGGGACATCCGGCTGGACTATCGGCACGGCTGACCCATCTGCCGCGGGCACCATGGGCACCGCGCCACTCCCTGCCGGGGCCGGCACCGCCGGGACCTCGGCAGCGGGGGCGACCGGCGCCTCCAGGGTCTCGACCTCGACGCCTTCCATGATCCCTACCGTCTTACCGGCCTGAGCCGAGTAGAAACCTAGGGCGATACTCGTCACAAAGAACAGGGCCGCGATGACCGCGGTGGCGCGCGACAGGAAAGACCCGGACCCACGCGACCCGAACACCGTCGAGGACGCCCCGCTCCCGAATGCCGCCCCTGCGTCGGCCCCACGCCCATGCTGGATCAGCACTAGGCCGATCAGGCCGAGGGCAAGAAAGAGCTGTGTGACGGTGAGTATGGTGTGCATCTTTGGGTCTCGCTGCGCTCTGGCCCCGGAGCCCTCAGCCCGCGACCTCGTCGCCGGCCCGGGCGATGGCCAGGAAATCATCGGCGTTGAGCGACGCCCCGCCGATCAGCCCGCCGTCGATGTCGGGCTTCGCCAACAGCTCGAGCGCGTTTCCGGGCTTCATGCTTCCGCCGTAGAGGATGCGGATCTTCTCGGCGATCGCCTGGCTACGGCCCATCAGACGCCCGCGGATGAAGGCGTGGACCTCCTGGGCCTGCTCGGGGGTGGCGGTCTTGCCGGTGCCGATGGCCCAGACCGGCTCGTAGGCCAGCTCCAGGGCGCCGAAGATCTCGATCCCACCCAGATCGACGATGCCGTCGATCTGATCCCCGATCACCCGCTCGGTCTCGCCCCGCTCGCGCTCCTCCAGGGTCTCGCCGACACAGAGGATGGGCCGCACCCCCTTGGCCTGGGCCGCGGCTAGCTTCTTGGCGATGATCGCCTCATCCTCGCCATACAGGCTGCGACGCTCCGAGTGACCGCAGATCACGTACTGGCAGCCGAACTCCGCGAGCATGTTGGCGGAGACCTCACCGGTGAAGGCCCCGTCGTCCTCGGTGCAGACATTCTGCGCGCCGAGCCCCACCGAGGACCCCGTCACCGCCCGCCCCGCCATCTCCAGGAATGGAAAGGGGGGACAGACCAAGAGCTCGCTGGCCCGAATCGCCGCGGCGCCCGCGACCACCCCGGCCAGCAGGGCCTCGACACTGGCCTTGGTCCCGTTCATCTTCCAATTGCCGGCGATCAGGGGTTGACGCATGGTGCTCTCCTCAAAAACCGAGCCCGCAAATTTAGACAGCTTCGCCCTGGAAATCAACCAAAACCTTCCCGTACACTCCGGCGATGAGCAAGGGAAAAAAGAAGTCGGACGGTGGCTCGACCATCATCCTCAACAAGTCGGCCACCCACGAGTTCTACATCGAGCAACGGATCGAGGCGGGCTTGGCTCTCGAGGGATGGGAGGTCAAGAGCCTGCGGGCCGGGCGGATCCAGATCAAGGAAAGCTACGTCAAGATCCTCCACGGCGAGGCCTACCTGATCGGCGCCCACATCTCCCCCCTGCCCACCGCCTCGACGCACATCACCCCCGACGCCACGCGCAGCCGCAAGCTGCTCCTCCAGCGCGGCGAGCTCAACCGGCTGATCGGCCAGACCGAGCGTGCCGGCTACACCCTGGTGCCCACCGCCATGTATTGGAAGCGGGGGCGCGCCAAGCTGGAGATCGGCCTGGCAAAGGGCAAAAAGCTCCACGATAAGCGCGCCAGCGAGAAGGACAAGGACTGGCAGCGGGAAAAGGAGCGGCTGTTCAAGACGGGGTGACGGGGAAGGGCCGAGGGCCGAGGGCCGAGGGCCGAGACAGGCTGACCGCGCGCCCGAGCATCGTCACCCACGTTGGGCGGATACCCGAACCACGTCAGTTTTTTCGTCTCGGGACGACCCAAGTCACCAGACACCGCACGACGGCGACCCGCGACCCTGCGAGGTAGTTCTCTGTATGTCCTTGGCCCCATGGCCCTCGGCCCTCGGCCCTTCTTCAACCCCCTTGCCCCGGAACCAAACCCCACCTATCCTGTCTGTTCTCTATGACTCCGGGGGCGACTTGGTTTCGACGTGGGTCGCAAAACCTGAGGTGCATGCCGAGGTGCGGGTACCTCGTAAAACCGTCCGCAAAACTCTAGTTGCCAACGACGACAACTACGCCCTCGCTGCTTAATCCCAGCGGGCCTCACACCGTCACTTGCCTGTGGGCGGCGGATTCGTGGGGTAACATCACACAGGATCGCGGTGACGGGGGCCTGGACCTGATCCGCTAAAACCCAATTCGGGATCGCTGACCGATCGCCCTGCCCCTCGGGCGGCGGAAGGCTAAAAACAATAGAGCGGGCTAAGCATGTAGTACCAAGGGCAGAGGGCTTGCGGACGCGGGTTCG